>CAIYIS010000028.1 GCA_903926385.1 uncultured Bacteroidota bacterium
ACATGGAAAGTGAAAAGTCGGACATGAAATGTTAAAAACCGGACATGGAATGATAAAAACCGGACATGCTATTGAAAAAGTCGGACATGCTATTAGAAAAAACGGACATGGAATTTGAAAAGATGGACTTGAATGAGTTTTTTGAATTGTAGAATTGTAGATTTTTAGAATTGTAGAATGAAAATTTTATAAAAAAACCCTTCGACAGGCTCGGGGTGATGGGAGGAATTTACGAATGAAGGGAAAATCCTGCTCTGAAGGGGGGGGGGATTTTTTTACCTCACCCCCGGCCCCTCTCCTTGAAAAAGGAGAGGGGGGCCAGAAGGTGAAGGTTGGGACAGGATTTTATTTAATCCTTATATAATATTAGTAGTATATTTGTGGGAGGAAATTTAAAGTGGATTCGGTTTGCAGGTGGAAAAACACCTGCAAAGGCATCGTTTCTGCAAATTTTGAAGAGTAAGTTAGGAACACCAACAAAGGCGAAAATTTACTACCCCTACAGAGGCATTCATTTATACCCCATTTCCTAAACCGAGTACTCGACACCCGAGACGGAGTACTCGGCACCCGAGACGAAGTACTCGGCTTCCGAGATGGAGTACTCGACACCCAAGACGGAGTACTCGGCTTCCGAGATGGAGTACTCGGCACCCGAGACGGAGTGCTCGACACCCGAGATGGAGAACCCGGCACCCGAGATGGAGTACTCGACACCCGAGATGGAGTGCTCGGCACCCGAGATGGAGTACTCGGCACCCAAGACGGAGTACTCGGCTTCCGAGATGGAGTACTCGGCACCCGAGATGGAGTACTCGACACCCGAGATGGAGAACTCGACACCCGAGATGGAGAACTCGACACCCGAGATGGAGTACTCGGCACACGAGATGGAGTACTCGGCACCCGAGATGGAGTACCCGGCACCCGAGATGGAGAACCCGGCACCCGAGATGGGTACTTGGTTTCCTCTTGGCACGTATAATAGGTTAGATTTATAAAAAAACATCCCGCTCAGAAATTGGTGGGATTGATTTTTTAGATGGGTATATAATTATAGTATATTTGTGGGAGGAAATTTAAACCGGGTTCGGTTTGCAGTGGGAAAAACACCTGCAAAGGTGAGATTTAATAAACAGAAAGAATATGAATTTTATTTTAGGTAAGTACAACTTACCAAATTATTATGTCACGAAGCTCCAGCGCACTTTTCAACGCTTCAGCTTCGCGCCTACGGGGGTGTAAAAATAAAACAATGAAAAAAATAATATTATCAGCATGTTTTATTTATGGTATAGCAAGTTTAGAGGCGCAAACTAATCTTGTACCTAATCCAAGTTTTGAGTTATACGATACTTGCCCTTTTATAACAGGGCAAATTACTTTTGCTACACCTTGGAACACGCCCGTTTCCATATCTACTCCCGATTATATGAATGTTTGCGATACAGTTTCTATGAACCATCTCAGTATTCCAAGTAATTATGCTGGCTACGAACTTGCCCATTCAGGAAATGCCTATGCAACAATAGTAACCTATACACACTCATTAATTAATCCGTCTGCGGATAATGCCCGTGAATATATTCAGGTACAATTATTAGATACTTTAGTTACAAACGTAACCTATTGCATACGATTTTTTGTGAGTGCGGGTGATAGTTGCCAATATGTTTGTAACGATATTGGAGTCTTCTTTTCACCGACTCCATTGCATGATAATACATGCTGGTTTTGCCCATTGCCCGTTTCTCCTCAATTTGAAAATGCTGCTACAAATAGTTTGAGTAGTAGAAATGGTTGGACTTTAATTGCTGGGAACTATACAGCATTAGGAGGTGAAAAATATATAGTTATTGGAAATTTTAAAGACAGCACGACTTCAGTGGCAACTTTCACTGGATGGACAACTAGCACCATTGCCTGCTTTGCATCGTATTACATTGACGATGTATTATTGGCTCCATGCGATTCATTAAATGGAATACAGGAAAATATTAAGGTATCTAATATTAATGTGTATCCAAATCCTGTAAAAACAAACCTTACTGTTACTTTATTAAAAGGAGAAGGAGTTTTAACTGTTTATAATATTGTTGGAGAAAAAGTTTTTTCAAATAAAATAATCAATACACAAACTGAAATAGATGTTGGCAACTTGCCAAAAGGGATGTACTTTGTGGAGGTGGAGACGGAGAAAGATGTAAGTAGGAAGAAGATTGTGAAGGAGTAGAAGAAAGTATAAAAGATGAGTTATAAATTATGAATGGGGCTCCGGGCGGAGATGTTCGGGGCTTTTTTGTTGTGTAATGTTTATTGCCTACTCGTTATTGCCTACTGCCTAATTGCACAATTGCCTACTACCTACCACTCAACTTTGAACTGAATATATTTAAACTCAAAACCCAATTAGATTTCCGGAGATTCCGTTTTTGCTAAACTCGAGGGAGGGAGCAGGAATTTTGATAAAACCAATGGTATTAAAAATAGTGTTGAGAAGAGTGGATTTGGATTTGATGCGAGTAAGGTCGATGTCGAAGGAAAGATAAAACTGTCGGTAGCGCTCAAAATTAACTGGTGTGCCGCTGGCATCTATGTAAAGCGGATTGGCAAACGCACCAGTCATACCTTCGGCACCATAACCCACTGCTATATTGAGCCACTTGGGGAAACGAGTTTGGTGAGACATAAAGGCGGCAGGATTGACAGAAAGCCAATATGTTTGTCCGTTATAATCTTTAAGTATGTTTTCTTGTAAATCTTTTCCAAGCACATTGGGGCGATAAGGAGCATAAACGCTGGGCTGGAAGGAGAATTTGAGCACCATTCGCTGGTCGTTCCAGGCCAGTTGCTGGCCCACTACCATAAGGGAGCCAAGCGTATTGGCCGTAAAATCGCCAAGAGAGAAACCCCATTCGGAAGAAAAGCCATCGAGCACTTCGATGGTGCTTTGATAAACGGAGCCTACCATACCTCCGTACCAGATGGCTTTTTTGCGCTCCACTCCACTCCACTTCATCATATCTATGCCCACCCGCCCTATGTAATAAGCAGTGGTAAGGTGTCCGCATTTGTCCATCTGCATCCATTCTTGGTTATCGTCAAAAAAATGAAAAGAAGAACGGGGATAATCTTTATACCATAATTCGTTGAGACCAATCATGGAACCAGCGTATAAAGCCGATTCGGTGGATACCACAAGTGCTAAACGTTTTTTATTAAAGGGTAATTGAGGAGAGGAGACAGCGATGGATGGAGGAGTATGCGCAGTGGTATCGGTTTGGGCAAAAGCCCTGCCGACAATAGAAAAGAGGAAAATGAAAAGAATAAAAAATTTATTCATAGAAAAAATGTAACCACTAAGGCGCTAAGGGCACGAAGGTAAGGAAATAAAAGATTGGTGAATGTTGATTGGTGAATGTTGATTGGTGATTGGTGATTGGTGATTGGTGATTGATAATACTAGAATGATGAACGAATATAATTACTCCTGAGTAAAATAATTGAGAGCAGACAAATCGACCAGATGAACATCCTTATAATAGTAGTTAAGAATTGACCGAAAAGAATACCCAAGCACCGCTTGCCGCATAGCGCCCTCCTGACAAAGCCCCACACCGTGTCCGTAACCCCGCCCATTGAAACGAATGGAATCGCCAATTTGTTCGATGGAGAAATAAGTGGAACGAAGTTTAAAATCGGCACGAATGGTTTTGAGTGGAATTTTAAGATTGCGGTCGGTGAAATAAGTAGATCGCCCATTGGCCTGAGTAAAGGAAGTAGTGCCTAAAAATTTAGCACTGTCGTCAACCGGCAATTTATGTTTGAGTTGCAAATATGCTTTCCAGTCTTCGAGCGGAATGGTGCGTTGCCAAACAGCATTAAAACTATGAATACAAAAAGTGTCTTTCACCGATTTGAGATAGGAAGTAGAGATAGACCATACATCCTGAGAATTGCAGGTTACACCTCCGCAATTGGAATGAAATGCAGAAGTAATCAGATTTAAGTCGTTATCGACAATAACAAGGCCCTTGGTTTCGAACACTCCTTTAACAATATTGGCTTCGGTGGCTTTGTTGAGATAAGCCTGACAATGCACATCATCGCATAACTGAAAACCCTCGGCTTCGTGACGATTGATATGGGATAATAAAAACGTACGACAAAGAATGGCTTGCAATTTATAATACTCCAGGCTTATGTTTTTGCCGGCTTCCGACTGCACCACACCGGCAATATAATTTTCGAGAGGAACTTTATTTACAATCAGAAACTGCGATTTGTCGGCCGTTAAACCTACTTCCATATTTCCATCATAAGTCCTCACCCTGCTTTGAGGCACCACCGATTTTATTTTAAACTCACCCTGTTTTTCTTTCGAATAAAATTTGATGGAAGCAAAACGTCCTATAGTACGTTCAAATGTTTTGAGAAGTATAGAATCTTTTTCAATATTCATTTGAAAAATACCGGTTGGGTCGTAATCTTTGATAAGCTGTTCATCGGCATACACCAGATAATCGCCCGATGTAGGCGAAAAAGCAAAGGTGGAAATCACCTTGGTGGTAAGGATGCGTATGCTCACATTAGCCGGGTTTTCGGGCCTTATAAAAGAGGAGAACAGAACAACCGTTAAGAGGAGTGGTAAATATATTTTCTTCATTTCAATTTCTTCAGCTTCGCTAATCCGGCAGTGATAAGACTAACACGGACAGAAGCAACATCACTTTTAATTTAGTTGGTTTAAGTATTTAATCATTAATTCGGCTGTGTGACGCGATGCCCCTGCTCCACCCAGTTTGGCACGTAAGAGCGCAAAATTTTCTAACATATTATTCCGCGTTACCGGATTTAATAATTTATCTAATTCGGTTTTTAAATTCGCTTCGTTCAGTTCGTTTTGTATAAGTTCTTTCACTATTTCTTTGTCCATAATTAAATTGACCAACGAAATGTATTTCACTTTTACCAACTGTTTGGCAATAGCAAATGATATAGCTCCGCCTTTGTAACAAACCACTTCGGGCACATTGAACAAAGCTGTTTCTAAAGTAGCAGTGCCCGAAGTAACCAAAGCCGCATGCGCCTGTTGAAGCAAATTATATGTTTTTCCAAATACAATTTTCACATCAGCATCCCCAATAAAGGTGCGGTAATACTCCTCCGGCTGAGAAGGCGCTCCGGCAATGACAAACTGAAAATCGGGATACTGCTTTTTCATGGACAGCATAAGCGGAAGCATAGTAGCTATTTCCTGTTTGCGGCTACCCGGCAGCAGAGCAATAATCGGTTTATCCGTTTGAACGGCCTTTACATCCTTTTGTTCGGAATAATTTGAAACGGCATCTAACAATGGATGACCAACGAAATCAACATCGAAATCAAAACGTTTATAAAACTCCTTTTCGAAAGGAAGAATAACAAACATTTTGTCCACCACCCGTTTTATTTTGTGCACCCTCGATTGTTTCCATGCCCATATTTGAGGAGAAATATAATAATACACCTTGATGCCGTTTTGTTTGGCAAATTCAGCTACTCTCAGATTGAAACCCGGATAGTCTACCAAAACCAATACATCCGGACGATGAAGCAGGATGTCTTTTTTGCACATGTCGATATTGCCAAGTATGGTGCGCAAATTCATGAGCACCTCTGTAAAGCCCATAAACGCTAAGTCACGATAATGTTTCACCAGTTCACCTCCCTGAGCTTGCATTAAATCGCCACCCCAGCATCGAAAACGAGAGTTTGAGTCGAGTTGCTTCAACTCCTTCATCAGATTAGAAGCGTGCAAATCCCCCGAAGCTTCGCCTGCTATTATATAATAGTTCATTTATAAAATATGAAGATGGTCGGTGAACAAACTAAAATAAGCAATAATACCGGCCCAAATAAACGTACCGATTAACACACCTTTGGTGGCTTTATATTTTTCTTTATTGAGCGTAAGGTAAAACGGCAGCAAATTAGCCACCATACATAAACTCACGTTAATTCGCTTAATATCGTACTGAGTAACCAGCAGCAAATACGCAGAATAAATGACAGGCGGAATGATGAGCCCGTATACTATTCCTAACCACACTTTATCAAAATCAAAATCTTTCATACCTCAAATTTTGTAATTAGATATTGGTTTTAAAGTTTCCAATCATTTTGAATTTCCTTAATCGCCTTGTGAGCTGTAAGGTCGAACTGAACCGGCACCACCGAAACAAAATTATTTTCGACAGCCCACACATCTGTATCCTTTTTTCCCTTTTCAAAATTCTCAAACTTTCCGGTTAGCCAGTAATAAGCTCTTCCGCTTGGGTCGTGGCGTTCGTCAAGTTCCTCCACCCAGCTGGCACGAGCCTGACGACAGATTTTAATGCCTGCAATCTCGTTGTATTTCAATTTCGGAATATTCACATTTAAACAAACGTCTTTAGGCAATGAGTTTTTCAAAACATTTTCTACAATGGTTTTAATTATTTTTTTTGCCGGTACAAAATCAGCATCAATAGAAAAATCGCATAAAGAAAACCCTATGGAAGGTATACCTTCGATAGCACCTTCAACAGCTGCCGACATGGTTCCCGAATAAATTACGTTTATCGACATATTGCTGCCATGATTAATTCCGGACACACACAAGTCGGGTTTACGCTTCAACACTTTATTTATGGCAAACTTTACACAATCCACAGGAGTTCCGCTGCAACTGTATTCCTCGGCAATACCATGTGTTTTGGTTCGGTGAAGACGCAAAGTAGAATTGATGGTGATGGCATGTCCCATACCCGACTGAGGTTTGTCGGGAGCCACTACCACCACCTCGCCAAGGGTTTTCATTACTTCTACAAGTGCCACAATACCGGGAGCAGTAATGCCATCGTCATTGGTAACTAATATCAAAGGTTTTTGTTTTTTCATTTGGGTAAAATTACAGTTAATTGATGAAACGAAATTCGGGCAAAATAAAATACATTCACATTTAATTGTTGATAACACAGGTGTAAAAACATATCCTCTAAAACAGCCATTCTCCTTGAAATTATTAATTTGAAAAGGATAGTATGGTTTGATAAATTTTAAATCGGTTGAGGCATTCGTTTAATTTGTAAATTTGACGCCCTTGAAACAGAATAAAGAATAAATGAAAACTTTTGATATACCGGAATTTTATAAAAGTCCGATCATTTCGAGAATAAAACAATTGCGAAAGCTAAACGACCCCCGCAAAACGGACTTTACTCCTACTTTGCTCGATTTCGGCAGCATCCGCTTTTTTATTTCCCGACATTTCGGGTTTTGTTACGGAGTGGAAAATGCCATTGAAATATCTTATAAAGCCATAGAAGAAAACCCTGATAAAAGGATTTTCTTACTAAGCCAGATGATACACAACCCGGAAGTGAATAATGACCTGGTAAGTCGCGGAGTAAAGTTTCTAATGGACACATCAGGCAAGCAAATCATCCCTTTCAGCGAATTAACCAAAGAAGATATTGTAATTATTCCCGCATTCGGCACGACACTAGAAATTGAAGAACAACTAAACACCCTCGGCATCGATGTCAGAAAACACGATACCACCTGCCCTTTTGTGGAAAGAGTCTGGAAAAAATCAGAGAAACTAGGCGAAGACAATAGCACCATAATTATTCATGGTAAGTTTAATCACGAAGAAACTCGTGCTACATTTTCGCGCAGTGAAAAGAAAGCACCTTCTATTATTGTCAAGAACATTCACGAATCTCGAATTCTGGGAGATTACATTTTAGGCAAAAAAACAATTGAGGAATTTGAACAAACATTTAAAGGAAAATACTGCTGCCATTTCGACCCGAAGCAACATTTAAAAAGAGTTGGTGTGATTAATCAAACCACTATGTTGGCTACCGAAACACAGGAAATAGCTGATTATTTCAAAAACATAATGCAGGAAAAATATGGGGAAGCTGATTTGAAGAATCACTTTGCTGACACCAGAGATACCTTGTGTTATGCTACCAACGAAAACCAGGAAGCTACATACGGACTGCTTCAGGAGAAAGCTGATATAGCCATTGTGGTGGGAGGATACAATAGTTCGAACACTTCGCATATAGTGGAACTTTGCGAAAAACAATTACCAACCTATTTTATTTCATCTGCAGCAGAAATAACTTCTGCAACAGTAATCAATCATTTTAATTTTACTAATCACGAACACCTAGTGTCATCCGATTATTTACCCAATAAAAATCCTGTAGACATTATACTCACCAGCGGAGCCTCTTGCCCTGACTCGGTTGTGGACGGTGTGCTTCAAAAATTAATATCTTTTTTCCCAACAGCTACCCCTGTGGATGTTGCACTAGACCAGTTAATGAACTAAAAAATATGAACGAACACTTAATCGTAAAAGAATCTACTATACCCAATGCGGGGAAAGGCTTATTCACCCTTAAAGACATCAAAAAAGGAGAACGAATAGTTGAATACCTCGGTGAGATAATTACCAATGCGGAATGCGATAGACGTGCTGAAAGAAATGAGTATGGATATATTTTCGAAATAAGTAAAAACAAATTTATTGATGCGTTTAAAACTCCGGAAGCTTTGGCAAGATATGCTAACGATGCCAAAGGACTGACCAAAGTGGAGGGAATACGCAACAACTGTGTTTACGAAATTTGGAAATGGAGAGGATGGATAAAGGCCGAAAAAAATATTAAAGCAGGTTCGGAAATTCTGGTGAGCTATGGGGCCGAATATTGGAGAGACATTCGTTACAATATAAAACTGGAAAACGAAAAACAGACTTTGGCTGAAAAAGAAAACAAGTCGAAACAAGTAATAAAAACAAAAGTTGAAAAAAAATAAGTTATACGGACTGATTGGCAAACCTCTCACCCATTCTTTTTCAAAAAAGTATTTCACAGAAAAATTTGAGAAGGAAGGGATAGAAAATTGCACATTCGAATTGTTTTCGCTTGACACTATTCAGGAATTAACATACTTGATTAAGGAAAACCCATCATTGACTGGTCTAAGTGTAACTATTCCGTATAAAGAAAGTGTTATTCCTTTTTTGAACCGATTACACTCAACTGCTGATGCGGTGGGAGCAGTGAATTGCATTCAAATAATAAGAAGCAACAACGAAGAACCTGAACTTATCGGGTATAACACGGATGTGTTCGGGTTTCAGCAGTCAATTAAACCTTTTCTCGAAAGTCAGCACGAACGAGCCTTAATATTAGGGACAGGTGGGGCATCAAAAGCGGTAAGTTACGTGCTTAAAAATATTGGAATAGATTGCTACTACGTAACGAGAGATAAAACCAAAGAAAATATAAATAACTCTGGTCGCACTTTTTCTTACGATAAAATAAATGAGAATGTAATCAGGGCATTTAAGCTTATTATTAATACGAGTCCTGTGGGTATGTTTCCGAACTCTGAACTTGCACCTGCTATACCGTATCAGGCAATATCAGCCGGACACCTTCTTTACGACCTTGTATATAACCCTGCCGAGACAGAATTCCTAAAAAAAGGAAAAGAACAAGGAGCATCGGTGGTAAATGGATTATCCATGCTCCATCAGCAAGCCGAAGAAGCTTGGAAAATTTGGAACCAATAGATTTAACTTATAATTAACATAACTATTATGCAAAAACGATTCTTAGTTTACAGTGGATTTTCGGGAGCAATAGCAGTTGCTCTGGGTGCTCTGGGAGCACACTTTCTTAAAACAAAGGTAGCAGCAGGAGTGCTAACTCAGGACAATTTACAGGCATTTGAAACCGCAGCCAGATATCAGATGTATCATAGTATTGCATTGATCGCAGTGGCTTTGTTAACTGAAAAAATTAAGAACAACTTATTGCCAAAAGCCGGTTATTGTTTTATGATTGGAATAGTACTTTTTTCCGGTTCCGTTTATTTGCTTTCAACAGCTAGTTTAATCGGATTAAGTGATGTTCACTGGTTAGGACCAATCACACCTATAGGCGGCTTATTTTTCATTACGGGTTGGTTACTTTTAGCATTTGCTTCCATTAAGCACTCTAGAAATTAGTTTAGGAATACCTTGAAATTAAAATCAACAAACTTAAATGCTTTCGAGATTTTATTAACAATTTCGGGATTAAACCGTTTTTAGTCCTGTCACATGAAGCCCTGCTATCAACACCTTAGCTTGCACTTTCTAACTTTTAACAAGTAACAAGTCTGATATATTGCAGGAAATAAAAACACCGTGGTATGTCAAAAATTATTAATTTTGAAAAATATTTTTTAATTAACATTTACTTTAAAAACAGATAATATGAATGAATTTGGAATTAAAGCCAAAAATGCAACTGTAGCAAGTTTAGGCTTAGGAAATGTTGCAGCAGCTTATTGGAATTTAAATGCTGCTGAACTTGTTGAAGAAACAATTGTTAACGGAGAAGGAATGCTTACAGATACCGGAGCATTAGCTGTTGATACAGGTGAATTTACTGGTCGTTCACCTAAAGACAAATTTACTGTGCTTGATGAAAAAACAAAAGATTCAATTTGGTGGGGCGATGTAAATTTCAAGTTCGAATCGTACAAATTTGATGCATTATATAACCGTGTTACCGCTTATTTATCAGGTAAGGAAATCTATGTTCGCGATTCTTACGCATGCGCTGATCCAACTTATCGTCTGAACATTCGCGTTGTAACGGAGTATCCTTGGTCAAACCTATTCGCAAACAATTTGTTCTTACGCCCAACAAAAGACGAAATCATGGATTTTGCTCCAGAATGGACTATCATTTGTGCTCCTGGCTTTAAAGCAGACCCTGAAGTGGATGGAACTCGCCAGCATAACTTCACTATTTTAAACATGACTAGAAAGATTATCCTAATCGGAGGGTCGGCTTATACAGGTGAAATTAAAAAAGGAATTTTCACATTACTAAATTATATTTTACCACACGAAAAAGGTGTTCTTTCTATGCACTGCTCTGCTAACATAGGAAAAGACGGTGACACTGCTATTTTCTTCGGACTTTCGGGAACAGGAAAAACCACCTTATCAGCCGACCCAAACAGAGGGCTAATTGGAGATGATGAGCATGGATGGAGTGATAAAGGAGTATTTAATTTTGAAGGTGGCTGCTATGCAAAATGTGTTGATTTAACTAAAGAAAAAGAACCAGACATTTTTGATGCAGTAAAATTCGGAGCTCTTTTGGAGAATATTGAATATTACGAAAACACTTGTAATGTTGATTATGCAAATATCAACAAAACGGAAAATACGCGTGTGAGTTACCCAATACATCACATCAAAAATGCAGTAGAACCTTCAGTAGGAAATATTCCTCAAAACATTTTCTTCCTTACTTGTGATGCTTATGGTGTTCTGCCTCCAATCTCTAAGTTAACCACAGGACAGGCCATGTATCACTTCATTTCGGGATACACAGCAAAAGTGGCTGGTACTGAAATGGGAATTACAGAACCTACATTAACCTTTTCAGCTTGTTTTGGAAAAGTATTTTTGCCATTGCACCCTACAAAATATGCTGAGTTATTGGGTAAAAAATTAAAAGAAAATAAAGTAAACGTTTGGCTTGTAAACACAGGTTGGAGTGGAGGTTCTTTCGGAGTAGGAAGTCGTATGAAATTATCTTACACAAGAGCTATGATTACCGCTGCTTTAAACGGAGAACTTGAAAAAGTAAAATTTGAGAAATTACCAATATTCGGATTAGACATGCCAACAGCTTGTCCTAATGTACCTGTTGAAATTCTAAATCCTCGTACAACTTGGGCAGATAAAAAAGGATATGATGCCACTGCTGATAAATTAGCTCTAGCATTTGTTAAAAACTTCGAACAGTATGCAAGCGCAGCCAACGAAGAAATAATGGCAGCAGCTCCCAAAGCTACTGTGAACGCATAACAGTTCTTTCATTGTCATCTCCTCTCCCTTTTGAGAGGGGATGAACATTGAAATCTTTTCCACCTTAAAAAATTTTAGTATCCTAACTCCCCTATGGAGAGTTTCATTACGCATTACCATGCACATATTTTATACCCCCGACATTAATTCCGAAACCTATACTTTAAACGAAGAGGAAAGTAAACACTGTGTGCGTGTGCTTCGTCTGAAAGAAGGAGAAACCATACATCTTATTGACGGAAAAGGAGGGTATTATGTTGCAGAAATAACTCAGGCTGATGCCAGACATTGCACAGTTATGATTATCAACACTGAAAAAGATAAAGACATAAGAAACTGGCATCTCCATATCGCCATAGCTCCTACCAAAAATATGGACAGGCTAGAATGGTTTGTTGAAAAGGCAACCGAAATGGGAATAGACGAACTTTCGCTGATCAACTGTGCAAACAGCGAACGGAAAGTTGTAAAAATCGAGCGCATTCAAAAGGTCTGTATTTCGGCCATAAAGCAAAGTATTAAAGCTTACATTCCCAAAATTAACGAAATGGAAGACTTTAAAAACTTCGTTGAACGAACCCGTGAATTTAAAGGTGAAAAATATATTGCGCATTGCCAAACAGCTCCACTTCCCCAATTGAAGACAATTTACCGCTCTTCCAACAACGCATTAATACTTATAGGGCCCGAAGGTGATTTTACTATTGAAGAAGTTAATCTTGCAAAGAGCAATGGATTCAAAGAAATAGGTTTAGGCCATTCTAGACTACGCACCGAAACAGCCGGAATCTATGCTTGTGCTGTAACAAATAGCCTGAATTTGTAAGCTCGCTCTCCAAACTTCTCATTTTTTTGTTCTAAACTAAAAAGGTTAAGGATACATGCAAAAGATAAATTATTGCATAAAAATCGAATAACCCCGATTTAAAAGTGACGCACCTGTTTAGGGTTTTGAAAAGTGCTAGCCTCTTTTAAAATTGAAATATTATGCATTGTATATAACTGTAAACATATCGTTTAATGAGGTTTCGTATTAGATTTTTCAAAACAGAAAGTTGACAAAAACGAAAAGATGTCTAAGTTTCCATCAATAAAATCTTCTTTTTAAATTTTGTTTAAAGAAATGGTAATATTCTAATCAAATTCACTACAATTTAATCCAAACGTGACACAAATCACGTTTTTTTATTTTTGTATATTAAAATGGTTTATCTTTGCATTTCGTAATCAGGATAACCAAAATTGAGTTTATTGAATTGGTTTATTTTAATCCATTTTTCGTATTATTGTCTAATTCAATTTGTAGTTTTTTAATTTTTAAAGCAAACAATAATTACAGTGGAAAACAAATACCCCTTGTACACAGAACTTGCCATATCAGAAATAATTCAGACAAATTATTACACCATATTTCTGCGTTCAGATGATATAGTACAAATTCATTTTGCTGATAATTTTGATTGTGAATTGGAAGATGCAAAGCAATTAGTCGCAGGAATTTTAAAAGTATGCAATAATAAACCATATCCCCTGCTCGTTATTTATGGGATGTTTAACACATTTAGTAAAGAAGTTAATAAATACATTGCCAGTCATAATTACACTTTAGCAGATGCCTTAGTAGGTGATAGTATTGCCTTTAAAATTGTCGGAAATTTCTATATGAAAATAAATACTCCAGTTAGACCTACCAAACTTTTTGTGGATGTTGAAAGTGCAGTAGAATGGTTGCTGCAGTTTAAAAATAAAGAGTAATCAACACTCCTACTTTCATAAAAAGGACTTCATTACATCAACGAACAAAAATTATTCGTTTAACCATCCATCAACTTTTCATTTTAGTATTCATTTCCCTTTCTAACTCTTTTGCACTTCCCTTTTGTTCTACTTCGCATAGATGATTATCTTTGCAAACTTTTAAAATACAAGTCAAGTAGCTGGAGTGAAATGATAAGTTGAAACTACACTATGAATGAACGAATAAACCCATGAGCAAATCAACAATTAGTGAAATAGATTTTCTTGAAGTAATAGGAGCCCGGGTTCACAACTTAAAAAATGTGGATGTAATTATTCCGCGCAATAAACTGGTAGTGATAACTGGTTTGAGCGGAAGCGGAAAATCCTCTCTGGCTTTTGACACCATTTATGCAGAAGGACAAAGAAGATATATAGAGAGTTTTTCGGCTTATGCAAGGCAGTTTTTGGGCAATATGGAAAGACCCGATGTGGATAAAATTACCGGACTAAGTCCCGTAATTTCTATTGAACAAAAAACGGTGAACAAAAACCCTCGTTCTACTGTCGGCACCATTACTGAGATTTACGACTTTCTTCGTTTGCTGTATGCTCGTTCATCTAATGCTTATTCATACAACACCGGAGAAAAAATGGTTCGTTATTCTGACGACCAGATTATAAATTTACTTCTAGAAAGATTTACAGGTCAAAAAATAATTTTGCTCGCTCCTGTGGTTAAAGGCAGAAAAGGACATTATAGAGAACTTTTCGAGCAAATAAGGAAATGGGGATACACACGCGTTCGCGTGGATGGGGAAGTGATGGAATTGAGCAAACACTATCAAGTGGACCGGTACAAGGTTCATGATATAGAAATTGTGATAGACCGTTTGGAGGTAAATGCAGAAGCTCGTCAGCGAATTAACGAGAGCATGCAACTAGCCATGAAACAAGGAAAAGGTATTATAATGGTGCAGCCGTTTCAGTCAGGAACCTTTGATGACGAATATGGAAAAGTCAGTTATTTCAGCCGTCACCTGATGTGCCCAAGTACCGGTATTTCTTATGACGAACCTCAACCCAATTTATTTTCCTTTAACTCTCCTTATGGCGCGTGCCCGCGTTGTAACGGACTTGGTTCTATTTCGGAAGTGGATATCAACAAGATTATTCCCAACAGAAATTTATCTATCAATAAAGGAGCAATTGCTCCCATTGGGCCTAACAAAGGAACCTGGATATTTAAACAACTCGAAGCTATAGGGCACAAATTAGATTTTACACTTGATACTCCTGTAAGCAATATTTCGGAGGAAGCCATGAATGTTCTGCTTTTTGGTTCGGACGAAGTATTTAAAATAAGACAATTCAGCGATACTTCGGCATCGAGCTACAGTATAGCCTTTGACGGAATAGCAAATCATATCGTTAAACAGAATGATGAACAAAGTTCTCCAACCATCGAAAAATGGGTGCAAGGGTTTATGAATAAAATTCCTTGCCCTAAATGCGAAGGAAACCGTTTGAAAAAGGAATCTTTGTTTTTTAAGATTGATCACAAAAACATTGCAGAACTATCTAACATGGGTATTGCTGAATTGTTCGACTGGTTCATTACCATCGAATCGAGATTAGATGCAAAACAGAATATTATTGCAAAAGAAGTTTTAAAAGAAATCAGAACCCGATTACAATTTCTTCTTGATGTTGGATTAAGCTACCTGAATCTAAACCGACCTTCTAAAAGCCTCTCAGGAGGGGAAGCTCAGCGTATCCGACTTGCTACACAAATAGGTTCGCAATTAGTGGGAGTGCTTTATATTCTTGACGAACCAAGTATTGGGCTTCATCAGCGCGATAACGTAAGGCTGATAAAAGCACTGAAAAACCTGAGAGACATAGGTAACTCGGTAATAGTGGTGGAACATGATAAAGAAATGATTCTTGCAGCTGACCATGTTATTGATATTGGCCCGGCAGCCGGAATTCACGGAGGAAAGATAATTGCTGAAGGCACTCCTCAGGAGATTTTAAAATTCCATACACTCACATCAGATTATATTAACGGAATTAAGGGAATTGAATTACCTGCAGCACGAAGAAAAGGTACAGGAAAATTTCTAACTCTGAATGGAGCATCCGGCAATAATTTAAAAAACATTTCTGTCAAGTTTCCTTTAGGAAAATTTATCTGCGTTACCGGTGTTTCCGGAAGTGGTAAATCAACATTGATTAACGAAACACTCTATCCTATTTTAAATAAGTATTTCTATCGAGCAGAAAAAAAGCCAATGCCTCATACTTCTATCCTCGGGCTGGAGCATATTGATAAAGTTATTGAAATAGACCAGTCGCCTATAGGACGTACACCAAGAAGCAATCCGGCAACTTACACTAATGTGTTTTCAGAAATTCGTAATCTTTTTGCTATGATTCCTGAAGCAAAAATAAGAGGATACAAACCGGGCAGATTTTCTTTCAATGTTTCAGGAGGGCGTTGCAACACTTGTTTAGGTGCAGGGTTGCGCACTATCGAGATGAATTTCCTTCCCGATGTGTATGTAAACTGCGAAACCTGCAATGGCAAAAGATATAACAAGGAAACGCTGGAAATTCGGTATAAAGGCAAATCCATTTCTGATGTGCTCAATATGACAATTGATGTAGCTGTCCAGTTCTTTGAAAACATCCCTTCTATTGTTCAAAAAATAAAAGCTCTTCACGAGGTTGGGCTCGGTTACATCACACTTGGACAACAAAGCACAACATTATCGGGTGGTGAAGCTCAGCGAGTGAAACTGGCAACAGAATTATCAAAGAAAGATACAGGAAACACTTTTTATATATTAGACGAACCTACCACAGGATTGCATTTCGAAGATATTCGAATATTACTTGAAGTGCTGAATAAACTTGTCGACAGCGGCAATACGGTATTGGTGATTGAACACAATATGGACATCATTAAATTAGCCGATCATATTATCGATTTGGGACTTGAAGGCGGAAATGCAGGTGGAACCATACTTTGCGAAGGCACACCAGAAGAAATTATTAAAAATAAAATCTCCTACACAGCAAAGTTTTTAAAAGAAGAATTAAAGAATTAAACAAAAATGAAATGAAGAAACAGAGAATTTGTACATTCGTAAAAATTCTCTGAATAAAAAAACCAACAACAAATTAAATGACAGATCAGGAAGAAGAAGACAAAATAAGAAAAGTATTTGAAGCAAAAGATTGGAATGATATTAAGGCATCCGATTCTTGGCAGATTTTTAAAATAATGAGTGAGTTTGTGGAAGGATTCGAAAAGATGAGCCGTATTGGGCCATGTGTATCGGTATTCGGTTCGGCACGAACCAAAATGAACAATCGTTATTATAAACTTGCAGAAGAAATAGCTTTTAAACTAACACGCGAAGGATACGGAGTAATTACAGGCGGTGGCCCCGGTATTATGGAAGCAGCCAACAAAGGCGCTAAAGCCGGAGGTGGTAAATCAGTAGGATTAAACATTCGCTTGCCTTTTGAGCAGAGTTCAAATTCTTTTATCGATAGTGACAAAGGCATCTTCTTCGATTATTTCTTTGTTCGCAAAACCATATTTTTAAAGTACTCTCAAGGTTTTATTGCCATGCCTGGTGGATTTGGCACACTAGATGAATTATTCGAAGCAATAACACTCATCCAAACCAACAAGGTTGCTCATTTCCCAATTGTACTAGTGGGCAAAAAGTATTGGGAAGGATTGATGACATGGGTTAAAGACACCATGCTTTGCGAAGAACATAATATCAGCGAAGTTGACCTGAATCTGTTTAAAATAGTGGATACCGCTGATGATGCAGTTGCAATTATCAACGAATTTTACTCGAAATATTTACTTAAACCGAATTTCTAGTCAAATACTTACCTATCCGCGATGTGTTTTTCGGACAAATATTTGTTATTTTTTTCAGTTTATCGAAGCTAAAATTCACTAAGTCTAAAATTTGATTTTTCAATAAATATTTGTTATACATTTGCATTGTCTAAATTTCGAAAGTGATTTAGTTGTTTTCATGGAGTGTAGAAGTCCGGTAGGAGTGCCGGGCTTCTTTTTGGGTTTAAGAAGAGTCCTGCAACGAGTAATCGAAGCAGGATTTTTCTTTTTAGGATGATTTTAGGAGTATAGAATAGAAATTTGCCATTTTATCTATTCAAATTAATTGTAAGTCTAAAATTTGATTTTTCCATTAAATTTTGTTATACATTTGTATCACTAAATTTCGAAAGTGATTTAGTTGTTTTCATGGAGTGTAGAAGTCCGGTAGGAGTGCCGGGCTTCTTTTTAGGTTTAATTAGAGTCCGCAACGAGTTATCGAAGCGGGCTCTTTTTTTTGCAATACTATTTCAAATATGTAATTAAATAAAAAACGCCCTGCAATAGATATTGCAGGGCGTTTTTGTTTAAACGATGTTAGAATGCTAACTATGCATTTGCCTGTTCTGGTTTTGGCAATAACACTTTGCGAGATAATTTGAATTTACCTGTTTTAGGATCTATACCAATTAACTTCACTTGTATTTTGTCTCCTTCTTTCAACACACCATCCATAGATTCTAATCTGCGGTGTTCAACTTCCGATATGTGAAGCAAACCATCTTTGCCTGGCATAAACTCAACAAAAGCACCAAAAGCCATAATCGATTTCACTTTTCCATCATACACCTCCCCTACTTCAGGAGTTGCTACAATGCCTTTGATTTTAGCTAAAACTGCATCAATTTTTGCTTTATCTACCGCAACAATGTCAATATGTCCCATTCCGTCTTTTTCTTCGATAACGATAACAGCACCTGTTTCACGTTGCATTTCCTGAATAATTTTTCCTCCAGGCCCTATGATTGCTCCAATGAATTCTTTAGGAATAACCATCTTCACAATACGTGGTGCGTGCTCTTTATAATCAGGACGTGTTTCGGTAATTGTTTTTGCCATTTCACCCAAAATGTGTAAACGACCTTGTTTAGCTTGCTCCAATGCTTCTGCCATTACTTCGTAAGGCAAACCATCCACTTTTAAGTCCATCTGACAAGCAGTAATACCATCTTTTGTTCCGGTTACTTTAAAGTCCATATCACCCAAATGATCCTCATCTCCTAAGATATCAGATAAGATAGCGTAATTTCCTTTATCATCAGTAATCATTCCCATTGCAATACCCGAAACAGGTTTGTTGATTTTAACTCCTGCATCCATCAATGCCAATGTTCCTGCACAAACGGTAGCCATTGAAGACGAACCATTCGATTCAAGAATATCGGAAACAACACGAACAGTGTATGGATTTTCAGCATTGATAACTTGTTTTAATGCTCTTTCGGCAAGGTTACCATGTCCTATTTCTCTTCTTCCCGGTCCGCGGTTAGGTTTTACTTCACCTGTTGAAAAAGCAGGGAAATTATAATGCAACATAAAGTTGTTTTGTCCTTGGTACAATGCTCTGTCAATAGATTGTAAATCCATTTTAGTTCCCAATGTAACCGAAGTTAACGATTGAGTTTCTCCTCTTGTAAAAATAGAAGAACCATGTGCCGAAGGCAAATAACCTATTTCGCTCCAGATTGGGCGAATTTGATTGGTTTTACGTCCATCCAAACGGAATTTAGTATCCAATACAAATGCACGAACAGCATCAAATTCCACTTCGTGGTAATATTTTTTTACCAAGCCTTCAAATCCTACTCCTTTTTCTTCAGAAGGAATAGATTCAATAAACTCATTTAATACAGCTTTGAAAGCTGCTGCACGTTCTTTTTTATTCGGATTTTGAAGTTTTGCTACTGCATACACTTTGTCGTAAGTTGCTTTGTAAACTCTTTCTTTTAAAATAGGGTCGTTTGTTTCGTGGCAATATTCACGTTTTACAATCGGTCCTTTTACAGCTTCTACTTTTGCTTTAAATTCATTAATAGCAGTAATCTGTAAACGGATAGCCTCATGAGCACATTTAATAGCTTCCAGCATTTCGGCTTCCGAAATTTCTTTCATCTCCCCTTCCACCATCATGATATCTTTTGCATTGGCTGCAACAATCATATCTAATGACGATTTCTCCATTTCACCTACTGTAGGGTTAACAAGTAATTTACCATCCAGTTTGCTCACTCTTACTTCCGACACAGGCCCGTTAAACGGAATATCAGAAATGGTGATAGCTGCCGAAATAGCCAAACAAGCTAATGCGTCAGGCATATTGTTTTTATCTCCTGAAATAAGAGAAATCAATACTTGTGTATCTGCGTGATAATCGTCCGGAAATAATGGACGAAGTGCGCGGTCAACCAAACGGCTGATTAATATTTCGTAATCTGATAAACGTGCTTCTCTTTTAAAGAAACCGCCCGGAAAACGACCTGCCGAAGCAAATTTTTCTTGATAATCTACTGATAAAGGCAAGAAGTCTGTTCCTTCTTTTGCATCTTTATTAGATACTACTGTTGCCAGCAACATGGTATCTCCCATTTTTACTACTACCGAACCGTCTGCTTGTTTCGCTAATTTTCCTGTTTCTAATGATATTTCGCGACCATCCGCTAATTTAAAACTGTGTGTGATTCCTATTTGTGACATCTTTTTTGTTTTTATTTATTTTTTTTTACCTCTTACTATCTTAAATACAAAAAGCATCCCGATTGCTCGGAATGCCTTTTCGTAATATTTATTTAATCATTAAGATTATTTTCTTAACTCAAGTGTTTTAACTATGGCACGATATCTTGCAATATCATTAGATTTTAAATAATCTAATAATCTACGTCTTTTAGAAACCAAGTTGATTAGTGCTTTTTGAGTACCGAAATCTTTTTTGTTGGTTTGTAAATGACCGGTAAGGTGACTGATACGGTGAGAAAAAAGAGCAATTTGTCCTTCTGCCGAACCTGTGTTTGTTTCAGTTTTACCGTGTTTTTTAAAAATGTCTTTTTTAATTTCTGATGTTAAATACATTGTATTATTTGTTTTGTTTTTATTTTTTAGCACTGCAAAGATAAATATATTTTTGAAACCACAACCAATTATTTTAGTTTTTAAACATTTTCAACAATTGTGATAAGGTAGCTTTCAAATCTTTTCGGTTTATTATTTTATCCAAAAAGCCATGTTCGAGCACAAATTCCGATGTCTGAAACCCTTTTGGTAAATCTTTCCCTATCGTTTCTTTTACCACTCTCGGGCCGGCAAAACCTATCAATGCTCCCGGTTCGGCTATGTTCAAATCGCCTAGCATGGCAAACGATGCGGTTACCCCTCCTGTGGTTGGGTCGGTAAGGAATGAAATATACGGTATCTTAGCCTCGTTCATCAACGATAACTTAGCTGAAGTTTTAGCCATTTGCATCAACGAAAAGGCAGCTTCCATCATTCGCGCTCCGCCCGATTTAGAAATAATCATCAATGGTACTCGGTGTTTTAGCGAATAATCAATAGCTCTCGATATTTTTTCGCCTACCACAGCTCCCATCGAACCTCCAATAAATGTAAAGTCCATACAAGCTACCACCAAGTCTTCTCCATCCACTTTGCCATGAGCAGTGCGAATAGCATCTTTCAGTTTGGTTTTCTTTACCGTATCCACCAGTCGGTCGGTGTACTTTTTAGTATCCGTAAAATTAAGTGGGTCAGCTGCTACTATGTTTGGATTCAATTCCACAAACTCATTGTTGTCGAAAATGATTTCAAAATACTCTGCAGAACCTATTTTTGAATGGTAATCGCAATGAGGACAAACATACTTGTTTTGAACAAGCTCATTGGTATGCGTTATTTTTTTGCACGAAGGACATTTGTACCACAATCCCTCAGGAGTTTCTTTTTTCTCCTTGGTAGATGTAGTTATACCTTCTTTTATTCTTTTAAACCAGCTCATTCTTTCAATTTTTGATTTGTTTAATTTTAGAATTTTAGAATGAACATTGAACTAATTTTAGAGTTTCAGAATTAAAAACTATTTTATCAATAATAATTTAAAACTTTATATTATTCTAAAATTCTACAAATCTAAAATTCTAAAATTTCTTTTACGCTATCGTTATCGTTTTATCCAGATACACTTCCTGAATAGTATTTAATAATTCTACTCCTTCTTTAAATGGTTTTTGAAATGCCTTACGTCCCGAAATCAAACCCTGACCTCCCGCACGTTTGTTAATCACTGCAGTTGCTACAGCTTCGGCCAAATCGCTTGCTCCTTTCGATTCTCCTCCCGAGTTAATCAACCCGAAACGGCCCATGTAGCAATTGGCCACCTGATAACGGCACAAATCGATAGGATGGTCTGTCGATAGCTCCGAATACACTTTAGGATGTGTTTTTCCAAATTTAAGAGCATTGTATCCTCCGTTTTTATCCGACAATTTTTGTTTAATAATATCCGCCTGAATAGTTACCCCTAAATGATTGGCCTGTGACGACAAATCAGTAGCCGTATTATAATCCACCCCATCTTTTTTAAACGCATTGTTGCGCGTGTAACACCAAAGCACTGTGGCCATACCCAGTTCGTGAGCACGGTCGAATGCTTTTGCCACCTCCACTATCTGACGTGACGACTCCGGAGAACCAAAATAAATAGTTGCTCCCACAGCCACAGCTCCCATATTCCAGGCATTTTCTACCGTTCCGAACATTATCTGGTCAAACTTATCAGGGTAAGTCAAAAACTCATTATGATTAATTTTTACAATAAACGGAATTTTATGTGCGTATTTGCGCGACACCGAAGCCAACACCCCGTAAGTAGACGCCACCGCATTACATCCTCCGGCTATAGCCAGTTTCACTATGTTTTCCGAATCAAAATACATAGGGTTAGGCGCAAACGATGCTCCTGCACTATGTTCCACTCCCTGGTCTACCGGCAATATGCTCATATACCCTCTTCCCTTCAAATTTCCATGATTATACAATTGCTGAAGGCTACGCATCACCTGATTATTTCTGTTCGTATCCGTAAAAATGCGCGATACAAAATCCTTTCCCGGATGATGAATCTGATCCTTCGTTATCGTTTTACACTCGTGATTTAACAGACTGTCGGCACTTGAGCCTAATAAGTCAATAATTTTCTGATCTGCCATGTTGCAATAATTTTTTAGTTCATTTTATCATCAGAACTTTCTTTTCTTCCAATGATTTTAAATTTGGGACGGCAAATCTACTAATTTTTAATTAACCGAGGTTTTGTTATCGAAAAATGTTCAATTTGGGGTGAAAATTTCAAATTTCAGATTGAGGGGAGAATTTCAGATTTCACATTTCAAATTGAGGGGCGGGAAAGTTAGCCAAAGATTCACTGATTAAATTTTAGAATTTTAGGGTTGTAGAATTTCAGAATGAAAAGAAAGGGGAGAATTTCAGATTTCAGATTTCAAATTGAGGGGCGGGGTAGGAAATTTTAGAGTTTAAGATTTGTAGAATTGTAGAATGAAAAGAAAGGGGAGAATTTCAGATTTCAAATTGAGAGGCCAGAAAGTTAGCCACAGATTCACTGATTAAAGGTTTAAATTTCAGATTTAAAATTGGGGGGAGGGAAAGGAAATCTCGGGTTTTGGATTTTGGATTGGGGAGGACGCTAATCTTGGAAAGGAAGACGGTAATCCAAGAAAGGAAGACGGTAATCTAAGAAAGGAAGACGGTAATCCAAGAAAGGAAGACGGTAATCCAAGAAAGGCGAACGGTAATCCAAGAAAGGAAGACGGTAATCCAAGAAAGGCGAACGGTAATCCAAGATTCACATCCT
>CAIYIS010000029.1 GCA_903926385.1 uncultured Bacteroidota bacterium
AAAGAAAAAACACAAACGTGATTCCTCGCGCACAACATAGTTAATTAACTTGTCTAGCGTGTTTTCTTTTTACGTTTGTATTTTTGTGTCTATTGTTTGTTAAAATTAATAATTTTGCAAAGATATGAGCGTGTTTCGCTAATGTAAGCAATTAGGTGGCGTTTCGCAACATTTTAATAAAAAAAGTAAACCTCCGAAAAAAGTTTTCGGAGGTTTACTTTTTTTATAGATAACACATGTCATAAATTGGTTGACTAATTTTACTGTGTTTTACTCTTGTGAAGTTTTTTATTTTGTTAAATATGAACACAAGAATTGGAACACTTTTAAATAGGTAAACTGATATGTCTCTTAGGTATGGACTTATCTGCTTACATTTTATCAGGAACAATAATTCCGAGTAAGTTCATTAGCTCTTTTATAACCAATCCAACTGACTTGGATAAGTGCAAACGGAAAAATTTAATTTCGTTATGCTCTTCTTTTAATATGGGGGTGTCGTGGTAATACTGACTGTATTCTTTAGCCAAATCGTAAGTAAAGTTAGCTATCAGAGCCGGACTAAACTCAGCAGCTGCCTGCTGAATGATAGCATCCACACTGTGCAGTTTACTAATCAATTCCTTTTCTTTGGGTAATAGACAAGAGGCAGCAAAATTAGTGTTTGCTGTATTTTGCCAGGTGGCATCTGCCGAAGTAGCTTTAGCTATCATCGAACGAATACGCACATAATTGAACATTATAAAAGGTGCTGTATTACCGTTAAAATCTATCGACTCTGCCGGATTGAAAAGCATTTTCTTCTTCGGGTCTACTTTCAAAATAAAATATTTAAGAGCACCTAATCCAATTATCTTATGCAATTCCGATTTTTCGGTTTCTGTCAAATCGTTTACTTTTCCCAATTCTTCAGTAGTAGCAGCAGCTGTGGCAATCATTTCGTCCATCAGATCATCGGCATCAACCACTGTCCCTTCTCTTGATTTCATTTTACCCTCGGGCAGTTCCACCATACCATAAGATAAGTGATGTAAGCCTTTTGACCAGATGTAACCAAGTTTGTTTAAAATTAGAAATAATACTTTAAAGTGGTAATCCTGTTCGTTGCCCACTGTGTAAATTAACTTATCAAAGTTAACTTCCTGCTGACGTTTAAGAGCAGTTCCTAAATCTTGAGTAATGTAAACTGAAGTACCATCACCACGAAGCAGTGTTTTTTCATCCAGTCCGTCAGGAGTTAGGTCTATAAAAACCGATTTATCGGCACGGGTTTTAAACACGCCTTTTGCCAAACCATCATCAATAATTTCTTTTCCTAACACATAGGTATTGCTTTCGTAATAAGTGCTGTCGAAGTTAACTCCCATTATGGCATACGTTTTCTCAAAACCTTTGTACACCCATCCGTTCATCATTTCCCAAAGAGCTCTTACTGCTTTGTCGCCTTGTTCCCATTTCAGTAGCATTTCTTTTATTTCGAGCATCAGAGGAGCTTTTTTCTCCGCATCTTCTTCGCTGTAGTTTTTTGTTATCAGGTGAGCTACTTCTGCTTTGTAATGTTTATCAAAAAGCACGTAATATTTACCTACCAAATGGTCGCCTTTCATATTAGCCGATTCAGGCGTTTCTCCATTGCCCCATTTTTGCCAAGCCAGCATCGATTTGCAGATATGAATCCCACGGTCGTTTACCAGATTGGTTTTAATAACCTTGTTTCCGGCAGCTTTTAATATTTCGGCCACCGAATACCCAAGCAGATTGTTACGCACATGGCCCAAATGCAGAGGTTTGTTAGTGTTAGGGGAGGAGTACTCTACCATAACTACCGGAGCATTGGCAGGGATTGGTTGGTTAAAATTTTCTTTTCTTTGTAATGAATTAAAATAATCGAGCCAGTAAACATCCGAAATAACAAGGTTCAGAAATCCTTTTACCACATTAAAATCGGCTATTTCCGAAAGGTTTGATTTCAGGTATTCGCCTATTTCTCGGGCGGTATCTTCGGGTTTCTTTTTTGAAAGTTTAAGGAAATTAAAAACCACCAAGGTGTAATCGCCTGCAAAATCGGGATTGGTTTTTTCGAAAGATACTGTATTTACTTCACCGCCATAAAGTGTCTTAAGAGCATCTATGGTTTTTTCAGTAAGTTTTTGTTCAATGTTCATAATTCAATTTAAGATTCAGCCCTTCATTTCTCTCAAGGAAATGGGATAGAGTATTTACCTTTGTAAAGTTGTTTTATTTAGTTTATCACCTGTTCGCCTCTCTCAAAAGGAGAAGAGAAGAAAGGAGTAAGCCTTTAATAAGTAAGCTGGCTGACTACTTTTTGTAAAATTTCAAACGTGTTTTCAGCCATTAAGTTTTCTTTGTCTAGCGTAGGATTTACTTCGCAAATTTCGAAGCAACATACTTTTTGGTTTTGCACCAATCTTACACATAAACTACCGGCTTCTTTATCAGTTATACCATTTCTAACTGGCGTTCCTGTTCCTTTAGAAATAGAAGAATCCATGCTGTCTACATCAAACGAAACATAAATCAAATCGCATTTGCTAAGGTGAGCCAGGGTGTCGCGGGCTATTTTTTCCACCCCGTTTCTTTTTACTTCGGCTGTGGTAAATATTTTAACTTTGTGTTTCTTTAGTAAAAAGCTTTCTTCAGGCTCCACATCTCTCACTCCAATCAATACCAAATCAGCATAGGTTATTTTTGGAGAAATGCCTCCTACTTTTTTTAGCTTAGTCCAAAGGTCTAACGTTTCTTTATCGGGCTTGTTCATTTTGTTCGCCACATTGTCTTCGGCCAATGCAGTAGCAATAGGCATACCGTGCAGGTTTCCGGTAGGAGTAGTGTAAGGGCTGTGCATATCGGCATGTGCATCAATCCAGATTACACCAAGTTTCTGTTTAGGATAAGCCATTTTAATTCCAGCTATCGTTCCACCGGCTGTACTGTGATCACCGGCAAGGATAATAGGGAAATTATTTTTCTTTAATGTTTGCGAAACCTGATTAGCCACACGTTCGTAAATACTCAACACACCACTGATACGTTTTGCATAAGGTGGTTTAGCTGCTTCAAAAAGCAATTGGTTTTCGGTTTTTATTTCTACCGAATCTATTTGCTTAAACATGTTGCTTCCATAGTCGAGTGCGGCTATTTTAATAGCATCCACACCCATACTGGCACCTCTAGTACCGGCACCTATTTCCGATTTTACTTCTATAAATTTTACCGTTTTCATTTGATAATTTGTTTTAATAGTTATGTCTTTTGTTTATTTCTCTTCAATTGTTTGATAACTTTCTTATTTAAATTACTTACTTGGTATATTAAATGTCAATGTAAGTTAGTTACTTTGTACAAAATTTTACGTTTTAATATTTTTTGTTGAATCATTCTTTATCATCATCTATAAAAAACAACTAAAAAAATGGATAGCAAATACAGCGATTTAATACAGCAAACCTTTGATTTTCCTCAGGAAGGTTTTGAAGTAAAAGAGAACGAACTTTATTTTTATGATATTCCGTTGATGGAAATAATCAAAAAGTACGGTACTCCGCTTAAAATATCTTATCTGCCCAAGATAAGTGCTCAGATTCAAAAAGCCAAAAAACTATTTAACGTGGCAATGGCAAAAGCCGATTACAAGGGCAAATATACATATTGTTATTGTACCAAAAGCTCACATTTTTCATTTGTGCTGGAAGAAGCCTTGAAAAACGACATCCATTTAGAGACTTCTTCGGCTTTCGACATACCGTTAATAAAGGCTTTGCACGCATCTGCCAAAATAACAAAGGATACTTATATTATACATAACGGTTACAAACGTCCGCTTTATATTAAATACATCAGCGATTTAATCAATTCCGGATTTGTTAACTCCATTCCTATTCTGGACAACAAAAACGAGCTTCCTCAGTTGGAAAAACTTTGTAAGAAGCAATTCAAAGTGGGGTTAAGGGTGGCTACTGACGAAGAACCCAAATTTGAGTTTTATACTTCCCGTTTAGGTATACGTCATGCCGACATTTTGGATTATTACAATACGGTGGTTAAAAAAAGTTCGAAGTGTAAACTGAAGATGCTTCATTTCTTTATAAATACTGGTATAAAAGATTCTACTTATTACTGGTCGGAACTTTCTAAATGCATCAATGTGTATTGCGACTTGAAAAAAGTTTGTCCTTCGCTCGACTCGTTAGATATAGGAGGAGGGTTTCCCATCCGAACCTCCCTGGGCTTTAATTACGATTATGCTTATATGGCAGACGAGATTATCCAGAAAATTAAAAACATTTGCGAAGAAAGAGGAGTGCAGGAGCCCAATATCTTTACCGAATTTGGAAGCTTTACGGTGGGAGAAAGCGGAGCTGCTTTGTATTCGATAGTGGACATAAAAAAGCAAAACGATAACGAGTTATGGTATATGATTGACAGTTCGTTTATCACCACTTTGCCCGACACATGGGGGATAAAGCAAAAATTCATTTTACTGGCCATTAATAACTGGGACAAAGAATATACCCGTGTGAACCTTGGAGGACTGACTTGCGACAGCGATGATTACTATAATGCCGAGTCGCATTCCAATCAGGTGTATATGCCTTATACCAGCGAAAAACAAAAAGAACCTCTTTATTTAGGGTTTTTCCATACCGGAGCTTATCAGGAATCGCTGGGAGGATATGGCGGAATTCAACACTGCCTGATACCGGCTCCAAAGCACGTTATTATTGACCTTGACGAGGACGGAGAGATTACCACACGTCTGTTTTCGAAAGAACAAAGTTATAAATCCATGATGAAAACGTTGGGGTACTAATTTAGGCTGATAAAAGTTTTTGTTGTTCGTTTAAAAATTTAACTATCTTTATCGACCAAAATTAACCGATACATTTCATTTTTGTATTTTCAGAAAATACACGTGAGACCTAATTTATGAAGAAACTAATAGTTGCATGCCTTTTTATTCTTCCCATTTCTATGACTTGGATGGGTTGTAATCAGAAGGATGAAAAATTTATATCAGAAGGAAGTATAGAATATACAGCAAGCGTGGTGGATGTTAACAATCCCCTGGCATCTATGGCTCCCTCCAAAATGCTAATCAAATTTAAGAATAACAAAACCTGTGTAGAGATAAATGCAGGAATGGGACTTTTTAATACATCTTACATTTCCAATCCGGAAACCAAAACACTGGTTCAGGTAGTAAAGTTGCTGAACAAAAAATTCTGGACCATGGAAAACGAAAACGAACTGAAGAAAGAAATAGCCGATTACAAAATAAAAATTACCCCTACCGAAGAAACCAAAGTGATAGCCGGTTATAAATGTAAAAAAGCTAAAGTAAGCTACCTGGACGAAGACTCGACTTCAACTTTCGACATTTATTATACTAAAGATATCAATATTCAAAATTTCAATTTCGCTAATCCTTTTGCTCCAATAGACGGAGTTTTACTTCAATATCAGGTAAAACGATTTGGAATAGAGATGAAATTTGTTGCCACCAAGATTACCAAAGAACCGGTGGATGATGCCACTTTTCAAGTTCCGGACGACTACAAAAAAATCAGCATGAAAGAAATGAATGCTCTTTTCGGTAGTTTAGAATAGGTATCGGGTCCACACGGCTTGTTCATTTATTATGTTCCAAAACAAATTAAGTGCAATTCCTTAAAAACAAAAAATTCTATTTCCTGCTTTCTTTTATAGAAGGAGCCTCTGTAATGGCAGCCGAATTATTAGGTGCCAAAATGCTTGCTCCTTATTTTGGTTCTTCATTATATGTATGGGCCACAGTGCTGGCTATTACCCTGGGAGGTTTGGCGGCAGGTTATTTTACAGGAGGAATCATATCATACAAACGTAAAACTCCCTTTACCTTATTTTATGTACTGCTGATGGCAGCTGCATTTACCGTACTGATGCCTTTTACTTCCAAAATAGTGTTATGGGCCATTGGTATGCACAGTCTTATCCCTTCGGTTATCGTTTCGTCTTTTTGTATTTTGTTTCCTCCTGTGTTTATGATGGGTATGGTATCTCCGCTTATTATCTCCACCATAACCGATGATGTAAAAGAATCGGGGAGAGTGTCGGGGGCTATTTATGCTATATCTACCATTGGCGGAATTCTGGCCACCTTTTTATTCGGGTTTTACATTATCCCTTCTTTCGGACTCACACTTCCTTCAATTATTACAGGCATAGTGCTGGGTATTATTCCCTGCATCGTTTTATTAATGAAAAAGCAGATGATGAAAAGCATCGGTTTTTTTTTGCTTTGCTTCTGGGCTTTTTCAGTTAACTCTACCATTTACTCTTCAGGAGTAAAGGTGGTATACAATCAAGAAGGGATGCTGGGGCAACTGCTGGTGCTGGATTATCCTCATTTTAGTAAACTTTCGAAAGCCGATGGAGTAAACCGCTGGTTGTTTGTTAACCGTATTTCTCAATCCATGTACGATTCTTTGGCCGATGAAACCCAACAGGAAGAAAAGTACTTTGCCTATGTGTATAAAATTGAAAGTTATATCGACTCGTTTCCTAAATCATCCAAAGCTCTTTTGCTGGGTTTGGGCGGAGGGAGCATAGCCCGACAACTGGATAAAAAAGGATTTTCGGTGGATGTATGCGAACTCGACAAACGCATAGCTTATGTGGCAAGGCATTATTTTTATGTTCCCGACAGGGTTCAAATTACTGTGGACGATGCCAGACATTATATAAGAACTTGCACAAAAAAATACGACCTGATAGTGCTGGATATGTTTAAAGGTGAGGACCCTCCCAATCATGTGTTTACCGAAGAATCGCTGGAAGAACTAAAAGGAATGCTTAACCCTAAAGGAACCATTATAGTTAACGGACTGGGGTATATAAACGGAAGCATAGGCAAATCCATGCGCTCTGTTTACAAAACTTTTCTGGCAGCCGGGTTTAATGTAAAAGTACTTTCTACCGATAAAAATACTGATATGGCTAATCTTTTGTTTTTTGCTTCGATGGGTAATTTAAAACCCAATGCCGATTACATTGCGGAAAATAAGATTGATTTGAATGATGCCGTTGTATTGTCGGACGAATACCCTTTGCTGGATAAATTAAATGCGGAAGCAGCCAAACGCTGGAGAGTAATGTCTATTTCGGCCTTCTATTCCGACCCCGATCAGCGAAGTATTCCTGTGTTTAAATAAAATTAAAAAGTGAGTGAATGTGTAAATTTGCTAATGAGTATCTTTACAGTATTCTTTCAGAAGGTCATCAGCATAATCTTTTTTTAATGCCTTAATCGCATTCCAATCGGAGCAAGCAGTTTTATTGTCTTTTAGCTTGTAGGCTACTTCTCCATGGTAATAAAGTGCGGCAATGTCATTAGGGTTTTTCTTCAACATTTCCGAAAATGTTTCTTTAGCGGCTTTAAAATTTCCGTCATGCAACTGCCACCAACCTTTATTAAATAGCTTGTCTCTTTTCTTTATCAATTCTACATCCATTGGTGTTAGCATATAGGAATGATCAAAACCGAAATCAGCCTTTACAGGGTCATAAAATATTTTCTCAATGGGTTTAGCATATTTAATAAAAAATTCAAGAGGAGACTTTTCAAGATTAATAATGCACAGCATCTTTTCGAATTTCTCTTTCTCTCTTTTATTTGGTATTTTAGTATCTATCATCACCGACTTGGTAATGTAGCCGTCTTTGGTGAAAATAAATGTATATTCTTTGTCGAATTCAAGATTCAAACGGAATCCTTTTTCTCTTCTAATTAACGCATATTCATTTTCTTTCGCATCTTTATCTTTATAAGTAATCAAATAGTCAGTGAGTGGTAAAGCCTTTTGAGGTGTAGTATCATTTTTTACAATAAAAGTAATGTTGAATTTAAATGATTCGCTGAAAGCAGATGTGCCCAAAAATAAAAATACGACAGCTAGCAAACACCTCATAACACCGCCAAAAGGCAGCATACGTTCCAAAAGTAAGGTTGGTTGTTTTAAGTTCATTTTATTTTGTTCATTAATATTGAGCAGACAAAAATATAAAAAAAACAATACTACAATTCATTATGTTCTTCACACTTTTCGACAATTCATAATTTTACTAATATTTAAAAATGCAGGGGAATACCCTTATTTTGTTGATGTTTTATACATCGTGATAAAATAAACTAGATAACTCAAAGGGGAATTTTGTTAATAAAAAAAAATATATAATATTTTTGGGAACTCTGTTTTTAAAATCATTTATCTGCATAATTTTTATCTCTTTTGAAAAGAGGAAGTCCTTCGTGACGAGCAATGGATTCGGCAAACAGATTGCCTTCGGGAGAGAAGCTCCACACAAATAATGAAGTAATGGGATGTTGCTTTCGTATGTTTTGAAGGGCGCTGTATACCACCTTACGAGCTATTCCTTGTCTTCTCCATTCGGGCAAAACAAGGGAGGAGCATAAATAAACGGATTGATATGTGTTATTAAATGGTGTATTATTTAAAAGTTCTGTTTCAGAAATATTTCCACTTACAAATTGTTTCATTAATTCAGTAGTGGTTGGTATTAATAGTACCCAACAAACCGGACCATCTCCTTCATCATAATCTGAAATGGTAGAAGGATGGATACGCTGCAGTTGTTCCATCACCTGTTCATCCACATTTAATTGATTAGGGTCGTTATGAGCAGCAAAGGTTTCGCTTGCCAGCTCCATCATTCTTTCAAAATTTGATTTTGACATTTTGGTTTTTTAGTTTGAACTTTTTACTTTATTTGTTTTTCTTTTTTTATTCACCCATTTATTCAATTTATAGGTAATATATGCTGAGCCACTGCCTGTAATTGCACCTGCCAATACATCTGTTGGGTAATGTACACCCAAATCCATTCGGGAATAACCTACAGCAACTGCCCATGCAAATGCAGGTACAGTTACATACCATTTCGGAAAGGTGATGGTGGCAGATGTAGCCAAAGCAAAAGCCGCAGAGGTATGTCCGGAAGGAAAGGAATAACTGCCAGCTGGGGTTTGTGGTTCCAAATCTGGATAAGTAATAAACGGACGTGTGCGCTTAACACTGTATTTTAATGCTGAGGAAACAAAGGCAGAAACAATCATCGTTTCACCAATATAAAAGGCATTTCGCTTTAATGTACTGTCTTTTTTTATAAACCCTGCTGTGCAAAGCAATACCGGTGTCGCAATAATAACTGGGGTTACGCTATTTGTAATAAAAACAAAGGATGGGTCGAGCGATTTGTCCCTGCCAAGATTGATATGGCGTAAAATACTTATATCACTAACCTGCGAATGCATTGCATGGGGTATAATGACAAGCATTAGTAGTAATAAAAAAGCACTCCTCTTATTTCTATGCAACTTCATATTTAATGACAAGGTCTAAGTTTTTACTAGAAATGGCTAAAATTAATAGCACACTTTGTAATTTGTTTCGTTATTTTTTCTTCAAACAAATATACTTTAATAATGTATTCGTTTTTGCAAATTTATGATTTGCTGGTCGTATGGAGCTTTCTTATTCTATTATTTCAAGGTGTCAAAAAATAAATTTGAAATAGAGAAAAAGAAGAATTTGAAAAAAAAAAAAATTAACAAGCAGTTCAATGAGCACTTATTATCGTCTATTTTTTTTGTTTTATGACTCCTTAATTCAATTGCCTCAACAACATGACCTAGTTCACTTTAAGTATAGAGCATCTGAGTGCTTCAAGCCTTTCTTAAAATAGACAAGTTTTCTGCTAAAGTTTTATTTATTTATTCTTTGCGCTGCAGTTTTGCCATGTAAAAACCATCAAAACCTTCACTTGGCAAAACTTTTCTGTCAATTAGAAATTCAAAATCAGAACTTGTTTTTTGTAAGAATTCGAATATTTGATTTTGATTTTCGCTGGGTAAAATACTGCAGGTAGCATACACCAGCAGGCCTCCCGGTTTTACCATTTTAGAATAACGGGTAAGTATTTGTTGTTGTTCTTTTCTTCTGTCGGCAATGGTTTCGGGGGTTAGTTTCCATTTGTCGAATGGTTTTCTGCGCAGCACACCCATTCCCGAGCAGGGCACATCCAGCAACAGTCGGTCTGCAGTGTTTTCGAACTTGCTCAGAGCATCGGCTGTTATTAATTTAGTCTCGATGGTAGAAATACCGTTTCTTTTTGCACGTTTGTTGAGTTCGATTAGTTTTTTCTCCTCAACATCCATCGAAATTACTCTTCCTTTATTGTTCATCAAAGTGGCGATATGCAGCGATTTCCCACCTGCTCCCGCACAAGCATCTATTACTGTCATGCCTTCTTCTGCCTGCAAAAATGGCGCTACCAACTGAGATGAGCCATCTTGTATTTCGAACAACCCTAAATTGTATTCGTCTGTTTGGTAAAGATTTTTTTTCTTTGTTGCTATAAGTCCGTCCGGAAATCGAGGTATGGTGGACGATTCGACACCGCTTTGAACAAGTTGTTTTTGCAATTTTAGTACTGAAGTTTTAAGTGTGTTGGCACGAAGAACCAGCTTAGCCGGAATATTGAGTTCGGCCAGTTCTTTTGTCCACACTTCTTCCCCCAGTTCAGCACAGCCCATTTCGTCCATCCAGTCCGGAACAGATTCGCGTACCTTGCGAATATTCCTTAACCTTTCGGCATTGGCTTTAATTTTACTTTTATCAATATTGTTAAACTCTTCCCACTCGGGCAGTTTGTGGTCGTTAATTATTTGCCAGGCGGCAAACAGTCTGTAATAATGTGCTTCTGAAGTATCCTTCTCTTCATCCAGCGCCTCGCTAATAAGTCTCCACCATCTTACCATTTCGTAAGTGGTTTCGGCAATAAAACTGCGGTCGCGCGCACCCCATTTTTTGTGCTCTTTCAATGCAGTGGCAATAGCTTTATCTGCGTACGCTCCGTCCGCAAATATTTGCTTCAACAGGTCTGTCACCCCTTTTACATTCGGTTTAAATATGGCCATCAGTCAAATTTTGTTGGGTAAAAGTACATATTTGTTCAAGATAATAATAAGGTATGCCTTTTTATAAGCAATTGCAGGGGTTTTTATTAATGTCCGCTTATTACCGATGCTCATTTTAATTAGCTGAAACAACGCTCAACAATAATTTCAAACCGATACGGGTATTGAACATCAGTAAAAAATTGTATTTTTGAGCCAATGAATTTTTCCTCTAAACTAATTGAAGACGCTGTAAACGAATTCAGCAAATTGCCCGGAGTTGGCAAACGCACGGCTTTGCGCTATGTTTTGCATTTGTTGAAACAAAACGAAGCCGAGGTAACCCAGTTTGGAGCAGCCTTAATTAAGTTGCGCAGCGAACTGCGTTATTGTTCCAAATGTCATAACGTGTCCGACCAGCCCATTTGCGAAATATGTTCAAACCCTCATCGCGACAGCAGTGTGGTATGTGTGGTGGAAGATATCAGAGATGTGATGGCTATTGAAAATACTCAGCAGTTTCGTGGATTGTATCATGTGCTGGGCGGTATCATCTCGCCAATGGATGGAGTAGGGCCTTCTGACCTTAATGTGGAAACCCTTGTTCAGAAAGCAGCTACAGGCGAAATAAAAGAAGTGATAATGGCATTAAGCACCACTATGGAAGGTGATACTACCAATTTTTATATTTATAAAAGATTAAAAGAATTTAATCTCACCGTATCCACCATAGCCCGCGGAATAAGTATTGGCGATGAATTGGAATATGCGGATGAAATTACGCTCGGGCGTTCTATTGTAAACCGAACATTGTACGAAAGTACTTTTTCTTTAAAATAACCTTTCGAAATAAAGTTGAAAATTACAGTCATCATTGTTAATTATAATGTCCAGCATTTTCTGGAGCAATGCCTCTATTCGGTGCGCAAAGCTTCGGGAAACATAGGTGTCGAAACTTTTGTGGTCGATAATAACTCTGTGGACGGTTCGGTGGCGATGGTGAAAGAAAAGTTTCCGGATGTAAAATTAATAGAGAATAAAAAGAACACCGGTTTTTCCTTTGCCAATAATCAGGCTATGCGTTTGGCTTCCGGACAGTATATTTTACTGCTCAATCCGGATACGGTGGTGGAAGAAGATACCTTCGAAAAGACCATTGCCTTTATGGATGCTCATCCTGATGCAGGAGGATTAGGCGTTAAAATGCTGGATGGGAAAGGAAACTTTCTTCCCGAATCGAAACGAGGATTACCGACACCTTCGGTGGCGTTCTACAAAATATTTGGATTTTCAAAACTCTTTCCGAAGTCTAAAGTGTTTGGCAAATATCATCTCGGATTTTTGGATAAAGACAAAACCAGCGAAGTAGAAATACTTTCGGGGGCATTTATGCTCATGCGAAAAACTGCTCTCGACAAAGTAGGATTGCTTGACGAAACATTTTTTATGTACGGAGAGGATATCGATCTTTCGTATCGTATCATTTTAGGAGGATATAAAAATTACTATTTCCCCGAAACACGCATCATTCATTATAAAGGAGAGAGTACGCGCAAAAGCAGCGTTAATTATGTGTTTGTGTTTTATAAAGCCATGATTATTTTTGCTCAGAAACATTTTTCACAACAAAATGCGAAACTGTTTTCTGCTTTAATTTATATGGCCATTTATCTTCGTGCCGGTACAGCCATTCTCATCCGTTTTCTTAAATCCATTGCCTTACCTGCTTTCGATTTCTTATTGATTTTGGTAGGTTTGTTTTTTATAAAAAATTATTACGCTGCCAATTTTAAATTTATAGCCGGTGGTTCTTATTCCGAAGCACTGATTAAAATTGCTTTCCCGCTTTATATTCTTATTTGGATGTTCACTATTTATTTGAGCGGAGGTTACGACAAGCCGGTGCGATTAATAAAAATAGTAAGAGGCGTTTTTGTGGGTACCGCAATTATTTTAATTGGATATGCATTGCTTCCCGAAGCATATCGTTTCTCTCGTGCATTAATTTTATTGGGCACGTTTTGGGTTTTGTTGTCATATTTAATTTCCCGACTATCGTTTCATGTAGCCGGATTTAAATCATTTAATCTGAATCCGGATAAAAGCAAGCGCATTGCCATCATAGGCAAACAAGAAGAGTTCGAAAGGGTAAATAATTTATTAAAACAAACCAATATTCAGGCGAGTTTCCTAGGGTTTGTGAGTGCCGATGATAACGGGCATCATCACAACAATTATGTAGGCAACATCAATCAGATAAACGAGGTAATTGAAATATACAAAATCAATGAAGTTATTTTCTGCTCACGCGATATCTCTTCTCAGGGCATCATTGAATATATGCATACACTCGTGTCGGCCGATATTGATTTTAAAATAGCTCCTCCCGAAAGCCTTTCTATCATTGGCAGTAACTCCATCGATACAGCAGGCGATTTGTACATAATAGATGTAAACTCTATCAGTAAATCAAAAAACAAACGCAACAAACGGTTGTTTGATATCTTGTCTGCCCTTTTGTTCTTTGTGTTTTCACCCGTTCTTGTATTTATTCAAAAGAATAAAACGGGCTTTATCAAAAATCTCTTTCTTGTGTTAGGTGGAGTAAAATCGTGGGTGGGTTATGGCAACGAAAAACACGAACATCTTCCTAAATTAAAGCCTTCGGTGCTATCGCCTGCCGATGCAATAAAGAATATTACTATCAATACCGAAACACGCAATCGTCTGCATTTGGCATACTCAAAGGATTACAGGATACTTAACGATTTGAATATAGTTTGGAAATCGCTTACCAGACTTGGTAATTAAGCGATATTGTTTGCAGAACGGTGCGTTCCTTATTTGTAAAGATGCTGATAGGTTTTGATAATCAACACAGCCAACCCAATCAGCAAAAATCCAAATCCTCCAACATATCCAATTAAATCTTCATTAACGGATGGGTCTTCGAGGTCAGAGTTTTTGCGAATTCCGATAATCATAGAGAAACCCAGCAGAGCCAGAATAAATCCTCCCGGAAGGGAGTTGACAAAGAATTCGAGAAAACTATTCATATTATTTCAAATCAAATAAATTTCTAACACCAATACTGCGGTTGGTTGTAAAACCTTCGGCATATTCATAACCTGCATCACGCCCGTAAACCATCATCTTGCTTTTTACCACATCCAGAAAATTTTTAACCGAAATAGGCGATTCGGGTTCGTTCGAATCCGGATTGTAGAATTGAGATTTGTAGGCTTGTATCGCCTCCATTTTTAAATCAATTACAGACGAAACATCTACCACAAAATCAGGTTTCAGATTTTTGTCTTGTATATAATGATATACTGCTTTCGGTCTCCAGCTTTGCTGATTGATGCCGTTATGTTTTGTTTCAATTTTTCTTAATCCGCTGTAAAAACAAGACTCAGCAACCAATGCAGCTGCTCTGCCATGGTCTGGATGACGGTCGGCTACTGCATTACAGATTACAATTTCGGGCTGATATTCTCGTATCTTTTTTATTATTTCGAGCTGATTTGTTTTGTCGTTAGTGAAAAAAGCATCCGCCATTCCCAGATTGTCGCGAACGGTTATACCCATTATTTGTGCAGCTTTTGCAGCTTCTTCCAATCTAAGTTTTGCATTTCCGCGCGTACCCATTTCTCCGCAACTTAAGTCTACAATGCCAACAGTTTTCCCCATTGCAATATGCACAAGCAGTGTGCCGGAGCACGACAGTTCTACATCGTCAGGGTGAATACCAATTGCCAGAATATCTAATTTCATACGCTTTCTTTTGCTGTCTTAATTCGGATTTTACTCTCTATTATTTATTCCAGTCAGTCACCCAGTCGATGATGGTTTTACAATCAGGTTTATCGGTAGAGTATAGCACATCCACCAAATTACCTTTTTCGTCAATCAAATATTTCTGAAAGTTCCATTTCACAGTTGAGCTCTCTTTTCCGTTCAGGTCTTTTTTTGTAAGCCATTTATAAACGGGCGACATATCATCTCCTTTAACAGAAATTTTTTCCATCATCTGAAAAGTAACTCCGTAATTCTTTGTACAGAATTCTTTAATCTCTGCGTTAGCGCCCGGTTCCTGATGTGCAAAGTTATTTGCCGGAAATCCGATAATCACAAAATTCTTGTCTTTATATTTCTGAAACAATTGTTCCAGCCCTTCGTATTGAGGAGTAAATCCGCATTTGGAAGCGGTATTTACAATAAGCACCTTTTTGCCTTTCAAATCCGAAAAGTTAAAGTCGGTGCCGTCAATGGTTTTAGCCTTTAAATCGTAAAAAGAATTTTGAGCTTTCAGTGCACCTGTGGTAGCCACCGATAGAGCGATAATAAACAGTGTAAGTTGGTTTTTCATTTTTTTAGTTTAGTTGGTGGGCAAAGGTAACAAAAACCTGTCATTTTGTATTTAAGTTTATTTGATTATACTCCAAGCGCAGCAGATGAAGAGAGAAATGGCCCTCAGGTGATTGATAAAATGTTTTATAATTTTTCAATATTGTTTTTTCCAATCACTAATAAACGTAAATTTGAGACCGATTTTAAAAATAACACGAACTATTAACAATAAAATAAATAAATAACAATGAAAGAAGTTTACATTATTTCAGCAGTACGTACACCATTGGGTAGCTTTGGTGGAGTGTTTTCAGGCATTTCGGCCACCAAATTAGGAGCAGTAGCCATCAAAGGGGCTCTTGCAAAAGCAGGAGTGGATGGTAAAGAAGTTCAGGAAGTATATATGGGAAGCGTTATACAAGCCAATCTGGGACAAGCTCCCGCTCGTCAGGCTGCAATGTTTGCAGGTTTACCAAACACAGTGCAATGTACTACTATTAATAAAGTGTGTGCATCGGGAATGAAAGCAGTAATGATAGGTGCGCAAAGTATCATGTGTGGTGATGCTGATGTTGTAGTTGCAGGAGGAATGGAGAATATGAGTCAGGTTCCTTTTTATTCTGAAAACATGCGTTGGGGCAATAAATACGGCAATGTAACCATGATTGATGGTTTGGCTAAAGATGGTTTGACAGATGTTTATCATAATTATCCGATGGGAGCAGCAGCCGATTTATGTGCTAAAGAATGCAATATTTCGCGCGAAGAACAGGATGCGTTCGCTATCGAGTCTTACAAACGTTCGCAGGCTGCATGGGCTGCAGGGAAATTTACAGAAGAAATTGTTCCTGTTGAAATACCTCAGCGCAAAGGCGACCCCATCATTGTGAAAGAAGATGAAGAATATAAAAATGTTCGTTTTGATAAAATACCTGAATTGAAAGCAGCATTTACCAAAGATGGTTCGGCAACTGCAGCTAATTCATCAACCATGAATGACGGTGCTGCTGCACTTGTTTTAATGAGCAAAGACAAAGCAGAAAAGTTAGGACTAAAACCAATTGCTGTTTTACGTGGATATGCCGATGCAGAACATGCACCGGAATGGTTTACAACAGCTCCATCCTTGGCTGTTCCGAAAGCTGTTTCAAAAGCAGGATTGACCTTAGGAGATATTAACTATTTTGAATTAAACGAAGCGTTTTCTGTGGTAGGTTTAGTAAACATGCAAAAGATGAAATTGGATGCTTCTAAAGTTAACGTAAACGGAGGTGCCGTTTCTTTAGGTCACCCGTTAGGATGTTCAGGAGCGAGAGTAATTGTTACCTTGATTCATGTTTTGAAACAAAACAATGCAAGATATGGTGCTGCCGGAATCTGCAACGGTGGAGGAGGAGCAAGCGCTGTGGTGGTGGAAGCGGTGTAATTTGAAATAATCATGTACGGTATTTGTAATCTTAGCATAGTGCCTTGTAGAAAGGAGCCATCGGACAGAAGCGAGATGGTTACTCAGTTGTTGTTTGGCGATTTCTTCGAAATTATCGAAACTTCAGGCAACTGGTGCAGGATAAAAATTGCTTATGATCATTACGAATGCTGGACAGACAAGAAGCAAATACTTGTTATTTCCGAACAGACCTACAATATTCTTTTGGTCAGCGATGATTTTTGCACCAATGAACTGGTGCAGGTTATCACCAATAATTCGAACTCTCAGATTTTCCCGATTGTATTAGGTAGCAGCCTGCCTTATTTTGATGCTGGCGAATGTAATTTCGAAAGTCAGAGTTATACATATGATGGCATGTTTGTAAATTGCGGTTTACCTTCTCCAAAGTCCGATTATATAGAAACAGCCATGATGTATTTGCATGCACCTTATTTATGGGGAGGAAAAACTCCTTTTGGCATCGACTGTTCGGGATTTACTCAGATGGTATATAAACTTAATGGAACCAAACTTTTCAGAGATGCTTATCAGCAGGCTGAACAGGGTGAAACATTAAGTTTTGTGGAAGAAGCAGAGCCCGGTGACCTAGCATTTTTTGATAATGATGAAGGGCGAATAATACATGTAGGTATCGTTATGAACGATAATAAAATTATTCATGCTTCCGGAAAGGTGCGCATTGATGGTTTCGACCATCAGGGAATATTTAATAATGATAAAAAGAATTACACGCATCGCTTACGAATATTGAAGAGAGTAGTTTAATCCGAATTAAATAATACATAGGAATCTAAATTTAAAGAAGTTTATTTGAATGCTCAATTAAGGTTTGAGCCAACATAGGCAATAAAAAATCCGGAATATTCTGTTAAGAACATTCCGGATTTTTTTGTGTTAGCGTGATCTTGTTTTAATCCTTCACCACTTTGGTTACCGATACATAACCCGCCTGATCAAAGATAACTTTCATAGAATAGATTCCTTTGGATAGCGTTCCCATTTTTGTATTAATAACAGTAGTTCCTTCGGATACATTTTGAGTTTCGTCCGATACAATTCTTCCGGTATAGTCCATCAAAATAATCTGAACATCTCCTTTAATACCCGAATTCAAATCAAACGATACATCATCATTAGTGGGGTTAGGGTGAACATTGTTTACACTCACTCCATTCATATCATTACTCACAGATATAATAGAAGAGTAGGTGTATGCTCCGTTATAGTCTGTCTGTTTTAATCGGTAGTAGGTAGTTCCGGGATACGGTTCATTATCGTAAGTGGAGTAGTTTAACACTTGTGTACTATTACCAGCTCCATTCACACGAGTAACGGTCATCCAGCCTACAGCATCATTGGATTTTTCGATAGTAAAGTAATCGTTATTGGTTTCAGTGGCAGTGGTCCATTTCAGAAGGTTACGATTACCGGCAGGCTCACCTGTAAAACTGAGTAATTCTATAGGTAAAACACATAAATTACCTGAAACAGACAAGGTAAATGTTCCGGTGGCTGGACCACTATAGAAAGCTGTATAGAATCCGTACACTTCCACATAATACATATTACCACTTGCTGCGGTAAATGAAACCTGAGAAGCCGTACCACAAAAGTCATCGTTTCCGGCTACACAAGTAAACGGACCGGCACAAGATGAAGGAGTACTCCATACAGCCATTTGAGTATTAAAACTTGCTCCGCATAAACTTAATGTGAAGGGGGTTGTTGCATAATTCCATCCGTTTATTGAATACCATAATCCTGTTGGGTATAAAGCTGTAGCAGTTTGACAACCGGTGATGTCACCATTTGCAGAAGCCTGAACTGTACTTCCTGAATAGGTGGTGACTGCATTGGTTCCGTTTGAGCAATCCAAGGGAATAGCTCCCGAACATTGGTCATTAACAGGAGGTGTTACACATGAAAGGTTTAGGGTAAACGCACCAGTTTGGGCGGAAAATCCACATACAAAAATATAATAATTTACACCTGCTGTGGAACCAAACGTGGTGATGGATTGTAAACCGCAAATACCACCCGAGTCGTCATTTCCGGCCACACAAGCCAAGCCTGTACACGCTGCGGTACTGCTGTAAACATAAATTTGAGTATCATAACTGGAGCCGCATAAACTTGCCACTACATTGCTTCCGGTTCCGGCAAAAACAAACCATACGCCCGGGTTACCGCCTGCATTAGAGGTACACGATGCTGGTGCATTGGCAACTCCTATATTGGAATTACCTGTATACGTTCCTCCGCAAACCACTGATATTGCAGTGGCGCAAGAGGTGTTGAGCGGAGTTACCACACAAATATTAAAGTTATACACGGCCATTGCTCCTGCAAAATCGTATACTCGTATCCAATATTGTGCAGCGGGCGTTAATCCGGAGAATAACTGAGATTCGGTAGCGCCAACACCAGCATTGTTCACACACATAATTGAAGTACCTGCTCCTCCGCATGGATTGGTAGAAAAAAGTTGAAAAACAGGGTTCATACCGGCTGTGGTAGGAGCCACAGTAATGGTTTGCTGGGCGGCACCTGCATTAAATGTATACCAAACGTCTCCGTTATCTGTCCCTCCACAAGGAGCTAAAGATTGTGTTGAACCCGACACAGTACCTGCCGTGGTGACACATGCAGTGGAAGGTGTTAAGGTTACCGGTGCCGTACAGGGGTCGTTTGCTGGTGGTGTGGAAATACAGATGGTAAATGTATTACAAGGAGCCGAAACTCCGTTAAAGTCGTAAACCCGTATCCAATAGGTAGCAGCCACCGTAAGCCCGGTTACAGTTAAAACTTCTGTTACCCCTGCACCTCCAGCATTGGCACATCCCAAAGGAAGACCTGTTCCGCATGAAGTTTTATATCCCTGAATAACCACATCGGAACCCGCACATGGAACAACAGTGATAATTTGAGAAGCCGCAGTGGCTACGAAATTAAAGAATACATCATTATTTGGTGTTCCTCCGCAGGTAGCAGCATAACCCGATGCCGATGCTCCGGTCCAGTTGCCGGCTGTGCTTCCTCCGCAATAAGCAGGAGCGGCAGCTGTTCCCCAAACGGGAAGTGTAATACCCGGACAGTTGTCGTTAATAGGTGGAATACGCACACATATAGTGAATGTAGTATTGGCAGGATATCCTGCTCCAAAATCGTATACACGAATGTAATAAGTTGTGCTGGCTAATAATTGAACCCCTGTGGTAAGCGTAACC
>CAIYIS010000030.1 GCA_903926385.1 uncultured Bacteroidota bacterium
CTACGATAGCAGTGGGGTGTGTCTAGGAGTAAAGAATATTGGGCAGAATTTTGGACAGGCGAATGGTACAGGAGTTTGTTCAGATGGTAATTCGTTTTGGGTTACAGGTACATTTTCAAGCAATACAGTTACTATTGGCAGCACTACTCTTACTCGTTATGGAAATAACAATGGTTACACAGGTGATATTTTTACTGCCAAATGTGCTGAAATAACAAAGCTAGATGATAAAATGTTAAGCGGTAGCACTAAGAATACCTTAACTATTTATGCCAACCCCAACAAAGGCATATGCAATATAACAGTGCCTCAAGATTTACTACATGAAGAAAACCTTGTATTAAAAATATATGATACAAACGGTAAACTTATACAACAACAACCTGTGCAAGTAGACCAAGAAAAAGTAAAAATTAATATAGAAGCAGAAGCTACAGGGATATATAATGTAACATTGGGTAATAAGAATAAGGTGTATAGTGGAAAGATAGTGTTTGAGTAAAGGAAATTATAAATTATAAATGAAAACTCCGAGCAGAAATGTTCGGGGCTTTTTTTTGTCACCTCTCCCCAGCCCCTCTCCGTAAGAGAGGGAGAGAAACGTGAAGGTAGGGGAGGAAAATGTCACCCCTACGGGGTTTTGAGAGGTGGTGGAGATTTAATTTACCACGGGTTTCACCCGTGGCTACCAACATGTCACCCCTACGGGGTTGGAAGTAAGCTCTGGGCAGAAATGTTCGGAGTTTTTTTCATGCTTACTTAAAGGTAACAAAGAAAGAGGCGCTGACTAACTGCACCCGATAGAAGAGGAAAGCCCGAAGTGTGCAGGCATAAGCGGGGGCGGACTTGGAACGGATAGCGGGAGAGAGGACTACGAAAACAGATAAGGATGGTGCCCTAATGATTGGCGATTGTTGATTGATTATTGTTGATTGCCTAATGCTAAATTGCCCAATTGATGAATTGCCTACTGCCAAATTGCCTAATTGCCTAATTGCCTACTGCCGAATTGTAGAATTGACAAATTGAACTTGAAACCCGAAACTTAATACGCCAAAGAACTATTATGTTCGTTAACTCTTTCGGTAAGCCAGTTGAGAGCGGCATCGGGGTCGGAGAAGAGGCGAGTGGGAGAGGAGGGTTTGTTGAACTTGATAAGGAAATTGGCGATAAGTTTATTGGGCAGGGAATCGACAATGATGGCCATAGCAATGAGCGGTTTTTGCCGGTCGGGGTGAGAGGAATAGGCTCTGCTTTCGGGGGTATCGGAGGCATGCACGCGAGCATCGACCAGGGTGGCGTATTTATGTCCCTGAGCAAGTTGTAAGATGGCCGTAAAATTATGTTGAGACTGGAGTAAATCTATTTCGGCATCTTCTTTAATTTTAACCAAAATAATATCGGGACGGATGTACGAAAAAGTGGCTGTTTGAGTAGAAATGACGGTCATGGTGATGTATTGAGTATTGTAACGATTAAGTTAACTTAGTTTTCGATTAAGCGTCCAAAAGTAATTATATGATTTAAAACTGCAAAGAAAAAAGGTGGTTTTTTTGTCGATTATTATGGGGAGGGTTGGGGGAATTGGGTACGCGGATAGAAATGATTGGTTATGATAAAAAGGGTTTATGATTGAATATCTGCGAGACTTAGCGTTTTATCTGGGAGAAAATGAGTTCAACTAAATATTTGTGATTGGTAAAAAGCGATGAAGCGGTAAGAATTGGGGTGTGGTTTTGATAATTTTTCTACATTTACGAAGTTTAAAAAGCGGCTTGATTGCCGAACATGAAAAGAGAAACATTGCTATGAAAAATACAGAGGAGGCAGGGCTTTTGGGTCATCTTCCGAAAATAGATATAATGAGGGCCGTGGCCATAATGGTGGTGTTTGCGGTGCATGCGCTAACGGGGCTAATACCTAATTATGGGGATTACAGCTATGGGGCCAATGGTTTGCTGGAACTGAACGGGGTGAAGAGTGTGTTGCTTAATCTGAATCCGCTGGCATTCGGGTGGTCGAGCATACATTTGTTTTTGCTTATCAGCGGATTTGGGATACATCTTGGATACCTGCGCAGTGAGGGCAGTTTTAGCGCACGAAAATTTTTTAACAAACGTTTTTGGAGGGTGTATCCTCCTTATTTGTTGATTTTATTATTTATGTGTGTGTTCAGGCGGGGCATAGTGTATTACTTTTTTACAAAAGAAGGTATGACAGACTTTGTGTCGCATTTGTTTCTGGTTAATAATTTTTCGAACACTACATTTTTCACTATTGATGGTACGTTCTGGAGTTTGGCAGCCGAAGTGCAACTGTATTTGCTGTATCCGTTGTTTCGCTATTCGAATGCAAGAGTGGGGGTAAAGAAAACGTTTTTGTGGATATTCGGTATGTCGATGGCTTTGCAGTTGATAGGGGTGGCTACTAATAATTACGGGCCGGTTAATTTTGCTTACGATTGGTCGCCATTTAAATTCTGGTTTGTGTGGGCCGCAGGGGCATGGTTAGCCGAAAGCTATCATAATCAGAAACGAGTGTTTGGCAACAAAGGCTTGATGTGGACATTGGGATTGCTGGCTATACTAACCGTTTCGAAGTGTTTTTCGATGACACAGTATTTTCAAACGTACATTGCCACCTTTATGTGGATGGCATTTTTTGAATGGTTTGTTACTACCGAAAAAATAAAAGCTACGGGTTGGATAGCAAAAGTGCTTATTTCGGTGGGATTGTGCAGTTACAGTATGTACCTTATTCATTTGCCTTACCTGAGGCAGATGATGTCGCTCTTCAGCATTAATCCATATCCCGACCATTCGGGGCTTGTAAAATATGTGGATTTGCTGGTTAAACCAGCGGTGGCGTTTGTGATTTTGTATTTGATTTCGTATTCCATGTATATTTTGATTGAGCAAAAATCAATAGCTATTGGTCAGCAATTGCGCAAGCGAAAAGCTCTCCGTGAAAAGTAATACCCGATGAAAAAGACGATTTGTTTATTAACGGCTGAGTATCCTTATGGAAAATCAGAAAGTTTCATTGAAAATGAAATAGAGGTATTGCAAACCAAGTTTGAAAAGGTGCTTATAATGCCTCACACCTCGCAACGCAGCGAGAAAAGAGCCTTGCCCACTAATGCCGAACAGCACGACCTGATTAATCATAGAGCGGATATGAATACACGAAAATTACTGGTGAGTAATTTATTTTTTATTGTGTGGGTGCTGTTAATCGAACTGTGGCATTGCCCACGGTCGTGGTATTTTCTTAAAAATATACGTTATTTTAATTCTCTTCTTATTAGAGCTATTTACGATTCGGAAAAAATTAAGGAGTTGATTAAACAAACGGGAGAAGGAATTATTTTTCATTCGTACTGGATGAACGACTGGGCTCTGGCATTGGCGGTGCTGAAACGCAAGGGGGAGATACCGAAGTTTGTGTTCAGATGCGGAGGATTTGATATATTTGACGAACGCCACAAAGGTAATTTTGTTCCGTTTCGGCATTTTGTGTACAGTCAAACGGCTGCTGTTTATCCGAATTCGCAATATGGAGAGCACTATATTAAAACCAAGAACTGTTTCCCGGAAAAAGTAAAACTGCAATACCTGGGCACTAAAAACTACGGGATAAATCAGTTTGACAATAATGCGGTTTTTACCATCGTTTCGTGTTCGAATGTTATTCCCCTCAAAAGAGTGGACATGATAATAGAAATTCTGAAACATATAAAATTTGAAGTAAAATGGGTGCATTTTGGAGATGGTAAAAGCATGCAGGATATAATTGAAAAGTCATTACATTTGCCAGCTAATATATGTTGCGAATTAAAAGGTAGGGTAACGAATAAGGCAATCATCGAATATTATCAAACTCATCCGGTTCATTTGTTTATTATGACAAGCGAAACAGAGAGTTTGCCGGTGTCGATTCAGGAGGCCATAAGTTTTGGAATACCTGTTATGGCTACAAGTGTGGGAGGTGTGGGAGAAATAGTGACAGAGCAAACGGGAATGTTGATAGATGCAAATATAGATGCTGCTTATGCGGCTGAAATGATAACAGAATTTAAATTGAGTGATAAAAACACATCAGCGTTCAGAAAAGGAGTCAGACTTTTTTGGGAAAAGCATTTTGATGTAGAAAAAAGTATAGCACATTTTTATGATGATTTAATTAGGAAATAGAAAAGCATGTTGTTTAACTCTTTCAGTTTTTTAGTTTTTTTTCCTCTGGTTACATTGCTGTATTTTATGTCGCCATATAAATACAGGTGGCCGTTACTTCTTATTGCCAGTTGTGTTTTTTACATGGCATTTATTCCCTATTATATTTTAATTCTGGGTGGCACCATTGTGGTGGATTATTTTGCCGGAATATATATTGAAAGAGCCGAAAATACACTACAGAAAAAGCAATACTTGATACTAAGTTTGGTTGCAAACATTGGTGTGCTGGCGGTGTTTAAGTATTACAATTTTTTTATTGATAATGTGAGCGAGGTAATTACTTATTTCGGTTTCGAATCCCCATTGCGTTACCTGGCCATTATACTTCCCATCGGACTTTCGTTTCACACCTTTCAGGCCATGAGTTATACCATAGAGGTTTATAGAGGTAATCAAAAGGCAGAAATGAATTTTGTTAAATATGCCTTGTATGTAATGTTCTTTCCTCAACTGGTTGCAGGGCCTATAGAGCGTCCGCAGGGATTGTTGCCTCAGTTTGAAAGACATTATGATGTAGACTACGACAGAATAGTGGTCGGATTAAAGCAAATGTTGTGGGGGTTCTTTAAAAAGATAGTGATAGCCGACCGTATTGCTGCCATTGTAAAGCAGGGGTATGGTGATATTGAAAATCATGATGGGTTTTCGATTATGATATTTACTTACCTTTTTGCTTTTCAGATTTACTGCGATTTTTCGGGTTATTCGGATATTGCCATAGGAGCCGCAAAGATTTTGGGAATTAATTTGAGAGAAAACTTTCGCACACCCTATTTTTCAACTTCAATTAAAGAGTTCTGGCAACGCTGGCACATGTCGCTTTCCACATGGTTCAGAGATTACTTATACATTCCTCTGGGAGGGAAACGAGTGGGAAGATGGCGTTGGTTTTTTAATTTAACTGTTGTATTTCTTCTTAGTGGTGTTTGGCATGGGGCCAACTGGACATTTGTGGTTTGGGGTGCATTACATTGTTTGTATATGATCTCAGGTCACTTTGTTAAAAAGTACTTTGGTTGGTTTTTTATTTCAATTGAAGAACAAAAAAATGTAAAGTCTTATTTACTTCAATTTATCAGGGTAATTGTCACTTTTAGTTTGGTTTCTTTTGCGTGGATTTTCTTCAGAGCTACTTCGGTGGACGAAGCGTTGACCATAATAGTTAAGATATTCACCATGGAGGATTTTATAAATATTAGAAACCTTAGCTTATTTAAGATAAGTGATGCTACTAGTTTTATTGTAACACTAGGCTTGCTTGTTATGTTCCTTTCGTCCGATTCGTTTATGGATAAATTACTGAAACAACAGAAAAAGATAAAATACAGATTTGTTAATTATCTGCTTTATGCAAGTGTGCTGGTGTTTATATTTATTTTCGGGCATTTCTCAGATACTAACTTTATTTATTTTCAATTTTAGATGCAAGCGAAACGGTTATTGAAAAGTGGTTTGGTTTTTCTGCTGGTGTTCGCAGTCTTGTATTTTCCTGCATTGGTATTTATGTGTAAGGTTAATTTTAAAAGCAAACCTCTTATTTATAAAACATCTGATATTTATACACTCAAGGGGGGAAATAGTTATCGTAAATTTAAGGAGTTTGATAAGAATGCCAAGTGCGATTTGATTGTAGTAGGTTCCTCTCACGCTTACCGAGGTTATGACCCACGAAATTTCAGTAGTGCCGGAATATCGATGTTTAATTTGGGAACAAGTGCACAAACTCCGCTCAATTCATATATAATAACAAAAAATTATGTTACAAATGGAAACTGTAAACTTGTCATTCTGGATGTGTATGACGGAGCGTTCCATAATAACGGGTTTGAATCATCCTCCGATTTGATTCAAAACATTTCGTCAAACAAAGCGGCCTTTGAAATGGCCACTTCATATAAGAATCCTCAAATTTTAAATATGCTTGCGCTTCGATTTATAAATTCTTCTTCACCTGTTTTATATCAGGATTCGCTCTACAAAGGATGTGGTTACAGCGAAAAGAGAGATACCTTAAAATATTCCCTTCCTTTTGATGAATATGAAAACAGGTATTTGCCAAGCGATGTCCAAATCGAATACCTGGAGAAATTGCTACAGTATTTTACAACTAATAATATTCCTGTCATCATGGTAACAGTGCCTTTTCCAAAGGAGAAAATTGTGGAACAGCATATTATTTATAGTAAAATATTTACTGAAATGGCTTTGAAATATAAAGTACAGTATTTGGACTATTCTTTCAATAACAATTTTAATTCGAAAACACATTTTTACGATTCTCATCATCTTAATCAGTCAGGGGTAAACTTATTTAATAAGATATTTTTGGATGATTTAGATAAGATGGATATTCTGAAAAAGCTGCATGTTGGAGCAGTATCGCGTGAATAATTCCATAAATATTATTTTAATACATTGACATTTGAAGTCTGTTTTATATTTTAGTTTGTTGCTTGTTGCTGCGCTTGTTTTGAGGCTCTATGCTGTTTTTGAACTAAAGAAAGGTTTTTCGAATGATGAAAGCGTTACCTATTTGACTGCAACTGGTAATCAAGTCCGATATGCTAATCTTGCTAATCCTGATTCTATTTACCTAAATTCAGTTATGAAGACGAATGTATGGAAGGATTGTTATATCTCTCATCCAAAATTTTGTTTTAATAAAATTGCTTCCGGGCTTTCGCATTATGATATTCACCCTCCATTGTATTTTTGGTTGATGCATATTTTTGTTTTACTTTTTGGATTGCATCTCTACACCGGCTTGATTTTGAATTTGCTTATTAGCGTGCTAACGCTGTTTGCGCTTTACAAATTAGCTCTGTATGTGTTTAACGATACTTCACAATCACTATTGGTATGTACTATTTGGTTTTTGAGTCCTGCTGTGGTGCAGATGGATTTAGAAGCAAGGCATTATCAGTTGTTCGCATTGTTCAGTATTCTGGTGAGTTATTCGGCTCTTATAATTTTAAATAATAGAAAGACGGATAAAAAAAATCTTTTCCTACTTGTGCTTTATTCTACTCTTGGATTGCTTACTCATTATTATTTTTCTTTTGTCCTTTCAGGTTTGTTTGTTTTATTTCTTATTCGATTTAAGCTTACACGAATTACTTTTCAATTAGCATTTTCATTCTTGCTTAGTTACGGCCTTTTTATATTGATATTTTCTGATTTTATTACTTTTATAAAGGGCTATTTTTCGAATAAAGGAAGCGTGCGTCATGCTCACGAATTCCAGTCGCTTATTGATAAAATCAAGACTCAACTTTATGCCACGCTCGATTTTGGATCATTTGGACACCTGATTAAGTATGTTTATCTGTTGCTGCTAATTCTCCTAATCGGTGCAGTAATCAATAAGATTGTAAAGAAGAAATTATTTGGTTCTTTCTTATCAATGAAGAATATTCATATTATTATCATACTCTTTTTATGGAATTCGCTTTTTACTGTCCTGTTTTATATGGCTAATGTAAGTCCAAATCAGGCCGTAGGCGAGCAGTACTATTCGTACATTTGGCCATTTTTTGCTATTATTCTTGTTTATGCTATTAGTTTTTTGAACATCTCCGTTTGGATTACCTATTCTTATATGCTGTTACTTTTTGTTTTTTGTTTTCAATCAATTAAGCATAGCGATTATTTGCATTCTGAGATTCCTTCGAGCTGGTATGATGAGGCAAATAAATCAGATTTAATAGTTATCGATTCATACGACCGTTGTATGTTACCAAGAATATTGTACTTTATTAATAATGAAAAGGATATCTTTGTTGGAGATATTCATAAATTGAAGGATCCAGAATCATATAATAATATCGTTGTAATGTATTTGATTAAGAAAAGTAATAATCATCAGGAGCAGTTTAACCTACCGTTTCATGTGTTGAATGGAACAGAGAAATACTCTGATACCGATAAAGATTTTTATTTTATTGATTCGTATGTCAAGTGATTACAGGCTTGACTTAAATAAGAATGATTAATATGAAAGGCAAGAATTGAATTATGGAAAGAATTAGGGGATTCGATGGATTGCGTTTTTTTTCAATACTGTTTGTTATAACTTTTCATATGGGGTCGATTAGTTTGTTTCCTGACAACGAATATTTGAGGAGAAATATATTCTACTTTTTTTCTGGTGGAGCAGGGGTGACAATGTTCTTTGCAATAAGTGGTTTTTTAATCACTTCCATTTTGCTTTCAGAAAAAAAAAGAAAAGGTGAAATTAAGCTCAAACGTTTTTTTATTAGAAGGTTTTTAAGACTATTACCACCTATCATTCCATTTTACATCACTGTAGCTGTTTTTATGTATTTAGGTTATATAAGGGAGTCTTATGTTGGATTGTTGGCCTCCATGCTTTATTTATACAATTTTATCCCAATAGATAAAAAGTTCTTTACTGCAGAGCTTACTCATACATGGTCTTTAGCGGTGGAGGAGCAATTTTATTTCACATGGCCATTCATTCTAAGTTTTGTGACTTTGAAACGAATCTATTTAATCGCCTTTATAATTATTATCTCAAGTTTCGTAATACTCTTTTCACTTCCTTATTTAAGTTTTCATGGCCATTTGTTAAATCATGTGTTTTTTGTCGAGAGATGGATTGTTCCTGCAATAGCTCCTATACTAATAGGGTCATTAGCAGCGGTTATAAACTTTAACAATAAAGAATGGGTAAGCGGTTATTTTAAAAGGAAAACATGGTTTTATATAAGTTTAGCTGTTTTATGTGCTCCATTTTATTTACCTGATTTTTTATTTAATTCTTGTGCGCAAATATTTTATTCGCTCGGAGCATCACTTTTATTGCTATGGGTGAGTCATAATCAGAATAGCAGAATTGTGGGGTTTCTAGAAAATAAAGTAATGAGTTATATCGGAAAGATTTCATACGGCTTATATATTTGGCAGGGTTTTTTTATTGGTGATATTCCTAAAGTAAATCCAACATTAATTGTACAGGCTTTACCATTTAATGTAATTTGTACTTTTTTAGTTGCTATTGTTTCGTATGAATTTTATGAAAAAAGAGTGCTTAAATTGAAGGAGAAGTTTAGTTAAGAATTATAGTATTTTTAGTTTGTTTTATTATCATGTTAGTTTCAGTAATCATACCTTGTCATAACGCAGAAAAGTACATTGCAGAATGTATTGAATCGGTGATGACTCAAACGTATCGTGATATTGAGATGATCTTGGTCGAGAATAATTCTTCAGATAGTACGCTGAAGTTGTTACACGAATTTTCAACAAAGTATCCTGATAAGGTAAAAGTTCTGACTGAAACAAAACCTGGAGCTTCTCTGGCACGAAATGCCGGCCTTTCAATAGCAAAAGGGGAGTGGGTGCAGTTTTTGGATGCGGATGATCTTTTACTTCCAAATAAAATCAGCAATCAGGTGCAATTAGTATCGGGCTCAGTTGCAAATTTGGTTGCCGGTAATTATTTAAGGATAGAGAACTGTAACACCGAAAAAATATTTACAGTAAAAAATAGTTGGGAAGGTTTAATTATAGGCAGACTGGGAGTAACCAGTTCTAATTTGTGGAGAAAGTCTTCTTTGTTGGCAGTAGGAGGATGGGATGATATAAAAAGCAGTCAGGAGGCTATGCTGATGTTTAAACTGCTTCAGCAAAACAACGAAGTAATATTCGATGATGAGTTTAACGCTATAAAGATGGAAAGGAGTAATCTTTCTATTTCGAAAACAAATGTAAAAGACAATATCATTCGATATATTGAGTTAAGAATTGCCATCTGGAAATACCTGCAGTCGACTGGTAATTTAACTGAGTACCTTTTAAGAGTACTTAAAATAAATGTGTTCGATAGCATTAAAATTTTGCACACCGAAAATGCAGAAGCAGGACTGAGCTTGTATAATGAATATGTGAAACATAAATTTAAACCCATTCAATCATCAAGCACTTCGTTTTTATATTTAGTTTTATACAAAATTGCAGGCTTCAGAATGGTGCAGAATATAATTGGTTAAGTGAATGAAAAAAAAGATACTTATTGTTGTAGGCACACGGCCTAATTTTATAAAAATGACACAATTTAAGAAGGAAGCTTCGCGCTTTCCTCTTCTTGATATTAAAATTGTTCATACCGGTCAGCATTACGATACCAAAATGGCTGATGTGTTTTTTAAGCAATTTGAACTGGTGCCCGATTACTTCTTAAATATTGCTCAGGATTCGGCAGTAGCCCAGATGGCTCAGATAATGATTAAGCTCGAAAACCTTATTCATACTTCATTTAATCCTGATTTAATGATTGTTGTTGGCGATGTGAACTCTACCCTGAGTGCCGCTTTGGTAGCAAATAAACTGAATATTAAACTGGCTCACCTCGAAAGCGGGTTGCGTAGTTTTGATAAAACAATGCCCGAAGAAAATAACAGACTGCTGACAGATGCTATAACGGATTATTACTTTGTCACCGAAAAAAGCGGAATGACTAACCTTGACAATGAAAAGGTAAAAGCGGATTCTGTTTTTTTTGTGGGAAATACTATGATTGATACACTGGTGGCGTATCACAAAAGTATTCAATCGTCCGCTATTTTAAAGGAATTGAATGTAGAGTCACAAAAGTATGTGCTGATGACTATGCACAGGCCTGCTACAGTGGATGAAGAGAAGGGCTTGAATACATTGATAAGTTTAATAGAAGAAGTTACTAAAGAGTTGAAGTTGGTTTTTCCTGTTCATCCCAGAACGTTGAAAAATCTGGAAAAGTATAACTTGTTACAAAGGTTTCAAAGCAACAAAAATATTATTTCCACCGAGCCTCTTGATTATTTTTCATTTCAGAAACTAATTGCAGATTGTAAGTTTGTGCTTACAGACAGTGGGGGAATACAAGAAGAATCTACCTTTTTAGGAGTACCTTGCCTCACACTGCGTCCAAATACTGAAAGACCGGTTACTTGCGAAGTGGGCACAAATACGTTGATTCCATTTGATGTTGAAATAATAAAACATCAAATAAACCTTATTACCACAGGAGCATATAAAAAAGGTAGTATACCTGAATTGTGGGATGGAAATGCAACAACCCGGATAGTTAAAATACTTAATGAAGTGTTGAGTTAATGATTTATCTAACTTACAATGATCAGCCTTCGGGGGTTTATTTCAGTCAGGTTACTGATGTTTGTGCGTTTGTAAATAAAAGATTCAATTGCAATATTCGTTTGGTTGCGCTGATTTCAATTCGGGGGTTTTTAGAAAATAGAAAATCCATCAAGCAGAATTTTCCAGAAGCCATTGTTCTTCCCATGTTTCCCAAACAAAAGAACTGGAGAAGAAATAAATTACTTCTTAAGATTTTATTTCTCTTTATTGGTAAACAATCCGTTTGGTGTCGCGGTATATTTGCAACTAATCTGGCATTGTTACTGAAGAAGAACAATTGGACAAATCGGGTGGTGTTTGATGGCAGAGGCGCTTATGATGCTGAGTATAATGAATACCTGAATAAAATCACTTCCTTGTCCGATAGCATTTCTGATTTAGAACGGGATGCCATTTTGCTCTCCGATTTCCGTTGTGCTGTTTCAGAAAAACTGGTAACCTACTGGCATCAGAAATACAATTACGTTTCAAAAAATCATTGTGTCATTCCATGCACCATTAATTCTAACGAATCTCATTATCCAAGCGAAAATGAGATAAAGTCTGTAAGAAAGGAATTAGGTTTTGCTAATGATGATGTGGTCATTGTTTATTCCGGGTCGGCTGCCGACTGGCAATCATTACAAATGGTGGATGACTTTCTTTTATTGCAAATGCGAAGTAATACTGGCATTAAGTTTATTCTTCTTTCCAATTCTCCTTTGGAACAATTGAAAATGTATAAGGAATTCCCGAATCGAATTATCCAGAAATGGGTAAAAGCTCATGAAGTAAAAAAGTATTTGTATGCGTCCGACTATGGAATGTTAATCAGAGAGAATTCGGTTACCAATGAAGTAGCATCACCAACCAAGTTTGCAGAATATCTTCATGCCGGATTAAAGGTGCTGATTTCGGAAAATATTGGTGATTTCTCAGCCTTTACCAAGAAAAATAATTGCGGAACAATAATTACCGATTTTGAATTTGGTTATAACTTTACTCCGTTAACTTATTCGCAAAAAGCAATTAATTTTAAATTAGCGCAAAATCATTTTACGAAAAATGTATTTGAACAAAATTATAATACCATTGTACAACTGTTAAAGGAGAAATAACATTGAATGATTAAGAGTAAAGCAGATTACGAATATTACCTAGAGGCCGACCGTATAGCGCTGTCTAAACCAAAAGACTTCTCCTTTTCAACTCGGCAGAAGTTATGGCTGTTTCCTGATTATATCTGGAAGTTTCAACGAACATTGCGTAGACTGGAGTATTTGAAAAATAAGAATAAGAATGCTTTTGAAAAGGTCACTTATTATTTTGTGCTCAAACGCTTTTACAAATTGTCATATAAACTTGGATTTACCATTCCGGTAAATGTATTTGGCCCGGGATTATCCATCGCTCACTACGGAACTATTATTATCAATTCAGGAGCACGGGTTGGTGCTAATTGTCGTATTCATGCAGATGTGAATATTGGCACTGAGGCAGGTTATTCTGATAAAGCACCAGTATTAGGCGATAATATTTACATAGGCCCGGGAGCCAAAATATTCGGACAGATTACCATTGCAGACAACACGGCCATAGGGGCAAATGCGGTGGTTAATAAATCAGTTGAAGTGAGTAATACTGTAGTAGGAGGAATACCTGCAAAAATTATTTCTGAAAATATTGATGTAGATGATATGCTTATCAGGGCCACGCGAATAATTGAATTAGGTTTAAACTCCCGCGAACTAACCGGAATGCCTGCCAGAGAAATTAAAAAGTTGATAAAATAACTACCTGTGAGCTCATTTTCTGAACATCCAATACTTTTTAATAAACCATTTTTGCCTGATAATGGCTTGCGAAATATTGTGAATGCTTTTATTTCCGGCAAAAAATCATTTGCTCAAAAATGTCAGCAATTCTTTAATGAAAAGTATAATTTTAAGAATACGTTTTTTACATCCTCCTGCACCGGTGCTTTAGAAATGGCGTCATTACTGCTTAATTTGAAACCAGGCGATGAGGTTATCATACCTTCTTTTACGTTCGTTTCTTCTGCCAATCCGTTTTTGTTGAGGGGAGCCACCATTGTTTTTGCTGATAGTTCGGCTGATTCACCTAATATAGAAGTAGACAGATTAGAAGTTTTAATAACAAAAAAAACTAAGGCTATCGTTGTAGTGCATTATGGGGGAATAGCCTGTGATATGAATAGCATAATGCAGTTTGCTAATAAACATAATTTAATTGTTGTCGAAGATGCCGCTCATGCTATTGATGCATATTACGACAATAAACCGCTTGGTAGCTTCGGGCACTTGTCAGCATTTTCATTTCATAATACTAAAAATATATCCTCTGACGAGGGAGGAATGCTGGTGGTGAATGATGAATCTTTATTAGCGCGTGCTGAAATTATATTTGAAAAAGGAACCAATCGTAAGGCTTTTAACAGAGGTCAAGTGAAAAAATACGAATGGATGGATGTTGGTTCTTCCTTTTGCATGTCTAATCTAACTGCAGCATATCTGTATTCACAATTGGAACACCTGGATGAAATACAGAAAAAAAGAATGACTCTTTGGAATTTGTATTTTCAATCGCTTAAGCCCTTACAAGAAAAGAAATTCATTCAGCTTCCTAAATTAACAGCACTTTCACAACATAATGCCCATCTCTTTTTTATTGTTTGCAAATCCGAAGACGAGAGAAATTTAATAATTGAGCACATGGCGAAAACTAATATTCCTGTTGCCTTTCATTATTCGTCCTTGCACAACAGCTCGTTTTTTAAGTCTCAATACAGAGGTTTACCTCTAATTAATACTGATAAGTTTTCATTCTGCTTATTGCGTTTGCCCCTGCATTATTATTTGTCCGAATCGGATGTAATGGCAATTACTAGGGCTCTCCAATCATTTTATCTACCTAATACAATATGACGATAGATAAGAATGTCCCGGTTTTGAATTCATTAAGAGCTTTGGCCGCCTTGTCGGTATGTATGTTTCATTATGTTTGTACAGTTACGGGCTTTATTTCTAATTCGTTTGTTACTTCCATTTTTTCTTATGGTCATCTTGGGGTGCAAATGTTTTTTGTAATCTCCGGTTTCATCATTCCATGGTCAATGTATCATAGTAAATATGAGATTTCAGATTTTTTTACATTCACTTTAAAGCGGTTGATTCGACTCGAACCTCCTTACATGGTTTCTCTGATGTTTGCCATTGCTCACACTTATCTGAGAGCCTATGGTCCGCACTATAACGGTACCGACATTACCCCAACTGCCAAACAAATAGCTTTACATTTTGGATATTTAATTCCCTTTTTCGAAGGGGAAAAATGGATACGACCTGTTTACTGGACATTAGCGGTAGAATTTCAATATTACATCACCATTGGTTTATTGTTCAAATTTATTTCAAGTAATAAAATGTGGTTGCGAATACTTGTTTATGTTCTGTTTCTTTCAGGGCCTATATGGATGAGAGCAAATTTCCTTCCTTATCATCTTCCTATATTTTTGCTCGGAATTTCTTTATGTCTTTATAAAACAAAAATTATTTCTTTACTTGAAATGTACTTTACAAGTATTGCCGCCATGGTAATCACAGCTGTTTATATCGATGTTCCTTCGATGTGTTTTGCCGGCTTTACATTTTTTGTAATTCTTTATTTCAGCAATATTAAATCAGCAATTGGAGATTTTCTTGGAAATATTTCTTATTCCATTTATTTATTTCACAGTCTTACCGGGATGATTTTGCTTAACTATTTTGCACATTCCACCACATCACCTTTTGTTAAGTTTGTTTTACTAATTGTTGCAGTCGCTATCAGTATTGGGGCTTCCTACATTGTTTACCGACTTGTCGAAAAACCTTCAAAAGCATTGTCATCAAGGATTAAATATAAAAAATGAAAGTAGCGTTATTTACAGATGGTATATATCCTTATATGATAGGAGGAATGCAAAAGCATTCGTTTTATCTTGCTAAATATTTTGCCCTTCACCAAATTAATGTCGATTTGTATCATACAGCTCCCGACAGTTCTTCGTTGGATAATTTGTTTTGCTTTTCTGAAGATGAAAAGAAATACATTCAATCTATATACATTCCTTATCCTAAATCTGGAAAGTTACCGGGACATTACATTCGCGAAATGTATGTGTACTCTCAATCCATGTTCGAAAAGATGGAACAACGCCCTCCTGCCGATTTTATATATGTGCAGGGATTATGCGGGATGTATATGCTCGACAAAAGTAAACAGACTAAACTGCCTGTTGGAATTAATTTTCATGGATTGGAAATGTTTCAACATGCACCAAACGTAAGAACAAAATTGGAACAGTTACTTTTCAAACCATCCGTAAGTATGTCCATGCGTAATTCAGATTATGTTTTTTCACTTGGAGGCAAGCTTACAGATATTATCAGGAAGAATGGAATTCCTGCTGAGCGTATCATTCAGATTCCGATAGGCATTGACGATTCGTGGATTCGTTCTCTTCCCCTCAAAGTTAATTCAAAACGCAGGTTTGTGTTTGTTGGCAGATACGAAAGAAGAAAAGGGATAGAAGAATTAACACATGTTATTAAGCAACTTTTATCAAAACAGAAGTTCAGATTCGAATTTATTGGAGACATACCGGATGGTAAAAAAATAAAATCTCCTGATGTGGTTTACCATGGCAGTTTAACGGATGTGGCTAAAATTAAAAATATACTTCTTGATGCAGATGTGCTGGTATGTCCGAGTTACAGCGAGGGCATGCCTACTGTTATTCTCGAAGCTATGGCTTCCGGTCTTGCTGTTATAGCAAGTAGAGTAGGGGCTGTGGAAGAACAAGTGGATGCAGGCAATGGTTTACTCATAAATCCAGGTAGTACATCCGAACTAAAAAAAGCCATCATAAAACTTATCGAGTTGCCCGAAACGGATTTGATTAAACTAAAAAATTATTCTATCGAAAAAATGAAAACACATTTTGTATGGGATAGAATAATCATAAAAACTATTGACGAAATAAACCGAGTTATTTCTAAAAAATAAGCTCTCCTTATTCGTACTTTTGTACATAAATTATTTATAAAATGAACTCAAACGAAAAATTTACAGGAACAGGTGTTGCTTTGGTAACCCCTTTTAATGCTGATAAAAGTGTAGATTATAAGTCCCTCACCAAACTGGTGAAACATGTAATAAAAGGTAAAGCCGATTATGTGGTGGTATTAGGTACCACTGGCGAGTCGGTAACGCTTACCAAACATGAAAAAGAAAAAATAGTATCTCATGTCGTAAAAGATGTGTTGGGTAGAGTGCCTGTGGTGCTTGGATTAGGAGGCAACAATACGATGGATATTTTAGAGGCTCTTTCTAAAACATCCGATTTCAAATACATTGATGGCCTTCTTTCTGTTTCGCCTTATTACAACAAACCTAATCAACGCGGGATATACGAGCATTACAAAGCCATTTCCGAAAATAGTCCTTTGCCAGTTATTCTTTATAATGTTCCGGGACGCACAGGTTCTAATATGGCTGCCGAAACTACTTTAAAGCTCGCATCTGATTGTAAAAACATTGTTGCCATTAAAGAAGCCTCTGGGAATATGGAGCAATGCATGAAAATTATTAAACATAAACCGAAAGACTTTATTCTCATTTCAGGTGATGATATGCTTACTTTGCCATTGGTGGCTTGCGGAGCTAAAGGTGTAATTTCTGTTGTTGCCAATGCCTTTCCAAAAGATTTTTCGGAAATGACTCGTCAGATGATGTGGGGAAATATTTCAGCTGCACAAAAACTTCATTACAAATTAACCGATATCACCGAACAATTATTTGCAGATGGCAATCCTGCCGGAATTAAAGCTGCGCTGGAGATTATGGGCATCTGTCAGTCGCATTTACGATTACCATTGGTTAATGTAAATGCCGAAACACAGAAAAAACTGGATGTCCTAATTAAGGAATATAAATAAAACCGATTTTTCTATTTACAGGCTGCTACTTTTTGTTTCAACCTTTCCATCTGATTACTTGCCGCAGCATTGCCTCGGAGCAAAGCATAGGTTAATTCATATTCCTGCTTTGCTTTCTCGCATTTACCCTGGTCGCTGAACGAAAGAGTTAGGTTAAGGTGTGCTCCTGCATTCAATACAGTGTCCGTAGTTTTACCTACCACATATTCGCTTATCTTCACACATTCATCATATTTTTTCATGTAGTAAAACGTCAATCCCATATTAACAGCCGAGTTGAGATAGCTCGAATCTGTTTCGGCAAGCGACTTGTTAAAATACTCAATAGCTTCATTATAATTTTCACATTGAAGTTCCACCAGTCCCAGATTGTTAAGCACTGTAGCATTGCGGGGTTCAAACACCAGGGCTTCTTTCAGTTTATCTCTGGCTTCTCCCATCTTTCCCGCTTCAGTAAGGTGTACCCCTTCGCTATTGAGCTTAGAAGCAAATGCCGAAACAAATTTCTCTCCGTGTTTCGTTACAGCTATTTTACCTTTGCTATCCTGTTCAGTTGTGGTGGATTTGTTTGTTTTTTCTTCACTTTGATTATTGCACGCCATCAATAATATGCTCATGCCTATTATACCTGTTTTCAAAATTCCCTTCATTTTTGCTTATAATATATTCTTGTTTCTAATGCAAATACTGCGAACAACAAAGGTAATAAACTTATTCAATTCGTATTTGCCATTTTCTCCCGTTTGCATCTTCCTGCAGGTGTAAGTATATATCAAAATACTTTTGTACATTTACTTCCGATTTTCATAATTTATTCAATCACTTAATCTATCGGCTATGAAAAATACATTACTCAACACACTTGCCAATAAGGGAGTTTTAGCTTATTCCATTTTGTTTTTAATGCTTGTTTCTCTTCATCCTGCCAAAGCACAATCGGCAAGGGCATTTACGTTTTGTAACGAAATTAGCGACACCATTCAGATGCCCGATTTGGCCAAATGTATAGAACTAAAAGCTGCCGACTCCAAGCTTACCATTAAAGGATTTACCATGAGTGTTAAATACGGTGAGCACTTTGTAGATTACGACCCCATAGATGGAAATATGATTCCTCCAGATATCTTGGACGAAATTATTAAACATAAATACACCATGAATTATATCGACATTAAAGAAATAGTGGTGCAGGAAGGCAAGTCGAAGAAAAAGGTTAAAGGCTACCGGATTTTTGTTAAGAAACCAAGCAAGTAGTATAGTTCTGTTTTATGTATTTCCCTTAATAGAACTGGCAGGTAATCTAAATGAGATAAGCACGAAAAAATATTCAAGCGTATTTCGCTCGTGTTTCCTATCCTGTGGCGTCTTGCCACATTTTTATTTCTTTTTAGTTTAATGATAGCGAGACGCAACCTAATAAATGGCAAGAGCGAAACTCGCTCGCGACTGCGGGGGTAAATTAACAAGGCATATAGGTCCTCTCATTGTCGAATTAAAATTAGAACGGTACAAAAATTCTAAAAACGACAAATATCCAAGCTGCAATTGTAGCAATTATACCAAATCTATTGTGAATCGTTATTTTGGACTTATACCTTATCTTGGTTTTCAATGCAAGTATAAATACATAACTAACATTAAGTAAATGTAACATTATACATATGTATAACACTATATTTAAATTTTTGAAATACCAAATTAATATTGGAAACAATGTAATACAGATATAAGTAATAATTCCACGCTTTTCTTGAGATAATTTAATTTTTAAAGATTTACGCTTGAAATTTCGACTTATATAAAAAAAATGAATCAGATGATTAATAGTTAGAATGGTTATTAAATTAAAAAAAATATCAAACTTTTCTTTGTCAGAATAAATCTGTTTAAGTCCAAAATACCCAACCACAAGTAATATAACCAGGTTCAGTAGTGCAGAAACTCTACCTGAATTTCGAGCACATTTTTCAAAAATTACTTGATGAGAAATGGCAAAATAATTATCTTTTTTAAGATTAGCGGTCCAGGCCGACCATACGTAAATCAATACTTCTAAACAAAAAATAATTAATATAAAACTAGTCATATATAATAATGTTAAAATTAACGATTAGTAATTAGTAAAGAATACAAACGGAATTTCAACAGTTTTATCATATTCTGTTGGCTGTAGTATTTATTATTGTTAGGCATCGAAAAAATTATTTTTTAGTAAATCTTTTTCTACTCTAATACGATTATCAATTTGCGTTTGAGATACCATTTTGTTTTTCAATAAATAGTTAAGTGTAGGTTCACAAACTTCCATCATTTCACTAATTACGACCTCTTCAGTATAGCTTTGTAAAATATTTTTTTTTGAATCCTCAATTGACAAATTAGATGCATAAGAAAAACAAACTGTAAGAGCATCCACGTCTGGCATATTTCTATAAAATAGTGCATCTGTAAACGAAGCTGAAACTAGTTCTTTAATTTTGTCATCCATTTGTTCCCAAAGCCATTCACCTAATGCTTGAAATTGTGAAGAGTGAACAACTTCGTCTAAAGCATGGCTTAAACATATTTCTCTTACCGAATTTTCTAATTCAGTATTTTTAGCAAACTGCCCAAGCTCAATTGATATTCTTGTTTCTGTTACTATCCCAAATATTATCGGCAATAATTCTTTTATATCCTCATAAGTCTTATTGAGTTTTTGCGACTCTAATTCTCGAATAAATTTTGGGGGTAGCTTATCATCTTCTAAATTAATCTGAAACTGTTGCTTCAGGCTATTTAAATAGGCCAATGATTGTTCAGCATGAAAAGCTTCATCTGTTGCTATTTTGAATAAATCTTCTTTCGCTTTATTGGGAATAGAATAGTTTAATCTGTTTAAATTAGCAATTGCCGGAATAACAAGAAAATGTTCTACTTCAATTGTTTCTTTTAGAAACTTATAAAATTGTGCAATTTCAAATTTCCGTTCATCCTCTTTTGAATTTAAATTAGAAAAGAGTAACTTGTTTTTTGGAAAATACCTTTTGTCAGTGTTTACATCAGGCATCGGAAATGCTTGATTTAATACAGAAGGCACATTATTTCGATTACTATAAGTTAAATACTTTGGGTAATTTTTCATTTTCATTTAATTATATTTCGAACATAAATTAATTTTGAATCAAATAACTAAAAAAAAGTTCTCATTATTATTTATAAGTGCATATAATTATCGCAAGTGTTTTTTGGTTCTTCTTATCTCGAATTATTTTTCAATTCTGGCTTTTAAATTTTGTCTTACTTTTTCAAACCATTCATTTTTTAATATGCTCAAAACTGTAGCATTAATATTATTCCCATTTACATCTATCGAAAAATTTCGTAAAACACCTTCTTCAACACACCCGATACTTTTCATTGCCGAAATACTCGGTATATTTAAACTATTAGCTCTAAAACCCACTCTTTCCATTTTGAGTTGTTCAAATGCAAATTCCAAAAGCAAGTATTTACAATTTTTATTTACATACGTTCCTTGATATTTTTTGCCATACCACGTAAACCCAAGTTCAGTAGTTTTATTAATTTTATTTATCGAATATAAACGAGTGGTGCCTATCACTTTGTTTTCCTGTTTATGCACTACCGTAAATGGGTAGTCCATTTCAATTTTTCTGTTATATAATGCCTTCGCAATATACCTTTTTAGATTTTCTGCACTATTGGGTTCATTGCCATTAAATTTCCAAATATCAGGTTCGTTTACTGAATATTCTAAAAGCAAATCATAGTCGCTTTCTAACATAGGTCTTAATCTGATTTTGTCATTTTCTAAAACATAATCATTTTCAAAAATTATCATTTTTTATTATTTTTATTTTTTATTTGTACAGTAATTTATGTTGCATTGTTATCGGTACTTGTTTCTTTCGTATTCCAATGATTTCAGGTGTTTCCGTTCTGTTGTTGGTTGTTGTTCTTCTTTCGTGTCTTGTTCATTAATGTTTAGGTACTGAAAAAATGAAAGTCCGGTTAAAACTTAACTGTCAAATGTAATTTGAGTATTGGACTAAGATTTACGTCAATGTTATTAGATTCTAAAGTTTGTCCCAAATAATTATTTGTTGTCTGATTTACGAATTTGTTAGAAATTAAACAACCGAGTTCGGGTGATAGGTAAACATACTTAATTGTTTTTATTTTAAAACCTAACCCTAGGAAGCCGTCAAAGCCATTTGCTGTTTTCGAAAAACTTTCGTTGGCTCCACCAATTCCTCCGTAGTAATGTCCTGTTGAAAAAACATTTCGGTATGAAAGGTCGAGAAAAGTATAAAACCAGTCTTTCCGTTTTAAAAGTGAAAATTGTCCACCAACACCAATTCTGAAGTCTTTGTTATTAATGTCGCCAGATGAGCTCTCCGGCACGCCAGAAAGTGTTGCATAAGAAGTCGAATTGTCCGTGTAACTTGCATGCAAACGAAGTCCAAGTCTTTTTTTTGTATAACGAAAAAACAAACCATTCATAAATTCAAAGGAGGGTCTGTCGGGGGCAGAGTAATAGTTAGTGTTAAACGAATTAATCGTTATCAATGTCGAGCCGAATTCAAAACGTCTAATCGTGTCTTGTCCTTTTGACATGTGAAAGGTCAAAATAATGGTCAAGATGGTTATTATTTTTTTCATTTTGTTTTTGCTTTTGTTTAAGATTGAAATATTAAAAACTACTATAAATTAACGCAATTTCTTTAAAAATATTGTGTTTGTGGTAAAATAAATATTTCTTTTTACTCAAACTTGTCTTTAAACTCGTGTTCGTTCGCTACAAGTTAGCACGTCCCCCAGCATTACCGATAACTTATCTATTTACGAAGTTTCAATTCATAATCTGTTAATTATCAAATTCAGTCCTTTCATTTTTTGTATTATCAACTATACTAAAAAAATATTCATTAAATAAAAACTTACTTCAATAGCCAATCAACAACAAAAAAAGCCCCGCATTGCTGCGAAGCTTCTTAAATCTCAATACTCAAATCTCAATACTCAAATCTAATTTACAAAAACTCCACCGAATAATGTCCTTTGGTGGGTAAATCTAAATTATGGATTTGATACACTCGATTTAAGAAATTACCAAGGTCGGGGAAAGCGGCTGTAGTAGGGGTGTTGGCCGGAATAAAAACTCCAACGGGATGTGCTTTGTTTTTGGCCGAATCGTTAACCCACACTTGGCAATCTACATCGCAGGTAACTTTAATTTTAGTAGTGGGTGTCGATTTTTTAGTTGCTACCATTTTAATTTTATTACTATTTACAGTGCCTTGGTACACGTTGCTGTGAACATGTGACTGCATGGTAGCCACATCCACAAAACTTCTGATAATTGTAGGTTCGTTAGGGTGCAAGGTAACGATAACGCCATAATCGACAAAATGCTGAATACACATTGCTTCTATGGCTGCCTTTTGGTTAGCAATAGCCACTCCTACCAATGTTTTTTCGCCTTCCTGGTTGCCTCGCGCTGCACTTATTAATCCGTAAAATGAAGTTATTAAAGTGGCCACTGCTGTTAAAGCCGCGTCCAGATTGCATTTGTCGCACAGAGTTTTAAGATGTAATAATTTATTTTCGATACTTCCTTTGTGAAAAACATCCATTCCGTAAGGGAAAAGATTAGTGTAGCCGGGAGTTCCGGGCATATGCACGTTGCTAATCATTTGTCGCCACATTGGAAACTTTTCTTTTGTCATTATCAAAAACAACTGGTCTTTGGCTTGAGTATCGCTCTTAAGGCTGCCCGCAGCGCCATCTTTGGTGGACGATGCATTAACCAAATTGGTATGATACGGAGTAAAAATAACTAATTGAGCGGCTATTGCAGGGTCGGAAGGAGCTGCTGCTGTTAGTGCATTAAAATGAAAGGTACTTACTTTAAGTGCTATTGTATAGTTTTTACGAACCGCATTGCGAACAAAGTTTTCGGCTGGTAGCCATGTGTTTGTTAAAGGCATGATTAACTAGTTTAGTTTATGTATTATTTTAATATTGTTTAGCTTCACATCTGGTGAGGTGAGCAAAAATTCAATTTTATATACCATCACATCTGATGAGGTTAGTAAAAATTCATTTTTATATACCTCCACATCTGATGAGATGAGCAAAAATTCATTTTTATATACCTCCACATCTGGTGAGCTGAGTAAAAATTCATTTTTATATACCTCCGCATCTGGTGAGCTGAGTAAAAATTCATTTTTATATACCTCCGCATCTGGTGAGGTGAGCAAAAATTCATTTTTATACACCTTCACATCTGGTGAGGTGAGTAAAACTCAATTTCCCCCTATTTCCCTTCAAAATTTTCTTTTCAAAACTCAAAGAATAAGTGTTGTTTCGAAAAGGGTATGCAAATGAAAAGAATATTTATTTAGGTTACACATAAGTCCATTTTGGACTAATGTTTTTTTTATTTAAAAGCCCCTCGCCATCGTTTGTAAAACAATACCTCGTTTATCCCTCTTCGAAGTTTTACTTTCCAAATCTCAAAGAACAAGTGTTGATTCGAAATGATGATGCAAATGAAAAGAATATTTATTTAGGTTGTACATTAGTGCGTTTGGCACTAATGATTTTTTTATTTAAAAACCCTTCGCCATCGTTTGTAAAGCAACTCCTCTTTTATCCCTCTTCTAAGTTTTTCTTTTCAAAACTCAAAGAACAGGTGTCGATTTGAAAAGGGTATGCAAATGAAAAAAATGTTTAAATATGCTTCCGCATTGGTATTAAAAAATACAAATGATTTAGTTATTCTAAAACTAATTACCTTCCTCCCACATGTTGGTGACGAGTGACGATAGGGAAGGTAAATGAGGATAGGAGAAACATGCGTTACAAACGCATCTCTAGTGCGCCCGCTTTACAAACGAGGGCGAGGGTGAGATTTTAGATGTGAGATTTGGAATATTAGATATAAAAAAAGCCCCGAGCAAAAGTCGGGGCTAGTGAGATGGAAGAATTGAGATTTATTTTATTCTATTCTTTAACTACTTTAAAAGTTCGCTTGGTTAGTTCGCCAATCTTGAAAAGATAAACACCGGCAGGTAATTGATTAATTTTGATGGTAGATTGTTCATCGATGAGTTTGCCGGTAAGCACAGTTTGTCCCATTAAATTTTGAATGGAGTAAACAGCTCCGGTAGATGATTTATTGATTTTAACATTGAGCATATCGCTTGCCGGATTTGGGAAAACGGAAACGGTGTTATCGGTTAAAGTATTATCGATGCCAACAGAAGGGGAGCAACAGGTTCCTCCGGCAGCAACACTTTGAGTGGTTGTCCAGCAACTGTACTGCACATCGTGAGCATATAAAACAGCACCCGAAAATATACTCATAAAATAAGCTTCAATCTGGTCTACGGTGTTGCATCCGCCCTGATTGGAGGTGGTGGAGCATGAATAGCCACAAATGATGGAACCATATCCGTTGGGATTGGACAGTGGAGAAGGGGGATAACTAGTAATGGTAGGGGTGACACCCGATGGAGCGCCCGTGATGGTGGTTGCGGGAATGGCTGCGCCACAGTTGGTGCCATTGGTGCCGTTATATCCTGCATAGGCCACCTCGGTTACATTGTTTACATAAGCACCACCCAGCATAACGGTTACAGGCTCGTAACTAACAATACCAATTTTGAGATTCGGAATATTGGCATCTACATTAATGGTTAGATGTCCTCCATCATAATTAGTATAGATGATAAGGTTTCCGGCAGGATTGCAAACAATAGTTTGAGCTGAAAGGTTAATGGCCAGGATGCCAACTGCAAAAGAGAGTAGAAGTTTTTTCATTTTGATTTGTTTTTTAGGTGAAAAATGGAACATTGAATTTGATACCACAAATGTAATAGATAAGAGGGAATAAAGCAAACCGAACTAAGTATACTTTAAAAGATACTTCTGGCATTCGTTAGCCGAGGCGGGAGCAGATTTTATTATTTCCAGAAAATCTTTTATTGATTTTTGTTTGAGTAAAACTTTTTTGAGGAGGAAATAATTTTTGCAATAATATTCGTTTTTCAATAAGTAGGCATTGTTTACAGCGAAATTAAAACGGTCGTTTTGAAACAGGTTGCATTCTGTTAAAATGGTTTTTATCATTCGGTCGCATTGTTGGTTTAGCTGAACAGCTTTTTTGGGATTGGCATTTATCTTGTCGATGTATTTATTGAGGCACCAATATATATTTTCGTTGCGGTCGAGTTGATTTTTTGCTGCTGATATATTGAGCTCTTTGTTTGCTTCAAAAAAATGCATAGTGCCGTAATTGCCCATAACATCGCACAGAGCTTCGTTAAACTCGTATGGTATTTTTAATTCTAGCTGAGCAATGTAATTATGCATCAATTCGTGAAAAATAATAAAACTTTCCGACTCTTTGGCATACATATAATAGCGCTGGTTGAGCATAGCTGCAGAGTTGGCATAGGTTTTATAACAAAAGGTTTGATATCCTAGTTGACATAGGGTATCACTTTTTCTTTTTGCCAAATCTTCATCTGTGTTGCAATATACAAAACTACCGAAGCCTTCGGGGCATTGTATTTTGTCGGGTTTGGAGATGTAGAGATAAATGTAAGGTTTGTCTGTTTCCATTGTTTTTGTAAACAAATCGCCATTCAGTTCAGTTCCCATTTCGTGATACGCGAACTTCTTTATACGCTCTGTAAAGGTTAAGGAATCGGCTCCAAAGCAATGTTGAAATACTGCAATGAATAGAAAATGAAAAATGAGAAAACGTTTAATCATTTATTGAGATAAATAAAAACCACGGTTGCATGGCCGTGGTTTTTAGTAATAAGAATACGTAATTTATTTTTTTATCAGTTTAATAGTTTGTGTAGTGGCAGGCTGAATAACTTTTAAGAAATACAAACCTGAAGGTAATTCAGTAAAGTCGGTTTGTTCGATATGTTTACCGCTCCAAACATTTTGTCCTACTAAATTATATAACTCGTAATTTTCGTTTCCAACCGTATTCTGAACAGAAAGTTTTCCGGAAAAAGGATTAGGATAAACAAGTAAAGAGGTTAACTGAGGTTGATTGGCAATACCTGTGCTACCCCAAGAAATATTAGCATAACCGGCATTTCCTGTTCCGGCACCACCGCCATTTCCGTTGGCACCACCGCCACCGCCACCATAGTTATTACCATTACCAGAAGGATTTGTAACATTGCAATTAGCATCAGTAAAACCGGCACCTTTGCCACCGTCACCTCCCGGTGCACCACCGCTAATACCTCCGGTTCCTCCTGGAGTTTGACAAACACCTGTCCATGCAATGGTATTACCGCCATTATTTCCATTGGCCAAGGCACCAGCAGCACCGCCACCGCCACCGCCAAAGTAAGTCCAGTAGCCACCGCCACCGTTACCACCTACACGATTAACAAGCGAACCGCTAACACCTGCACCACCTGTACCACCACCGCCAATGTTTGGGTTAGCTACAGAAGTTCCGTTGCCACCACCTGTTGCAGATATCAAAGCTCCAACTAATGTTGTTCCTGATCCTGCACCACCACCAGCGGCTCCTATTGTTACGTTAAGTGTGCTTAATGGGGTTACTGCATACACTCCTGCAGCGTAGCCACCGCCACCGCCACCACCACCACCATTGCCTCCTCCGGCACCACCGGCACCAACTACTTCAATAAAAATGGACGTTACTCCGGAAGGTACGGTAAACATACCCGATGTAGTAAATGCCTGCGAGCCTGACTGAGCAGACAAACTGCCTGCTGCAAGGGCAAGCATAATGATGGATACTGTTTTTCTCATGATGGATTTGTTTTAATTAATGAATATAAAGGTTAAGCAAATTTTTTCTCAAACGCTTGCATTACTTCCACCAGAGCTTTCACACTGTCTAGAGTAAGAGCATTGTATAATGAAGCACGGTAACCACCCACATCGCGATGTCCTCGAAGTCCACTCAAATTAGCTTCTTTGGTTAGTTTATCAAATTCCGGTTCGAGTTCGGCTTTAGGCATAATAAAAGTAACATTCATATTCGAACGGTCTTCAATGGCTGTTGTTCCGGTAAACATAGTGTTTCTGTCTATTTCGGCATACAAGGTAGCTGCTTTTTCGTTGTTGATTTTTTCTATCCATTCTACACCTCCATTATCTTTAAGCCATTTCAAGGTGAGCATAGAAACATAAATAGGAAATACAGGAGGAGTGTTATACATACTTTCACCTTTTATCTGCACCTGATAGTCGAGCATGGAAAGCATTTTGCGTCCTGTTTTACCTAGAGCCTGTTCGTTTACAGCCACCATTGTGGTTCCGGCAGGGCCCATGTTTTTTTGTGCACCAGCATAAATTAATTCAAAATCATTTCCGTTTACTTTGCGACTGAAAATATCGCTGCTCATATCGCATACCAAAGGAACCGAAGTTTTTGGAAAGTGTTTAATCTGTGTTCCGTAAATGGTATTATTAGAAGTGATGTGCAAATAATCAAGTGTAGAAGGGATTTCGTAGCCTTTTGGTATATAGTTGAATTTTTTGTCTTCGGATGAAGCCACAACCATGGTGTTTCCAATCATCTTAGCTTCTTTAATTGCTTTGCTTGCCCACACACCTGTGTTAACATATCCAGCAGTACCTTCAGTTCTCAGTAAATTATAAGGCACCATTGCAAACTGCAAACTGGCACCACCTCCCAGAAATAATACTTTGTAATTATCGTTTAATCCCAAAAGCTCTTTGGTAAGTGCTCTTGCTTCTTCCATTACATTGATAAAATTTTTGCTGCGATGCGATATTTCTAATAACGATAAATTTAAATTATCGAAATTGATGCAGGCATCTGCTGCTTTTTGTAACACTTCAGCTGGTAATACTCCCGGCCCTGCACTAAAATTGTGAACTTTTGTCATACTTGTTTTTAATATAGATTTTATTTTAAACTGAATTTATTCTATTGCAAATGTAATAAGATATTTGATGTTGAAGGTTTTTAAGCCGACTAAGCAAGAGCTATTTTTTATTTCTTTTCTTACGTTCGTGCTTAATCACTTTATTTCCTTCGCCTGCTGGGGCGTTTTCATCAAATATTGTTTTGTAATTGGTACTTTCTTTTTTTGAAGCACCACCCTCATCAGGCCTGTGATAGAGCTTGTCTTTTTCATCTCTGTCGTTTATTGCATTCAAATCCATACCGTAATTCCATTTTCCTTTCTTAAACCCAAACCCATCATAACTCATGTCGTTGCAATAATATTGATATTGCCCCTCGAGTTGGGGTGAAGTAGGGGAGAGGTGGTCGAAAACGATGGAGTCTTTTTTAGTACTATAACGAAGCGACATAGTGCAGTTGGCCGAGTATTCAAAAATAATACGTTTAGGATATTTTTTCTGATAAACAAAAATGTCTGCTCCAAAATGTGGTGTGCCGTTCAAATCAAAAGAAAGGACATCAATAATTTTTTTTGATGAAATCTTATCATTGCCATCCCATGCCAGCAAAGTATAATAGGTTTTACCTTTCCATTTGTTCTCAATTATTTTATAATATAACATACCAAACCATTTGGTATGGTCGGATATGGTGTTATCAGGATTTTTTATGTCGGCTGACTTATCGGTTAATTTGTAGAGTTGCATTACTTCTGTTTTTTTGTGTTTAAACAATCCTTTTGAAGTAATCTGCTGAAATTTTTCCTGTACAAATCCGTAATACTGCTGTGTGCCGTCAGCTTTTGGAATGTTCCAGGTAATTACTCTGCATTTATGGTCGGATGATGGAAGTACACTTATATAACGCAAAATACTTAATGAATCGAATGGATATTCGAAGGAATTGGCTGTATTTAATGCTTGTTCAAGCACGTTAATCATTTCGGCATTGTATTTTTCTTTCTCCGCATCCTTGGTTTTGTTATTGTAAATAATGCGGCACAGGTGAAGAATAGAATCCTGAAAAGGTTTGAATACCTCTGTTTCTTTTGCCGATTGGGCAAAAGAAGAAGCCGAAAGAAAAATGAATGAGAATAGAATTGCCTTTTTCATCTGCTCAAAAGTACAAATTTTAAAACGGATATCGAATGACATTAAATTTCTTTAACAACCGGGAGGTGTTAATTTATTCCATAAGCAAATTTCCTTTATCGGGTGTTATGCTTATTTTAGGTTGATTTAATCAAAAAATGATTTTTGTCAGGAAGTCGAATTTCGACAAAAGATGTAGGATAATTCATAAATAAAATTACTTTTGACGGCTTAAATTTTTAGAAACAATGTTAATAATGCTCTGAAAACTTTTTTTAGCAACTTGTGTTATCAGAATTGCAACTAACTATTTTAGGGCTCTGGTAATCTAAATGGAAATAGTTTTAGAGTTATTGACTCAAATAACAGACACAGAAATTATCAAAACAACAATTAAAACAATAATAAACAATTAAAACAAAACAAAAACAAAAAAATGAAAAAAATTAACTTTTTCGCCTTAATCGGCACAGCTTTAGTAGTAGCAGTTTTAGCAACATCATGTTCAAAAGGAAAATTGGCAACCCCACGTGCAACCTTTAAATATGATAATTCGGATGCAAAATCCATTATCAAGTTAGCAAATCCTGATTTATACAAAAAAGTATACGATCAAAAACAAGAACCTGGTACTATTACTATTGTTAAAGGTTACCACGATATGTCGAATAACTGTCAGGATGATGATGCGATATGTTCAATAATTGTGGTTACAACTTATCCGGCCATTACTGTTCAAGATTCAATATCGCTTTATGATTCTGACCCAAATTTATCATTAGCATTTAATGCTAAAGGACAGGCATACTTAATTGAAGCAAAACCTGAATTCCCTACTTCTACAGAGATTCGTACTTTAGAAATTGTTGTAGATATGAATGGTAAAAAAACAATAAACTGTGTACCGTATTATTAAAAAAATATTTCTGTTTTTATTATTGGTGTCGGGCATAACTTTTTTTGAAAGATGCGCCCGCACCAATGATAATGACAAACTAGTTCCGGATGCAACTTGTCTTATCAAAGATGATAATGGTTTTATTAGAGCAAAGCCATTAAGAATTAGTTGCGAACATGAAAATAATTTTAAGTTTCTTATTACTCCAGACAGAATAGTTGAGTACGATAACAATTCGAAATTAGTAAAAGTTCTATTCGATAGTATTCGCTTTGATGTTGATTCATTGATTGCTGCTACCTATCAGGTAAAATATAAACACACCTATCGTTATTATAAACATAAGCCTAAAGAGCTGCGCAATGTTGACCACAATTTATACGTAATCAACCCATTTTCGTATTACAAGGAAAGATATTATTTGCCAATCTCAATTAAGGCTTTAGCTGAAAATGTATTTGATGATGCTACAAACTCTAAGGATAAAAGACTTTTGGATAGTATAAAAAACTTGTATGGAAACAATAAAGTTAATTCATTAGAGAATTTAAGTTTTGTTTTGGTCGCTGATAAAGATTTTAAACAACTAAATATTATTCCATTTTATTTAAAATCGAAAGAAGGATTTATCTCTAAAACCAAAGGAAGCTTTTTTTATGAAGGCAATTATTATTTTTCTATTCATTCAAATAAAGTAAAATGTCCTTCTGATTCTTTCAGTATTAAAGGGCTTGAACCCGATTTTTATTATAAGTCATTTACCCTTTCGGACACAGGAATTTCTTCATCAAAATCTTTAATTGATAAAAAAATGGTAAATCCTGAGCAGTACACATGGTCGCGCCATTTGATGCAAAACTTAAGTTTTTTTGTCAGTGGTAAAGGTCTTATAGCTTCACAAGGGCGAGAACTTATTAATATTTCTACACAGCAACTTTATCCGAAACAGCCCATTTTAGAACCAGATGAGTTTGTTTCCAATTTCCTTATTTCGGGTAAATACATTATTTACCTCACCGAAAAGTACGACAAACAGCAAACCGGAACCAAACAATATGGTTATGTTAATAATTTAGGAAGTGTTGAGATATCTGTAATGGATACCGGAGATAATAAAATAGTTGCTCAACATCATTTAAAGACTGATGGGGTTTACACTTTAACGCCACCTAACATTCTATACGAATATCTAGAAGACAAGAATTCGGTATTAATCAATAAGTACATTATTCATCCTTCACTGTGAAAAATAAATTTCTTTTTATCTTATTTTTTGTGTCTGCTCCTTTATTGAGCAATTCGTCATCCACACCTTCGGCAGGAATTGCTCAATCGGGTAATAATGTTTTTATTTTTACTTTAAATTTGGGTGAGTGTGTACCTTGTTTAAACAATGCCTACACAATAACAGATTTTATTATCAGTCGGCAAGTTCCGAAACAAAAAATAATTTTTGTGATAAAAGAAAAACGTAAAATTGTAGAAAAAAATTACGAAGAATCTTTAAAACAAATATTCGACAGTAATAGGATTTCTATTGTGTGGGACGATAAACTCTACAGACAGCTTCAAATTGATAAACTGAAAAGAGAAACGGTTTCGAAACTCAATGTTTTCGACTTATCCACTAACTCATTTGTGTTTACTAATCCTACTCAAACGCTCACTGCAGCTATGTTGACTTCTTTTGTGAGGTAGTTTTTATTCTATAGGAATACATAAATCTACTATACATTTCTTTTCAGGATGCATGTTGGGATTGTTGTGATAAATTTCAAACGGATATCTCCCATCTTTTTTGTATCCATTTTCATTCATCCAGATAAATAATCCGTTCCACGATTTTTCGAAATCTACAGGCTCAATTTCAAAACGACCTACAATATATTTTCCGTTTTCAATTGTTGTTATCCCAAGTTCTCCGTCAACAGTAATAGGCTGTTTAATGGTTATGCCTATGCTCATTCTTACTTTATCTTCATCGGTTATTTTAAAACTGTCGTGAAAAATTCTAACCATATTTGATTCTTCTTCCTTAAGAATATCCTTTGGAATTGCCCATTTAAGCATTCTTTCAAAAGCATTTTCAACTCCATTAACTCCAATTTGTGTGGTGTAAACCACGTTCATTTTTGGCATTTCTTTTATTTCAATTTTAGCATTCATTTTTATCCAGTTTTGAATATTTATTATGTTGCAAAGATATTCTTCGGTAATATAATTTACTTTTCCAATCTTGCTATTCAGTTTACTAATCTTGCTAAAATTGTTTAAATTCTGCTTTCTGAAATCGTTGGGACTCTGCCCATATTGTTTTTTGAAAGACCGTGTAAACGAGGAGTTGCTGTTAAAACCGCATTGCACTGAAATTTCGGTAATAGTTAATTCGTTTCCATAGATAAGAAGCATGGCTGCCTTTTCAATTCTTTTTCGGATGATATATGAATTAAGCGTCTCGTTTGTGACTGCTTTAAAAAGCCGGTGTAGGTGAAAAGGTGAATAAAAAGCAATTTGAGAAATTGTTTCGAGCGACAAGTCAGTCTGCAAATTGTTTTCAACATAAGTAAGGACTTTATTAATTCGTTTGATGTAGTCGTTGTTCATCGGTGTTTACAATTTCAAATTGTTCGAATGGCTTTCAATGGAATTTGTTTGGTTAAAATCATTCATAAAACAAAAGTAACAAAAAACAATAATCTATCAATTGTTGAGTTGTTCTGCAAATTGAAATTGAATTATGGAAATGATTAACTTTAATTTTTCAATCCAACCTTATCAAAGTTAACAATCAGCACGATTTACTTTTATCAATACATATTTAAATTTCTTACTCTTTTCAATTCCAAAGTTAACTTTAGAGAATTAATTAATTTTTATTGAATCAGTGAATGAACGCCATTTCCTTCAATTTTTTGTTCGTAATATCAATTATATAAGAATGGTATATCGGCAACTTGTTTACCATATCAACCCTATAAGAATGGTATATCGGCAACTTGTTTACTTTATAAACCGTATAAGAACGGTATCTCGGCAACTTGTCTACAATATCAACCTTGTATGAATTGTATCTCGGCAACTTGTTACTAAATCAACCGTATAAGAATGATGTCCCAGCAACTTGTTTACTATATTTGTTTATTAAGATTGCCGACCGGCTGTATTTGGCATATGCAAAAAACTTAAAAGTATCTACAAATTGACTTTGCCTATCCTTAACCAAATTGTAATATTCAACAAAAACAGACTTGCATTACCTTTAAATGTTTCAATAGAATAACAGAGTGATAAAAAAATGGTCGGACTTTAATTTGTAATTATTGAGTAAAACTAACTTTTAACCTTATTTGCCATTTCTCTAAATGAGGTAAGGTGTATGCGTAACGAAATTATTTGTACTTTTGCGCCAAAATTTTTAAAACAATCATGTCGACAACCCAAAGCTGTATTTTAGTACCTATAGATTCTACCGAACAGACTATTATTGCCCTTCACCAATCGTATAACTTAGCACGATTAACTAATTCTAAAATAGTATTGATGAGTGTTGACGAAGGAGAACCTCCCTTTAAGCATCATCATTTAGAAGAGCTTGCTAAAGAGGCTTCTGCTGATTCCGGACAACCTGTTGAAACTATGGTAAGAGATGGAAATGTGTATGACGAAATTATTAAAGTAGCCGATGTTATCAATCCTCTTTTTATTATGATTGGTTTAACTTCTAAGATTAATGTTGGCAAAATAATTGGCAGAAATGCCTTTAAAATGGTGCGCGAATCCAAACATCCGGTTATCACCATTAGAGGAAAAGAGCACCATGATGGTTGCAAAACCATATTGTTGCCCCTCGACTTAACAAAAGAAACCAGAGAAAAAGTAGACAAAGCCGTTCATTTAGCCAAATTGTTCAATGCTACGGTTAGGGTTATTTCCATTTTAACCACCACCGATGAGTTTGCAGAGAACAGATTAATTTCTTTGTCCAATCAGGTTTGGAAACATATCAAAAGCGAAGGGGTTCGTTGTTCTATTAAAACATTGAGAGGAAAGGATATTACTCAAATGATTTTGGATTATGGACACGAAGTGGAAGCTGATCTTATTTTAATTATGAGTAAAGCTGAATTGTCGGTAACTGAATTTTTTATCGGAACAGTTGCTCAGCGTATTATTAACGAAAGCGATATCCCAGTGGTTAGTTACCGACCAATGAAACGAAAGGATATGACCACTTTCGTGACACCTTATTAATAGTATCATTCTTCCGTAAGGGAAATAATATAGGAATCAAAAAAGACCTGTCTGTTGAATAACTGACAGGTCTTTCTTTTTGATTTAATCTTCCTAGACAGCAGATTTGTTTATTAAATATGATTATAAAGCGTATCTCTCTCCACTGGAGTGCGGTTTACCTGTTTTATCAAATCTACTAGTTCCTGAGTAGTAAGTGTTGGTTTTTGCTCTTCAGCACCGGCCATGGTGTATATTTTTGTAGAATCGTCAATGGTTCCGTCAATATCATCTACTCCGAAAGCCAGAGAAAGTTGAGCAGTGCTTCGTCCTATCATAGGCCAATATGCTTTCAGGTGAGCAAAGTTGTCGAGAAAAATACGAGAAACAGCATAATTTCGAAGGTCTTCTATCAAACTTACTTCGGCAATATGGCTCATCTGATTGTCTTTATTACGAAACTTAAGCGGAATAAAGGTGTTAAAACCTTTTGTTTTATCCTGTAATATTCTAAGGCGATTCATATGGTCGATGCGATGAGCGTATGTTTCTACATGTCCGTATAAAATCGTAGCATTAGATGGCATTCCAAGTTTATGAGCAGTTTCGTGTATTTCGAGCCACTCGATAGCAGTACATTTGTCTTCGCAAATTTGTTTTCGTATTACTTCGTCAAATATTTCGGCACCACCGCCCGGCAAGGAGTCTTGTCCGTGTTCTTTTAATATACGCAATCCTTCCTCGTAACTAACTTTAGCCTTGCGACACATGTATTCCAATTCCACAGCAGTAAATGCTTTTACATGCACATCAGGTCTTAATTCCTTAATTTTTTTAATCAAATTGGCAAAATACATAAGTCCCATTTTTGGGTGAACACCACCAACAATGTGAACCTCTGTTATAGGCTTCCCATCGTAGCTACGCACTTTGTCCAATATTTCTTCCTCCGACATTTCCCAGTTACCATCGGTTTGTTTCAGCATTCGCGAATACGAACAGAATTTGCAATCGAACACACATAAATTAGTAGGTTCAACGTGAAAATTACGGTTAAAATAAACATTGTTTCCGTTTTTGTTTTCGCGAACAAAATTGGCCAAAGCGCCCAAATAACCCAGTTCACCTTTTTCGTAAAGCAGAATACCTTCTTCTGGGGTAATGCGCTCGAGTGCCATTACTTTTCTGGCTATTTGTTTTAAATCTTCAGAAATTGCTGAATCCAATAATATGGTTGGAATGGTAAGAGTTTGCATACGTTAAATTTTAAGGGCGCAAAGGTAGTATTTTCGAATTGCAAAATGGTTATTTTGTCAATTTGTCAAATTGAAATTTTATATTTGCACTCGATGGAAAAGAAAAAAATTCTTTTAGTAGAAGATGAAGAACATCTTTTAAAAATTATTCAGTTAAATCTGGAGCTGGAAAACTATGAAGTAACCACAGCGGTGAACGGAATAGATGCGCTCAAAGAATTTCGTAAAGGAAGCTTTGATGTTATTTTGCTTGATGTGATGCTGCCTGAACTCAATGGATTTGATGTATGCGAAGTAATTCGTTCCGAAAATGCTCGTGTGCCCATTATGTTTCTTACCGCCAAAGGCGCTAGTGCTGACCGAATACAAGGTCTTAAACTTGGAGCTGATGATTATCTGGTGAAACCTTTTAACCTAGAAGAATTATTGCTTCGTGTGGATATACTTATCAGACGCAGCAACCCCGAGCCCAACAAGCCGGAAGATATATTGACATACTCCTTTGGTGGCTTCCAAATTAATTTTGTAACATTTCAGGTTACTGATGAAGCGGGTAAAATAACCGACATTACTAAAAAAGAAATTGGATTACTCAAATTACTTATTCAGCGTAAGGGCGAAGTAGTTTCGCGCGAAGAAATTCTGGATGTGGTGTGGGGTGTTGATGCTTATCCCTCCAGTAGAACAATAGATAATTATATACTTGCTTTCAGAAAACTTTTTGAAAAAGACCAAAAAGACCCTCAGCATTTTCATTCGATAAGAGGAGTAGGGTATAAGTATACCGATTAAAATCAGCGATTGCAGATACCTTTAAACGAGCAGTATTCGCAGTTTTCGATTTCTTCGGTTTGTGTAAAATTTATTTCCGGATTAAATAGTTCGCTCAGCATTTGTTTTAACTGAGTTTCGAATTCGTTCAGTACTTCAGTGTTGAGTTCGTTGCTATCATTCATATTTACCATTTTCAGTCCGGCACTCAATTGCCTAAATGTTATGATTCCTGAAACCATATTTTCGGTAATAACAGGATTCATTCTTTGATACATCAGCGCATACATCAATAACTGGAAGCTTTTGGCAAGTTCGCTGTTTGTTCGTATGTCGTTCCAATCATCAAATTTCAGTTCCTTATCTTTTGCACTTCCTGTTTTGTAATCCACTATTCGCGTTACTTTACCAATAGAATCGATGCGGTCGGCATTTCCTTTAATTTTCACATGGCGTTGTTCTACTTCTATAACTGTGGTTAGTTCCTGCTCCAGAGCAGTAATGATAGTAGGTTTGGAGTTTTTCTCGTTTTCTGTAATGCTTTTTATTTCCTGATTCAGAAAATTAGTGATGAACTTTACTGCTACTTTAACGGTAAGCAAATTTTTTCCATAACTAATTTCATTCTTGCTGTATTCTTCTTCGAATACTTCTTTAGTGGCCTCTTCAGTTCTTTTTTTCATTTCTGCCACATCAGCGGCATTTATTTTTTTACCGATAAATGGAGTGTAAAAAAGCTGAAGTACTTTGTGAATGGCGTTCCCCAATGTATCGGCACCAATGGTTTCTTCTACTTCGTCTTCTTCTTTCAATCCTTCTATGGCTTGAAAATAAAATTGAAGTGTGCAATTTCGATAACGATTGAGCAGAGATGGAGAAAACCCTGATTCAGCTTTTACTGCCAGCACTTCCAGAATATGTGGTGTTTTGCTGATAACAATTTCATTGGTTGGTTTGTTTGCTGCCACAGGAATATTAACTAGCATCTCTTTCAGTTCAACATTCGGATTTGCTTTTGGCAATTCATAAATTAATTGAGTGAGGTATCTACTCTTTTCACCACTTCCAAATTCATCATTTTCGGTATTGTAAAGCAGATAAATATTTTTTGCCCGCTGAATGAGACGATAAAAATGGTAAGCAAATATGGCATCCTTGTCGCTGTATGTAGGCAAGCCGAAATGGTGTTTCAATTCGAAAGGCACGAATGAATTTACCGACTTAGCAGATGGCAAAATATCTTCGTTGCACGACAAAAGAATAACATTTTCAAAATCCAGCGTTCTTGTTTCGAGCATACCCATTACCTGCAAACCCATCAAAGGCTCGCCATAAAAAGGCAAAGTGGTGGTGCGTATTATTTGATTTAAAATACTTCTCAGTGTTTTCAAATCATTAATGCTGGTGTTGTAATCACTGCTAAGGTCCTGTATTCGTTTAATGATTTTTGTAAACGCAAAAAGATATTCGAGTTCCAGACTTGCTTTGTTTTCGGCTTTGTTTTCGCGTTGTGCCACCACAGCATTTTTTAATAACTCAATCAGATAGGTGATGCAATAAAGTGCATCTTCGGTAGAACTCCAGTTCTTAAATATAGGCTTTAGTATTTCAAATTCGGAAGTACAATTCAGTTCAGTGAAAATATTTTCGAGCATGGAAGCACCAGCAAAAACAATGTTTCTGCCCTGTATCAGTTGTATTACTTTTTTTGCCGAACGATTTTTATTCCCTTCGGATAAGGCAATGGCAGTGTAGGGGTGACTAAGTAATTTTAAGATGTCGCTGTGATAAAAACTATAATTCGGTTTTCCTTTGCTCAATCGTTGCGCACTTTCGTGCAGATTTAAAACCAATTCGAAATAACCTGCCACAGGTGTATTCCTGAGCGGATAGCCCATCGTTACGTTGATGTCGGTTAAGTCGGCTGGCAACGAATGCAACACCGGAAACAAAAGATTTTCATCGGCAAGCACGAGTGCTGTATTTTGCAAACTCTCGTATTCGGTTTTCAATTCACTTACCAGATTGCCCGCTACCTTAGCCTGAGCAACATTTTTAGCTGAACCAATAACGGTTATTTTTTTGTACTCGGTAGCAATTAGGTTTTCTTCTATAAGGGTACACTGCTCTTTTATTTTCGAAAAGATTCCTGACTGATTATATTTTCTGATAAATCTTCCGGCCTCTTGATCGGTATTGTCTACGTAATAAGCATCCGTATCCCATACTATTTCTGCTTTTCCGGCATTCAGCAATTTTTCGATAATAAGTTCTTCCGCCTTGTTAAGCGCATTGAATCCGGCAAATATTACTTTTTTCCAAGGGTGTTTATTTATCCTTTCTTCGGCATTCAATGCAGCTATTTTGTATGCCATGCCTTGATATGCCTGATGTTTTGCCGTAAGCCGATCTCTGAAATGAAAATAATATTCTTTCAGCGATTTCCAAAACGTCAAATATTTAAGTTGAAATTCGGTGAGCTCATCACTGTTAAGTGTCCAGTTTTCGAGCTCTTTTATATCTTTTAAATTCCCAAACAACTGCGATGCATCCACCAGATAACGGTCTATTTCGTTGAAGTCATTTAAGAGTACTTGTCCCCACTTACTGAATTCATCAAAGCTTTCTGTTTCTCCATTGTTCAGTATCTTAATTGTTTCGTATAATTCAAAAAGCAGAGTGGTGGTATCGGCTAGTTCGGCTTCGGCCAGCAGGGCAACAAAATCTTCGGTAGCGAGTATTTCGGGCGCCCAAAACGTTTTTTGAAGATTGTTTGCCAAATGAGTTTTCAGAAATAATCCGGCTCTTCGGTTGGGCAGCACAATGCAAAGTTCACTGATGTCATCCTGGTATTTTTCATACAGGTGTTTTACTAATTTTTCGAGGAAAGATTGCATGTGGCGAAATTATAAATTATAAGTTATAAATGCAGCAGGTGATGTTGTTTAATTTACATTTGTGCCATGAATCAACCGGTAAAATATCCACAGTTCCGAAAATATATCAATGATATGGCTTATTTCAAGATAGTTTCGGAATCAGAATGGGAAGAAATTCAAGTGATGGGCAAACGATATTCTATCCATTCGTTTATGGCAAAAATTCTACCTGACAGAAATTTTATTTACGATCTAACTTATGATTATAAGAGAAACTGGTTGAAAATAGAAGAAGAAGAATACGAAAGAATAAAGTCGAATGTTATTTAACCAAAACCAAAAAAGGTTATTTCCTTACTAATGGAAATAACCTTTTTTGTAAAAACTCGTTTCTGATGAAAGAAATTACCTGCCTATCTTTTTAATCACTTTTCCATCGGAGTAATAAATCAATCGCAGTCCATCGTATTCAGGCGAAACAACCTGTCCTAGTGTATTTGTTATTTTTACTACTACCGGAGCACCAGTTGTATTATTAATGGCGATGATGCTGAACGGAGTTGTTTGTCCGTTGTAATCTACCTGATGAAGTCGGTAGTAATTAACAGCAGCAGGTGGGTTTTTGTCAACAAACTGGTATTCTATCTGAGAAGTAGAATTTCCGGCACCTTGCACTGTAGCTACAGTTACCCAATACGAAGCATCAGAACTTCTTTTTAAAATAAAATAATCATTATCCGTTTCGGTAGCGGTTGCCCATTTTATTAAATTGTTCCCATCCGATTGTTTGTCACCTGCGAAATACAACATGTCAATGGGCAATGGAGCGCAGGTTACCGAAGCAGTTCCTCCAAACACCAGAGGAACTGTAGTTGTCAGTCCACTGTAATTAGTAAAACAAACTACATATTGTTGTCCGGCTGTAACGGCAAGCGGAGTTGTATAATTCCCGGGATTTCCTCCAACAGGAACAGTTGTTACCATTCCGGTTCCTCCACTGGCCTGGGCATTCCAGTTGCATCGAACTGGAGCTATTGTTCCTCCCGGAAGGAGAGCACATGTAGCAGAAGTGTAAGGATACATTATCCAATCCGTGAATCCGGTTTGAGTACCCACTCCCATAGTAAATTCCAGATTACCCGAAGCGGATATATTAATTAACCACCAGGTAGCATTCAGCTCACCTGCTGCCAAACAACCCGTAGGGTTACCTGTGGTCCCGTATGCCGGAATATCATTGGTGTTTCCAATCCCCCAAGGAGTAATTGAAAACGTGAAATTGGTACAAATATTATATGCATTAATACAATCGTTCGCTATTGGTGAAACCACACAAATGGCAAATACAAATGTAGTGGGAGCTCCCGAAAAGTCGTACACTCTTATCCAATATTGAGTACCGGAGCTTAATGTATTCCAGGCAAACGTTTCATTTCCTCCTAGTCCTGTATTATTAATACATCCCAGCGAGGTGCCTGCACCACCGCAAGGGTTAGTTGAAAATAATTCATAAACAACATTTAAACCAGCCGAACCATTAACAGTAATGGTTTGGTTGGCCGATGAGGCAGTAAATGTGTACCACACATCTGATGTAACCGTACCACCACAATTGGCCGGATAAGATTGAGACCCGTTCACCAATGTTCCCGATGTAAGTACACAAGAGGAAGATGGAGTTAATGTAATTGCTCCCGAGCAAGGGTCATTAACAGGTGGTGTGGAAACACAAATTGTAAAGGTATTGCAAGCTGAAGTGCCTGTAAAATCATATACCCTCACCCAATACGTTAATCCTATAGTAAGCCCTGATAATGTCAGCACTTCTGTTCCACCTACACCCTGAGCATTGGCACAACCAATCGAAGTTCCTCCGCAGGAAGTTGAATAAGCCTGAACCACTACGTTCATAGAAGCACATGGAACCACAGTAACTATATTGGTAGAGGACGTAGCCACAAAATTATACCAAATATCATCATTAGGGGTTCCACCACAAGTGGCAGGAAAACCTGTAGCAGAAGCTCCTAGCAAACTGCTGTTGGTAACACCTCCGCAGGCAGCAGGAGCGGCCTGAGTTCCGTATACAAGAAGAGTTGGCCCCGGACAGTTGTCGTTAATAGGTGGAATACGCACACATATAGTGAATGTAGTATTGGCAGGATATCCTGCTCCAAAATCGTATACACGAATGTAATAAGTTGTGCTGGCTAATAATTGAACCCCTGTGGTAAGCGTAACC
>CAIYIS010000031.1 GCA_903926385.1 uncultured Bacteroidota bacterium
AAAATTATGTCTGCTATCGTAACTTTTTTGGGAGTATTAACAGGTGCTCAATTTGCTCCGAAATGGGGTGCTCAATTTGCTCCGAAATGCACTGCTCACTTTAAACCGAAATACTATGCTCAATTTGACCGGAATCTCCACTTTGGGAGAGAAACAACACTAATTTTCCCTTCTTTATTATTATGATATTTGAATAATGTAGGGAAACGTTTCGGATTGAATGGTGTTTGTTCTTTCTTTTCCTGTTGATTCTTGTCAACTTTTTGTTCCTGTTGCTTTTTCTTTTCTTCTAGCTTCAATGTATTTTGCAACAACTTAAACAACTCGCTGTCCTTTGGTAAGTTTTTAGCAAATGATTTAATTAAATCGGTTGTGTCTTCACTTTCAAAACCAATAGTTTCTTTTCTCCTTCGGTTGGTATCATCCAACTGAGATTGTCTTAATTTCCTTCCCAAATATTCCCTCAATTGATTTGATTCATCCCCATTCTTTAATCTGTCGCGGGATGCCATAAACAACTCTTTTCGGAATTCATATTTCATTTGAGTACAATCAACATGTATCAATAAATAATCTTTCAACAAATTAAATTTCAATGTTCTTGTAATAAACTCTGTTGTATAATGTCCCTGCACTTGCCCGTTCATTGAAAACAAGACAGACATTCCATTTTTGAAATATCTTCTTTTAATATCCTCCTTGGTATCCTTTACACTTTTTGCTTCCTGCTTTGGTTTAAAAACATAGCAGGTCACTTTCATAGTACCAAACAATTCATCTTCGTAGTTTTCCGAAAACCAATCTTCCACATAATTTTTTTCTTCTTCCAACCTTCTTTTTAAACCATATAAATCAGCCTCCAATACTTTGTTTTTCGGATACCTTTCTTCCTTGTCCACTGTAAGAATAGGTAAGATAGGGTCGAATAGAAATTCATTAAAACTTTGGTTTAAATCTTGAGCAAATCCGTAGTATCCGGTAGGGAATTGATAGGAATATAATTTAATGATGGTACCTGTTTTAAATTTTCTGTCGTGCAATTTCAAATCCATTTCATCAATTTCAAAGTTGGGTATTTTGCTTTCTATTTTCAGAAATTCATACCATGTATTCTTTTTTGTTGTAGACTCTCCAGTGGTGAAAGGGTGTTCCCGTACTAATGTAAATCCAAAATTTCCTTTATTATCATATCTTTTAGAACCGATTAATTGATACCCTTTCTTTCCACAAAATACAATAGCGCCACTTCCTCCCATATTATATTTGCCTTGTACAAACATAATATCATTTTTATTACCACGCATTAATGAAAGGAAAGTGTTTTCAAAATCATCGGGGTTTTGCCCTTCTCCATTATCATAAATAATCACAGAAGTATTTTTGGGCGGACCATCGGCAACAACTTGAATTTCTTCCGCTTGCTTTCTTCTGAATGTTTTTAAGTCCCAGTCCTTGCTTTTAGGATAAAATTGAATCACCGCTTCATCCATTGTTTTGGGGGCTGTTTCGCCTCTTGGGTTTATCCCTTCCTCCAAGCACCTTTTCATCAAATTTGCATCAATTGAATTGGTTACTTTTTCAACCAGTGAAGCAATAGGATTGGACTGTTGATTTTCAATAACACTAAAATTAGATTCATTCCCTCCAATAGGAAACCAATTAGCACTTTTGAAATATAGAGAATGTGCTTGAATGACATCATCAACTTCTTGTTCGGTTTTGGCCTTAAAAAGGGATTGAAAGAGTGCTTGCATGGTTAGGAGATTTTGTTTTTACATAGTTATTTTTTGATCAAAAGTTCTATCAATAATATTTCATGCCAATGATTAAATGAAAGAATCCTGTTTGTAATTCTTAAGAGGGAATTTTTTCCTATAATTAATGTTTTGTACTAATGTTTACTAAGTCAACATCGTGTTCATTAATTCGAATTGAGAAATTACCTCAATGCAAAAATAAGAATTATTACATTCGTTTCACAAAATTATGGAGATGTTTTCTTGAAGACATTTTGAGTGAAATAGATTAACCAAATATTTACTTAAACTTAAACCTATCAGAACCTAAAAACAAACAAAGGAATTTAATTTTGGTTAGCAACAATAAAAAAACAATTCAATAATAATAAATTTCCCAGTTCAATTAACAACAATAAACTGAATAAAAGTTGATTTCGCATCTACTAATATATTAAATTGCAAACCATTAATAACTTTTAAGTTAAATATAACAATATTGTTATTTACAATAATAAAGTTGTAAAACATTAGCATTTATTTATTGTGTTGTCAAACAATAACAACATTATTCATGAAACAGAAAATCATTATAGTAAAATAACTTTATTAATCTTATAAATTATATTTTCTGAAACCTCTAGTTAATTATTCTTTTTTGAGTGCCAAATAATTATTTCACGTAAAATACGGCCGTAATTGGGCATTAACGGCCATATTCTAACCGGCCAAAAAGTGAAATGACAATTTTTAAATTAAATCGCAAAACAACTTAATTATAGTTTTACTTTTCTTCAAAGTAGTAACCGAACCGTTCAACTCAAATTAGTTACAAATTCGGGTTTGTTTTAAATATTCCTGTTCTTAGGAATTGAAATTGGTAAAAAATGCTGCCTACTCTTGATGGTTAAAGAAAACTGTTTTTGCTTTGTGTGTTCAAACTTGAATGATTGATTATTCATAAGATTTGCAATTATTATTACTTTTGCTTCAAATGAGAAGTAAATATATTTTCCTCGATATTGATGGTGTTTTATGTATTGACGAACACGATAACGAAGAATCTGTATTTCCTTATCCGTTTACGGTTGATTGCGTAAAAGTCTTAAATAAAATACTTCTTGCTACCGATGCTGAAATAATTTTAACCTCGGACTGGAGAATACATTTTGATTATGATTTGAAAGCAATTGGCAAAGAATTTAAGCGTAATAAGGTTATTAAATCACCGATTGATACTACACCCGACTATAATGGTCAGCGGTCAAAAGAAATATTCACTTATGTTTATAATCACTCTTACATCAAATCATTCTTGATATTGGATGATATGAATTTAAAATGTTGCTCTATGCGGTTTTTGAGAACAAAAAAGGATATTGGATTAACTGAACCCGGCATTAAGGATAATGCGATTTATATTCTTAATGAGTTAGACCATTCCCATGTTCACACGTGCATTAATTGCGATACTGAATTTGTAATTGGCAATGATAATTATACTTGCTCTACCAATTGTCGCTCTGAAATAGAGAAGTTGAAATCAACATATAAAACTCCGCCTACTGATGAAATTATTAATGATTTTGTTTTGAATAATAAAATCAAAATTTATAATTAGTGACTAACAAAAGTTGTATTACAAAGAAGCCTGCGATATTGCAGGCTTCTTTGTAATACTAAACATTGAGCCATTTTACCACGTCAATTCGTAATTATTACAATCAACATTTAATGTCCTTGTTTCGTTTCCTGTTGCTATGGTTGTTCCCGAACCATCTAAAAAATCATAATGGATGTTTGTGCTTTTAGTTTTAGAAGTACCAAAATTAAAACTGGCGGTTACGGTTGAACTTGCTCCACAACCCGGAGCAGAAGCCCACGATTGCGTTGATATAGGCAGAGTACCTTGAAATGTACCATCGGTATATACCTTTATGTTCACAACTCCATGAGCCGCGCAGCTATCCGAAACGGCTTGTTTCCACCAAAAAACAAGACTTCCCTTATACGTGCAACTTCCATCGTCTTCTTCTGCCGAAGAATTATAATTGGTTGCACTGGAAATGGTGCAACCTTTCACTTTTTCTTTTTTACAGCCTGACACTGTTAGTCCTAATAGTATTAGGGACATTAATAATAGATTTGTTTTTTTCATTTTTTTGTTTTAGTTAATTTAATAATTTAAGTTATGATTACTTTTTTTCTAATTCAGATGTTTTTATTGGAGTACCTTCTACATGGAATCTTATAATATCAAAAAACACACAAGGCGTTGTGTGTTTATATATAACGCCATCTATAAGTGCATCATATCCGACTCCTGCGCTTTCAATTGCATTATCAATAGCACCTTTGATAGTAGGTGATTTTTTTCCTACAACGCGAGGAGTATCCTTCTTCACATGTAAAGTAACATTTTTAGAACTGATGGCCGTAAAATCTAATATTCTATCAGAACATGAACTTACTAAAGTCATAATTGATATAAAGATAATTGTAAGTCCTATCAACTTTGAACTTAATTTAAGATTGTGTTTTTTCATTTTGTATGATTTATAAATTATTGATTGAGCAAATATAAACATTTTTCCAAGGTGTAATATATAATACCTGTTATTTTTTATTTTAATGCAAACATTGTGTTAAAATTTAACACAATGACGGAGGACGATTATTTAAAAGCGATAGGTAAGAACATTACTAGTATTAGAAAGAAAAGAGACTTGACTAGTAAGGAACTTGCATTACGTTGTTTTATGGAAAAGTCTAATATGATTGCAATTGAAAAGGGTAGACGAAATGTATCAGCTAAAATACTATTAAAAATAGCGATTCAATTAAAATGTGAAGTAAAGGACTTTTTTGAATTTTAGCTCTGCCGTTAATATTAATGAGCGTAAAAACAAACCTACCTAATCTAAAACTTATAAATAATAAAAATCCTTGATTAATTTTACTATCAAGGTAGGTAGTTTACTTTACTAAAAGGGATAGGTGCGATTATATATACTGTTTTGGGAGAAATTGTTTATCATGCTCAAAATGAAAATACTCAAATCACTATCAATCTAAACAAAGCAGCAAAAGGAATTTATTTTGTAAAAGTGGAAACAGCGAAAGGAAGTGTGAATAAACAGAAATTGTAGCGTAATAAATTTTCAAAAACAAAAAACTCTTGCAGAAAATCTCAATAAAGAGCAAGGATCTAAAATGATTTAATATGGTGGGTTGTGTTTGAATGAACTTTGATTGGAACTAATGGCTAATGATATTTGACAACGATTGAGCTTTTTTGGTTATCACTATGAAGAAAAAAAATATTTTTAGACTGATACAAATATCTTTATCTATTAAATTACTTTAATTATTTATCCGCTATTTTCTTCCTTTTTAAAAATAATGCAAGGTTCGCCACAGAGACTAAATCCCGGGAAAGCTGGTTAGATAGGGCGATTGCGTCCGCTACTAAAGCGGACTTTTCTAATCAGTCATTAGAAAGTCCGCTTTTTCTTTGCTTAAAACCCAGCAGATGTTTTGAGTTTTATCCTATCAATCCAAACCTATTTATTTTGCTATCCCAAATGTTTTCAGCAAAATTTGTTTTGATAAATCCGTGAGGCCATAGTTTTTCGATGGTAGTTCTTTTATCAATCCATATTGAATTAATCTAGGCAAATGTTTCGAAAATCCGGAAACAGACATGCCTATAAGTTTGCGCAATTCTGTTTGTTTTGCCTTTCCTGCATTGTGCAAAAAGAGTAACTCTTTAGCTGCATGATGACGCATTTCCAGTTTTGAATTTTGTGGGAAACACCCATACAAAGCCGCTTCGAGTGGAGAGGTAGAATAGGCGTCTATTGGTATTTCTTTGGGCAAAATATGGGTATCTTCTATCCGAACGGGGGTGGCTTCTTTTTTCAGTCGTTCGGGTAAGGAATTCTTCTCGGCAACTGCTTTCACAAAATCGGAATAATAGGTATAAAGCGTGTTTTGTCCGTTTCCATTTTTAATATAATAGTCAAGAGCTTTGATTAGCCCCTGTTCGAAAACGGAGTGTAACCAATCTGCCTCGTTTGTTCCTTTCCCTAAATCCGACAGGGCCTCAACAAGCGAGAATATACCTTTCTTTGGAAATGGATGACAGCCTTCGCTCGAGAATATACCCTTCTCTAGATATGCAGGACACATTTCGCTCGAGAATATACCCTTCTCTAGAAATGCAGGACACATTTCACTCGAGAATATACCCTTCTCAAAGTTGTCGGGGCTCCCGTCACGCGAGAATATACCTTTCTCTAGATATGCAGGACACATTTCGCTCGAGAATATACCCTTCCCTAGAAATGCAGGACACATTTCACTCGAGAAAACACCCTTCCTTAAATCGGGAGGACAACCGTCACTCTTGCTTGCTCCCTTCCTTAAGTCGGGAGGACAACTTTCACTCTTATTTTCTCCCATCCCTGAGTCGGGAAGACAACCGTCACTCTTGCTTGCTCCCTTCCTTAAGTCGGGAGGACAGCCGTCACTCTTGTTTGCTTCCTTCTTTAAGTCGGGAGGGTAGCCATCACCTCTGATTAAACTCATCTTATTGTTTGCATAAGCGAGTTCGTTCTTTAAATACATCAGATGCTTCAAAAGGATATAAATAATCCGATCGGGCTCTATGTTTAGTTGTTCCGTTTCGTTATCTGTATTCATTTGTATTGATTTTTTTATTAAAACAATTCCATTTTCAGCTTTTTTAAAACACTATCTTTTTAATTTTCTCATTTTGTTTCAACCAACTTCTTACCAAATCATCGGCATCGGGATAATAGTTTGTTCGTTTTACCAATGTCTTAAATTCTTCGGGCGAGCTTATTTGTTCGGTAGTATCCATGTATCCGTATCCCGCAAAATGTCCGTTTTCAATTAGTATTACCGATAGTTGTGATGGCGTTTTTCCTTTGTCGATGATAACAAAATTGGGGTTGGCAAAAATAAATCGTTCTAAAATAGCCGAAGCTCGTTTGTTGTAAATTTCTATTTCTTCTTGTTCTGCGCAGATGCCGTTGCATTTTTTTATCTGATGATTAAAACAAATAGAGGTGTCGGAAGTTAGCTGGCAATGGCGCAAACACAGGGTATGCTCGTCTACCCACGCTTCCATTTTTTCTCTTGCCGATAAATAGGAAGTGAACGAGATTAATCCATTTTCGGATTCTTCAAAGCTCACTATTTTAAAATTGATAATTCCTTTTTCGTCTTTAAACCAATCGATGCTGTGGGTAAAAGTGTCGGCCTTTTTTCGCCTGTTAAACTTTGGTTTGTGTTTCTTTATTTCTTCCGATTCCATAAGCAACGCAATGAGTTCGCTCCCGGTCGAAACAAAATCTACATTGTATAATTCGTTCAACATCTTCCTGCCTTTTTCTTCTTTGCTGTTAAAATGGCTCATGGCCCGGTTAAACACATTAACACTTTTACCTATATAAATAATTTGCTGGTCTTGGTCGAGAAAGTAATAAACACCGCACTCTTCGGGCAGTTTGTCGAGAATGTATTTCTTAATCTTATCAATTCGTCTCACCATCAATTCGTCCACACCCTTGTTTTTATACACCGGATGTGTACTTTTAATTTGCATCAGTATGTCGAATAATTGAGCAGTAGCCACCGCATCGCCCTCTGCCCGGTGTCGGGCTTCGTTGTTTATTCCCAGCGCATCGCAAAGGTTCCCCAAGCTGTACGATTTTTTTCCGGGAATTAATTTTCGGCTTAGCCGAACGGTGCAAAGTGTATCGCGTTTAAATTTTGCGCCCAGCGAATTAAATTCTTCTTTAATAAATCCGTAATCGAAACCCACATTGTGGGCCACAAATATTTTCCCCTCGGTCATATCCCAAATCTGTTTTGCCACCTGAGCAAAAGTGGGTGCATGCTCCACCATTTCGTTGGTGATACCCGAAATGCGAACAAACGTTGGGCTTATGTAACATTGAGGATTGATGAGTGTAGAAAATTTTTCGGTTACCGTAAGTCCATCATGAATCAAAATGCAGATTTCAATTACGTGTCCTCTGCGGTATTCAAATTTGCCTCCGCAGGTTTCTATGTCTATTATTGCAAACATCTTTTATTTCCCCATTTCCACTCGTTGCGACTGCAAAAAGCGAATAACATTTTCCATATTTAAGTCCTGAGGTTTGTATTCTCCAATATTTAAACTGCACACAAAACCCCATACTTCCAAAATTTCTTTCGAAGAAATAGAATACGATGCGTACGTTTTATTGTCGGAATGAAACTCGAATGTGTCGCCCGATTTTTTCTTTTCGCGATACAGCCGTTTGTAAACCACACCATCGTTTTTGGTTAGTATAATATAGGTTTGTCCGTCTTTTATTTCGTTCAGCGATTCGGTATATTTCCCAATCACAATGGTGCCGTCTTTTAAAGGAGGCATCGAATCTCCTTTAATGGTAAAGGCTCTGTGCTTGCCTACAATTTTAAAGGGCAAATTCATTACCGGCAAATCTTCGATAAATTGAGGGTCGGCATAGCCGTTCAGATAGCCTGCCATAGCTTTTACTGGCACCACTTCTATCATGTCGTTATTGTCTTTATCCACTTTCACCGGAAACAGAATTCGGTTCTTACCTATTTTCATTAACGCTTCGGGGTCGGTTTTAGAGAGGTCGCCTCTCACCAGTGCATCAATAGATACATTAAAGAAATCGGCAATAACCACCAGTAAATCGTAAGGCGGTTCGGCTCTCCCTTCTTCGTACGAACCCAATCGGGAACGGTTAATCTCGAGTTTTTCGGCTAATGTTTCTTGCGAAAGCTTTTTGAGGTCTCGCAGAACCCTTATGTTTGTTGCTATTTTCGACATTGCTAAATATTTTGGCACAAATATACTAAATATCTTAGTAATTTTGGAGCGCGAAAAGAAAGTTTTTTTCTTTTCCTGTTTAAAAATCAACCGCATTATCTATATCAGGGGTCTGCTTTCAATAATAGAATAAACACAGCCATGGTTATTACATAATTGAGACGCCCCGATATACGATGTGCAAAAACACCTTCTGAAATGAGCAACCGTTCTATAATGCATATCGACCTGGATACTTTTTTTGTTTCGGTAGAACGACTGAAGAACTCGCAACTGGCAGGAAAGCCTGTTCTGGTAGGCGGTACCAGCGACCGAGGTGTGGTGGCATCGTGCAGTTACGAGGCGCGCAAGTTTGGCGTACACTCCGGAATGGCGATGCGAATAGCACGGAGAATTTGCCCGGAAGCTGTGCTGGTAAAGGGAGATCATGAGGAATACAGTAAGTGTTCGAAACTAGTAACCGATATCATAAAGGAGAGAGTGCCTCTCTACGAAAAAACTTCGATAGATGAGTTTTATATTGATTTAACGGGGATGGATACGTTTTACGGTTCGTATAAACTGGCTACCGAGGTGAGGCAGGAAATAATACGAGAAACAGGGTTGCCCATTTCGTTTGCCTTAAGCACCAACAAAACAGTTGCGAAGGTTGGTACTGGCGAAGCGAAACCCAATGGACAGAATGAAATTCCGAGCGGAACAGAAAAAGGTTTTCTCGCTCCTTTATCGATAAAGAAAATTCCGATGGTAGGCGATAAATCATACGAGCTGCTGAGGAGTATGGGTGTGGCCAAGATACACACCTTGCAGGAAATGCCTATAGAACTTATGGAGCAAGTGATGGGTGCAAACGGCAGGCTGATTTGGAGAAAAGCAAATGGTATTGACAATACTCCTGTGGAGCAATACAGCGAACGAAAGAGTATAAGCACAGAACGGACATTTGATAAGGACACAATAGATGTGAAAGGGCTGAAGGATTTGCTGGTGAGTATGACCGAGAAGCTGGCTTTTCAGTTGAGGAGTAAGGGCGATTTGATGAGTTGTGTTACGGTAAAAATAAGGTATTCTGATTTTAATACATATACTATACAGGCACACCTTGGGTACACTTCGCTAGACCATGTAATAATAGAGAAGGTAAAGGAATTGTTTGATAAACTGTATCAAAAGCGGATGCTTATCCGATTAATCGGAGTTCGGTTTAGCGGGCTGGTGCAGGGTAACTATCAATATAATTTGTTTGAGGATAACATGAAACAGTTGCAACTATACGGGGCAATGGACAAAATGCGGACGAGATACGGAGAGAATGCTGTAGTTCGGGCCTCGGGGTTAGGCCTAAAACTAAAAAACTTTAATCCTTTTAAGGGATAAAAAAACGAACAAATGAATTCATGTTACTCAATTGTCATACATATTATAGTTTTTGCTACGGAGTATTTACTGTTGACGAATTGTTGGCTGAAGTAAAGCGCAAAGGTTATTCCTCCTTTGCACTTACTGATATTAATAATACTTCCGCTTGTATAGACATGGTTCGTTCGGCAAATGCACAAGGTATTAAACCAGTATTAGGCATCGATTTCAGAAATGGTGTGAAACAGCAATACGTTGGTATCGCCATTAATAATAAAGGATTCAAAGAACTCAACGAACACCTTTCGTATCATTTACATCATCATCTCCCGTTCGAAAACGAAGCTCCTGCTTTTAACAATGCGTATATTATTTATCCCTCGTCCGCTTACAGTGGTTGGCAATTGCGAGAAAATGAGTTTATAGGTGTTTCGGTAAAAAGTGTTTCTAATTTAGTTTTTTCTCCCGTCAGAAAACACCTTAACAAACTTGTCATTTTGCAGTCGGTAAGTTTTGCTGATAAGCGACAATTTAATGCACACAGGCTATTGAGGGCAATTGACAAAAATCAATTGTTAAGCAAATTGCCTGTTGACGAACAAGGAACGACAGAGGAAATCATGCTCCCCCGAAACGAATTGCTGGCGGCTTATGCCGAATACCCAAGTATAATAAGCAATACCGAAGCATTGTTGAATGATTGCAAAATAGAATTTGTGTATGGTAAGTTTTCCAATAAAAATAAAAAGCACTATACCGACAGCGTTGCCAATGACCTCCTGAAATTAAGAAGTGAATGTGAAGTGGGATTAAAATATCGCTACACCGAACCAACCAAAGAAGTACTTGCTCGGGTGGAAAAGGAATTGCAGATAATAGAGCAGATGAATTTCTCTTCCTACTTTCTGATCAATTGGGATATTATAAAATACGCACAGCACAAAAATTACTATTGGGTGGGTAGAGGCAGCGGAGCAAACAGCATGGTGGCTTATCTGCTTCGCATTACCGATGTAGATCCTATTCAGCTTGATTTGTATTTCGAACGTTTCATTAATCCGGCACGCAGCAACCCTCCTGATTTCGATATTGATTTTTCGTGGACAGACAGAGATGATATCACTCGTTATATCTTTAACACCTTTGGCCATAAACACACCGCATTGGTGGGTGCTTACAACACCTTTCAGCAGGATGCTGTGGTTCGCGAATTAGGAAAAGTGTTTGGATTACCTCCTGACGAGATTGATAAATTACAATCTCCTTCCAAATTTCCTGATACGGACGACCTAGGAAAGTTAGTGCTTCGTTACAGTGAGCTCATTCATGGTTTCCCGAGTCACTTAAGTGTTCATTCCAGTGGGATTCTCATTTCCGAAGAAACAATTAGTAGTTATTGCGCCACTAACATGCCTCCTAAAGGATACCCTACCACTCAGTTTAGTATGCTGGAAGCCGAAGATATTGGCTTGGCCAAATTCGACATTCTTAGTCAGCGCGGATTGGGCAAAATAAAAGATGCCGTTGACATTATTAAGGAGAATAAAAATACAGAGATAGACATACACGATATCAAGAAATTTACATCTGACGATAATGTGAAAGTCCTGCTACGAAAAGGAAAAACAATAGGTTGTTTTTACGTAGAATCTCCTGCCATGCGAATGTTGTTGGCTAAATTAAATGCTGATGATTACTTACGCTTGGTAGCAGCTAGCTCCATCATTCGCCCGGGAGTAGCCAAAAGCGGAATGATGCGGGAATATATTCTTCGTTATCGCGATGAGAACAGACGTAAAACGGCAAGAGAGGAGTTGCCCGAATTATATGATTTGCTCGAAGAAACTTACGGAGTAATGGTTTATCAGGAAGATGTAATTAAGGTGGCGCATTTATTTGCCGGATTAACATTAACCGAAGCCGATTATTTACGAAGGGGAATGTCGTGGAAATTCAAACAGCGAAACGAGTTTAATTTAGTTCGTAAAAAGTTCTTTGAAAATTGCAGAAAGAAGAATCATAACGAAAAAACTATTCTTGAAATCTGGACACAGATAGAAAGCTTTGCCAACTTCGCCTTTTCCAAGGGGCACTCGGCAAGTTACGCAGTAGAGAGTTATCAGGCTTTATATTTAAAAACATATTTTCCTTTGGAGTATATGGTTGCTACGCTCAACAATGGCGGAGGGTTTTACCGAAAGGAATTGTATCTGCACGAAGCCCGTATGCATAACGGCACAATTAAACCTCCTTGTGTGAACAACAGCGATGTAATATGCATTATTAAAGATACAACCATTTATTTAGGTTTAAACCTGATTGCTGAACTGGAAGAACATCATGTTGTAACTATTATAAAGGAACGTAAGCAGAACGGCCTTTTCACCGACCTTCACAATTTCATAAAACGTGTTCCCATTTCGCTCGAACAAATTCGTTTGTTGATTCGGGTGGGTGCGTTTAGTTTTACAACTAAAAACAAAAAAGAACTCTTGTGGGAGATATACATGCTAATTAATCCTTTAAAAAAGCCGGAGAAAGTTGCCGAATTATTTGAAGTGAAACCTCCGAGTTGGAAATTGCCAAAGCTTGAAGACAATAAACTGGATGATGCTTTTGATGAATTGGAGCTATTGGGTTTTCCGCTCTGTTCTCCTTTCGAAATGCTGAAAGACAAACTACCCGCAACAGCTACCGCAAAGGAGTTGAGGAACTCTATCGGCAAAACAGTAAGCATAGTGGGATATCTGGTAACATATAAAAACACGGCTACATCCAAAGGCGACCGAATGTGTTTCGGTACATTTACTGACACAGAAGGGATGTGGATTGACACCGTTCATTTTCCTCCTTCCCTTAAACAATTTCCGTTTATTGGTCCGGGATGTTATCTGCTAACAGGAAGAGTAACGGATGAGTTTAGTTTTGTAAGTATAGAAGTAAGCGAGATGCAAAGATTGGATACCGCGAATAGAAGAACTTGAAAAAGAGAGTTTGAATAAGGAAAAGACCAAGTGTTCTACCTCAAAGGTAAAGTACTCACGAAAGAGAGTCCAAACTTAAAACCCAAAACATTAAACTTGAAACATGAATTGTAAATGTTTGTCGAAAAGAAGTTTTGGTAAATAGGTTTTGATTATATTTGTTGTAGAAAAACTTAGAAATTATGTCTGAAATTAGTTCAACCTCGTGTTCAATTTATGTATCCGAAAATATTTCGAAAGACATCATTCGGTTTTTAAAAGCGAATAAAAAGGGGTACTCCAAGCTGTTTGTACTTGTTGACGAAAACTCTCTTAAGCATTGCTATCCTTGGCTGGTGGCCTCAGTTCCCCAACTGGCAGAAGCCGAAATAATAGAAATAGAAAGCGGTGAAGAAAATAAAACTATAGAAATTTGCACCCAGATTTGGAGTTTACTCAGCGAATACGGAGCCGACCGAAATTCCCTTTTTATAAATCTGGGAGGCGGTGTAATATGCGATTTGGGAGGATTTGCCGCTTCGTGTTTTAAGCGAGGTATTCCTTTTATTAATATTCCAACCACATTACTTTCACAAGTGGACGCCTCGGTGGGGGGCAAAACAGGAATCAACTCCGACCATCTGAAAAACGAAGTGGGCTTGTTCAGTTCGCCTGCGGCTGTGTTTGTGTCAACTCGTTTTCTATCTACCATCAATGCGCGTCACTTGTTGTCAGGTTTTGCAGAGATTATAAAGCATGCGTTAATAAGCGATAGTAAGCAATGGGAAAAGATAACGGAATGCTCATTTGATGACTTGGATGAGTTGAATACTTGCATAATGGCTTCGATAGTTTTGAAAAATGAAGTGGTAATGCAAGACCCTACCGAAAAGGGTTTACGAAAAATACTCAACTTTGGACACTCCATTGGTCATGCACTCGAAACATTTTTTATGGAGCAGAACGGTGCTCATCATTTGCTGCATGGAGAGGCTGTGGCTATTGGTATTGTGTGCGAATCCTATTTGTCGCATAAGGTTTGTAAATTGAAAAAGGAAGAACTGGAGACGATAACCAAGTTTGTATTGAAAACATATCAACCGGTAATAATGGATAGCATCTATTTTAACCGACTCGTAGAATTGATGAAGCATGACAAAAAAAATAATAGCGGAGCTATTAATTTTTCGTTGTTGTCATCAATAGGCAAGTGTGAGATAAACAAATCAGCTTCTGCTGATTTAATAATAGAGTCGTTGAAATACTATTCGGAACAAGTTAAACTTGCAGCAAAATGATTTATCGCATTTCACATCCTACCAAAATTCTGAAAGGCAGTATCACCTTGTCTTCTTCCAAAAGCGAAAGCAATCGAGCGCTTATTATTCAGGCGTTGTGTAAAGATAAATTTGAAATAAGCAACCTCTCTACTGCTGAAGATACAGTGGTTTTACAAAAGATATTGTCTTCAAAAAACAAGGCCCTGTTTAACGAAGTTACTTATGATGTAGGCGGGGCGGGAACTACCATGCGGTTTTTAACTGCATATCTTGCCACGCAGTCGGGTTCGTATGTGTTAACCGGAAGTCAGAGAATGATGAAGCGACCTATCGGTATTTTAGTAGAAGCCCTTCGAACGCTGGGAGCTGATATAGAATATCTGGATAAAGAAGGTTATCCTCCTTTGCAGATAATCGGAAAAAGCTTAACAGGAGGGGAAGTGGAGATGGACGGAAGTGTAAGTAGTCAGTTTATTTCGGCATTGCTACTTATTGCACCTGAGTTAAAGAACGGACTTGTAATAAAGTTTAAGGGCGAAGTTACATCGCGTCCGTATGTTGATATGACCTTAAAAATGATGCAGGAATTCAGGGTTTACGGCATTTGGCAGGATGGTATCATTTCGGTAAGTCGTCAGGATTATTATAAAAAAAGCGATGCTTCGTATGAATATAAAGTAGAAGCCGACTGGAGTTCTGCTTCGTACTGGTATTCGCTGGCTCTGTTGAGTAAAGAATGCGACCTGACTATAAAGGGTCTGAAACGCCCAAGTTTGCAGGGGGATGGAATGGTGGCAGATATGTTTGCTATGTTGGGATTAAAGTCGGAATACATGGAAGATGGTATACGTTTGACCAAAATAGGCTCTAAAAGCGAGCATTTCGGGTTCGATTTTTCAGACTGTCCAGACCTTGTTCAAACCATGGCTGTGGTGGTTAGTGCTCTGCATATTTCTGCTTTCTTTAACGGATTGCATACGTTACGAATTAAGGAAACCGACCGTATTACTGCATTAGAAAATGAATTGACAAAGCTGGGTGTGCTGGTGGAAGTGGAAAATGACAACTCGATGAAGTTAACGCCACCTGAACACCTGTTACAGCCCAAAATAATTTACACTTATGACGATCATCGCATGGCAATGGCTTTTGTGCCACTTGCTATGCTGCTTGACTATATAACAATAGAACAGCCTGAGGTGGTAAAGAAATCGTATCGCAATTTCTGGAACGATTTAAAGAGTCTGGGTTTTGTGATTAAAGAGATGCCGGAGGAGGAAGTATAACGGCCGTTAGATAAAAACAAGACATAAAAAAACTCGAAGTAACACTTCGAGTTTTTTTATTCTGTTAAGGGTAATTTATTTTTGAGCGTGCAATGCCATTCTGTTTCCTTCGGTGTCGATAAACATGGCCATATAACCTACTTCTTTACTGATTAAGGATTTTTGCATAATCAGAGTACCACCGGCTTTTTCAATTTTACCAATTACTTTTTGAATGCTTGGGTTAGCGTTCAGATAATTCAAACAACCTGTGGTTGCCGAAGGTTTGTGAAATTTGCTTTTTACCAAAGCTCCCGAAAGTTTTCCGTTTCCCATTTTAGAAGGAAAGTTTACCATTTGCATTCCCATCATCACTCCCATATCGGTCATTTTAATGGAGAAAATGGTTTCGTAAAATTTTTGTGCTCTTTTAATGTCTTTCACCGGTATTTCAAACCAGTTTAAAATGTTAGTAGTTGCGTCCATTGGTTGGTGGTTGGTTTTAGTACTCGTCTTCGTTAAAGAAAAAGTCGTCTTTGGTAGGGTAGTCCGGCCATATTTCTTCTATGGTTTCGTAAACCTCACCTTCGTCTTCAATTTCCGAAAGGTTTTCAATCACTTCCAATGGGGCTCCGGAGCGGATTGCAAAGTCGATTAATTCATCTTTGGTTGCAGGCCATGGTGCATCTTCAAGGTTTTTTGCTAGTTCAAGTGTCCAATACATAGAGTTAGTAAATTAATTATTTATATTTTTCTAATTTTCTGCAAAAGTAAAAATTAATTTCACAAATCAAAGTGCAAAATGTTTTTTTTGTTTTCCACAATCATGAAGCATTTTTTGAGACAATTAGAAACGGAAGAATTTACATGCGAGGTTTCCAGGCGATTTCTTCGGCATTTAAATCCATAGAAAGTTTGCGTGAAAGCACAAATAAATAATCGCTGAGGCGGTTCAGATATTTTACCACCAGTTCGGATACAAAACTGTTTTCGGAAAGTTGAACTGTTATTCGTTCGGCCCTGCGACAAACGCAGCGAGCAATATGACAATAGGAAACAGTGGTATGTCCGCCCGGAAGTACAAAAGATTTCATTTCGGGCAACACTTCATTCATGCGATCCATTTCTTTTTCGAGCATTTCCACATCTTTTTCATTCAGCAACGGAATTTTAATTCCTGCTTTATCTCCCGAACGGTTCGATTTTTCAGGGTCTATGGCCAAAGAGGCACCGATGGTAAACAGGCGGTCTTGAATTTCGATGAGCATAGCTCTGGTGTGTTCATCGGTTTTCTGATCGCGGATTAACCCAATGCAGGAGTTCAGTTCGTCCACTGTTCCATAAGATTCGATACGCATGTGGTGTTTCGGAACGCGAGTGCCGCCCAGTAGCGATGTTTGGCCTTTGTCGCCCGTTTTGGTATAAATTTTAAATGACATATAGATAGAACAGATGGTTAGGAAACAATAGTATTTACAGTAGATATAGAATCGTTCATATAATCGCGTTCCACTATACCATCCTTTAAACGGATGATACGGTGAGCATATCGGGCTATATCTTCTTCGTGAGTAACGAGCACAATGGTGTTGCCTTGTTTGTGAATTTCTTCGAGCAGAGCCATAATCTCTATGGATGTTTTCGAATCCAGATTTCCTGTCGGTTCATCGGCCAGTATAATGGCCGGACGATTAACCAGTGCTCTGGCTATAGCCACACGCTGACGCTGACCTCCCGAAAGTTCGTTCGGTTTGTGCATCATTCGGTCGGCAAGGCCCACTTGTTCCAGCACTTCTTTTCCCCGTTTAAGGCGTTCGGCTTTGGTAAAGCCTGCATAAATAAGGGGAAGCATTACATTATCGTAAGCGGTGGAGCGGGGCAATAGATTGAAGGATTGAAACACAAAACCTATTTCCTTGTTTCGCACTTCGGCCAGTTTATTATCCAGCATCTGAGCCACAGATATACCATTGAGGATATATTCTCCACTTGTGGGGCTATCGAGGCAACCAAGTACATTCATCAATGTAGATTTTCCGCTTCCCGAAGGGCCCATCAATGCCACATATTCATTCTTCGAAATTTCTAAAGAAACATCACGCAAGGCATGAATTACTTCTGTACCTATTTTGTAGGCTTTAGCTATATTTTTTAAATGAATGATTGATTGCATAATGGTGCGAAAGTACTAATTAAGAAAATATCTTGGTTCAGATAATCGGATTTAATTATTGTAATGGCCTCGCCCCTTAATCCCTTCTCCGAAGGAATGGGGGAGAAGCTCAATGAAACATTAGTGTAGTTTGCACTTATTATCCCCATTTTAATTGAAGAGCATTTCGGCATTCGCTGTTAAAAGCGAATAACAAAATGTTGCTTTACTTGTTCCTTGCGGAAGAACACTATTCCGATAAAAAACAATTCGATGGTAACTGTAACCCTTGGGTGGTTCTTTATTTCATCCCAGGCCTCTTTCATTTGAGGCGACCAGTATATATCATCAAATACAAATACACTTTGCTCATCGGCTTTGTTCAGGCATTGGCTGAAGTAATTTAATGTGGCTTCTTTGCGATGGTTTCCGTCAAAAAAAACAAAGTCGGTTTTTGGGGTTTGTTTCAGCACTTCGGGCAATACATCATCAAAATTGCCGATAACCTGTTGGATATTTTTAATGTCGAGTTTTTTGAAATTTTGCTCAGCTGCTTGTGCTATTTCCGGGCATCCTTCTATGGTGATTACGGTAGCCTGGTTATTGGCTTTGGCCATATAGCAAGTGCTGATGCCCATAGATGTGCCTAGTTCAAGAATATGGCCGGGCTGAAAATGGTTGACCAAACGAAACAAGAGTTGAGCATACTTGGCCGGCTTGGCAGCATAGCGGGTAATATACATAATGCTTCGGGCAGAGCCGGTTGAGGTGCGCGAACCTGCACCCAAATCGATACAAGTAAGGGAGGTTTGGTTTTGGAGCAACTGAAGGCGCAAGGCTTCTATTTCCGAAAAAGCATAGTAGTCCACTTTATTATAAACTACCGTATTCAGCAGGTCGAAAACAAATGGAGAATGTACCCCATGTGTATTGGTTGCCGTTAAGCGATAGCGTAAATAGTAAAATGCTGAAAACACTTTTTTCATTCTGCGAATGTAATGCAAAATAAATAATGATGCAGGATTAGAGTTAGGATAATAGCAGATACCCTGTTTTCATTTTTACTCCTTCACAAACTTCTTTCTTATCACTCCTTTTTCTGAAATAACTTCTGCTATGTACATACCAGGGGGCAAGGAACTAATGTCGATTGTTGATTGGCGATTGTTTATTGTTGATTGGAGAATGCATTGCCCCATCATAGTATATATATGTGCTTCTTTCATTATAGAGTTAGTAGTTGTAATTTTTATTTCGCTGGTGGCGGGGTTGGGGGAGATTTCTAGTGTTGATGGTGGGGTGTTGGTTTCGGAAATGCCGATATTCATGCAATAATCAGATGCACTGCCTGCTCCTGAGGTAACTTGAGTGGGCGGAGAATGTAAGATGCACCCACTACTCTGAATGGCTAATGAATTATCAAATAGATCAGGTGTGAAAAAATCGACATTGAAAGTTGAATCGGGTTGGTTACATCCGCTATTGCCTGCTGAGTCTGTTTTTACCAGAAATAAATTATATTTAAAACTTGGAACTTCTGAGCGACCAATCAATGCAAACCCCCTGTCGCTTGTTGGAATTACAAAATCAGCGAATTCATTATGTGTATTCTGGCCAAAGATTTTAAGCCAGATTTGATTTCCATTCGAATCGACTTTTGCGATGAAAGGATCTTCTGGATTTACTACTGCCCAGTCTGGAAAGCCATTGCTGCCGCCAATTACAAAGCAACCATCGTTGGTCTTAGTAGTATTTCCCGAGAAATTCCAAATACTACTGGAGCTGTAATATGGAGAATAACAATGTCCCCAAATAAAATTTCCTATACTATCTGTTTTTAATAAAAAGGAAGGAGTAAATGTGCCTGGGAGAGCTTCTGAAACCTGACCCGACAGAACAAAACCACCATCGTTTTCTGCAAAAACAGAATAACCCATTGCACCATTAGCTGTGTTCCCATAAGATTGTGACCAAACTAAGTTGCCTGTTGAATCTGTTTTTATTAGGTATGCAAGAGATGGATTTACAAAAGGTATATATGTTGTACCTACAATAATAAATCCTCCATTAGCAGTGGGTTTCACCGAACAACCCTGATTATTCAAACTATCTCCATAAGTTCTTGTCCAGAGGGTATCTCCAATAGAATTTGTTTTTATTAAATAGACATCATTATTACCCTGTCCATAGCTTTTTGTTGAGCCAACGATAATATAATTACCGTTAGAAATTTGCATAACGGAAGTACTCCACCCCGCATCATCACCAATGCCTCCATACGTTTTAGACCATAACGTATCACCTAGCGAATCGGTTTTAATAATATATAAATCATATCCACCAGCCCCAAAACTATTCGTGTTTCCAGCAATAATAAATCCTCCGTCCGAAGTTTTATTAATAGAGGTCCCGTAATCGTTTCCAGCACCTCCATATTTCTTTGTCCACAATAGAATGCCTAGCGAATCTGTTTTAACTAAATAGATGTCGCTGGAATCGCACGCATTAATGGAAGAGGAGCTAAGGATTGCAAATCCACTATCGTTGGTTTGTACCACAGAAGATCGTTTAAAGGAGCCACTTCCAATTATGGTTTCTTGAAATGTAATTTGTGCATTAGCACTTACAAATGCTATCAACACTAAAGTAAGGAGAGTAACTTTTTTCATGTAAAGAGGTATTAGTGAATGCTTGTGTAAAGATAGAGTTTTTTTAATTGGTGGAATTGTATTTTACCTCTTATTATTATGCAAGGTCAATCGAAAGTTCTCTGAAATTTTGCCAAAAGCTTCCCGAAGCTTCGGAAAGGCTTCGAGAAGCTTGGTGAACGAGTCACGAGTCTTGGTGAACGAGTCACGAGGCTTGGCGAACGTCTCACGAAGCTTGGTAGAGGTATTTACTCCTTTCGAGAAGCAGAGACTAGGCAATATGAATAGATTATCAACGTTTTAACGTTAATCAGCACCCATTGGGGTAGTCCGTTAAATGAAAGGAATGGCCAATTGTCCGATAAAAGGACCGGTAAATTCTATAATAGGAGACTTATTATCCTATACTTTTAGCAATTTTGAAAAAACTGGTGTCTTTTTTTCCAAGTTCTGAAATAACTCTTAAGTGAGAGGCAAATGCTTTCCAGAAAGTTTGGTTATACAAGTAAGGAACTCCGAATTCTTTGGCTGTTTGCTCTACTATGGGTCTTATATTTGGATAGTGTACATGGCAAATGTTAGGGAATAAGTGATGTATAGCCTGAAAATTGAGCCCTCCTACATAAAAAGTAATTACCGGATTGTGACGGGCAAAATCAGCCGTAGTTTGCAACTGATGAATGGCCCATTCGTTTTCAATATTTCCTTTGTCGTCCGGTTTAGGGAAAATGGTATTTTCTACCACATGAGCCAACTGAAACACCACTGATAACACAATGCCAGCCACTATGTGAAGCGAAAGGTATCCAACAAATACTTGTCCGAAACTCAAGTGAAGATACATAATAGGAACAGCAAATGCGTATGCAAAAAAGATAATTTTCCAGAAAAGAATAGTAGCCATAGCTTTTATCTTGCTCGATGTGTTAGCTCTTGTATGCCCCTCTTTTATAAATTGAAAATACTGAATAAAATCTTTAATGGTAGTCCAGTAAAGAGTCATAATAGAATAAAAGAAAAATACATAAATAATCTGGAATTTCTGAATACGGTGGTATTTGCCGTTAGGGGAAAAACGCATGATTACTTTGTCGTCAATATCCTTGTCGTAGCCGGTTATGTTGGTATAGGTATGATGCAAAAAGTTGTGTTGTGTTTTCCAGTTATTATTGTCTCCGCCCACTAACGAAAGCGAAAGCGCCATCATTCGGTTTGCAAACGGTTTTGACGAATAAGCCCCGTGGTTGGCATCGTGCATAATACACATACCCACTCCGGCAAGCCCAAGGCCCATAACAAGTGTGCAAATCCACATGCCGAACAAACTGTAATGCTGAGTCACAATTAATACATAGGGTACAAAATACATAGCCAGCATAACGATTGATTTAATTACCATCGTTGAATTTGCATGCGGGGAAATATGATTGTCGACAAAATATTGATCGACCCTTTGTTTCAAGGTTTCGAAAAATTTAGTTTTGTCTTTGTTTACAAATCTGATTTTTTGTTTCATTGGTCTTAAGTTAAGATGTGCAAAAGTAAAAAAAAAATTGAAGTAGGAAAGTTATTGTAGATATACCCTATAAATTAACGTCCATCTTCTTGTAATATGCGGTCATGCAGGCTATAAAAAACACCGAAATAACAAAGCCCGGATAGCTTACATCATCTATCATGATGAGGATAATTTCTTTTAAAAAGAATGCGCCAATAAATACATGCGCACCCCATCTTTTCATGTGCCAGAGGCCGATGTAAGATATAAAACAGGCAGCAACCAAAAACCCGAACAGAGCAGGATACCAGTCGCCTAATTTCTTTATTGATGGAGAAAACACAGCCGGCAAACTACCCACTATCCATATAAATCCAATGATACAAACAGTGGTAATGAGAACAGGTCTTTTTCTGATGGCAGTTTCCATTTAATGCGTATTGGCTTCTTCTTTTTTTATTTTAATTGACGTTGCGTTTATTAACTCGCCCTGATAGCTTCCACCGGGTCGAGCTGAGATGCACCGTAGGCAGGCACAAATCCGGAAACTACTCCAATAAGTATGGAAATAGTGAATCCTAATATAATGTTCGACTTGCTGAGCGTAATTTCCATCCCGAACGAATCTCCCGCTGTGAGCGTAATGATGTATACAATAATCAGTCCAAATATTCCGCCTATCAATGATAAAAAGATAGATTCGAAAATAAATTGAAGAAGAATGAAATAATTTTTAGCGCCAAGGGATTTTTGAATACCTATAATATTGGTGCGCTCTTTAACCGAAACAAACATGATATTAGCAATACCAAATCCGCCAACTAAAATAGAAAACCCTCCGATTATCCATCCTGCAACTCCAACAATATCGAATAGTTTGTCAAATTGGTTAGAGATTAAACTGGTTTGATTCAAAGCGAAATTATCTTCTGCACGAGGCTGTATCTTGCGTATGGAGCGCATCAAGCCTGTTAACTCATCAATAAGGTCATCGTTACTCACTCCTGATTTGGCTCTCACGAGCAATTGAGGATCGAGATTATTGTTCCGAATATCAATAATACTGCGGGCATACTGCACCGGAACCAACACTTGTGTGTCGGGACTTCCGCCCAAAATACTTTCGCCTTCTTTTTTAAACACCCCAACCACCATCACTTTTGCTCCATGTACTTTTATCCATTGCCCTATGGGACTTTGGTAAGGAAACAGTGTTTTGGCCAGAACATCGCCTATAATGGCCACTGGGCGGCCTGCTTCAGACTCTATCTCTGTAAAATATCGGCCTTCGGCAATTTCGAAATTTTTTACTTTATCGAATTGGTGAGAAGCGCAAATTATGGTAACATTTTCGATGCTGCTGCTTTTGTATTTCACTGTAATATTCGAGCTCACCACAAAGGCTGCAGCCTGCGCTCCATCGCATTTGCGAAGTATTGCATCCAGTTCGGTGTATTCGGCATCCGGCCTATTCATGTATTTCCACCAAGGGTAATCGGGCCCGAAAGTCCAGGGCCATTTTTCTACAAAAACAACATCATTGCCTAAACTCTGAACACTTTTTCTGAGGTTTTGTTCCAACGAATCTACGATGGTAAAAACTGTAATGATGGCGAAAATGCCAATGGTAATACCCAAAAGCGAGAGTATGGTGCGGAGTTTGTTTACTACCAATGCATTTATGGCAAACAAAATACTTTCGCGAAACAAACCTAAAAATATCATTCAGTTTTAATTTTTTTGGAGAATGCAAATGTAGTATTTTTTCAATGATTTGATGGTTTTGTAAATCCTTTGAAATTCTTGCCTTCTACAGCGGTTTTATTAACAAAAAAAACATTTATCAACAAAATAACATTGCAGGGTGGGGGCTTATAAAAATTCCTACTTTTGTGAGGCAATTTTTAAGAGTAAATGACAGAATTTAAAAAAATAAAGAATGCACTGATTTCAGTGTATTTCAAGGATAATTTAGAACCAATCGTACGCCAGCTTATTTCGCTTGGCGTAAAAATATACAGTACCGGAGGCACTCAGGAGTTTATCGAAAAGCTTGGCCTGGCGGTCACTCCTGTGGAGTCGTTAACATCTTACCCTTCCATTTTGGGAGGGCGGGTTAAAACATTACATCCGAAAATATTTGGTGGAATACTTAGCAGACGCGACTTGCAGAGCGATTTAGATCAGCTAAAGGAGTTCGATATTCCCGAAATTGATTTAGTAATTGTAGATTTATATCCTTTCGAAGATACTGTTAAATCAGGTGCTTCGGAACAAGCTATCATCGAAAAAATAGACATCGGTGGCATTTCTTTGATTCGTGCTGCAGCCAAAAATTATAAAGATGTTGTAATTGTTCCTTCAAAAAACGAATACAATTTCTTATTGGAAACAATTTTGCTTGCTCAGAAAGGGAAGTCTTCATTACTTGACAGAAAAGGGTTGGCTTTGCAGGCATTTAATGTTTCATCTCATTACGATGCTGCCATATTCAACTATTTCCAAGGAGGAGATTCATTGGTGTTCAAGCAAAGTGTTCAGCAGGCCAATGCACTTCGTTATGGAGAAAATCCTCATCAAAAGGGAGTTTTTTACGGTAACTTGAGCGAAATGTTCACCAAGTTAAACGGAAAGGAATTGTCGTATAATAATCTTCTGGATGTAGATGCTGCTGTAACACTGATGGCCGAATTTGATGAAACAACATTCGCCATTCTGAAACATAATAATGCATGCGGGGTGGCTTCCCGTCCGGAATTAGTTAACGCTTGGAAAGACGCACTAGCAGGAGACCCGACCAGTGCTTTCGGAGGAGTACTCATCACCAATACTCCGCTGGATATGGCTACTGCAGAAGAGGTGCACAAATTGTTTTTCGAAGTGATAATTGCTCCTTCATACAACGAAAAGGCATTGGAATTAATAAAGTCAAAACCTAACCGCATCATCCTTCAACAAAAAGAAGTGCAGTTATCAAAGAAATCCTTTCGCACCCTTTTGAATGGGGTGATTGAGCAGGATAAGGATAGCAAGACAGAAACTAAGGCGGATATGCAAACGGTTACTAAAACCTCTCCAAAAGACGAGCAGTATAGCGATCTGGAATTTGCAAACAAATTAGTGAAGCAATCTAAATCGAATACTATTGTTATTGCTAAAAACAAGCAATTAATTGCAAGCGGTGTAGGGCAAACATCTCGAGTGGATGCATTGGAACAAGCTATTCACAAGGCAATAAAATTTGGGTTTGATATGAACGGTGCTGTTATGGCATCGGATGCGTTTTTCCCGTTTCCTGATTGTGTGGAAATAGCTCATTATGCTGGAATAACTGCGGTAATTCAGCCGGGAGGTTCGATAAAGGATAAAGATTCGATAGCCTATTGCGATGCCAATCACATGGCAATGGTGGTAACCGGAACAAGACATTTTAAACATTAATCAAAAGAAATAGAAATTAATATTAATTTTACATCACAAAAAAATAACAACTGGTATCAGAAAATTGAAATAAATTTACATTTCTGAAATCCAAAATCCAAAATCATATATGGGATTATTTAGTTTTTTAACACAAGAGATAGCTATTGACTTAGGAACAGCGAACACGCTGATTATATATAACGATAAAGTAGTAGTAGACGAACCTTCTATTGTTGCTGTAGACCGTATGACGGGCAAAATAATTGCCGTTGGTAAACAGGCACAGCAAATGCATGGTAAAACGCATGAAAATATTAAGACAATTCGTCCGTTAAAGGATGGTGTAATTGCCGACTTTAGTGCCGCAGAGCACATGATCAGGGGAATGATTAAAATGATAAACCCTGGAAGACGTTTGTTCACTCCTTCTCTTAAGGTGGTAATTTGTATTCCTTCCGGAATTACCGAAGTGGAAAAACGTGCAGTAAGAGATAGCGCTGAACGTGCCGGTGGAAAGGAAGTGTACCTTATTCATGAGCCAATGGCAGCAGCTATCGGAATTGGAATTGATGTGGAAGAACCGATGGGAAATATGATTATTGATATCGGTGGTGGAACCAGCGAGATTGCTGTTATTGCCCTTGGTGGTATTGTTTGCGATAAATCAATTCGTATTGCAGGTGATGAATTTACTGCTAACATTGAAGAATATATGCGTAGACAACATAATATTTTAATTGGCGAACGTTCTGCTGAACGTGTGAAAATTGAAGTGGGTGCTGCGATGACCGAAATCGATAATCCTCCACCTGATTATGCTGTTCACGGACGAGATTTGATGACAGGTATTCCAAAAGAAATTTATGTTTCGTATACAGAGATTGCTCATGCACTTGATAAATCCATTTCTAAAGTTGAGGAAGCTATTCTGAATGCGTTAGAGATGACTCCTCCTGAATTATCCGCAGATATTTTCCGTACTGGTATTTATCTGGCTGGCGGAGGTTCTATGCTTAGAGGGTTGGATAAACGAATTTCTTTAAAAACAAAACTCCCTGTTCATATTGCGGAGGATCCGCTTCGTGCTGTGGCTCGTGGAACCGGAATTGCATTGAAGAATGTGGGGAAATTCCCTTTCCTAATGAGGTAATAATTTATTGTTTTAATGTGAATCACATAATTTGTTGAGTAAAATAATTGCCTTTTTGAATTTTCTGAATTCATCAAACTCTTTTCGAAAAGGAATTAAATTTTAACTCAACCGACCGTATAAAATAGATGAGAAACCTTTTTTTGTTTTTTTGGAAAAATTATTTTCTGTTTCTTTTTTTATTACTCGAATCTTTGTGTGTTTATCTGTTGGTTCAAAACAATAATTTTCAGAGAGCAAGTTTTATTAACTCTTCGAGTGCCGTTTCTGCAAACATACTATCAGCAACGCATGATGTCAATCAATATTTTCTTTTAAAAGATGCTAATGAAAAGCTACTGAAAGAAAATGCCGAATTGAGATCTAAGACCAAAGAGTCGTTTTCTCTCATTTTGAATAGTCATCAAACAGTTTCGGATACCACCTTTCATCAGAAATATACTTATACAAGCGCTAAAGTGGTTAACAATTCAACCAATATGCGAAACAATTATCTTACGCTTGATAAAGGTTCTAATCAGGGAATAAAGAATAACATGGCTGTGATTACCAGCTCAGGGGTAGTGGGACAAGTAAAGGATGTTTCTGCAAATTTTTGTACTGTGATGTCGTTATTAAATAGTAAAACAACCATTAGTTCTAAAATAAAGAAAGATGGTTCTTACGGGCCACTGATGTGGGATGCGGATGATAACTTTGGTACGGCTACTCTTCACGACATTCCTACTCACGTTCGGTTAATTACTGGCGACACTGTGGTTACTTCTGCTTATTCTACAACCTTTCCGGAGAACATTATGGTTGGTACTGTTGAAAGTTTTGTAAAGAAATCCGGAGAGTTTTTTTATACAGTTAAAGTAAAGCTTTCGACTGATTTTAAAAAACTATCCTATGTTTACATAGTTGAAAATATTATGAAAGACGAACAGGAAGAGTTGGAAAAAATATCTGAACCTGATAAAAAAAGCAAATAAAAGAAAATGGTAACTACAATAATCCGAAACTTTATTCGCTTCATCATACTAATTCTGGTGCAGGTTCTCATTATTAAGAATATTGAATTGGGGCGCTTTGTTAATCCTTTTTTATACATTCTTTTTATAATCGCTTTGCCTTTCGAAACGCCAAAATGGTTACTGTTGCTGAGTGGTTTTCTTCTTGGTATTACCATCGACATGTTTTATAACACAATGGGGATGCATGCTGCCGCCACTGTTTTTATGGCATACATTCGACCAAGCATTTTAAATTTATTTTCCCCGCGCGAAGGATATGAGTTCGGAACACAGCCTACCATTCAATATTTAGGTGTTCCTTGGTTTCTTTCTTATTCTGCAATTTTAATTGTTCTGCATCACTTTATTTTGTTTTATTTAGAAGTTTTCCGTTTCTCCGAGTTCTTTCCTACCTTAATAAGAATTATTGTAAGTTCTGTTTCCACATTAGTGTTAGTAGTTTTATCCCAGTACCTTTTTCAAAGCAAAAAAGAAGTTGAATGAATAATACACTTTCAGAACGAAAATATATAATAATTGGAGTATTTGTTCTGGTAGGACTTGCTTTCATCGCACGTCTGTTTTATATTCAGGTAATAGATGACAGTTATAAACTGGATGCCCGAAATCAGGCATTCCGTTATACAACCGAGTTTCCAGTTAGAGGATATATATATGACAGGAAGAATAAACTTTTGGTGTATAACGAAGCTGCCTATGATTTGATGGTTACTCCAAAAGAAGTTAAGGAACTGGATACTGCAGATTTTTGTAAGTTACTTGATATAACAAAAGATGACTTTTTGAAAAAAATGAAGAAAGCAGTGCAGGCCCCCAATTCGCCTCGCAAGCCATCCATTTTCGAAAAGCAATTATCACCTCAGGATTATGCCGCTTTGCAGGAAAGACTCTACAGGTTTCATGGTTTCTTTGTTCAGTCGCGAACATTAAGGAAGTACCCGATGAAAATTGCGGCTAATATGCTTGGATACATCGGTGAGGCGGATAAAGATATGACCGAACGTGACCCATATTATAACGAAGGTGATTATCTTGGTATAAGCGGTGTTGAGAAGACGTACGAAAAGGTATTAAGAGGGAAAAAGGGAATGCACATTTTAATGGTTGATGTAAACAATAGCCCAAAAGGAAGTTATATGAACGGGTTGTATGATACAATAGCACAACCTGGAAAATCATTACAATCCACTCTTGATGCGGACTTGCAATTGTACGGAGAGCAACTGATGCAAAACAAAGTGGGAAGTATTGTTGCCATTGAACCTCAAACCGGAGAAGTATTAGCGTTGGTAACAAGCCCCTCGTATGACCCAAATCTTTTAGTCGGAAGAGCTAGAAATAAAAACTTTTCAAAATTATATTTGGATACCATTCGTGTTCCTTTGTTCAACAGAGCAACCATGGCTTCTTATCCTCCGGGTTCAACATTTAAATTGGTGGAATCTCTGATAGGTCAGCAGGAGGGTGTTTTAACGCCCGAAACCAAATACCCTTGTTCAGCGGGTTATGCTCCGTTAGGCGGGCACCCGAAATGTGAGGTGCACCCATCTCCTCTGGCTTTGTATGATGCAATCGGCTACTCATGTAATTCATATTTCTCTTATGTTTTTAAAAGTATAATTGAAAACAAAAAATACCACGACACCTACAAAGCGTTTGAAGCTTGGCGGAACATTGCATTAAGTTTCAATATTGGCAGAAAAACAAATTCGGATTTGGCAAATGAGTTGCGAGGAAACATTCCTTCAATAAAATATTACGACAAAGTTTTTGGAAAGGGCGCATGGAAAGCATCTACTGTAATTTCGCTAGGAATAGGACAAGCGGAGATGGGGATTACTCCATTACAAAATGCCAATGTGGCAACTATCATAGCAAACAAAGGATGGTATTATACACCTCACATTGTGAAAGCAATTAACGATAATCCCAATGATACAACTCTTAATCGTTTTAAAGTAAAGCATAACACAGCAATTACTGACCCAACAATATATGATAACGTAATAGAAGGTATGAGTCATGTTACTGAAAGTGGAACAGCGCACTTGCTGAAAATTGAAGGAGTGGAGTATTGTGCAAAGACAGGAACAGCAGAGAATCCGCATGGAAGAGATCACTCGGTTTTTGTGGCTTTTGCTCCTAAGAATAATCCTAAAATTGCAATTGCTGTTCTGGTGGAGAATGCCGGATGGGGGGCTTCCTGGGCAGGGCCAATTGCCACCTTGATGATGGAAAAATACCTGAATGGAAAAGTAGTCAGAAAAGATTTGGAGAAAACAATGATGGATGCAAATCTGATTGACCAGCCAAAATGGGAGCCTAAAAAAAAGAAAAAGTAAATTGATTTAGCTTTGGAAAGGAAAGTAAGTAGTAATATTTTTAGCGATGTAGATTGGGTAACCGTTCTGCTTTATTTGCTTTTAATAACTATGGGTTGGCTTAATATTTATTCGGCAGTTTATAACGAAGACCATCACGTTATAACTGATATGTCTCAGAAATACGGCAAACAATTATTATGGATAGGAACCTCGCTATTAATAGCACTAATCATATTAATTATTGATGAGAAATTTTATACCGCATTCGCTTATCTAATATATGGTGTGTTTTTACTTGCCTGTATTGCTGTACCGTTTCTCGGAAGGGAAGTAAAAGGAAGTCGCTCCTGGTTTAGGTTTGGCGATTTCGGGATTCAGCCTGCTGAGTTCATGAAGTTTGCTGCCAACTTAGCTATTGCCAAATTTCTGAGTAATCAGTTCATCAAAATATCCGATTACCGAAACACCATCATCACCCTGCTTATTATAGGTGTTCCGCTTATTGTAATAAAAGTGTTGCAAGACGAAACAGGACTAGCTATCGTATTTGTGACTTTTATATTTACTCTCTACAGAGAAGGGTTATCCGTAAATTATCTTTTGCTTGGCTTTACCGCCATTGTTCTTTTTGTTTTAGCATTGATGGTAAATAATATTTATTTGTTTGTTATTATCGGCTCTTTGTGTGTGGTTGCTACACTATTTATTAAACGCAACAGGAAAAATTTATTTGTTGTTGCTGTAGTCGGATTGATTGCATGCAGTATGGTGAAAGGCACGAGTACAGTTTACGAGCACATGGAAGAACATCAGAAAGTTCGTATAGATGTGTTGTTGGGAAGAGGAACTGTTAACTTAAAAAAGGAAGGATATAATGTTAATCAGGCAAAGATAGCTATCGGTTCGGGAGGATTTGCCGGTAAAGGATATTTAAACGGAACCCAAACCAAATATGATTTTGTTCCGGAACAGGACACCGATTTTATTTTTTGTACCGTTGGTGAAGAGTGGGGCTTTCTGGGAAGTTCGTTAGTTATCATTCTAGAACTTGTTCTGATAATTAAAGTGATTTTTATGGCCGAAAGGCAGCGGTCGGCATTCAGTCGTATTTATGGTTATGGTGTGGCTTCCGTTTTGTTTTTCCACTTAACCATTAATGTGGGAATGACAATAGGTTTGGCTCCGGTAATCGGAATACCATTGCCTTTCTTTAGTTACGGAGGCTCTTCTCTCTGGTCGTTTACCATATTGCTGTTTATTTTTATTAAACTCGATTCGCATCGTTTGTCCATTTTAAGATAGCCAAATTGGTATGGAAAATAATTTATTAATTCTATACCTTTGCACTCAATGAAACTTATTAAACTCTATTTATTATCCATATTAAGTGGACTGTTGCTCTCCTACGGCTGGTTCCCGAATGAGTTTGCTCCTTTGCTTTTTGTTGGCTTTGTGCCGCTGTTATTAGTTGAGCAAATCCTTTTTAAACGAGAGAGCCGATATCGTGCACTCACATTATTCTCCTGTAGTTATCTTACCTTTTTTGTCTGGAACTGCATTACCAGTTATTGGATAAAGAATGCCTCAATGGAAGGTGCACTGATGGCACTCATCACTAATTCATTATTGATGACAATTGTTTTTGTGATGTTTCACAAAGCCAAACAACGCATCGGTGAAAAATGGGGGAGTACTATATTTGTTTTATTCTGGATGGCTTTTGAATACATCCATCTCCGCTGGGATATTTCCTGGTCGTGGTTAACGCTCGGTAATGGCTTATATAATAACAGCAGCTGGATACAGTGGTATGAATACACGGGAGTGTTTGGCGGAAGTTTGTGGATATTGCTGATTAATAATTTAATCTTTTCGATTCTTAAAAACAGGGAGACGGATGCCGGCATTCGAAACAAAAAAATAATTATAGCCCTTACTCTATTTATCTTACCCATCGGTGTTTCTTTACTGATTAAGTATTCGTATCAGCATTCAACAGAAGTGACTGATAAAAGTAAAACGCAACGAGTGGTAGTGGTGCAACCGAATATCGATCCGTATGACGAAAAATTTTCGGGCAATTATATTGACCAGCTGGACAAAATGCTAAGACTGGCTACTCAAAAAACAGACAGTACTACTGATTATGTTTTGTTTCCGGAGACCGCTTTACAGGAAGATATTTGGGAGAATGCCATGGAGCAGAGTCAAAGCATCATCATGATTAAACAGTTTTTAAAGAAGTTTCCAAAGCTAAAGATGGTGGTAGGAGCATCTACACGTAAGTTTTATAAGGATGGAGAGAAGCCATCTCTAACTGCTCGTAGGTATATCGATTTTATACATTTTTACGATGAGTTCAATACAGCGTTGCAGTTGGACAGCAGCATGACTATTCAGAAGTATCATAAATCGAAACTGGTACCGGGTGTGGAGGCCATTCCTTTTCCGGCCATCTTTAAATATGTAGAAGCCCTCTCTCTGGAAATGGGCGGAACCAGTGGAAGCCTGGGAATGCAGGATGAACGAACTGTGTTTACATCGTCCAACAAAATGGCAAGTACAGCACCGGTTATTTGTTACGAAAGTATTTTCGGAGAGTATGTGAGTGAGTATGTGAAAAACGGAGCTCAGTTTATTTCAGTTATTACCAATGATGGCTGGTGGGGCGATACTCCGGGTTACAAACAGCATCTTCGGTTCTCTGTATTAAGAGCAATCGAAACACGGAGATGGGTGGCGAGAGCTGCGAATACGGGTGTTTCGGCTTTTGTGAATCCGGTGGGCGAAATGGTTCAGACTACTGATTACTGGGTGCCGGCTGTGCTTGCTCAGGATATTCAATTGAACAGCACCTTGACATTTTACACTCGTTATGGGGATTACATAGGTTTTCTGGCCATGTGGATATCGCTGTTTATACTTATTTATTCGTGGATGATTCGGTTCAGAATTATTAAGCGATAAGAGAAAAGAGTTTTATGCTATTAACTATAACTAACACAAAATACAATGGAAAAGTTTGAAGTAACAATTATTGGTGCCGGGCCCGGTGGATACGGAGCTGCCATTCGCTGTGCACAACTGGGTATGAAAACTGTCCTTATCGAAAAATACAATTCTCTTGGCGGAACTTGTCTGAATGTGGGGTGTATTCCTTCCAAGGCTTTACTCGATTCGTCTGAACATTATCACAACGCCACTCATACTTTTGAAACGCATGGAATAGATGTGAAAGACATTAAGCTTAACCTGGCTCAAATGATAAAGCGCAAGAACGATGTGGTGAAACAAACCTGTGACGGAATTTCGTTTTTGATGAAGAAAAATAATATAACTGTCATGACCGGTACAGGTGCTTTTGTGAGTGCCAATGTGGTTGAAGTAACCGATGCTGATGGTAAGAAAACACAACTTGAAACTGCGAAAACAATTATTGCAAGCGGTTCCAAACCCATGTCGTTGCCCGGTGTGGTGATTGATAAAAAAAGAATTGTTACCTCTACCGAGATGTTGGAATTAAAAGAAGTGCCCAAGCATCTTATCATTATAGGCGGAGGAGTTATTGGTCTGGAACTTGGTTCGGTGTATGCCCGACTGGGCGCTAAGGTGTCGGTAATCGAATTTACTTCGGGAATCATCAGTACTATGGATGCTGCCCTGGGCAAGGACTTGCAAAGGAGTTTGCGTAAACTTGGCTTCGAGTTTTACTTTAATCATAAAGTAACGGGAGCTAAAACAAAAGGGAAAGAGGTTATGGTTACTGCCGAAAACAGTAAAGGACAATCAATCGAACTAACAGGCGATTACTGTTTGGTGTCGGTGGGAAGAAAAGCAAACACCGAAACATTGGGCCTGGATAAAGCAGGTGTGAAGCTGGATGCAAGAGGCAGAATAGAAACAGACGAGCATTTGCAAACCAATGTGGCGGGAATATATGCAGTGGGCGATGTGGTGAAAGGCCCTATGCTGGCTCACAAAGCTACAGAAGAAGGTGTGTTGGTGGCAGAGATTATGGCCGGACAAAAACCTCATATTAATTACAACCTTATTCCGGGAGTGGTGTATACTTGGCCAGAGGTGGCTGCTGTGGGTGCTACCGAAGAACAGCTGAAAGAGCAGGGCAGGAAATACAAAGCAGGTAACTTTCCGTTTAGAGCAAGCGGAAGAGCCAGAGCCAGCATGGACATTGACGGGTTTGTAAAAGTGTTGGCAGACGAAGCAACCGATGAGATACTCGGTGTGCACATCATCGGGCCACGTGCGGCAGATATGATAGCAGAGGCAGTGGTGGCTATGGAATTTAGGGCAAGTGCCGAAGATATTTCCAGAATGAGTCATGCTCACCCTACTTTTACCGAAGCGTTTAAGGAGGCTTGTATGGATGCTACAGGCAAGCGTGCCTTGCACATGTAATCGGCTATGGCAGGCATCATCATCAGTATTGAATTAATAAAAAGACATAACTAAAATAAATACGAAACCAATAGAATGAAAACCGGAGTATTATTAATAAACCTTGGAACACCCGACAGTCCTTCGACTGCTGATGTAAGAAAATATTTATCGGAGTTTTTGAACGACCCTCGGGTGATTGACATTAACCCTATAGGCCGATTTGTGTTAGTAAACGGAATCATTGTTCCGTTTCGTTCTTCTAAATCGGCTAAGTTGTATCAAGCTATCTGGACTAAAGAGGGCTCTCCGCTGCTTACCAACAGTGTTAAAATGAAAACACTTTTGCAACAACAGCTGGGTAACGATTATGTGGTGGAACTGGGCATGCGCTATCAGAGCCCGAGTTTGGAATCGGCAATGGATAAGCTAAGAGCAGCGCAGGTGGATAAGATTATTATGATTCCGTTGTATCCTCAGTATGCCTCGTCCAGCACTGGTTCATCGGTGGCGGAGGCGTTGCGCATTTTGCAGAAGTGGGAAGTTACTCCTTCGTTCGAGGTGATATCGAAGTTTCATGACCATCCTGATTTTATTGCGGCTTGTGTGGCTGTGGCCGGTAAGTATACCATTGCCAATTATGATTACGTTATCTTCTCTTATCACGGATTGCCCGAACGACATATTACCAAAGGCTCTGCTCACTATGGGGCCAACAGCTGCAAGTTGGGAAACTGCTGCGACACCATTACAGAGGCCAATCAATATTGCTATCGCGCCAACTGTTTTGCTACCACCAGAGCATTGGTAAAAGCCCTGAACATCCCCGAAGGGAAATACGAATCTACTTTTCAGTCGAGGCTGGATGACAAATGGATTAAGCCATACAGCGACAAAGTGATTAAACAAAAAGCACAGGAAGGCAAGAAGAACATACTCGTGTTTTCGCCTGCATTTGTGGCCGATTGTTTAGAAACTATTTACGAAATAGGAACGGAGTACAACGAATTGTTCAGAGAACACGGGGGAGAAAAAATTCAATTGGTTGAAAGTTTGAACGACCATCCAGCCTGGATTACTGCTTTAAAAAATATGGTGCTTGCTCATTAAGAGCAGCATCATTTCTTTGGTTTCATCATTCGTTTTTCGTTTTGTTTACAGATAAATGAAAGCGATAAGAGCTGTTGAACCCCAAAATGTTTTCTTTATTCCTTAATAAACTTTCGTTGTTCTGTCCAGCCATCACCTATTGCTTTCAGCATATACATGCCCGGAGGTAGGGCGCTGATGTCGGTTTCTGTGTCGGGGGTGTTTATTTCTTTTTGCAACAGTAGTTCGCCAAGTAGGGAGTAGAGTTCTATTTTTATGGCTTTATGGTCTTGGCTTTGGATTACTATTTTATCGGTGGCCGGATTTGGAAACAGCCCAAAATACTTGCTTGCCGGGTTTAGTTGGGGCAGAGAAGCGGCTATGTCGCAGATGCAACGAACGGCAAAGCCTGAGTTTACATTGAAATAATAAGTAGTGGCCAGTGTGGTGTCGTAAGTAAGCAACATGGCCCAGCGCAAACTACCCCCGTTGGCTGTTGACGACCACCAGTGGCCAAAGAAGCCCATGTAATTAAAGGGGCCGCTGTCGTATCGGTCTCCTCCGGGAAGGCCGGTAAACCCGCTGCTGTTAGTAGCTCCCATATTCGGAAAGTTCCAGCCTGTAACCGATTTCATTTTACCTCCTGCCACATTGGTTCCGCCCAGATACATGCGGAGTACTATCCAGTCGTTATCCACCGGCACATGCCAGTTGGCGGGACACAAGTTAGGCACCGCATACCAGTTGTAAATGGCTCCGTAAGTAGCCGAAAAATTAAGCGAGTCGTTATTGTAATAAGCCCGGGCACCGGTGGTGAGCAGGCTCCAGGTGTTATCGTCTGTAATGTTGGGAATAGGCAAACCGTTGTTGTAATGGGTTACTTTCAGGTTTTCTTTCATCCATAGCTGAGTGCCTATGGCTATGGTGTTATACACATTGCCGTCTATGTCGGTTACGGTTTGCGCTCTGCTACCCATGCTTAGCAAGGATAATAAGAGTAAGCTGAAAATGGTTTTGTTCATGGGTTGTGTTTTAATTTTATTGTTTCACAAATCTTTTTCTTATCACTCCTTTTTCTGAAATAACTTCTACTATGTACATGCCAGCGGGCAAGGCGCTGATATCAATTGTTGATTGTCGATTGTTGATTGTTGATTGGAGAATGCATTGCCCCATCATAGTATATATATGTGCTTGTTTCATTACAGCGTTAGTAGTTGTAATTTTTATTTCGCTGGTGGCGGGGTTGGGAGAGATTTCTATGGTTGATGGTTGATTGTTGATTTCGCCTGCATCAGCATGTAAACTGGTTGTACTATCGCAAGTACAACAATGCACATTTACATCATCAATATAGTAACCTGAGGAT
>CAIYIS010000032.1 GCA_903926385.1 uncultured Bacteroidota bacterium
AAATCAATCCATTTGTTCTACCTCTGCGACACTAGCAGGAAATACGGCAACTATAGGAACAGGTTTATGGACCTTGGTAAGTGGAAGCGGAACGATTACAACACCAACTTCTCCAACGTCAACTGTTACAGGATTAGGAGCAGGGGCCAATGTTTTTCAATGGACAATTTCAAATGCACCTTGTGTAGCTTCAACCTCGCAGGTTACAATTACGAATACAGGAGGTCCGACCACAGCTGTTGCAGGAGCTAATCAAACTGTTTGCGGAACAACCGCTACTATGGCTGGAAATACACCAGTTGTAGGTACAGGACTATGGACATTGATAAGCGGAATAGGAATAATTACGACTCCAACATCGCCAACAACGGCCATTACAGGGTTAGGTGCGGGCGCCAATATTTTTCAATGGGAGATAGATAATTTGCCTTGCGCACCAAGTACATCACAAGTTACCATCACTTCTGTAGCTTCGCCTACCGTTGCGAATGCAGGACCAAATCAATCCATTTGTTCTACATCTGCCACGTTGGCCGGAAATACAGCAACAGTTGGAACAGGTTTATGGACCTTGGTAAGCGGAAGTGGAACGATTACAACACCTACCTCTCCAACATCCACCGTTACAGGATTAGGAGCAGGCGCCAATGTTTTTCAATGGACAATTTCAAATGCTCCTTGTGCAGCTTCTACTTCTCAAGTTAGTATAACTGTTAATCCAACAACCACTATTGCAAATGCAGGTATAAATCAAACCGTCTGTGGAACTACAACTGCTATGGCAGGAAATGCACCGGTTGTGGGCACAGGATTGTGGACATTGATAAGCGGAACAGGAACGATTGCCACTCCGACATCGCCAACAACAACCATTACAGGTTTGGGAACCGGGGCCAATGTTTTTGAATGGAGTATTACCAGCCTCCCATGCGCACCAACAACCTCTCAGGTGACGATTACCTCAAATCCGTTTCCTTCGGTAACGGTTAATTCTGCTACAATTTGCCTAGGAGCTTCTGCGAACTTAAGCGCGACAGGTGCGGTATCTTACACATGGAGTGCTGGAGCTCTTGCAACAGGAACAGGTACAGTCTCAGCAACACCATCGACAGCGGGTGTTACAACATATACTGTCATCGGCACTTCAAATGGATGTTCAGATACAGCAATTGCAAGTGTAACGGTAAATAATTGTTCTCCTCCAACAGCAAATTTTTCAGCGAATACACTTCAGTTTTGTAGCAGTGGTTGTGTTAATTTTTACGATTTAAGTACAGGTTCTCCTACTTCGTGGAGTTGGTTCTTTCCTGGAGGGACACCTGCAACAGCAAACTCAAATGGCCCCATCAACGTCTGTTATGATACTCCTGGAGATTACTCTGTAACCTTGATTGTTTCAAACTCTGATGGGACAGATACTCTTACTCACACTAATTATATTCATATTCTGGAACCTATTCCTTTAACCATTACAGGAAATCTTAGTATTTATTCTTGTGAGAGTACCGAATTAACAGCCCAACCATCAGGTCTCTCTTATTTATGGGGGCCAAACGTACATTTAGTTTGCGGGGACTGCCAAACCGCCACTGTTTCTCCGGTGTCCAACCAACAGTATTACGTAACTTATCAGGATATAAACGGATGCTTTGATTCGGATACAACAAATGTAACAGTAAATGATATTTACTCTTATTTTATGCCAACAGGATTTTCTCCAAATGGTGATGGAATAAATGATTTACTACTTGTTCATGGATTAGGTGTAGATTATATCAGCCTCAAAATATTTGATAGAGTTGGAGAGAAAGTTTTTGAAACATCTGACATAACCGAAGGTTGGGATGGAACTTATCTTGGGATCTTAATGAATAGCAATGAGTTTGTTTATAAGCTAGAAGTAACGTTTTGTAATGGACAAACGGCAAAAGAACAGGGAAGTTTGATGTTAACAAAATAGATTTGTCAACTGAGTCATATTTGTTCGAATAATATCAAAATAAAAATCCTGATAAAATATTATCAGGATTTTTTTGTAATACAAATTCTGTGATATGATTATTTGTTTTGAATGGTTGCGTCTTCCATAATAATATCAAAGAAGTATCCAGAACCAAAATCTTTGTCCAAAGAAATTTTGCCCTGAACAGTTATCTCATCACCAACCTTTACGGCCTGGTCAATAGTCACTGTTAAGTCGTACTTACCTGAAAAGTCAGTGCCGTCTTCGATGTGAATCCAGTTTTTTGTAAGGATATCGGAGCTAAATTTTGTCACCTTTCCTTTGATTGTGACCACCTTTCCAGAATACGTTTTTTTGTTTTCCAGAAGTTTAGAAATTGAAGTTATTCCTGCAACAACAGGAATTTTGTTTTCTTTTTTTAGATTGCTTTTTTTCTGACTTTGATCTTGTGTATCAGTTATGCTTTTGCCATTCGCATCAGCAACTAACTTTAAACTTGAAAGAAAAAAGACTTCCTTAAACGTTCTTTTCAACTCTTTGCTTGCAAAATCCTTCATAGGTGATGCATCATCATAGGTGTAGGTTTGCCCAACCTTAGCTGGAATTTTTACTAGTGCTAGCCAGCGTTCATTATCTCCTTCTTTTGCTCTCAAATATGAATATCCACTTGTTTGAATTACTTCCTTAATCACAACAGTATGTAAAATACGTGGAGGTGCTTCAACCTTGGTTGTGTCCTTAGGGGCAATAGGAATACCAGCAAGCATATTGGTTCCGCCAATCTCAGGATTAGTACTAATTTCACTTAGGAACAGAATAGCACTGAAGGTACGGTCAAGTTCCTTGCTTTTAAATTCTCCCATTTGTAGTCCTGATTGATAATAATATGTATCACCAATTACAGGTAAAAACTTAGGAGCAGCCATCCATTGAATCGAGTCTTTTCCCTTTACTATTTCTTTGACTCGAAGGTAAGTGTAATTATTTGTTTGAAGGATTTCTTCTACTACAACTTTATGAGCATACTTTGGCTTAGTCGCAGATGTTTGAGCGTATGCACAAATTTGTATTAAAAAAATAATGGCACTACAACTGATAAATCGTTTCATGTTTGGGGGTTGTTAGTTAGTTAGGTAAAAAATGAATTGGTTTAAAAACATTCAAAAATGTCCTGAAACTATAAAACAAGCAACAGGTTAATTATATTCCTTTTGTTTAGTGTTTTTTGTTATTTTTGCGTCATAAACCTTATCAAATCCTTGATGCAAAGGTCTAAATATTTTGCTCTTCAAAAAATGATTCCTGTCATTTTTTAGTGTATCAATAAAATAGACTTTTGCCCCCAATTATTTGAGAAACCAAACCAAACCAAAATTATGAAACGTATTACAGATATTCTGTTATCTTCAAAAACTACTGTTTTTTTATTGATTATACTCGCTATAGCAATGGGCACAGGTACATTTGTGGAAGATAAGTATGATACAATAACCTCCAAAGAACTTATTTATAACACAAAATGGTTTGAATTAATATTTGTTCTTCTCGCATTAAATTTTATTGGACAGATAAATATCTACCACATGTTCCGTAAAGAAAAAATTGGTGGACTGATGTTCCATCTTGCTTTTGTGATTATGATTTTAGGGGCCGGTATCACCCGTTATTTTGGCTTTGAAGGCAATATGCACATTCGTGAAGGAGAGGAATCAAACATTCTTATTAGTTCGGAACATTTCCTTAGGGTTTCTGTTAAAGACAAGGACAAGGAATTTAAAAAAGACTTCCCAGTTAACTTTGGACAGTATTCGAAAAATAAATTTGAAACTGAAATAGCAACAGAACAAAACAGTAAAATAAGTATCAAGTGCAAGGAATTTATTAAAAATGCAATTGAAGATGCAGATGAAAATGTTGCTGGAGGAAAGGATTTATTCGAACTTATTCTTGCAACAGAAAATGGAAGAAAAAGAGTATTTGTAGAAAAAGGACAATCCATAGATTTGGGGAGTTTTGTTATTTCGTTTGAAAATGCGAATGTGAATAATGCTATCCGTGTTACTGAACAAGATGGTTTGATTCTAATAAACTCTCCATTCGAAATGAATAGAACAACCATGGCGACACAACAAAGTGAGACGATTCAAAAAGACACCACCATTGAGTTCAAAGAAAGATGTGTTTATAACGTCAACAATACAATTTTTGTGTTCAAAAAGCATTTTAAAAAGGCAGTAAAGAAAATAATAAGTTCTGACAAGCCGGAAGATGCAGGAACGAATGCAGTAAAACTTGACATTAGCATTAACGGAAAAAATTATGAGGCACCAATTTTATTTTCTTCCGGCCAACTCGCGGAAAATAATGATTTCACATTCGATGGTTTATCATTTAAAATTGGTTATGGAAAAAGAGAAATTGAGTTGCCATTTGCATTGCATTTAAATAAATTTATCTTGGAAAGATATGCAGGCTCTGAGAGCCCTTCATCATACGCAAGCGAAGTGACAGTAATAGATAAAAAGAATAACGTGACTATGGACCACAGAATTTTCATGAATAATGTCTTGGATTACGGGAATTATCGTTTTTTTCAATCTTCATACGATCAGGATGAGAAAGGAACAATACTATCCGTTAATCATGATTTCTGGGGAACTTTGGTTTCGTATACTGGATATATTTTATTAGCAATTGGATTCATAATTACACTAATGAATAAACATTCCCGCTTTCTTCGTTTAAGAAAGAGTATTGTAGAAATCAGAGCTGAAAGGAAAGCGCTAATTACAACAATAGCTTTAATTTTAGGGTTCACCACATTGTCTTTTTCACAAAACGTTAATTTATCAGGCGTGGTTAATGCTAATCATGCTGATAAATTTGGGCATTTGATTACCCAAGCAGTTGATGGCCGATTTGAGCCCATTAATTCAATGGCATATGATGTGCTTCATAAAGTGACAAAGAAAGATAAATTTACGATTGAAGGAAAAGGCACTTTGGATGCTATGCAGGCATTCATGGATATGATTGTTGAACCTGAATTCTGGAAACAACAAAAAATAATTTATATCAAGGAACAATCGGTTAGAGATGCAATTGGAGTCACTTCTAAAGAAGCTTGCTTTGCAGATTTTTTTGACAAGGAAGGCAAATATAAGCTTCAGCAGATAGCAGATGAAGCTTTCAGAAAAAAACCTGTTGATCAGAATAATTTTGATAAAGAGATTATCAAGGTGGATGAGCGTGTCAATGTATTGATGATGGTGTTTCAGGTAAGTATTTTAAAGATTTTCCCTGATCAGGATTCACCAAATAATAAGTGGATAAGTTGGGATGAAAAAGGAGCTGTGGTTCCATTAAAAGGAGTGATAAATGTTATCAATGATGATTTGAAATTGCCATCATTAAATTACACAAATTTAATTCAAGTTTATTTTGAAGAAGTAGTGAAAAGTGTACAGACGGGTGATTACACAAAATCAGATAAGGTATTGGGTTATCTTTCCAGTGTTCAACGTCAGGGAGAGATAAATGCCTACCTACCTTCAGAATCGAAGGTTAATGCCGAAGTGTTTTATAACAAATCACAAATATTTATTGTTCTGAAAAACTTTTATGCGGTATTAAGTATGTTGTTACTATTGTTTGCATTTATTGAAAATGTCCGAACCAAGAAGAGCAAATTTGTTAACATCACACTGAACATCTGTATTGCTTTGCTAGCAGTCGGTTTTCTTTATCAAACATTCGGAATGGCTTTAAGGTGTTATTTACTTGGCTATGCTCCATGGAGCAATGGATACGAAGCCTTAATACTAGTATCCTGGGGAACATTATTAGCCGGATTCAGTTTTGTACGTTATTCAAGAATAACCTTAGCAGCAACATCTTTGCTTGCATTTTTTATACTAATGACTGCGAGTCATAGTAATTACGATCCGCAGTTAACCAATTTGACTCCAGTTTTAAAATCGTATTGGTTAATCATACACGTTGCCGTGTTGACTATTAGTTATGGTTTCCTAGGACTAGGATTCATTCTTGGAATTATGAATATGTTCATTTACTTGTTTAAAACGAAGGAAAACAATGAGCGATTAGATTTGTTAATCTTTGAACTCACTTATATTAATGAAATGAACCTTACCATCGGACTTTGTTTAGCAACCATCGGAACTTTCCTTGGAGGCGTTTGGGCGAACGAATCATGGGGACGTTATTGGGGGTGGGATGCCAAAGAAACTTGGGCGCTTGTAATCGTTATCACTTATACACTGTTACTTCACTTAAGGTTTATTCCAAAATTGAATGGTAAGTATTTTTTTAACGTAATATCTATATTCAGCTTCAGCAGTGTATTAATGACTTTTTTTGGAGTGAATTATTTCCTTTCAAAGGGAATGCACAGCTATGGTGCAGGAGATCACGCTATTTTCCCAATATGGGCTTGGGTAGCTATACTTTCCATCATAGTACTGATGCTTGCTGCAAAAATGAAAGAAAAAACGATAAATAAAAAACTTGAAAGTGGTCATGACTCCGATTCGAATTAGGGGGATAAATTATTTAAACTAATTACCAAAAACAAAAAACTTAATCAACTAAACAAATAATAGTAAAACATAAACCAATGAAAAATAAATATCTTTTAATGTCTGCCATTACATTGTTGGCGGCATGTCAATCAAACACAAGTTCAGAACAATTACCGGCAGGTGTTCATGCAGGAGTAGTACAAGAAGTATTGCAGACTAGTCAATATACCTATCTTCACGTAAAAGAGGGAGCGAATGACCCTTGGTTAGCCGTTTCAAAAATGCAGGCAGCAAATGGAAGCACCTACTATTATCGAGATGGTTTACCAATGAATGATTTTGTAAGTAAAGAACTGAATAGAACTTTTAAACAAGTTTTGTTTTTAGATAATATTAGTACAACACCGAATATAGCTCCAAGTGTAAACACCACAGCTCCCGCTAATGCAGGTGCAAATATGGGAGTTCCTGCAATGGCAATGGAGAATCCTGGAGCTAGCGATATGGCAGTTTTGCACACAGTAGTTGCTGAAGAAGTATTGCAAACCACAGATTACACTTATATTAGAGGTAAAGAAAATAATGGTGAAATATGGTTTGCTACTGCTAAAATGGAAGCCTCTGTAGGAAAGACATATTACTTCAAAGGAGGGCTACCTATGACAAACTTTTCAAGCAAAGAACTTAAAAGAACATTTGGTGAAATATTCTTTATTGACAAGGTATATACTGACGCTGCTGCCGCGCAAGGAAACACGGGTAGTGTGGCAACAGCTCCTGCGGTAAAGTCTAATGGATCTGCCGTTGCTGTTGAGAAAAAAGAAATAAAAGTTCAACATGGGAAAGATGAAATAACCATTGGGAAATTATTCGAAAACAAAAAATCTTTTGCGGGCAAGACTGTTAAAGTAAAAGGAGAAGTTACCAAGTTTAATACAGGAATTATGAAAAAGAACTGGATTCACCTTCAGGATGGAACAGAGTTTTCAGGGAAATTTGATTTGATGGTTACAACTCTGGACGAAGTAAAAGTTGGAGATAAAATTACGGTAGAAGGCATCATTAATCTGGACAAAGATTTTGGATTCGGATATTTTTATGATGTAATTTTGGAAGATGCAAAAATTGTTAAATAAAATTCAAAATAAATAAGTCATGACACAAAAATTATCACTCATTACATTATCAACGGTTTGTTGTATTACATTTTATTCCTGCGGCAGTTCAAATGAAAAGAAAATTGAAACGGTGGCTCCACCAGTTGCAAGCACACCCGCATTGGAACAAAAAGCTGTTTCCCCTGAGCTAGCGGCATTGGAAGAAAAGTTCAATAAAGACACTACAAATTATGAAGTAAGAGCAATGCTTGCTTCCAATTATTATTCTTCCGGAGCCCTTGAAAAATCGGCATATCAATTTTTGAAAGTTTATGAACACGACAATAAGAATATTGTTGCATTAAGCAGTTTGGGTAATATTTATTACGACAGTCATCAGGATGATAAAGCAATAGGATTTTATGAAAAAGCTCTCGAAATTGATGGGAAGAATATTAATATGAGATGCGATTTGGCTACTTGCTATTCAAATATCAATAAGCTAAAAAAAGCTATTCAGTTATTAAAAGAAAATATTCAAATGGATGCTAATCATGCTCAGAGCCATTATAATTTGTCTGTAATTCTTCAGAAAAAGGGGGATGTAAAGGAAGCTGCTGAGGAAATGAAAACCTATGAGACGTTGAAATCTTCAATAAAAAAATAATATATCAATTTTGCTAATTTGAAGTTAGGAAATTTATTTTCCATTCTAGATCCAAAAGGTATCTATTGTCTTTGAAAATAGTTTTTGATTAATAATTAATTTAAATGCTGAACTTCACTCCTCACAAACGAAATCTAAGACTGAAGATTTTGGAAATGTACTTCAGTGTGAATGCCGGTCATATTGGGTGTTCATTAAGTTGTATTGATTTGTTGATTGCCATTTTCTTTAAATTGAAATCGAAGAATGATACTTTTATCCTTTCCAAAGGGCATGCTGCAGCTGCATTATATAGTTGTCTGAATGCAACTGGTGAAATTTCGAATGAAGATATTCTAACCTACTACAAAGACGGAACAAAATTACCTGCACATCCTGCACCAAAAACATTTGACTCAATCCCTTTTGGAACTGGGTCGCTCGGACATGGATTTCCTCTTGCAGCAGGAGTTGCAAAAGCAAAGAAAATAAAGAAAGAAAATAGCTTTGTTTATGTTTTGATGTCTGATGGAGACACCAACGAAGGTACTACTTGGGAGTCAGCTCATTTTTCATCAAAGAACGAATTGAATAACTTAATTGTACTTATAGATAAAAACAAAATTCAGGGATTTAATAAGACTGAAGATGCTATAGGCGATACCGCTCAAAAAGAAAAATGGGAGTTGATGGGATTCGAAACCATTGAATTGACAGATGGTCACGACATAAAGGGAATAATAAAATCTGTTGAATTGCTAAAACATAGTACAAGTAGTAAACCCAAATTGATTATCGCAAATACTATAAAAGGAAAAGGGGTTTCATTTATGGAGAATACAATTGACTGGCATTATTGGCCAATGAATGAACAGCAATATACAGAAGCTATAAAGGAAATCAACTTTAACTATGCGTAGAGAATTTTCAGCATTAGTAAAATCAACAATTGCTAAGGATACAAAAAGTGTATTCCTTACAGGCGACCTTGGTTTTAACGCGTTGGAAGAAGTCCGCGAGATTATGGGGGATCGGTTTATTAATGCCGGGGTAGCCGAACAGAGTATGGTTTCAATCGCTTCTGGAATTGCGAAAGAAGGATTTCAAGTGTTTTGTTACAGTATTGCTCCGTTTATTACTTTTAGGTGTTTAGAACAAATAAGAAACGATGTATGCTTTCATGATTTGCCGGTTTATTTAATTGGTAACGGAGGAGGTTATGGTTACGGTATAATGGGTTCATCTCATCATGCTATTGAAGACATTGCCGTCTTGTCAGGTCTTCCCAATATGAATTGTTACGTTCCCTCATTTAAAGAAGATGTTGAAACATGTTTTTTGGAAATGACACAACAGAAGAAACCAGCATACCTAAGACTTGGTCTTGCTAAACCAAATAATTTCGAAAATAAACCAGCAGGATTATTTTCAAAAGTTACAAATAATACAAACTCAAAACTGACCATAGTAGTTTCGGGACCTGTAATAAATAATGTATACGATGCCATTCATAATTTAGGTTACACAGACAAAGTTGATGTATTTAATATAACCAAAATCCCCTATTCCAAATTATCAAGCGAATTTATTTATAGCATTCGAGTCACAAAAAAACTACTTGTGATTGAAGAGCATATTAGCATAGGCGGGATAGGCCAACAAATAGCTCATGATATTTTAAGTGCAGGAATTCCCTTGTCATTTTTCAAAACACTCTTTGCAAAAGGTTATCCTGACTCTCTTTATGGAAGCCAGCCTTATCATCTTAAAAAATCAGGACTCGATATTGAAAATATCTCATCGATAATTAAACAACAAATCTAAATGACTGGAAATGCCAAATTCGATATGTTAAGCATTAATGATAAGATTAATGAATTAGAAGGTCCTATATTTGTGTTTGGTGCCAGCGGATTTATTGGTGCTAATATGATAGAAGCACTGGCCGCGAACAGAAAAGATTATTATGCTGTAACGCATGACTCGAATATAGCATGGCGACTTCGTTTACAAAATCTCCCCTTTGATAATATTGTTCACTGCGATATCACTTCCAAGTTTTCGGTGGATAGCGCCTTTGCAAAGTACAAACCAAAAACCATTTTTAATTTTGCCGCGTATGGAGCTTATTCAAAACAAAACGATGCTAATCTGATTCACGAGACAAATTACATTGGCACATTGAATATTCTGCAAGCGTGTGAAAATATAAGTTGTTATATTCATGCTGGATCGAGCTCTGAATATGGTTATAACTGCACCGCTCCAGATGAAGATGACACATTGATTCCAAACAGTCATTATGCCGTCTCGAAGGCTTCCACTAATTTTTTGATAGAATATTTTGCCACTCAGAATAACATACCTGCTGTTAACTTACGTTTGTATTCTGTTTATGGAAAATGGGAAGAGCCCGACAGATTAATTCCAAGGCTTGTTGAAAATATTCGGAAAGGTGAATTACCTCCTCTTGTTTCACCTGAGATAAGCAGAGATTTTATTTATGTTACCGATTGTGTGGAAGCTTTTGTGGATGCTGCTCTTCAGATGAACTCGGAGATATACGGCAGCGCCTTCAATATTGCTTCGGGCAATAAAGTTACAATAGGAGAGTTAATTGATTTATGTATTAAAGAGTTTAATATTACTGTTACTCCTCAGTGGAGTAGTATGAATAATAGAAACTGGGATTTGAAAGAATGGTACGGAAATCCTAGTAAAACAAGGATGTTTCTTCGATGGAAAGATAAAACCTCCCTGTCAGATGGGTTGCACAAAACACTTGAGTGGCAAAATAAAATTGAATACGAAAAAAATATTTTACCCGCATTTGAAAATAAAAAATCGAATCGAAAAATAACTGCTATTGTGGCTTGCTATATGGATGCTCAAGCCATTCCAATAATGTACGAACGACTAGTTAAAATGTTTAACGAAATAAAAATTCGTTACGAAATAATTTTTGTGAACGACTGTTCGCCCGATAATACAGAAGAGGTGATAGAAAACATTTGCAATCTTGATTCGAATGTAATCTGCATTAATCATTCCAGAAATTTTGGTTCGCAATCAGCATTCCTTAGTGGAATGACTATAGCCACGGGTGACAGTGTAGTACTTATGGATGGCGACCTGCAGGACCCTCCTGAAATTATTCCTGAATTTTATAATAAATGGATAGAGGGAAATGATGTGGTGTATGGAGTAAGGATAAAAAGAGAAACAACATTTTTGATGGGTATGATGTACAAACTTTTTTACAGAATATTCAGCAAATTGTCTTACATCAAAATTCCGGTGGATGCAGGTGACTTTTCGTTAATTGATAGAAAAGTGGTAAAAGAACTGATTAAATTGCCGGAAACAGAACAATTCCTAAGAGGTTTGAGAGCATGGGTTGGATTTAAGCAAGTAGGAGTTCCGTATTTAAGACCTGAACGTATGTTTGGTGTTTCTACTAACAATTGGAGAAAAAATGTGGCTTGGGCAAAAAAAGCCATCTTCTCATTCAGTTTCCTTCCGCTTGAATTTTTAAGTTTGTTTGGATTTGTTTTAACCATCATCTCTTTCCTTGCTTTACTTACACAAATCATTTTACGTTTTATTATGCCTAACGCTCCTCAGGGATTTACAACAGTAATTGTTCTCGTACTGTTTTTTGGAGGTGTTCAATTACTGGCTACTTCTATCATTGGTGAGTACATCAGCAAAATATTTGAGGAAACAAAAAAACGACCTAAGTATATCAGAACTTCTATTCGTAAAGGCAGAAAACTATACAACACTGCCGAAAAAATTGAAGAATTTATAAATGAAAGTTAGCACACTTTATTTAGAAAACATGAGCGAGATTAAAAAGAATGTAAACGAATTCAACAAAGATGTTGAAGAAAACAAAGGATACAAATACACCACAAATGCGAAGTTCTCTTCTATTGTTTCGAACAAAAGAATTACAGATGGGGTAAATAAGATTATTCCTGCGTATGTAAAAACATTGATGGATGTGGGATGTGGAGACGGAACCTATACTAATGAAATAAAGATTTGTCATCCTTCTATTAAAATTACTGGTGTCGACCCAAGTGTAAATGCCATTAAAATTGCGACAGATAATTATAAAAACATTTCGTTTTCGGATATTAATATTTACGATGCAGATAAACTTGCTGTAAACAAATACGACTTGTCTGTATTTCGCGGGGTATTGCATCATTTGAGCGATCAATCATTGGCTATAAAAAATGCTACTTTATTTTCGGACGAGATGATTATTGTTGAACCAAATGGAAATAATTTTATCTTAAAATGGATTGAAAAAAACTCTCAATATCATATAGAACACGAAGAACAATCGTTCACTACTAAACAACTTTCGGATTGGTGTATTGAAAATGGTTGGGACATAAAGTCGATTAAATACATTGGATATGTGCCTTTCTTTTTCCCAACATTTCCTTCCAAAATAATTTATTTTTTTCAACCCTTTCTGGAACTTATTCCGGTTATCAATAAATATTTCAGTGCTCAAATAATATTGTACTGCAAAAAAAAGAAATAGGAAATGCTAAGTGTAAAAGATGATAAAGGCTATAGTCAGGGGTATAAAGACTCTGCGGCTATGCAAATCAGAACTAAACGAAGAGTAGATTATTTTTTAAATCTGATGGACAAATCAGAAATAAAAGATGTGCTCGAGATAGGTTGTGGTCGTGGTGAGGTTTCTAATTACATTGCAGAAAACTCCAATCATCAAGTATTGGGCACAGATATCTGTCGCCCTTTTATTGACGAAGCCAACAAAAGGTATCAATTACCGAATTTGAATTTTGCTGTGTTAGATTTCAATAATCCGGTGGAAGTAGAAAAAAAGCAATTCGATTATATTATTGGCAATGGCATCTTGCACCACTTGTATTACAATATTGACGAATCTTTAATTAACCTCAGGAAATTATTAAAACCAGGAGGAAAGATTATTTTTTTAGAACCTAATCTGCTCAATCCATATTGCTATTTGATATTCGCTACCATTCCTTTGTTTCGCAACATGGCTAAACTCGAGCCAACTGAAAAGGCTTTCTCGAAATCGTTTATCACTAAAAATCTTATAAAACATGAGTTTTCGGACATTGATGTAAAGTACAAAGATTTTCTTCTTCCCATCATTCCTAAATTTATGATTGGCTTTGTAATTTCGGTTGGCAATGTGGTGGAGAAAATTCCGGGGCTCCGCGTACTCACACAATCCATCTTTATCAGTGCAAGCAAACCAAAATAGCAGACTCGATAAATGGAAGAGATAGTTCAACCTCAAACTCGCTTTGGTCTTTTTAAAAACAAAATTCCTTATTTATTTATTGCCCTGTTTTCTGTATTGCTTGCCATTGGCATGTTTTATCACGAAATGTGGCGTGATGAGCTTGATATTTATGGTCGAATTGCGCTCAACGGAACTTTAAAATACAGTCAGTACGACTATTCTTATCTCACCTATAATTTTCTAATTAAAGTTTTTTTGTGGTTTAACAATTCGCAAACATCGTATCAGATTTGTCATTATTCCATTATTGTGGCGGTTATTTTTTTGCTTAACAAATATGCTCCGTTTACCTTATTCGAAAAAGCAGGAATTACTTTCTCCTATTTTCTTTTCTTCGAATATGGAGTAATATCGCGCTATTACGGGTTTCTGGTGCTCATGGTATTTATCATAATGTATTTGCTGTCTCGCAAAAAAGTAAATTATTATCTTCTCATCATCCCGCTGATAATACTTGCCAACCACTCCATTAACTCATTTATTTTTGCGCTTGCTCTTTTTGTAGTTGTGCTCAATAATCTGTTTAAAGAAAAAGAAAACAATAACCTTACCCGCAAAACCGTTGTAGCCTACATTGGCGTGTTTTTGTTTTTTGTATTAATGGGCATTCTTTACATAACTTACACCACCAAACTAAAATCTGCTTTCGAAGGTTTGGCCGAAGCCCCCTATTTTATGAGCATTCGAACCATCTGGAACAGTTTCTTACCGCTTCCGGAGTTTACCTCACATGCCAATTTCTGGAATACTAATTTATTTGAGTTTCCTCTTTTTTATCAAAACCCATACGATGTGGCCATTTATAAAACCACTCAGAATTTTGTATTAGCGGGCATTTCTGTATTAATATTTCTGATTGTCTTGATAAAATTTTCTAAAAAACCCTTGGTGTTTTTTGTGTTTATGGGCAATTATATTTTAGTGCTTTTGTTTTTACACAGTGCCCGTTTTTATTTTATTCGGCACCAAGGTTTGCTTTTTATTGTCTTTTTGTATTCCTATTGGCTGTATCATATAGCCGATGAACGCATGTATCTGCCAGTGATTAAAAACATAAAATTAACCTGGCTCAATCGTATCAAAATAGACTATGTGTTTAAGCCCATGCTTACTTTGTTTCTGATTATACAGATGGTAAGTTCGGGGTATGCTTTTTATAAAGATGTAAAATTTAAGTACACCATGTCGTATGATGCTGCTGATTATATAAAACAAAATAATTTGGTAAACGATTATGAAATGGTAGGTTTTGTTGATTATGCCGCTCAAACCATTGCCATAAATCTTAAAAAACAAATGTTTTTTCCGCAAAGCGGACAAAAAGAATATGTTTGGCAACCATTTGAAAGCACATATAAGCGAGATATTCCACTTAACGAGGTCTTTTATGCCTGCTCCAATTACACCGAACAGCAAAATAAAAAGGTGTTGCTAGTATTAAACTTTCCGCTAAGCGACAGCAACCAACAACCCATCAGCGCGGCTATGCTCTCGCCAAAAACCAGCGTTACCTTTTTAAAAGCGTTTACCGGTGACGTTATTCAGGAAGATGAACAATTTTGGATATACGAGTGCAAGCACATTATTCCCTAATGCCACAAGAATCGAAACCTAACGTTTAAACTTGAATGAACGTATTCGCTTAAACACAAAAAAAGCCCCGCAAAATTTGCGGGGCTTTTTGGTGAAATGGCAATTAACTTACTTTGTTCTGAAAGACAGAACACCTCCCCCAACCGTAAATTAACAAAATCAAAATTAGACATACTATTATTATAGTATTATCTCACCTCCAAATACGAAAATCCGACCTTAAAATATCAGGACATGATTTTAGGATAAAATGACCTAACTTACCCTAAAAGTTATCTAACTGCCTGATAAAGTGATTAAATTTTCCGAAAAGTTAACTAACTTTAAGATAAAGTGAGTCGACTTTAGGATAAAATGACCTAACTTTATGGAAAATGATCTAACTTTTCTATAAAGTGAGCTAACTTTATGGTAAAATGATTTCATTTTACGGAAAGTTAATTAACCACCCGA
>CAIYIS010000033.1 GCA_903926385.1 uncultured Bacteroidota bacterium
ATAATCGGATGTAGCACCCGAAACATTGTTCAGGTCTTTCTTTACCAGGGAGCGATTGTAATAAGCATCGGCAAAATCGGGGAAGAGTTCTATCACTTTGTCGTAATCTTTAAGCGCACCTTTTAAATCTTTATTCTCCGATTTTACAATGGCACGATTAAAATAAGCAAGAATATTTTGAGGATTTAATTCGAGCACCTTGTCGTAATCGTGTAATGATTCTCTGTATTTTTTGGAGTTTCCATAAATCATGGCTCTGTTAAAATAGGCCGAAGCATAGTCGGGCGAAAGACGAATAGCTGTGTTCAAATCGCGCAGAGCTTCATCGGGTTTGGAGTCGTTCATATAAACAATAGAACGATTAAAGAACGCATCAATATTTACCGAATCTATTTTCAACACCGCATTAAAATCGGTAAGAGCCGAATCTTTTTTATGCAGCTCAGATAGCGCTTTGCCTCGCTGATTAAGCGCATACGTGTTTTTAGGATGATTGGAAATAACTTTGTTAAAATCCATAATGGCGCTGTAATAGGAAGTAAGACCAGCTTTGGCGGCACCTCTAACTATGTACAAATTCTCGTTTTTGTATCTCAACCGCTCGGCATGATTGCAGTCTTCGATAGATGCTTCGAACTGATTTAAGGAAAGCAAAGTGATAGCTCTGTTGAAATAAATATTCGCATCGGCAGAATCGAGTTCAATGGCTTTTGTGTAATCATCAAACGCTCCAGAAAAGTTGAAGCGCTTGTCTCGTGTCACTGCACGTTCGGTAAACACTTCCGCACGATTGGCGTAAATAGAGATGGCGTGAGTAAAATCTTGTTCGGCTCCCACATAATCTTCCAGCGCTTGTTTGGCCAACCCTCTGAAATAATAACCATAATATAAATCGGGTTGTTGCTGAAGTGCGTAGTTTAAGTCTTCTATGGCTCGTGAGTAATGCCCCCAGCTTAATTCATACTTTGCCATTTCGAGATGGCTGATGCGTTGTTGGGCTGAACAAAAATGCGATGAGAAAAAATAAAAACTGAATACTAAAATTATTTTCTCTTTAAAATTTACCTCCACACTTTTTCTTTTCTTATTTATAACTGCGCCATCATTACCCAAAGGATGATGAAAAAACTTTTCATTCTGACTCATCAATTAAAAGCAGAACAGTTAAGGACGACTTTTCTGTTGATACAGATGTGGTAAAATTATTAAATAACAGATTTGTGTTTCTGCCTCTTTTCGCTTTTGACTTTATTTAACAATACTTGAGTGATGGGCAACCTCAATTAGGACAGGGAATAATCAGTGGTTATTTGTCTGTTTCGTACACTACATCCACCTTAAACTTATACTTAGGAATGCCTCCGGCAGGATAGCTATACATGGGCAGTGCCTGATTAGTTTCGTCTGTAATATTAAACGTCATATCATTCAAGATGTCTAGTTTTTTTATGAACTGAATGTCGAGAGATGTGTTTCTTTCGTCTTTGCTAATCTCTTCTTTACTTATTTCCCAGTTGCCGTCAGCAGAAGGTTTCATATCATGGCATTTTTTATTGATGGAAGTAATTCGGATGTAACCATCTTTATCAAAATCGAAATTATTTAGTTTTACCGAGGTGGTGGTATTCTCCATGCGAGGAAACAAATGCCCAACATCACCAACCTGGCTTTTTAATCGGAAACTAATTTCATAGGCAAATGCATTACCACCTTCAATTGCTTTATTAGTGGTCTTATCAGAGCTCAGGAAAAAGCGATACATATTGCCGTCATCGCCATCCAAACCTTCAACCACAATTTTAAATACTGCAGCATTCATTGTTTTGTCGAACTCCCCATCCTGAGGATTAAATGGGCCAAAGGTGTACCATGTATTATCCAACTTTGCATCATCTTGAGTAAAAGTTTTTGAGGCCAACTGATTTCCGCTCTTGAAATTTCCTGTTGAATTAACTCCTCTTGCCTCTTTATTGGTATATGCCCCTACTCCACCATAAACACTGAAACGAGTTGAAGAGTTATAAGCTTCATTCAACATATCATTACTTCCGCTTATTTCCGGATCAAAAACACGTATGTAAAATGGTGCTTTAATAGTTGTAGGAATAGTGAAAAAATAAATTTGAACATGGTCATCATCTCCCCATGTAGGATTAGCTCCTTTGCTAAACGTGACCAAATAATCGATATTCTCTAACGCTGATGGCACTTCCTGCGCCTGCGAAACAGGAATAGCGATGATTAAAAAACTTATGAATAAAAAAATGGCTCTCATTGTATAATGTCTTTATTTATTTTAAAACTATTTTTTCTGTTTGTCTCTTCTGTTTCCTTCTAACACAGTTATTACTTTCGAATAACAATAACTTTCGTTTTCCTTACAATTAGTACATTTAAAATCGATCTGAACTTTCAGATTAAATCGTCCCGAATTTTTAAATGTATAACTGCTCATGCTTCCTCCTTTTCCAAATTCGGTGTCGTTTATTTTCCATGCATATTTAACGGGAGTCTTGGATGGAATAACAGAAGATGATGCATCCAAGTTTACTTCCTCATTTTGATAAACCGTATCAGCCGACACAAATTCAATATGGGAAGCATTTTTGAACGTTACCGGAAATACAGCTTCATTCTTTTCAACTCTTCCCGAAATAGAATCTTTTGTGGTAAGTATTACATCATAGTCGCCCGGGCGCTTGTACACATGGGTAAACTTTATTCCATGTTCTTTCGTTCCATCAGCCATGTCCCATTCGTAAGAGAGTTTAACTCCTTTGGGGTCGATAGATTTTGAAGCATCGAACGAAACAGGATAAGCTGTTTTGTTCTTTAAAAGTTTGCAATCAATATCAACTACTTTGGTTACCCTATAAATATCCATATCTCCATATCCTTTGATACGCCCAGAAGACAGATAGCCAACATCACCGGCTTTATTGAACTTTAAAAACAAATCGTCTGCTGAGGAATTGTAAGGTCGCCCCATATTAACCGGAGTTGATAAATTTTTATCATGTATGTCCGATTTAAAAATATCGAAACCTCCGAATCCAACCAATCCTTTTGAAGCGAAGTAAAAAGTTTTACCATCTGCCGAAACAAAAGGCCCGTCTTCGTCCTGTGGAGTATTTATTGTTTTACCCAAATTAATTGGTGCTCCCCAGCTACCATTCTTCGACAGTTCACATCTGTAAATATCCAAACCACCGAAGCCCCCAGTAATATTTGCAGCAAAATAAAGTGTCTGCCCATCTGGGGTAACCATTGCATGATTTTGAGAAAAACCACTGTTCACCGTATCACTCATCATCACTGGCATTCCCCATGTAGTATCTTTTCCTGACGAAACATATAGTCGTTCATCTTTACTAACATAAAATTTAGAATTATCAGGAGATATGGAACCGGCAGCTATATTGGTTCGCCCTATTTCCAAACTATCGAAAATTCGATAATGATGAGCCTTTTCAAAACTGCCCTTCTTTTTTGTTGCGACATAAATCGATTGAAGCGCTTCCTCATCCACAGTTTTGCCTTCTGTTTTCTGTCCAAAACGCATGGTGGTAAAAAACAAGTTATTGTCCGACTCTAAAGGAACTGGGTCGAATTCCGGAAAGGCGGTGTTAACTCCGGCACCCAAATTACTGCACACAATTCCTTTTGTTGGTTTTGTATGATCTTGCGCAAACATGCATTGTTCAATTGCAAAATTGGCTTCCTTCTTCAATAGTATTCCACCTTCGTTGTTTTGCAATTTGCGAATAAACGATTCGTAAAACTCCAAGGCTTTATCATAATTTTCGACAAACTGATAAGATTTACCTAATGCATTACACACCTCAGGCAATGTATCCTTTTTACTCTTAGAATGACGAATAAATCGTTCGAGATTAGTAATTGCTTCTTCCCTTTTGAACATAAAAGTGAATTCCATCATACCCAATTCATAGTATACATCCGAATTGGTGGTGTCTTTATTCAAATACAAATTGTAGGTATTTTCAGCTTGTTCGAAAAACAATTGATCACTATAAGCTCTGGCAAGTTTAAGAATAGATTTGGCAGAAACGGTGGAAGTATCACCAGCCGCTTTCGAAGTAAAATGAAAACACAGAAAAGATAATAAAACAGCTGCTGTAGTCTTAATCCGCATATTTTTTTGAATTGGTTCGTGGTGCAAAAGTACTAAATTATAAGTAGTGAATTTCAAAATTAACAGCAACGAAACAGTCGATTTTATTTTTTAATTGCACCTTACCTACAACTTCTTTTTTGGATTATCCGCCAAAAAAGCTTTCCATCCCGAATAAGATTTTGCCGCACTACCGGGCTTTCGCTGAAAGTAATGACATACGGCAGCTGCCAGTCCATCTGTTGCATCCAGAAACTCCGGGGTTTCTTTAAAATTCAGAAGCGATTTAAGCATAGCAGACACCTGCTCTTTCGAGGCATTTCCGTTTCCGGTTATCGATTGTTTTATTTTTTTTGGTGAGTATTCCTGAATAGGCATATTTCGCGATAATGCGGCAGCTATGGCTACACCTTGTGCTCGTCCCAACTTAAGCATCGATTGAACATTTTTTCCGAAAAACGGAGCTTCAATGGCTAGTTCGTCTGGTTTATATTCATCTATCAGGGCTATGGTACGGTCGAAAATACGTTGCAGTTTTAATGGATGATTCTCCACTTTCTCAAGCCTGAGCACTCCCATCACAATAAGTTCCATTTTATTTCCTTTGATGTGTATCAGCCCGTATCCCATTATATTGGTGCCCGGGTCGATGCCCAAAATGATTCTATCTGTTACCATTGTTTTTCTGCCTTTTGTTTTTTTTACTATCATTGTCATTATTATGACAACAAAACCTACCAAACGTTTTTACAAAGTTATAAGTCTTTTGATTAAGACCGTAATTTTAATTTTGTCATTTTGCTATATCTGGCAAAAAATTGCCATTGCAGTTCACACCACAGGATTCTCTGCCGTTTTTCAAAACACTAACTTTTCATACCTTTTGCCGACCATTTGTCTCATATTTGTCAACTGGGGCATAGAGGCCGTTAAGTGGAAAATACTCATTGCAAAATTCGAAAAAATATCGTTTCCAAAAAGTCTTTCTTCGGTTTTATCAGGTGTTACCATCAGCATTTTTACGCCAAACCGTGTTGGTGAATTTGCGGGGCGAATATTTTATCTCCAAAAAGCCGACAAGATGCAAGCCGCTATCGCCAGTATGATTGGAGGTTTTATTCAACTCCTCATTACTATACTTGCAGGTATTGCGGCATATTATATTCTCGAAAATGTGTACGAAGATTTTTTTCAAACCGCGCAGTTTGTTTCTCCTAACATGGCCATTCTTTTGTTTGTTCTCTTCGTGCTTTTTGTGATCGCTTTGCTTTTTATTTATGCTAAACGAAACCGACAATTTGCCAGATATAAAAAGTATATTGATGTGCTTGGCAATTATTCTTCATCCGAATTGCTCGGTATTGCTGCTTTATCCGCCCTGAGATATGCTGTGTTCTCGTTTCAGTATTTTCTTGTTTTACGTTTGTTTGGTGTCAATGCAGGACCATTAATATTCTTTTCATTAATAGCTCTCACGTTTTTTGTTACATCTGTAATACCTACATTTGCCTTATCCGAAATAGCCGTAAGAGGAGCTACAGCAGTTTATTTTTTCGGGCCATTGTACCCTAATTCCACTGCTATTGTTGCGGCTTCATTGCTGCTATGGATACTCAACCTGGCCATTCCTGCATTAGTAGGAGGTCTGTTTATCTGGAAACTTAAATTCTTTAACGAACAGGAATGATAATATTTACCACCATCCTTATATGCATCACCATTGCTGTTGGTCTGGTTTATCTTTTTACCATCGCTATGTTTGGCTTCGGTTGGCTCAGTATTCCTTCTTTACGTTATCAAAAATCCGAGTCATACATATTTGCCTCCGTTATTATTCCTGTGAGAAACGAAAAAAATAACATTATAAGATGTCTCGAAGGTGTATTAGCGCAGCATTACCAGCCCGACTATTTTGAAATCATTATTGTTGACGACCATTCTACAGACAATACTTCCGACATTATTAAATCGAAATACAGTTCTTGCAAAAACATTATTCTAATTTCAAATCAAGGCCAAGGAAAAAAAGATGCAATAACTTCTGCCATTAAAATAGCCAAAGGCGAAATCATTATTACCCTCGATGGCGATTGTGTTGTAGAGCAACATTGGCTTGCTTCTTTTATTGAATATTACAAAGCAACGAATGCTAAAATGATTGTTGGCTCCGTCAAGTTATTGTATTCTCATTCCGTTTTCACCCGTATGCAATCTCTAGAGTTTATGGCCCTATCGCTCACTACAGGGGGAGCATTAGCCTTCAAGAATGCCGTATTGTGCAATGGTGCCAATCTCGCTTTTACCAGTGAAGTGTTTAATCAAGTAAACGGTTACCAAGACATCGACTCTTACGCCACAGGCGATGATGTTTTACTCATGTATAAAATCAACCAACAATTTCCTCAAAGTATTAAGTTTTTGAAAAGCCGATACGCAATAGCTTCCACCTATGCCCAACCAACAGTTTCCGGGTTTGTTCAACAGCGCAGGCGATGGGCTTCCAAAAAGTTTTCCGACCTCAACACCGAAACCAAACTCACTTCGCTTACCGTATTTTTCTTCAGTCTCTTTTTGTTGATTTTACCTTTCACAGCATTAGTCACTCCCCATATAACCTTTTTTAATTATTCCATTATTCAAATTTGGATGATTATTTTTGTCGCCAAATGCATCATCGATTTTTGGATATTATACATGGCTACTTCTTTTTTCAGGGAAAAAACACTCTTACTCTTTTTTCTCCCCGAACAAATCATTTACCTGTTTTATATAGTAATCATAGGCCTTATGGGACGCGCACGAACTTATTCATGGAAAGAACGAACGTATAATGAATAATAAATCAATCACCGTTTCTCAGTCGCAGTCGGCTATTGCATGGCATCGCCTCAAAAAAAACAAACTAGCCATGTTTGGTTTAATTATCATTTCTGCCTTTATTGTTATTGCTATGCTTGGTTTTCTTATCACCCCCGACAGCACCCCTGATGCCAACGAACAGCTTCTCGAAATCTCCAAACAGTCACCAGGATTTTCTGTGCAGATGCTCTTGGTTCGCAAAAACGAAGAACCTCATCATGTTAATTTTTTAACCAGAATGATGTACGGCCAAATATCCGATTACCGCTCTGTACCTATTGCCGATTACCACTTTCAGGCATCCGATATTGTTTACCACGAATTTTCTTCAGCAAAAAAACATATTTCTTTCGAAAAGAAAATAAACATTGCCGATGTAGCATTCGCGCTTCAGGACAACACTCCTGTCAACTACAATCAAGCTACACAGCAACTGCAGTTCTTCGAAAAAGGCTGCAACGCGCCTACTATCAAAACCATTTCAGAAATACAAAACCTCATCACGCAAAACAATATTAAAACACGTACCTTTTACCTTGGTACCGACCCTGCAGGTCGCGATTTACTAAGCCGACTCATGATTGGCACTCGTGTTTCATTTTCCGTTGGCTTTATTTCGGTTTTTATTTCCCTGCTTATTGGCGTTTCTCTGGGCTCTCTCGCAGGCTATTTCAGAGGGCGACTAGATAACATCATCATCTGGATTATCAATGTCGTTTGGAGCATCCCCACCCTGCTTCTGGTAATTGCCATCACACTCGCACTTGGCAAAGGCTTTTGGCAAGTTTTCGTTGCCGTAGGGCTTACCATGTGGGTAGAAGTAGCCCGTGTTATCCGTGGGCAGGTAATGAGTCTCCGCGAAAAAGAATTTATCGAAGCCGCACGTGCACTCGGTTTCTCTCACTTCCGCATCATCGCTCGCCAAATATTACCCAACGTTATGGGCCCTGTTATTGTTATCTCTGCAGCTAATTTCGCCTCCGCCATTCTTATAGAAGCCGGACTTAGCTTTCTTGGCATCGGAGCACAACCGCCCACAGCCTCATGGGGGCAAATGATAAACGCCCACCGAGGTTTCATCATCGGCCATTCGCCTTATCTGGCCATACTTCCCGGCATTGCCATCATGCTCATGGTTCTCTCCTTTGTCCTCCTTGGTAATGGCCTCCGCGATGCCCTCGACACAAAACTCAAAGACAACGCTATGATTTAGTTCAAAGTTTAAAGTTAGAAAGTTTCAGGTTTCGGGTTACGCCCTTTATTAAAAATTAAAATGTTCAATTCAGCAATGGTCAATAAACATTAATCAAGGCACTAATCCCTAAGATTATTTATTTAATTGCAAAACGCCTCACCCCCGCCCCCTCTCCTTTGGAGAGGGGATAAAGGGGTGAGGCGTTCAGACGAATATAATCTTAGGGATAGGTGTATTAATCAATAAACAATCGCCAATACGCCTTCGTAAAAAAGAATACACCTTCGTAAAAAAGTTGATTTGTCTTTTTAAAGAAAATATTATTTTCGCTGACGAAAATTTATTCATCAATAATTAGGTGGTAAAACAAAAACGCAATGCAAGCTATTGATAGGAAAATTTTTGTTTTACTCTTTGTCTAAAAGTTCTTTTGTAATACGAATCGTGAGGTTTTAAACCTAGCCCGTAAGGTTTTAAATGTCTCGAGCGTAGTTTTAAACGTGGAGTTTGTAGTTTTAAATGTCGCCCGTGTAGTTTAAAATGTCTCGCGTGTAGTTTAAAATGTCGAGGTCGAAGTTTAAAATGTCGAGGTCGAAGTTTAAAACGTGGAGCGTGTAGTTTTAAATGTCATAAAAACTGAAATTATCCATCTTTAAACTAAAAACCCCCGTCAAGCAACATAGCTTGACGGGGGTTTTACGAACCTTTTAAAAGTTAATTTTTACAGCGATTTGAGAGCCATCAATCGATCCCAACGTTTGCTTACACCTTTTTCAGCTTGTTCAAGCAGCAGAGCAGCATGTTCCGGCCCTGTGCGTACAAGAGTACTGAAACGGGTTTCGTTGTACAAGAAATCTTTCAACGGCAACGTAGCTTCTTTACTATCGAGCGAAAAACGTTCGCCTTTTGCTTTAAGCGGATTGTATCTAAACAATGGCCAGTAACCCGATTTTACAGCATTAACCTGATGTTCGGCTCCCTGAGCCATATCGTAACCATGCGCGATGCAATGGCTGTAAGCTATTACGATAGAAGTGCCCGGAAATGCCTCGGCTTCTTGTATCGTTCGGATAGCATGCACATCATTCGCCCCCATTGCCACTTGGGCCACATAAGCCGAGCCGTGAGCAATGGCTTGCAGTGCAAGGTCTTTTTTACCGTTTTCTTTTCCATTAACCGAAAACTTGGCACTAGCTGCTATAGGAGTAGATTTAGATTTTTGTCCTCCTGTATTGGAATATACTTCTGTGTCGAGCACAATAATGTTTACATTTTCACCAGTAGAAAGTACATGGTCTAATCCTCCAAAACCAATATCATAAGCCCATCCATCACCTCCCACTATCCAGTGCGATTTCTTTACTAAGTGGTCGGCAATGATGGTAAGTTGGTTCATTTCGAAATTATTAATGGCAGCAATGCGTTTGCGAAGCTCTTTCACATTTTCGCGTTGTTTGCGAATTCCAGCTTCGTTGCTTTGGTCGGTATTTATTAAATCGTTGACCAAACTTTCTCCAATAATATCTTTGTTTCGGTCGAGAAGGGTAAATGCAATTTCAATCTTTTTATCAAAAGCCATTTTTATACCCAATCCAAACTCAGCATTATCTTCGAACAATGAATTAGCCCATGAAGGCCCGAATCCATCATCGTTAGTAGTCCAAGGAGTAGTAGGCAAATTACCACTATAAATGGAAGAACAACCGGTGGCATTGGCCACTACCATTCTTTCGCCATATAATTGAGAAAGTAATTTCACATAAGGTGTTTCCCCGCAACCTGAACATGCACCCGAAAATTCAAACAATGGTTGAAGAAACTGAGTTCCTTTAACGGTATTGGTATTGGCGCGAGAACGATCGAGTTCGGGCAGTGATAAGAAGAAATCCCAGTTTTTTATTTCTGTATTTTTGAGCGGTAACTGGTCTGTCATATTTATTGCCTTGTGATTAGGCTCGGTTTTACTGGTGATAGGACAGTATTCCACACACAAATTACAACCTGTACAATCTTCAACCGATACCTGAAGTGTGTATGCTTCGTTATCTTTTTCAAATTCTTTACCAATAGGAGCAATTGCTTTGAATGTTTCGGGCGCATTACTCAATTCGCCTTTGTCGTATACTTTGCAACGAATGGCTGCATGAGGACAAATTAAAAAGCACTTACCGCACTGCGAACATAAATCGGCATCCCATACCGGAACCTTATCAGCAATGTTTCTTTTCTCGTATTGTGTGGTTCCTACTGGGTATGTACCATCCATAGGGAAAGCACTCACCGGAAGGTCATCTCCTTCGAACATTAATATTTTAGCAAGCACATTTTTTACAAAATCAGGTGAGTTATCTGTAACACCTTTTTCGGTAGCGATGTTTCCTGTTTTAAATGTTGAATAATCGATAAGCACGAGATTTTCTAAAGTTTTATCAACGGCTTCAAAATTTTTCAATACCACCTTTTCGCCTTTGGCAGCGTATGTTTTTTTGATAGCATCTTTGATTCGTTGAATGGCATCTTCTTTAGATAAAATCCCTGCAATGGCAAAGAAGCAGGTCTGCAATATCGTGTTAATGCGAGAACCCATTCCGGTTTCGCGTGCCACTTTAGTAGCATTGATAACATAAAACTTCAGTTCTTTTTCTATAATTTCTTCCTGAACATGCTGAGGCAACTTGTTCCAGACATCTTTAGAATCGTGAGGAGTATTTAATAGAAAGGTTGCCCCTTTTTCAGCATCTCTCAAAATATCATATTTATTGATAAAGTTGGATTGATGACAAGCAATGAAATTGGCAGAGTTTATGAGGTATGTAGATTGAATAGGATTTTTACCAAAACGAAGATGAGACACCGTTAACGACCCCGACTTCTTGGAGTCGTAAACAAAATACCCTTGAACATAATTATCTGTAGTATCACCAATAATTTTAATAGAGTTTTTATTAGCACTTACAGTACCATCAGCTCCGAGCCCATAAAACAAACCTCTGAACAAATGTTGTTTTTCAAGTGAAAATGATTTATCGTAATGCAAACTTTTATGTGTTACATCGTCTTCAATACCCACCGTAAAGTGATTTTTTGGAGTACTTTGTTTTAATTCCTCAAACACAGCTTTCACCATAGCTGGAGTAAATTCTTTTGAAGCTAACCCGAAACGACCTGCAACAATGCGAGGTTTATCACCTTGCCATTCTTCAGCTATTACATTCACCACATCCATATATAATGGGTCTCCAATCGAGCCAGGCTCTTTGCATCTGTCGAGGACGGAAATACTTTTCACCGATTTAGGAATGGAATTCACAAACTCTTTTGCATCTACAGGGCGGAACATACGCACATATAAATATCCAACCTTTTCTCCGTTTTCGTTTAGATAATTTACTGTTTCGTTCACCGCACCCGAACCCGAACCCATTATAATGATGATTCTTTCAGGAGCCGAATGACCATAATATTCATATAATTTGTAGCTTCTTCCAGTAAGTGCTTCAAACTTCTTCATCATGTCCGTAATGATTCCGGGAGTATTTGCATAGTATGTATTAGAAGCTTCTCTGCTTTGGAAAAATACATCTGGGTTTTGTGCAGTCCCTCTTATCGAAGGGTTTTCGGGCGACATGGAACGTTTGCGGAAAGCAAGAATATCGTTCTCATCAATCATTTTCAAAATAACATCATCCGGAATTACTTCCACTTTAGTTAATTCGTGAGAGGTACGGAATCCGTCAAAAATATTTAGAAAAGGTAAATGAGATTTTAAAGTAGCAGCTTGTGCTATCAACGCCATATCCATTGCCTCCTGAGAATTGCGGCCAAACAACATGGCCCAGCCTGTCTGACGAACTGACATAACATCAGAATGGTCTCCAAAAATACTCAACGCATGAGTGGCAAGTGTACGAGCCGCGATGTGAAAAACAGTAGGAGTTAACTCTCCTGCTATTTTGTACATGTTCGGAATCATCAGCAATAATCCCTGAGAACAGGTAAAAGTAGATGACAATGCTCCTGCTTGCAACGAACCATGTATGGCTCCTGCTGCACCACCTTCGCTTTGCATTTCCATTACTCTTGGTACTTCACCAAATATGTTTTTTATTTGCGCAGCCGACCATTCATCGCAGAATTCGCCCATGGCAGATGAAGGCGTTATCGGATAAATGGCGCAAACCTCACTTGTTTTGTAAGCAATGTAAGCTGCCGCCTCATTGCCATCCATTATTTTAGTTTTACTTTTCATAATTATTGTTTATTAGGTTGGTTCTTCAAATTGTAAATTTATTTTCCATATCATATTTAATAACTTCTCTTTTTCTCCATGCTGTTTATCGAGTGCATTAAACTCTTCAAGTATGAATTCAGCTTCCTCCTCTGTAAGAAGAACTCCCGCGACACTTAATATTATGGAATTCTCTTTTCGAATGTGTTCTTCCAAAAGGGTCAAATATTCATCTGTAACTTTTCTCAGTGTTCTCAAATCAGAAGTGTTGTGCGCCACTTCTATTTCTTTCATCAAACTTTTGAAATCTTCATGATGGTCACAGATTTCATGAATAAACTCAACACTCATGTAATGCGAACGCTTCACCAAAAGCGGATACAATATTTTCTCTTCTTTTGGGTAATGATAAATTTCTGAAAATGTTTTAAAACATGAAATCACCCCTTGCATGACCTCAAGATAGAATTTATTGTCCTCTATCTTCTGGATTTTTTCAGCAGTTTTTATCGCCTTTAACAGCAAACTGTGTTCATCAAGCAATATGGAAATAGCGTTGTTCATTTATTTCAATAACTCATCAAAACATTGATTGAGAAATACCGTTATCATCTCTTTGCGGTATCCGCGCGAGTACACATCGTTATCCACAATACGGGCTTTCTTCACCGCTTGTTTTATCAATTCGTTTTTATCATCCTTGGTAGTGCCCGTTATCAGCACTGGTTTCGGGTCAACACCACCCACCACTATACGCACATTTCCTGATTTGTCAATACTCACAGCTGTTGTGAGTGAAGTAAAATCAACAGCTTCGCGAGGACGAAGTTTTCGGAATGCCGATTTCCATTCGTTCGCCATCGGCAGAATGATGTTTTGGATGAGCGCTGTTTTACTGAGGTTTCGCGGTGCTATGCCATCGCCCGTATAAATACTTTCGAGTGCTACCTCTTTCACTCCATCCACATCAGCTAGCTCCAACATAGCGCCCATGCTAATGAGGACAGGTGCTGTGTCGGAAACAAATTTCGAGAAACAACTCTTTTTACCACCAGTAGCAATACAAAGCACACCTTCGCATTTCAAGCAATAGCCCACTGCTTCGCGCCACCATTCGCTTTGGTTGTAAAACGAACAACGATTTTCGCAAAGCACATTTCCGCCTATAGTAGCCGTTTTGCGCAGCATTGGCGATGCCACTTCATGTGCCACAGCTATCAATGCCGGAAAATGATTGGCAAGTGTTTTGTCTTTTTTCAAATCGTCCAATCGCACCAAAGCACCTATCTTTACATATGTTTTCGATGCTTCCACTTTTTTTAGTTCGGCTATTTCGGTAATGTCAATCAAGCAATCCGACAATTCGTTTCCTTGAAATTTATTTACCAATACATCTGTTCCTCCGGCCAGAAACCTGAACGAACTGCTGTTGGCAATGGCCATATCAATGGCTTGTTTCACGTTAGCAGGTTTTAAATATGTTCTTTCGGTAATCATCGTTAACTCACTTTTTCAGGTTGATTTAATTTTTCTTTTTCTTTCAACAATCGCAATACATCTTCTGATTTAATCGGAAGTTTGGTGATGCGTATTCCTACTGCATCGTACACAGCATTGGCCACAGCAGGCAGCATGGCATGTATAGCGCCTTCGCCTGTTTCTTTCGCACCAAAAGGTCCTTCGGGGTCAATCGTTTCGATAATGTTGGTATGGATAGGAGGCGTATCGAGCGAAGTAGGAATTTTATAATCGAGGAAATTATTATTCACCAACAAACCATTGTAGTATTGCATCTCTTCGGTCATCACTTGTCCAATGCCCATATGCCACGAACCTTCCAATTGACCTTCTACAGCCAATGGATTCAATGCTTTCCCACAGTCGTGTGCTCCCCACACGTTCAGTATTTTAACATGACCTGTTTCGGTATCTACTTTTACTTCGGCAACACATGAGCTAAACGAATACGAAGGACTTAAGCCAGCACCAGCGCCTTTGAAGTCGCCTCCCAGTTTTGGCGAAATGTATTTTCCACTCACACTCACCGCACCTCGGTTGGCTACTAGCATTTCCACACCGTCTTCCCAAGTAATGTCTAACGATTTATCATTACTGAAAATTCTGTTTTCGGAGAAATGAAGTTCTTCGGCATTGATGTTTTTCTTTTTCGAAATAGCTTCTACCATTTCTTTCCTCAAGTTCTCGGCAGCGTCCTTAGCGGCATTACCAGCCATAAACGTCACACGACTCGAGTAACTTCCCAAATCTACAGGTGTTATCAACGTGTCGGCAGCTATCACAAACGTACGGTCCATGCTGATACCTAATACTTCCGAAACAATGATGGCCAACATCGTATCGCTACCTTGGCCTATATCGTTGGCTCCCGAAGTAATCAACACTCTTCCATCAAAATCTAATTTAAGATGAACCACCGATTGAGGCAATTCGTTCCAGATAATAGGCAATGCACTTCCGCTTATAAAAAATCCGCAAGCCACACCAAAGCCATGTCCCATTGGCATTTTGCCATGTTTGTTTTTCCAGTCAGCTTGTTCAGCCACCACCGAAATGGCTTGTTTTATTCCATTTGAAGTAATACGATATTTACCAACGGTCAATGAATTCGGATCGAGGAAATTCTTCATTCGCATTTCAATCGGGTCCATTTTTATTTGATGCGCAATGTCATCAATCATCGACTCAACCGCAAATCGTGTATTCACCGCACCATGCCCACGCATCGCTCCGCATTGCGGTTTATTGGTGTACACGCGATGAGTAACAAAACCAAAGTTATCTAATTTATAAGGAGCCTGAAGCAATACTCCATTGTAATACGAAGTTACAACACCGAAACTACCATACGCTCCACCATCAATAGCCACAGCTGCATCCAATACTTTTAGCATTCCATCTTTATTGGCTCCCAATTGAATGGTCATTTTTGTTGGATGTCTACCGTGATTATTCAAAAACACTTCCTCGCGCGAAAGGCGTACTTTCACAGGTTTTCCCGTTTTGCGAGCAATGTGTGCAACTATTATTTCGTGAGCAAAAGGATCACCCTTTCCTCCAAAACCACCACCAATATGAGGTTTTATTACCCTCACACGGCTCAATGGAACTTCCATTGTTTTAGCCAAAGCACGATGCAGGTAATGAGTAACCTGTGTTGCCGAAATCATCGTTAATCCATTCTCATCCCAGAAAGCAGTGGTAGCATGTGGTTCAGTAAACCCATGATTGATACCAATCATCTCGAAATCCATCTTCAATTTCACTTCCGCATCCTTCAAACCTTGTTGTTGGTCACCAAAGCGCAACTCTGCTTTTTTATGTACGTTGTTATTAAATTTGGTCGTGTTATGTATTTTTTCAGCAGTGCCAATATCATTCAAAGATTCTTCGATAGTGAGGAAAGCCTTGATGGGTTCGTATTTTACTTTCACCAATTTACAAGCGTGTGCAGCTATCTCTTCAGTATCAGCAGCCACAGCGGCTACTATTTCACCTACATACCTTGTTTTATCAATCGCTATTGCTTCTTCATCCTGCGACAATGGAAGCACTCCAAAAGTGATGGGCAATTCTTTTCCAATGGCTATATAACGCACGCCTTCGTATGCAAGAGCTTCGGAAGTATCGATGCTCACTATCTTTGCATGAGCATGAAGACCACGCACAAACTTAACGTGCAATACATCTTTCAGATTATAATCATCCGCATAATCAGCAATCCCTTGTACCTTTTTTGTTGCTTCAATGTAAGGGCGAGGAACTCCCACACTTCCTTTTGGTGTTGGTTTCTTTATTTCTGTTTTAGGTTTTCCTGTTCTTCGTTCTTCGGCATATTCTGCTACTGCTTCAATTATTTTTTTGTAGCCTGTGCATCGGCAAACATTTCCTGCCATCGCATCTTTTATCTCATGTATGCTTGGGTTCGGATTTTTATTAACGAAATCAAGGGCGGTCATCACCATACCTGGAGTACAGAATCCACACTGGATAGAGCCCTTTTCTACAAATTTTGCTTGTAATAAATCAAGTTCACCATTTTTCGAAACACCTTCAATGGTGGTAATTTCGGCACCATCGTATCTCAATGCAGGAGTGATGCAGCTAAGCACAGGTTCTTTGTTTACCATCACTGTGCATGCTCCGCAACTTCCCTGCTCACATCCTATTTTGGTTCCGGTAAGGCCTGCTTTCTCGCGAATAACATTCGAAAGCATTTCGTGGTCGTTCACCAAAAAAACATATTGCTTTCCGTTTATCTTCAGTTTAATTTGTTTCATTCCTGCTCACTTAATAATCGTTGTATTTATTGGTGTTTACGCTAAATTACGCTTTACTACCCTTCATTTTCTTACACAAAGGTTGAAAGAATTGGTTAGAACAAACATGACATTAATCATACAAAATATCTTGAGTAGACTGGTAGCGCAAAAGCTACATACCGGCACCTATACTTTTCCCTCCATCCACATAAATGGTTTGTCCAGTAATGAAATTTGTTTTGTCGGAAGCTAAAAAGGCAACAGCATTGGCCACATCTCCAGGCTTGCCCATTGTTCGTGTTGGTTGGGCTTCAATTAATTTTTGCAGTACATTTTCTTCTAACTTTTGAGTGAGAGGAGTGTCTATAAGTCCAGGAGCAACAGCATTTACACAAACATTGTATTTCCCCAATTCCAATGCCAACACACGTGTCATGCTCACCACTCCAGCTTTCGAAGCAGAGTAATTACTTTGTCCTCTATTACCCAACCAAGCTCTAGACGCAATGTTTACTATTCGACCAAAATTTTGCGCTTTCATCAATTTAGCCGCTTCTCTACAGAGTAACCATGTTCCTTTTAAATTAACATTTACCACCAAATCAAAATCTTCAACGGGCATGTTCCAAATCATATTATCGCGGATAATGCCAGCATTATTTACCAATACATCCAATTGCTTGTATTCTGTTTTTATTTTCGAAAATAGATTCTGAATTTCGAGTTCGTTACAAATATCCGCTTTTACAAACATCAATTTTGCAGCGTCATATTCGGCTACTAAGGCTTTACCTGATGCTTCATCAATATCTACGGCAATAACAAAATAATTTTCTGAAATAAATTTATCTACTATTGCTTTTCCAATTCCTTTTGCTGCACCAGTTACCAGTGCTGTTTTTTTGCTTGTCATAATTTTATTGTTTGTTTGGTTTCAATTAGTTTCGCAATTATGCTTATAGCTATTTCTTTCGGACTTTCCCCCTTTATGTCAATTCCCATGGGCATATCCACTTCATTCAGTTCATCCAAAGTAGCTATTCCTCCTTCGGTAAACATTTTTTTAGTCATCTCCACTTTCCTTAAACTGCCTATCATTCCGAGGTAAGCATGTTTCTTTTTGACGCAGAATGCAAGTATCGTTCTGTCGATGGGATGGCTGTAAGTTAATATGGCCACATAGGTTTGTTCATCAAAAGGTAATACACTTAATGCTTGTTCAAAGTCCAGATGCATTTTATTTATCTCTGGTGTTTTGATTTGATCAATGTACTCTTTTCTATCATCAATCACAACCACTTCGAAATTCATATCCAGTGCATACTTCGCCAAAGCCTGACCTGTATGACCTGCTCCAAAAATATATAGTTTGTTTTTTTTCATAATAGGTTCAATATAGATGTCAACTGTTCCTCCACAACACATATTATGCTGATGTAATAAATCGTGTCGAAAGGTTTGTGGTTTGTTTTTTTCAATTACCTGGACAGCATTTTCAATAACCTTTTTTTCCAATGCTCCTCCGCCTATTGTACCAAGAATGGATTTGTTTTTAGTCACCAACATCTTAGCACCAACCTTTCGCGGAGTGGATCCTTTAGTGGCAACAATAATACAAAGCGCAAGCGGTTCGCTTGAATCATTAAGAGCCTTTTCTATTTCGGTTAAATGAAACACTAGCTTTTTTTATTTAGATAACTTTTCCATTCTTCTTGAGTATTCAAATTAAGCAAAACATTATTTGATGAAGCCTCCACTTTTACTTTACTAAATCTTTTCAATTCATCTTTTAATATCCATTCAGAACCATTCATCTGTTTTAAATGGTTTATAATTTCCTTACCAACTAAAATTGGATGCCCTCCAATTCCTGTATTACATGCAACAACAAAATTATCACTTTCTAATTCTTGAAACATATTTCTTAACAACTCTACACTGATGTCAGGATTGTCAATATTCTGAATAAAACAAGCGACATTTTTATCTAATAATTTCAGACCTATTTCTAGAGAATAACTACGTCCTAAATCAGGAAATTCATTTTTAACTAAACAATTATTTAAGGACAACGCGTTAATATTGTTCATCCAATTATCTGAATACAATTCTTTATTAAGCACTATAATTGGGTTTTTTACACCAAAATTTCTATAGACATTTGAAATATGTTGCACTAAAAGATTGTTGTCAATTTCCAAAAAAGGTTTTGGAAATCCCATTCGTGAGGAGTAACCTCCGCAAAGTATAATAACTTCTACCTTATCGCCAAATATTGCATTCATCTTCATGCAAAATTGCCGTTTAATGAATTTCCAAACTATGATAAAAGTCATAGTTTGTATGTGTCTTCAAAAATACCTTTGTCACGTAAAGTAACAGAAATTATTAAATAAACAGTATATCAAGAATAAAAAATGAAGACTTTAGAAGAAATAATAAAATTTTGTGAAGATGTGTCCTTCGACCTGAATTTTTCACATGCAAAAAAATGGAAAGAAGCCGAGAAAGGCAGAGTACTTGTTGGCTATATGCCCATTTATTTTCCAAGAGAAATAATTCATGCTGCCGGAGGAATGGCTGTTGGAGTTTTTGGTGGTGGCGACCGCAAACAAATTATTAAGGGAGACGCTTACTATCAGTCATACATTTGCCATATTCCAAGAAGCATTATGGAACTTGCTCTGGATAAACACATGGCACATTTTGACGGATTTATTTTCCCTTCTATCTGTGATGTAATTCGTAACTTATCCGGGATATTTAAACAACACAAAATTGGAAAATTTGTGAAATATATGGACTTTCCACAAAATTTCCTTCCTCAAATTGGTGGAGTGTTTTATCAGCAAGAAATGGAACATGTGTTGAAATACATCAAAGAAATAAATGGTGTTGAAATTACTACAGAAAAATTAAATCATTCCATTGAATTATACAATATAAACAGAAGATTAATAGAAACCATATACAAAATTCGTCAGGATTATCCTTGGAGAATTAGCATTGTGGATGTTTACCACATTATAAGAGCAGGTACCGTCATTACTGTTGAAGAACACAACGATATTTTGACTCAGGTATGCGAATACATTAAACAAGATATTGGAGTTCCTCAGGATAAAATCAAAATTGTTATTTCTGGAGCTTTCTGCGAACAACCTGCTGTTGGATTAATAAAAGCTATTGAAGAAGCCGGATGTTATGTTGTGGACGATGACTATATGCTAGGATCGCGTATGATCCTTGGTGATATAGATTCGAAAAGCAACAAGCCTTTGGAAGCTATTTCTAATTCATATATTAAGCAAAGCCAGTATTCGTCTTCAATATATGATGTGAACGATCCAAAAGAGTTTCGTCTTGCAAAAATAGTGAAGGACAGAGGGGCTAACGGTGTTGTATTTGCTGCAGCCAGTTTCTGTGACCCAAGTTTATTAGATGCACCTATCTTTCAAAATGCATTCAATAAATTAGGTATTCGTTACATTGCATTCCAGTTCAGCGAAAACATCAATCAATTTAAAGTTATTAAAGAACAAGTAGGAGCATTTTCAGATTCCATTAAACTTTGGGAAGATGAACCGGTAACAGCAAATTCATAAAATAAAAAACCAAACCATATGTCACAAGAAGCACAAAAAGAAAGAAGTATGATTCTCCAAAAGGAGATGACTGAAGGACTTTTTAACGATTTAGGAAAAGCGAAAGAAACTGGGAAAAAAGTATGTTACACTTTTGTACCGGGAAACCTTTCCGAATTAATCCGGACGTTTGATATGTTGCCTGTTTATCCCGAAATTAATGCATTGCAAAGTGCTATGCGTAAAAAATCCGCATCTTATATTAAAGAAGCAGAAAGACACGCTCACTCAGAAGATGTTTGCACCTATGTTAAATGCGATGTAGGGATGATGATGAAAGGTAACATCGGGCCTACAGGGGAAAAAATTCCTGAACCGGATATATTATTGTTGAGTTATACTGGATGTTTTACTTTCCTTAAATGGTTTGAAACCTTAAAAAGAGAATATCCTAATGCAAAGGTAATCATGGTGCACACTCCGTATCAGGAGAACGCTAAAATTACACCTGAGATGACTGAATACATGGTTAAGCAATTTAAGGAAGAAGTAATTCCTCAAATGGAAGCCGTTACAGGTATTAAATATGATGAAGAAAAATTGAAAAAAATTCTAGCTTTATCAAAAGAAGCAGAAGATTTAATTACAAAAATATTCGACACCACTAAACATAAACCATCTCCTATCGATGCATATTTTGCTGGAGTGTATTATATCGGCCCGATTAATATCGGATTCAGAGGTACTCAGCAGGCAGTGGATTATTACAAGGAATTGTATAAAGAAATTCAAGAACGTGTTCGTCTTGGTTTAGGCCCAATCACACCAGAAGGCGAAATGAAAGAAGAGAAATACCGTCTTGTTGTAGAAGGCCCGCCAAACTGGACATCGTTCAGAGAGTTCTGGAAAATTTTCTACGATATGGGAGCAGTTATTGTTGCTTCTTCTTACACCAAAGTTGGGGGAGTATACGATATGGGCTGGAGACACGACCCTTCACGACCACTTGAATCGTTATCGGAATATTGTATGAACTGCTATACTAATTTGAATATTCCTCAGCGTATCGATTTATTGTCGAAATGCATCACTGATTATGCTGCGGATGGATATGTAACCAATTCGATCAAGAGTTGCAATTCGTTTTCGGCAGGTCAATTAGGAATGATGAGAGAAATAGAAGACAGATTGGAAGTTCCTGTTGGATTTATTGAATCCGATTTGGTAGACCCGCGTTATTTCTCGTATTCTAATATTAAAAACAGATTGGAATCGTATTTCCAAATGTTAGAACAGCGAAAAATTATTCATGAAAAAGAAAGTGTATAATCATTAAAAACCACAACAGAGATGAAAAAATATTATTTAGGAATAGACCTAGGGTCGACCACTTCGAAAGCGGTTATCATTAACGAAAAAGATGAAATAGTTGGTAGGGGTATTACCAATACAAGAGCCAACTATAAAGTAGCAGCTGATATAGCCCGCGAAGAAGCGATATATGATGCACGTTTTACTCTTTTATCCAATAAAATTAAATTGGATATGGAGGCAAAACCTGAATTTAAAAAATACATGGAAGATATTCGTTCTGTATTTCAATATCAGCAATTCAAGAGGAGAATGGAAAGTTTGGAGAAAATGTTGAACAAAACAGTTTCTGAATTCTCGTATGGAAACAAAGCTGAAATTACTGAAAAACTTCACGCAATTATTGAGAACATTCGACCTCAAATACGCGATGAATTTGTTCACGGAAACCTTGGTTCAAAAAATCAATTCTTCCGCGATATCGTAAGCGAAAAATACAATGTAGGGGTGGATGCTTTGGGACGTGAGTTTTACGAACCTTTGATGCTTGCATTCGACAAAAGTATTACACCTGTGGAAAACGAAATGGTTCAATACAACTTTAAGGAGCTTGTGTTGGAATCGATGACTGTACTGGAAGAAAAATACAAAGGTTTGGTTAATCAACAGGAAGACGGAAGTAAAGAGGACTGGTATTACGCAGAACTAAATGCTGTAAAAAATAATTACAAGAATGTTGAATTTTCTTTGCGCGAACATATCGAAGATATAGCCAACGAAGATATCCATATTGCTAAAATGGTAGGTACAGGTTACGGAAGAGCTTTATTGCCTTTCCCAGAAGATTGTATTAAATCTGAAATTCTTTGCCATGCATTTGGTGCACATGCCATTTTCCCTAATACACGAACTGTACTTGACATTGGAGGACAAGATACAAAGGCTATCCAGGTTGACAGCCATGGACTAGTTACCAGTTTCCACATGAACGACAGATGTGCTGCCGGTTGCGGACGTTATCTCGGATACATTGCTGATGAGTTTGGTTTATCATTAAACGAACTAGGACCTGAAGCAATGTCTTCAACAAAAGAAACAACCATTTGTTCTACTTGTACAGTGTTTGCAGGTGCTGAAGTAAAAGAACTTTTACACAACGGTGAGCAACGCCCTAATATCTTAGCTGGTTTACACAAAGCCATTGTACAACGTGCGATGTCGTTAATAGCCCGCTCCGGTGGCGTTAGAAACGAATTTACCTTTACAGGTGGTGTTGCTCGTAACCAAGCTGTATTAAAATATGTAAAGCAAATGGTGACTGATTCGTATGGAGAAGTGACCATGAACATTCACACCGACTCTATATTTATGGGAGCTTTGGGAGGAGCCATGTTCGCTCGCAGAAACATTAGTGCTGATTTACCTAAAGCAGGAAAATCTGTTGAAGCATAATTATTATTAATCGAATTAAAAAAAATCAATATGAAAGATACAATTTATACAATGGGCGTTGATGTAGGCGCAAGCTACGTGAAAGCCGTTTTAATGTCGTATAACAACATTACTCAGGATCATAAATTAATTGATAAACAAACTGAGAAAATCAGAAAACGTAACCCCAAAGATGTAGTGAAGGAAGCTGTTGATGTGCTTTTGGAACGTAACAATCTGAAGTATGATAAAGACATTGCTTATTTAGCTTCGACAGGAGAAGGCGAAATGGTAGAAAGAAAAACAGGTCACTTTTACAGCATGACTTCTCATGCAAGAGGTGGAGTTTATTTTGTACCGGGAGCAAAAACTGTTGTAGATATGGGCGGGCACTATGTTAGAGCCATCATGGTCGATCCGAGAGGAAAAGTAATGGACTATAAAATGACAGGACAATGTGCATCGGGTTCGGGACAGTTTATCGAAAACATTTCTCGTTATCTTGGATTAGCCATTGAAGAAGTAGGTGCTATGTCGCTTAAAGCCGATAATCCTGAAATCCCATCCGGAATATGCGCAGTATTGGCCGAAACAGATGTAATCAATCTTGTGTCGAAAGGACTCTCGACGCCTAATATTGTAAAAGGAATCAACATTTCCATTGCACAACGTGTTATAAAATTATTAGGTTCGTTACGTGCCGAAGGCCCGATTGCTCTGGTAGGAGGAATGGGAATGAATGCCGGAATGATTCAGGCGATTGAAGAATTATCAACTGAAAACAAAAAGAGTCCTTTAAAATTTGTTGCTCATCCCGATGCTATTTATTCGGGTGCTATCGGTGCTGCTCTTTGGGGTGGATACAGATATCACAAGTTGAAAGAAAAAGATTTATTACACGCAATAAAATAAAAATAAAACTATGAAGAAAATTTTTGCACTGCTTACGTTGGTATTTGGTATTAGTTATCTGAATGCGCAAATCACCATCACTGTGGCCGATTTACCTCAGATAGGTGATACTTATTTTACATCTACCGATACTACACCCACCATTTCGTTGGGTGCTCCCAGTGCAAGTTTTCAATCGTGGAACTTTAGTGCATTAACTCAGGATTACCCTAGTTTTCCTACGTATGGAAATACGGCATCAACTGCATTTGCCAGTGTTTATCCCACTTCCAACATTTACACCTACGGGCCGGCTGCTATGTTCAGCAGTTTGTATGGAAGTACTGCTGTTGCGGGACAAGGGATGAGTCAGGGACACATGTTTTGGAGAACTGACAACTCAGGTTTGTGGATTGAAGGATTCAGAGCCGATTCAGGAACATTCGGAGGGATGAATATTCACGAAAATCCTACCGAATTGCTTATTGGCACGCCTACTACTTACGGAACAAGTTTTAATAACAGTGGGAAATATATTTTGCCGATGAATCAAAATGTGAGTAATCAAGATACGTTTTATGTAAACAGAGTTTCGAAAACATTAACTACTGATGCCTGGGGAAGCATTACCACTCCGGGTGGCACGTATCCTAATGTTATTCGTATTCACGAATACGATTGGAAAGTGGATAGTGCGTATATAAAAGTTGGCACTGTAACAGTGTTCTCAATGGAAATTAGCAGAGACACACTCAATAATTATATTTTTATGGCCAACGGAGTTCATTATCCGGTTTGCATTGTTCATGCTAATAAAAATAATGTTGTGAAAAGTGTCGAGTACTATACCCTCACCATTCATAATTTAGGAATAAACGAACAGGCATTGGCTGATGATGTAATGGCCTATCCGAATCCGTTTACCACATCGTGTACTATTCAAATTCCAAAATCGTATTCTGTTAGCAATGCTTCTTTGCAACTTTTCGAAATCACCGGAAAACAAGTTTATGCTTGTTCTTTAAAATCAAATTTGGTGGATGTAAAGAACGAAAATTATACAGCCGGACTTTATTTCTACATTATTCGTAATGCCGAAGGAAAAGAACTAAAAGGAAAACTGCTACTGGAAAACTAGCCAACATGCCAACCACCGGAAAAATAAACCATACCGCCACACATGTGCTTAATGTAAAAGGACGATTGAGCAGCAATCATGAAATTGAGGTGGAAGTGCCTTCTGATTTTCTGGACTTTTATAACAATAGAGAAGATAAACGGGTAAACTTTACTACCGACAATTGGTATCGCACCGGCATCACCGGAAAAATGAAGGATGGTTTGTTAATAATGGAAGCAAAAGGAGCATTGGATACTAATAAAATTGAAGCCGATATAAAGCTGGTGATTGAAGGCAAATGCCATTATATTTCTACTTCTCTCATTGTAGGTGCCGACCAGGATTACACAGTGGCCATTGTTTTTCCGAATAATCAAATGGATAAACCACATTACGAAATATCGCCTTTGGATGGCTGTTTTTGTCCGAAAGATATGAACGAACTCAACAAGTGCCTTACGGGTTGTTTGCACGATGCCAACTCTCAGATAGGCCAAAAATTCTCGAAAGTAAAAACATTTCTAATTGTAGAAATGAACTCTTAATATTGGTTGTTGTTGTTGCTTAAAAGGTTCTTTACTTAATTGTAAGGGCCTTTTTTGTTTTTGGACTATCGTTAGTTTTTTTTCAATCTGTTCCTTTGGATTAGCGGAATGTTTTTTAGAGCCTATCATGATATTTAAAATTGCACCCATTATGTTTTAAACCTCATCCATGAGGTTTTAAAACTAAACCATGAGGTTTTAAACCTAGACCATGAGCTTTTAAACCTAGACCTTGAAGTTTTAAACCTAAACCGTGAGGTTTTAAACCTAAACCGTGAGGTTTTAAACCTAGACCGTGAGGTTTTAAACCTAGACCGTGAGGTTTTAAACCTAGACCTTGAAGTTTTAAACCTAAAGTAGGTGTATCTCCCGCAAACATAAACATAAAAACAAATTTAAAACTCTTTTTATAGATGTTCGAGATGTATTTGTCAACTATCCCCTGCCTAATTGCCCAATTAAAATCTGTGCATCTGTGGCTTTGTTTCTCAACCATCCAACTTTCAAACTTATAAGTTATAGGCATAAAAAAAGTCCCGAATCGCTTCGGGACTTTTAATAAACAATCAATTATTAACCTAAAATCAACTATTATTACGCTTCAGCAGCATAATCTCTTCTTACAATAAATTTGGTGGTTACCGGCAATTTTTGAGCAGCTAAACGCAATGCTTCTTTTGCAATTTCCATTGGCACGCCTTCTGCTTCGAACATAATACGTCCTGGTTTAACAACCGCTACCCAATATTCAGGGCTACCTTTACCTTTACCCATACGAACCTCAGCAGGTTTTTTGGTAATTGGTTTGTCAGGAAACACACGAATCCATATCTGACCCTCACGTTTCATATAACGAGTTACTGCAACCCTCGCAGCTTCTATCTGACGGGCAGTTACCCAGCATCCTTCTGTAGCTTTTAGTCCAAATGATCCAAATGAAAGTTGATCGCCACGCTTAGCGTTTCCTTTCATCTTCATTTTATGCATTTTTCTAAATTTGGTTCTTTTCGGCTGTAACATTTTTTCTATTTAGATTTAGGATTTTAGAATCAGGATAGACCTTTTCAAAAATCTTGTTATTATTATTTTTAATTCTTTAATTAGTTTCTAGGCTCTCTTCTTTCTCCGTCTCTTCCGCCTTTACGAGGACCTTTGTCGAATTTGCGGTCTCCGCCTTTTCCTCCAAATCCAGGTTTGCTGTCTTTTACACCTGCAGTAGAGTTACCTATATTTGGCGACAAATCGCGTTTTCCGTAAACTTCGCCTTTGCAAATCCACACTTTTACACCAATACGGCCATAAGTTGTGTGAGCTTCTGCCAATGCGTAATCGATATCAGCACGCAATGTATGCAATGGAGTACGACCTTCTTTGTATCCTTCTACACGTGCCATTTCAGCACCTGCCAAACGACCAGAACATTTAACTTTGATACCTTCAGCACCCATTCTCATGGTCGAAGCTACCGTCATTTTCATCGCTCTACGGAAAGAGATACGGCCTTCGATTTGACGAGCAATACTGTCGGCAACCAAACGAGCATCCAATTCAGGTCTTTTAATTTCAAAAATGTTGATTTGAATATCTTTTTTAGTGATTTTTTTCAACTCTTCTTTAATTTTATCTACCTCTTGACCACCTTTACCAATAATAATTCCGGGACGGGAAGTATTAATAGTTACTGTAATAATTTTTACAGTGCGTTCAATCACTATTTTCGAAATGCTTGCTTTCGCCAAACGAGCTTTCAAGTAAGTTCTTATTTTGTGGTCTTCCACTAATTTGTCAGAAAAATCTTTCCCGCCATACCAGTTAGAATCCCATCCTTTAATGATTCCTAAACGTAAGCCTATTGGATTTGCTTTTTGTCCCATTTAATATAATTATTTGTTATTTGTTTCTTCTTGTTTATTACTTACCACAGCTATTTTTTTGCTGTCAACTACTATTGTAACGTGATTAGAACGTTTTCTGATTCTGTTGGCACGGCCTTGAGGAGCTGTTCTCAAACGTTTCATTTGAAGAGCGCTGTCCACAAAAATTTCTTTTACAATCAGATTACTGTCTTCCGGACGTTGACCGGTTTTTGCTTCAAAATTGGAGATAGCTGAAGTCAGCAATTTCTCTAATCTTCCGGAAGCTTCTTTCGGATTGAATTTTAAAATATTCAAAGCCATAAATACTTCTTTACCTCTGATAAGGTCGGCTAGCAATCTCATTTTACGGGGAGATGTAGGGCAATTTCTCAATTCAGCAAAATATCTGCTTTTGTTTGCCTCTTTGCGTGCGTCCGCTGCGTTTTTTTTTCTAACACCCATTTTTAGTTCGGATTTCGGATTTTCGATTCAGTTTGCCTGAATCAACCACCCTTTATTATTAAATTATTATTTACTTTATTTTTATTTCCTTTCAGTTCTCAATGCTTATTCAGCATTTCGTTCCGAATTTTATTTGCTTGCTTTATCCTTGTTTCCGGAGTGACCTCTGAAAGTTCTGGTTGGCGCAAACTCACCAAATTTATGACCTACCATGTTTTCGGTAACATACACCGGGATAAATTTATTTCCATTGTGTACAGCAACTGTCAAACCTACGAAATCAGGAGAAATCATTGATCTGCGCGACCAAGTTTTGATTACTGTCTTTTTTCCTGATGCCTGAACTGCCATCAACTTTTTTTCAAGTTTCCAATCGATGAAAGGACCTTTTTTTAACGAACGAGCCATTTTTTTATTTTTTTGTGTTGTGAAACTCTTCCTTTCAAAAGAGCCATTAAACTATTTAATTATTTACTATTTCAATTTTAATTATAGAAATCTAAAATTCTGAAAATCTAAAATTATTTCTTTCTTCTTTCGATGATGTATTTGTTCGAAGCTTTCTTAGGATAACGAGTTTTGTATCCTTTAGAAGGCAATCCGGTGCGTGAGCGCGGGTGACCTCCTGATGCTCTTCCTTCACCTCCACCCATAGGATGATCCACAGGGTTCATTGCTACCGGACGAGTTCTTGGTCTGCGTCCTTGCCAACGTGTACGTCCAGCTTTTCCGCTTATTTCCAAGTTATGATCTGCATTCGAAACAGCTCCGATAGTAGCCATACATGTAATCAAAATCATTCTGGTTTCGCCAGAAGGCATTTTAACTACTGCATATTTACCATCTCTTGCACTCAACTGAGCAGCCGAACCAGCACTACGAGCCATGATAGCTCCTTGTCCCGGACGTAACTCAATGTTGTGAATAGTTGTTCCCAATGGAATATCCGACAAATACAATGCATTTCCAATTTCTGGAGTTGCATCTTTACCCGACATAATTTTTTGTCCAACTTTTAATCCGGTTGGAGCAACAATATAACGTTTTTCACCATCAGCATATACTACCAAAGCAATACGTGCAGTACGATTTGGATCGTACTCAATAGTTTTAACTGTTGCAGGAACTCCTGCTTTTTCTCTTTTGAAATCGATAATACGATACTGTTGTTTGTGACCACCGCCTATATAGCGCATTGTCATTTTACCTGTATTATCACGTCCCCCAGATTTTTTTACGGGTACTAACAAACTTTTTTCCGGTTTGCCAGTTGTAATGTCTGCGTTGTCGCTTACTAATTTAAAGCGTTGCCCTGGTGTTAAGGGTCTTAATTTTTTTAAAGCCATGTCAGTTTTTTTTATTTTCACAGGTCACTAACCTGTATATTTACTTTAATTATGAATTATAAACTCATTTATAATTCATAATTTATAATTACTCTATTAAATGCTTGCGTAAAAGTCAATCGTTTCGCCTTCTTTTAAGGTAACAATTGCTTTTTTCAATTGATTTACTCTTCCTATAGCAACACCCTGTGTTGTATTACGGGTTTTAACTTTTCCTACATAATTCTGAGTATTTACAGCTACAACAGATACACCGTACAATTTTTCAATTGCCGTTTTTATCTGTACTTTATTAGCCGTTTTTTCAACCACAAATCCGTAGCGCCCTTGTTTTTCGCCTTGAGCGGTCATTTTTTCGGTGATAACCGGTTTTAGTATTATGTTCATTTTGTTAATTGCTTAATAAGTTTTCTAATTCCTTTACCGAACTTTCCACTAATACCAAGTTGGTGGCATTCAAAATATCGTATGTGTTCAAATCTGAAGCACAAACAACTTTTGCATTGGTCAAATTTCGGGACGACAAAAATATGTTTTTATTTGATGCGCCCAACACTAACAATGTTTTTTTGTCTGCAAGCTTCAAATTGTTTATCAAATCAGCATATTTCTTTGTTTTTGGAGCATCAAAACTGAAATCTTCCAATACAGTAATATTACTTTCTTTTGCTTTATATGTTAAAGCTGATAAACGGGCAAGGCGTTTTAGTTTTTTATTCAATTTGAATGAATAATCTTTAGGACGTGGTCCGAAAATACGACCTCCACCCACTTTGGTTCCCGATTTGATACTACCAGAACGAGCTCCACCAGTACCTTTTTGTTTCTTTAGTTTTTTAGTCGACCCGGATACTTCATTTCTTTCTTTCGATTTATGAGTTCCCTGACGTTTATTTGCTAAATGTTGTTTAACATCCAAATAAATGGCATGGTCATTCGGCTCGATGCCAAAGATTGCATCGTTTAAACTTACTTTCTTTGAAGTAGCTTTACCGCTTATATTTGTTACTGATACTTCCATTTTATTTTTCAATTGTTACGTAACTACCTTTTGAACCAGCTATAGAACCTTTAATAATTAAAAGATTTTTTTCAGCTATCACTTTTACTACTTCTAGATTTTGAATTTTCACACGGTCACCACCCATACGTCCACCCATGCGCATTCCTTTGAATACGCGTGATGGCCATGATGAAGCCCCTAATGAACCCGGAGCACGTAATCTGTCGTGCTGACCGTGAGTAGTTCCACCTACTCCTCCAAATCCATGGCGTTTTACAACACCCTGAAATCCTTTTCCTTTAGAAGTTCCCACAACATCCACAAAATCACCTTCTACAAATAAGTTAACGTCAACAATTCCTCCAAGAGTTTGTGCCGTTTCAAAATATTTGAATTCAACAATTTTACGTTTAGGAGTGGTGGCTGCTTTAGCAAAGTGACCTTTCATTGCAGAAGAAGTGTGTTTTTCTTTCTTCTCATCAAAAGCCAATTGTACTGATGCATATCCGTCTTTCTCCAAGGTTTTTACTTGCGTTACTACGCAAGGACCAGCTTCGATTACTGTGCATGGTATGTATTTACCATTGGCACCGAAGATACTGGTCATTCCTACTTTTTTACCTATTATTCCAGACATTCTTATTAATTATTTATTAAAAATATATACGTCCCCTTTTTTTTGGGACGGCAAAAGTAGAAAAATTATTTATATAAACAACACCGAGTTGAAAATATTTTTATATAACTACCATTTTTCAGTAAAAAAAATGCACAATCGCAAACCAAGTCCTTCTTTTTGTTCCCAAAACTCTTCTCCACAGTTTCATTCTTAATCATCCTTTCCATTTATAGGTATATAAAAAAATCTTCTATCTCGATATTAAAAATTGCTTACTTTCGCTTACCAATTCGTTTTTAGAATGTAGAATTCACAATAAATACTTAGCCTAATGAACTCTGCAAATCTAATCTCATTTCGAATCATGAATTCTTAATAATTGAAATATGAAATCAAAAACTACCTTACTCTCTCTGTTTCTGCTGCTGATTTTGGTTAGCAAAGCCCAGCAACCTGTTTTCTCCTATATGTATTACGATACCACAAAAGCGGTGCAGGCAAATGCCGTGGCGAATGCTTTTGACAATGGCTTTATAATAGCCGGAAATTACGATTACAAACCGGCAGTGATGAAAATGGATTCGGCAGGCAATGTGATTTGGAATAAAATAATTGCCGTTAATTATCAATCTTGGGTGAATACGGTTGGGTTTTATTGCCTCACCCGAACCATAGATTCCTGCTACATGTTGGCAGGAGTGGTGCATGATAGTGCCAGCAATTTGGATGAAATAGTGGGTGTGAAAATAAATAGAATGGGCGACACGCTTTGGTGTCGCAAGCTAAGTGCAGGCAATTCGGATGTGCCGCACTCTATCCAGCAAACAGCCGATGGCGGATATGTTATTGCAGGCATCAATCATGGCACCTCTGATTTTACAGTAGCACTGAAAATAGATTCAGCAGGGAATTTGCACTGGCGCCAATTAATGGTTAGCGGCACTTATCAGAATACGGGCTCCATCAAACAAGCTACAGATGGCGGTTACGTAATGGCAACCACCATTACCATTTCGGCTAACCAGTATGCAACGTTAGTAAAATTGAATACTGCGGGGAATCCTGTTTGGACAAAAACATATTCGATTGGTTCCTTATTGAATTCGACTGGATGTGATGTTTTGACTGACAGCACAGGTTTCTTATTTTATATGATGCGAAGTAATACGGCTTATCTTGTTAAAACAGATACAGCAGGAAGCCTAGTTTCCGCTTTGTCTTATAGTGGTTTTTATAGTTTTGGAGGAATGGTTTTCAATAATCAACCTCTTACAAATCATCTAAAACGTACTGCCGAAAAGGGGTATCTGATATCGAACGGAGTGTGGGATGGCAATAACATAATAAAATTAGATTCATTATTTAATACTCAATGGATTTCAAATGTGCAGATGATGGGTTCAGATGCTTTGGAAACCAATGATGGTGGTTATTTAGCTTTAGGCAATGGGCCAATACCTGGAATGAAATTTATGCCTACTAATTTTGTTTTTGGAATAACAAAGTTAGATTCTAATGGCAATAGTATGATGTGCGTGAACCATTACACAACAAATTTTCAACCGGAAACTATAACAGGTAGTAATACTATTGCCACGTTTAGTTCAGGCGGCAGTTCAGTTCCGTTTTATCCCTTCGTTTTTTCTCCACCTTTATATAAAGACAGTTCGTGTGTGCCTCAAGGCGGTGGCATAAAAGAGTATTCCGACTTCGGAGATATAACACTTTCACCCAATCCCTTTACAACTGCCACCATTATTACATTTTCCAAAGAACAGAAAAACACTTCACTACTTATATATGATTTAACAGGTCGCATAGTAAAGAAAACAACAATTAACAAGGCAACAAAAGCAACAATTGAAAAAGGAGAAATGCAACCAGGTATTTACTTTGTAGAATTTATCAACGACAAGAACCAATACATCAATAAAAAACTAATCGTGCAATAAAGATTTCCCCCCCTGTTGGTGTCCTATTTCCTTTAAAATATACAGAAACGATGCTTTGAAGGCGTTTTTTCAACTGTTGGGCTGAGGTCTCACCTCCAACTTTCTTAGAGACTACGACAGCAATCTTAGAGACTACGACAACAATCCTAGAGACTACGACAACAATCTTAGAGACTACGACAGCAATCTTAGAGACTACGACAGCAATCTTAGAACCATTGTCAGCTTTCTTTTCCTCAAATTCTTTCTAAAACACCAACAATACCCCTGTCTTCCGCGACAGCCCTGCATTTCTGGCTTCCTATAATATTATTTTGCTCTATTATTCTTATCTGTCTATTAAATCTGTTATTCTGGCACCTTTTATAGCCATTCATAATTTCCCATTCTAAAATTCAACAAATCTATAATTCTAAAATCCCCTTCAACCTCCAACTTTAAACTTTCCACCTTTAAACTTTATACCTTTTTAAACAAAAAAAAGTCCCGAATCTCTTCGGGACTTTACTTTTTTTATCAGTATTTAATTCTTCAATCTTAAGAAGCTTTTATTTCTACTTCCACACCACTTGGCAATTCAAGTTTCATCAAAGCATCAACAGTTTTAGAAGTCGAATTGTAAATATCAAGCAAACGTTTGTAAGAACACAATTGAAATTGTTCACGCGCTTTTTTGTTAACGTGTGGCGAACGTAATACAGTGTAAATCTTTTTTTGCGTTGGCAATGGAATTGGCCCACTTACCACAGCTCCGGTCATTTTTACTGTTTTTACAATTTTTTCAGCCGACTTGTCAACCAAGTTGAAGTCGTACGATTTTAATTTGATTCTGATTTTTTGACTGCTCATAGTTTTTAATTAAAGAACGATTTTTTATTATTAATTATTTGTTTTATTTTAATGATTAAGCTTTCTCTGCTCTTGCACCTTTTGCTTTTGCAATTACTTCTTCAGATGTGTTACGTGGCGCTTCTGCGTAATGCGAAAACTCCATAGTAGAAGTTGCACGTCCAGAAGTGATGGTACGCAATGTTGTAACGTATCCAAACATTTCGCTCAATGGCACTTTCGCTTTGATTACCTGCGAACCTGCTCTTTGATCCATTCCTTCTATCTGGCCTCTGCGTTTATTTAAGTCACCTACCACATCACCCATGTTTGGTTCTGGTGTAAGTACTTCTATTTTCATGATAGGCTCCAACAAAATTGGTTTAGCTTTTGGCACAGCCTCACGGAATGCGGTACGAGCACAAATCTCGAAAGATAAAGCATCCGAATCGACATTGTGATATGAACCGTCAATCAAACGAACTTTTAAACTATCTACAGGATATCCTGCAAGCACACCATTTACCATGGCAGCTTTAAATCCTTTTTCTACAGCCGGAATAAACTCACGAGGAATGTTACCTCCCGAAATTTCGTTTACAAACTGTAAACCTCCTGCTTTAGTTGTCATATCAAAATCTGCATCCACTGGTGATAACACAAACTGAATATCCGCGAACTTACCACGACCACCTGTTTGTTTTTTGTACACCTCTCTGTGTTGCACCTCTCCGGTAATAGCTTCCTTATAGGCTACCTGAGGTGGCCCTTGGTTAACTTCTACCTTAAACTCTCTGCGCAAACGGTCAACGATAATCTCCAAGTGAAGCTCACCCATTCCGCTAACAATTGTCTGACCGCTATCTTCGTCTGTTTTTACACGGAAGGTAGGATCTTCTTCAGCTAATTTATTTAATGAAACTCCTAATCTGTCTAAGTCCGCTTGAGTTTTAGGCTCTATAGCTACACCAATAACCGGCTCAGGGAAATTCATTGCCTCTAATACTATCGGGTGTTTTTCATCACACAAAGTATCTCCTGTTTTAATATCTTTAAATCCTACAGCAGCACCAATGTCTCCTGCTTCAATAAAATCAATCGCATTTTGTTTGTTAGCATGCATCTGGAAGATACGAGAAATACGCTCTTTATTTCCGCTACGTGTGTTCAACACATACGATCCTGCATCCAAACGACCTGAATAAGCACGGAAGAAACACAAACGACCAACAAATGGGTCAGTTGCAATTTTAAATGCAAGTGCCGTGAATGGCTCTTTCACATCTGGTTTACGGGTTACTTCTTCTTCTGTATCAGGATTAATTCCGGTGATATGGTCTTTATCCATTGGGCTTGGCATCAATTCCATTACCAAATCCAGCATGGTTTGAACTCCTTTATTTTTGAAAGCCGATCCGCAAAGCATTGGTACCACTTTATTAGCAACACAAGCCTGACGTAATGCTGTCAATACTTCTCTTTCTGTAATTGATTCAGGATCTTCAAAGAATTTCTCCATCAATTTATCGTCAAATTCTGCTATCGCTTCAAGTAATTTACCTCTCCACTCTAACACATCATCCTTCATATCATCAGGAATAGGAACCACTTTATAGGTCATTCCTTTGTCTTCTTCATTCCAAACAATACCTCTGTTGTTAATCAAATCAACAACACCAGTAAAGTTTTCTTCCGAACCAATTGGCAATTGTAATGGCAATGGATTACCTCCCAATACTTCTTTCACCTGTTTTACAACAGCTAAAAAGTCAGCACCCGAACGATCCATTTTATTTACAAAACCCAAACGAGTTACGTTATAGTTATTAGCAAGTCTCCAGTTAGTTTCCGATTGAGGCTCTACACCGTCAACTGCAGAAAACAAAAACACCAATCCATCCAATACACGTAACGAACGATTCACCTCAACAGTAAAGTCAACGTGTCCCGGAGTATCAATAATATTTACTTTATATTGTTGGTCTCTGTATTTCCAAAAACAAGTAGTAGCTGCCGATGTGATAGTTATACCACGCTCCTGCTCTTGTACCATCCAGTCCATAGTTGCAGCACCATCATGCACCTCCCCTATTTTGTGATTAACACCGGTATAATATAATATACGTTCTGTGCAGGTGGTTTTACCTGCATCAATATGCGCAGCAATTCCAATGTTTCTTGTAAATCTTAAATCAGCCATTTCTTTTTTATTTGTTCGGCACATGCCGAACCTCTTCTCTTTTTATTTGGTTAGTATTGCTTTCGCGTATTTATTAATTAGAATCTAAAATGAGAGAAAGCTTTGTTAGCTTCTGCCATCTTATGAACGTCTTCTTTCTTTTTGAAAGCAGCTCCTTCTTCTTTTGCACCTGCAATGATTTCTCCGGCTAATTTCTGAGCCATCGATTTCTCATTACGTTTACGTGCATACAGAATCATCCATTTAATTCCCATTGAAAGTTTTCTTTCCGGACGAATTTCTGATGGTATCTGAAATGTTGCTCCACCTACTCTGCGGCTTCTAACCTCTACAGATGGTGTAACATTACTCAACGCTTTTTTAAATACTTCTAAACCGTTCGAATCTGGTGTTCTTTTCTCAACTATTTCAATAGCTTCGTAAAACACATCATACGATTTACTCTTTTTCCCATCGTACATTAAGTTGTTTACAAAACGTGTTACCAAAATATCATTGAATTTCGGATCAGGTAAAAGGATTCTTTTTTTTGCTTTGGTTTTTCTCATTGTTTATATAATTTGGTAATTAGCATATCAGCTAATTAGCTAATTGAATTTTATTATTTTTTCTTAGGTGCTGCTTTTGCTGCTCCTGCTTTTGGTTTTTTAGTTCCGTATTTACTTCTTCTTTGGTTACGTCCGTCAACACCTGATGTATCCAATGCCCCGCGAACAATGTGATAACGTACCCCCGGTAAATCTTTTACCCTTCCACCACGAATAAGTACAATTGAGTGTTCCTGCAAATTGTGACCTTCTCCCGGTATGTATGCATTCACTTCTTTCTTGTTGGTCAAGCGAACACGAGCCACTTTACGCATGGCAGAGTTAGGTTTTTTCGGAGTTGTTGTGTACACACGTGTACAAACTCCGCGTTTTTGAGGACAAGAATCCAATGCTGCTGACTTACTTTTGTTAGCCGCTTTTAGTCTTCCTTTACGCACTAATTGTGATATTGTAGGCATTTCTTAATTATTTGTTTTTATTCTTTTTTTGTTAAATAGTATATACACCCTTTTTTTAGGGACGGCAAAGGTAATAAAGTATTTATTATAAACAACAAGTGGTTGAAAATATTTTTTCAGGGCAATTTATCTTTATTACTACCCTGTTAGGGGGTAAAGGTCAACTGACTTATAAAATCAAGTATCACTTCGTACACTTTATTTAATTCTTCCGGGGTGATGCAATACGGTGGCATTATATATATTGTGTTGCCCAGCGGGCGAAGCAATACCCCCCTTTCCATAAAGTAAGAATAGGCTTCTTTTTGAATAGTATTAAAATAAGAACTGCCTTCGGGGGTGATTATTTCAAACGCCAAAATCGTTCCCTGCATCCTCACATTTGTTACCTTCTTAAGATTTTTTAACATTTGAAGAAAGTTGACATGAGCCGACACTATCGCATTTATTTCTGTTCTACATTTCTCTTCCGACAATAAAAACAAACTGGCATTTGCCGCTTCGCAAGCTAACGGATTGGCCGTATACGAATGTCCATGAAAAAAAGTCTTTTCTTTTTCATCCGAATAAAAGGCTTCGAAAATACGTTCGGAGCAAACGGTTACTCCAAGGGGCATAAACCCTCCGGTTATTCCTTTCGACAAACAAATAATATCCGGTTGCTGTTTCAGATAATTAATGGCAAAGGTTCTTCCCGTTCGTCCGAAACCGGTCATCACCTCATCGGCAATACAAATTACAGAATGTGCATTAGCTATCTTCAATAATTCGTCCAGGTGTTCGGGTGTATACATCAGCATACCTCCCGCTCCTAGTATCAACGGCTCAAAAATAAATGCCGCCACATTATATTCTTTTACGAGTGCCTCCAGTTGAGTTTTTAATTGCTCTATGTTATTTTCATTGGGCAGGGCAATATGAGTAACATCAAAAAGATATTCCTGAAATGGTTTGTTGAATGCGCTCTTCCCTCCTACACTCATGGCTCCAAACGTATCGCCATGGTAGGCATTTTCGAAGGCTATTATTTTTGTTTTCTGAAAACAGTTTTTATTGTGCCAGTATTGAAGCGCCATCTTTACGGCCACTTCTACACTCGTTGAACCATTGTCCGAAAAAAACACTTTTGAAAAATGTTCGGGAAGCAATTCAATCAGTCGCTCGGCAAGCTCTATGGCGGGGGTATGCGTAAATCCGGCAAAAATAACATGCTCCAGTTTTTTAGCTTGTTCTGCTATTCGGTTTGCTATATACTCGTTCGAATGCCCGTGAATATTTACCCACCACGATGAAACCGCATCAATATATTGTATGCCGTCTGCAGCAATCAACATTGCCCCCTTCGCCCTTTCGATATGAACAGGAGGAAATGCCGTTTTCATTTGTGTAAACGGATGCCAAATATTCTGCTTGTCTCTCTCTATGAAATTCATTTCCTAAAAATTCAGGGTAACGGTTTTTGCAAATGCTTGTATGGTTTCTGCATTTAAAGTTTCAAAAGCTGGAACAGAGAAAAGTTTAGGAAGCTTTGTATATTTTATAATATAATCCTCGCTTGCTTTGTTTTCTCCCTGATTAAATATTATCCCTAATATTATAACTCCACGACTTTTTAATAAGGAATAACTTAATAAGGTATGATTAACACTGCCCAGATAATTATTCGAAACCAGAATAACCGGCAAATGAAAATGCTCGATCAAATCTATATTTAATAAATCCTTACCCAGCGGACTCATCAACCCTCCTGCTGTTTCGATTACTATGTCATTATCCGAAGCAGGAAGAACAATCCCTTCTTTCCGGATTTCTATTCCTTCTTGTTCGGCTGCAAAATGAGGCGATGCAGCCAATTTTAATTTATAACTCTCGGGATGCACCGTACAAGCTGTATTGCTCACCAGTTGCCTCACCAGCATACTGTCGGTGTTATCGAGTTCTCCTGCCTGCACCGGTTTAAAATAATCGGAGTCCAACATTTCGCATAATATGGCCGAACAAATTGTTTTGCCTATGCCGGTATGTATGCCTGCAATAGCTATGTTCATGCGAAATAGTTTTTCACTTCGGTTAACAATACATCTATTTCCTGTGTTGTATTAAAGGCATGTAAACACACCCGCAGCCTTTCTTTCCCTACCGGAACAGTAGGCGAAAGTATAGCTCGTACAAAAAATCCTTTTTCGGAAAGATGCTGTGCCAATGCTTTTGCTTTAAAATTATCGCCTATCAATACACCTTGAATAGGAGAATAACTTTCCAGAAATTCCACACCTTTCAGTTGCTCGGCTTGCTTTCTGAAATAAGCAATGCGTTCTTTCAATGTCTTACGGTCGGCTGTTGGCAATAACTGATAAGCATTCTTTATTTGCATATAGGTATGAGGAGGCAATGCTGTAGTAAAAATAAACGAACGTGCATTATTAATCAAATAATCCCTCAACTCCTTACTACCCGCCACCGCAGCTCCATGCAGTCCTATAGCTTTACCGAAGGTATACACCACAGCATACACATCCTTCTGCAAATTATAAGCACATACCAACCCCTCCCCTTTCTCTCCGTATATTCCGGTGGCATGGGCTTCGTCCACCAGCAGCAAAGCTCCGTGTTTATGGCACAATGCCGCTATCTCCACCAAGGGTGCTTCATCTCCATCCATCGAATAAATCGACTCTACCACCACAAACACTCGCCCCTGGGTATGTATTAATTTCTTCTCTAAATCTTCGGTATCGTTATGCTTAAACTTTAACCTCCCTGCATGGCTCAGGCGCATACCATCTATTATACTGGCATGAATATATTCATCCGAAATATAGGTATCTCCCTTGCCGGCTATAGTCGAAAACAACCCAACATTGGCCATATATCCCGAATTAAAAATAAGCGCAGCTTCCTGTTTGTGAAACGCAGCCACCGTCCGCTCGGCTTCTTCGGCAGCAGCACAGTTACCCGTAATGGAGCGCGACCCGGTGCCACCAAAGCCCACATCTTCTCCCGTTATATTATAGAGAGCCGATGTAGAAAATCCAAAATAATCGTTGGAACTAAAATCCGTTTTACCGGCATTGCTCACCAGCGTACGCAGCAATCCTTTTGCCTCGCGCTCGTCCAGCTTTTCCTGTAGATAGTTATTAAACCGTTCTGCTGTATTCACTGTTTAGGCCACAGTTTCTTCCTTCTTTTCCTCCGGCTTTTTATCCTTAAATGCTTTGCGGGGAGTTAATCCAAGCACTTTGAACATTTGCATATCGGTATCAAAATCGGGATTAGGGGTAGTCAATAGTTTTTCGCCTGCAAAAATGGAGTTGGCTCCTGCCATAAAACACATGGCTTGTTCGGCTATACTCATTTCATTTCGTCCGGCCGACAGACGAACCATTGTTTTCGGCATCAATATACGAGCCGTAGCAATCATTCTTACCATTTCGTCCATTCCTGTACGTTTGTTATCCTGCAATGGCGTTCCCTCCACAGGCACCAGTGCATTAATAGGCACCGAATCGGGATGAACCTCGAACGTACTTAACGTATGCAACATTTTGATGCGGTCATCGTCCGTTTCGCCAAGGCCCACTATACCTCCGCTGCACACACTCAGCTTGGCTTTTCTCACATTGTTCAGCGTGTTCAGCCTGTCGTCATACGTGCGGGTGGTTATTACATTCTGATAATTATCCGATGATGTATCTAAATTATGATTGTAGGCATAACACCCTGCGTTTTTCAACCGTTCGGCCTGCTCGTAAGTAAGCATCCCCAGTGTGCAACATACCTCCAGCCCCATATCATTTACCTTGGTTACCATTTCGAGCACCCGCTCAAAATCGCTGTTATCTCTCACCTCTCTCCATGCAGCACCCATACACAGGCGCGATGCCCCGTTTCGTTGTGCCACCTCTGCCCTTTTCATCACCTGGTCTATAGCCATCAGAGGCTGAACATCCACATCTGTTGTGTACCGAGCCGCCTGCGAACAGTAAGAACAATCTTCCTTACATCCTCCCGTTTTTATACTTATCAAACTACTTATCTGCACCTCTGCATACGCCTTATTCTCCCGGTGCACGGTGGCTGCCCTATACACCAAATCCAGCAAAGGGGTGTTATATATTTCTTTTACTTCTGCTAATGTCCAGTTGGTTTTTACCTGCATTGTTTCGCTTTTTTATTTTTGTGCAAAGATATTTATATTGTGCATTGATTAAAATAAAAAAAAACTCCGAACATTTCTGTTCGGAGTTTTTTAGTTTAAAGTTGGAAAGCATAAGATAAATGGATGCTTATGATTTGAAGAGATGAAAAAAATTGAAAGTTCTTTTCAGTACAATCAACAATTTTTAAATTATTTTTAGAAACATGAGCCAAGTCATAGTTTAGAAGAGAAGCACATTTTACATTTGTCGCGGATTACTAATACTTGATTTGAATGATTGTTGAATTAATTCTAATGCTGGTTGCTTTAATAGCCTTACTTTATAATACCGGGTATACAACGAAATACTCGATATTTAATAAAACTGGTTTAGGATTATATAATATAGTGAACGTTCTTTAAAAATTTATTTCCTCGATTGCTGAAAAGCAGTCGGGGATTTTTTTTGACCGCAAAGGAAGGGAAGGGAGTTTTGAATTTTAGAGTTGGAGATTTTTAGAATTCTAGAATTTTGAGGTGGAAAAGTCTTGGATGCGTGTCGAGAAGTCTTGGATGGATGTCGAGAGGTCTTGGATACGTGTCGAGAAGTCTTGGATGGGTGTCGAGAAGTCTTGGATGGATGTCGAGAGGTCTTGGATGCGTGTCGAGAAGTCTTGGATGGGTGTCGAGAAGTCTTGGATGCGTGTCGAGAAGTCTTGGATGGGTGTCGAGAAGTCTTGGATGGGTGTCGAGAGGTCTTGGATGCGTGTCGAGAAGTCTTGGATGAGTGTCGAGAGGGGAATTTTAGAATTTTAGAGGTGAGATTTTTAGAATGAAAGGATTTACGAAATACGAATGAAGGTCTTTAAGAAATACGAATAGTAGGAATTTACGAATGAGGGACTTTACGAAATACGAATGGAACGAATTTACGAAATACGAATAGTACGAATGTACGAATTGAAAAGGAATTAGTAAAACAATAAATAAATAAATAAAAACAAAAACAAATAAAGCCGCCTGAGTAAAGTAGGGCGCAAAATGAAAAATGACAGATCTGCAAAGGGCTGATTTGGAAGCCGGAAAAAGGATTAAAAAGTTTAATGATGATAATAGTGTTGAATTGGCAACTATTACAGATGATTCGATGGGGCCAGTGATAGTTGGGGTGAGTGATCAGGTGGCGGCTGTGGAGCTGGCCGAGAGTAAACAACAGGCTGATGGGGGTGATGTGAGTGGAGCAAAGGAATTGGCTAAGAAAGCAATGGGAAAGGTGATTTATAAGTATGCGGTAAGAGGACAGGTGAAGGCGGAGATGATTGGTAATTTATTGTTGGCGTCATCGCTGGACCATCCGTTAACTTATATTACTGAGGTGGATGATGTATTGAGTGTGACAAGAGCAAAAGAGTTGAAACAGATAATGGATACAAATAAAGGTCCGGCAGGAGTGTTGACCAATATAGTGGCGGCTGATGTGACGATAATGACAAATATAATTAAGGGATTTACGGATTTGGAGACTTTGCCAACTGATGTGATAAAGGAGAAAAAGTCGGAGGGTACGGATAAGATACAACCGGCTATTGATTTGTTGAATGCTTTTGTGGCGAGAGAGGGAAAATTGTTGCATAGTTACTGGAGTGGAGGGGCGAATGATGCCTTGGTGGATGAGTTTGATTTGAAATCGCATGCGGTGGTGCTAGGAAAGAGACATAATATAGTGGAGGTAACGATGGTGAGAGAGGAAGATGGTGGGCCTGTGATAAGAGGAACGTTTACTTGTTTGAAAAATAATAAGGTGAGTGATGGAGGAGGAACGAATGTATATAAAATAGAAGGGATTCCGCAAGGTGTGCAGCCATTTAAGGCAGAAGCACCCGGTAGAAAAACAGAAAGTTTGGATGTGATAGTGAAAAAGGGAACTACTGTGGAGGTGATTGTGAAAATGAGGTTGGCGTAAGAAAGGAATTTTAGAATTTTAGAGTTGAGATTTTTAGAATGAAAGGCTTTACGAAATACGCCCTTCGACCATGCTCAGGGTGACAGTAGGAATTTACGAACGAGAGTCTTTACGAAATACGAATTTTACGAATGTACGAATGAGGAGGAAATGATGAGTTGAGGTAGGAATTAAAGGATTGAAATAAAAAAGCCAAGCTGACACCCCTAAGCGAGACTTTATGATATGATTGCCATTTTGAAGAAAAGTGGTGTATATATATGTATAGAGTTTTTATTAGGGTGATGGTTTGGCTTTTTTGATGAAAATAGAATTACCGATTAAAATGAATAATTATTAACTAAAAACAAGAAGTATAAAAAAAACAAAACAATTGATTACTGCTGTGGCTATATGCTTGCTGGCAGTGTTTGCGCCTAGAGGGGCGATGGGGCAAACTACCTGTGCAACCCGCACCATGCTGGGCGCACACGATACGGTGAAAGCACCGTTTACACTCTCCGATACCACCTTGTGGTACGACATCGATGCGAGTGATTCTACGGTGTTTATTGCCGTACAAGGGGACACCACCAACGCTCCGATATTTCGATTGGAACTTTATTCGGGTAGTTGTTCGGGTCTTTCAGGAATTATTGGAGATACCGCAATGGGCTTTGTCAACTTTACAGCACGGGGCTTATCTATTGGTACGCATTATAAGTTAAAACTAACAATTGATAACCCTGCTGCCTTGTCGGTAAATGATGTTGGTTTGACTGTAAAATCAATGGGAGGCGGTGGCGGAGGGCTACATTCGCTATTTCTTTGCAACAAAGAGTTAAACGGACCGCTGTATCAAACCATCTGGAGTTCGGGAGAAAATAATTGGGGGCAATTAGGTCAATGCATCCCTATCCCATGTGCTCCTGGGCAAGTGACAAGTACAAATGCTAACTGGACAGGCAGACGATTCAGCGCAGTTGCGGCAGGTGCATTTTTTTCATTGGCGCTCGATGACCAAGGACATGTGTGGTCGTGGGGACGAAATGATAACGGGGAGTTGGGAATAGGTTTTTCTGATGCTTCTCCACACTGTAATCCGGAAAGAGTGCTAGGTGTAGGGGGTAGTGGGTTATTGTCAAATATCGTAGCAATTTCTGCCGGTAATGAATTTGCACTTGCATTAGATAATAATGGGACTGTTTATGGTTGGGGATTTAATCGTTTAGCTCCTTTCAATAATTTTTGGTTAATGGGAAATTCTGCAACTTATAGTGCAGATTTTTATACTTCACCAGTGGTAATTACAATTCCAACCACCAACCAAATTATTGCTATTTCGGCAGGTGGAAGATATGCGCTGGCAATGGATAATTTTGCAAATGCTACTTCAGGACATGTTTGGGCATGGGGAGATAATAATGATGGAGAATACGGCAATAATCAAATAGGAAATACAAGCTTAAATCATGTACCACAGGAAATGCAAGGCGTTTGGCCAAATACAGGTGTAGGTACTGCTGTTGTTGCATTAGCCATATCAGCTAGCGGAGGTTTTATCTTTGGCGGACAATCAATGGTAATTTATGATGATAATGGGTTGCATAGATTAGCAATTTGCGGTGCAAATAATGCCGGACAATTAGGAAATGGCACTACTACTAATTCATTATTTCTTCAGGCTCCAAGTTTTGCAGCTAATAATGCTGCACCAGGTATTGGCGCAATAGGTGGGGCACGTGAGCATTCGCTGGCAGTAGATAACAATGGTATTGTATGGGGAGCAGGGAGAAATGAGGATGGAGATTTGACAAATCTATTTAATAATTATACTCCTCTTGTTACTACTTTTACACAACTACCCGGTTTAACCAACATAAGGGCTGTAACCGGAGGGAATTTTAAAACAATGGCTTACCGAGATGATGGAGTTATATTCTCATTTGGTCAAAATTTTACAGGTGAATTAGGAATAGGATATTGCAATGCATCTCCTATTATTCCTCCTTTTCCTTTTTATTCAGTTCCTGTTGCAACAGAGGTGGTGCTTTGTCCTTTACATGTAAATGATACAACAATATGCAATGGCCAAACTCTCACACTTACTCTTGCAAATGGCAACCTTTCCTATCCCGATTATGGATTAGCTACAGGTACAGTAATGCCGTGGCCTACTTTGCCGCCCCCTGACCATTATAATTGGATGCCAAATACAAGTATTACACCCCTCAATGATTACTGGAGCCAGGTAACGGTATCTCCAACCACTACCACCATTTACACAGTAAGCATGGGAAACCAAACAACTACTTTTACGGTAACAGTTATCGCTAATACAATTGCAAATGCAGGCCCAAATCAAATAGTATGCGGAACAACTGCTACAATGGCCGGAAATGTTGCAACAGTTGGAACAGGGTTATGGACATTGGTTAGTGGAAGTGGAACAATCACTACTCCAAGTTCACCAACCACAACAATAACTGGATTAGGTGCCGGAGCCAATGTGTTTCAATGGACAATCACGAATCCGAATCCTTTTTGCTCTCCTACCAGTTCACAAGTAACCATTACCGTTGCATCTCCTCCAACTGCATCCTATGCGGGACTTGCTCAAACAGTGTGCGGCACTATTGCAACACTTGCCGGAAATACCCCAGTTGCAGGAACAGGACTTTGGACATTAGTTAGCGGAACGGGTACAATTACAAATCCTGCATTGGCTGCATCAGGTATTACAGGATTGGGAGCAGGAGCCAATGTGTTTCAATGGACAATATCCAATCCACCATGCTTGGCATCCACATCGCAGGTAACTATTAACAGCGTAATACCGCCAACAGTTGCAGCTGCAGGACCAAATCAAACAGTGTGTGGAACAACAGCTACAATGGGGGCTAATACACCTCTGGTAGGAACAGGTTTATGGACAGTGGTAAGTGGAAGTGGAACAATTACAACACCAACTTCTGAAATTACAACAATAACAGGATTGGGAGTTGGTACTAATGTGTTTCAATGGGAAATAGATAATTTACCATGTCCTCCATCTACCTCGCAGGTTACGATAACAGGAGTGGCAAACCCTGATGTTTCGGTAGCAGGACCAAATCAAACGGTTTGTGGAACAACAGCTACAATGGGGGCTAATACACCAAGTGTTGGAACAGGATTATGGACAGTGGTAAGTGGAAGTGGTACAATTACAACACCCACTTCGGCAACTACAACAATTACAGGATTGGGAGTTGGTCCTAATTTGTTTCAGTGGACGATAAGCAATTTACCATGTCCTTCGACTAATTCGCAGGTGACGATAATAGGAGCAACCGTACCCACAGCATCAGCGGGAGGAAGCTCTACCATTTGTTATCCAGGTTCTGCAACAGTTAGCGGTGCAAGTGCATCAGGCGGTACTATATTATGGACATCAATCGGAGCAGGTACACTTAGTGGAGTAAACACATTAGCACCAATTTATACTGCGGATGCAACGGATGTTGGAACTACAGTAATATTAACCATGACAGTTTCCAATTCCCCTTGTCCTACAGCATCTGCCACTTATTCTATAACTGTAAATGCTACACCTGCAGCATCAGCTGGTGGAAGTGCAACAATTTGTTTTCCGGGTTCTGCAACTGTTAGCGGTGCAAGTGCATCAGGCGGTACTATATTATGGACATCAAGCGGACCGGGAACTTTCACAGGAACGACAACATTAACACCTACCTATACAGCGGCAGCATCTGATGTTGGAACAACTGTAACATTAACTATGACTGTTTCTAATCCTCCTTGCACACCTGCAACAGCAACTTTTACAATTGTTGTAACTGCTACCTGTGCTCCTTGCTCTATTTCTGTTTTTGATTACACTGTATATACAGGTACCACAGTTACCTCAACTGCATTATTCGGAACATCTTTAGTAATTGGCAATTTACCGAACATCATTAACATAAGTATAGAGGCTGGGGCTACTTTAAAAGTAAATAGTTCGAGCATGCTAACCATTGCCGGATGTAATATAAAGATGGGTACAGGGGCGAAAATAGAATTAAATGCAACCGGAACTGGTACATCTGGCGATTTAACATTAACGAAACAAACTCATGTTTATTCATGCGGTAACATGTGGGATGGCATATATGTACCTGCAGGAAGAAATTTATATATAACTCAGAACACACTGATAGAAGATGCAAAACACGCAGTGGTTTCGCAGAGTGGTGGTAATTTTAAAATTGAAACATCCATTTTTAATCTGAACTACACAGGGGTCGAAGTTCAGTCCTTTGGCAGTGCGCACCCTGGAAGTATTGTTAATACAATTTTCACCAGCAGGGATTTGGATGCCATACTTTGGGCAAATGTATTACAAAATCCTACTGTTAATGATTTGAAAAACATTACCCCAATAGGTGGTTTTAATGCTGGGACGATGAATAATTACTGTTCGGGAGGTGTGTTTGGAGTTAGGGTAACAAATGTAAATTCTATTAATATTGGCGATGGTTCTAATACCACTTTAGGATCAAATATTTTTGATAATCTAGGGGATGGGATTTTACTGGTTAAGACAAATTCAAAAATAATGAACAATACATTTCAGAATATTGTAAAGGTTGTGCCTTGCACAGGACCACTGCCTAATGCTATTCCTAATAATCTTATTTTCAATAATGGTATTTTTGCATTTGGTGACATAGCTGGACAATTTCAACTTCAGGTAGGAAATACTGGAGGATTTAATTCTAACACCTTTCAGGATGTTTATTCAGCGATAAATGTTTATTATTATCAGGAAAACATTATGATTGATAATAAAATTGATAATACATCTACCTGTAACTCTCCTTACACAACTGGAATAGGTAGAAGGGGGATACAAATTTTCCGTCCGGCTAAAGGCAATGGAATTAGAATAATAGGAAACGGCATTAATAATTGTGCTTACGGGGTTTATATCGACCGTACACATTATAACAGTGTTCAAACTCATGGAGTGGATGTGGATGGAAATACTATTTCCGCAACAACCGGAACAACTAATCCGGGTTATTGCCTCAAAGCCATTTACATTGGCGATATATTAAACACGCCAAACGCAATGACCGGGATGGTGAATGTAATGCATAACTATATAGAACAGGTGGATGGCGGCATTTTTGCGATTAATGTGATGAACAATTTGCAAGTTTATCAAAATCATCACATAGAACTAAGGGGCACTAATGCCGCGGGCGGTGACGGTATTTATGTATCTAATTGTATTGGGGCTAAAGTACATTATAATGATAATATTTTTGCTAATCCCCCAAACTTGAATACAAATTATAAGGGAATAGAAGTATTTACAAGCAATTACATAAGTGTAACCTGCAACAAAACCTTTGATGTAGGCGACCATCTTGTATTTAACGGGGCAAGCCAAAAAGCACATATCAGAAATAACACAATGACACACGGAACTCGTGGTTTTGTACTCCTCAATAGTGGCTTAGTGGGTCCTCAGGGAACTCCTAACCAGCCAGTAGGGTTATGGTGGCAAAGTGCAACTCCGGATTTCCCGGGCGGGCAAACGTTTAACCAGGTAGTTACAAGTTTAGATAATGCTAATATAACATCATTTATGTATGTTCATAATTTTGGTGCGCCAAGCAGTAGTTATACTGGTATTCCGACTAATAATGCAGGAACAGGACCTCCTCCAACTTTTTATTACTTACCTGGTGCCTCCCTTGGTTTACGCCCAATGTTTTCACCAATTACCGACCCATTTGATTGTAGCCTGGGGCCTCTCTTATTTACTCCTCCTCCTTTTGGAGAAGAAAATTTAAAAGCGTTAGTTACCGATACTACCAGCTATACCCAATACGACAGCGCACAAAAGTACATGGATAAAATAACTGCTTATACAGTGCTTGAAAGTACCAATGGAGTATCGCCAGATAGCAGTGCCGATTTGCAGCAATTTTATGACAGCACTAAAGTAGCATCGCTGGGTCAACTCAAAGCAGTGGAAAAAGAGATGGCAGACAGTAATTTTGTTCAGGCGAATACACGGAATAACAATGTGTATGTAAATAACACAATAGAAAGCAATCAAAAAGAAATTAACCGGTTGTATTTACTGTTGCTAACCGATACGGCTTATACCTATTCATCTGCCGATTCGGAAGCCATTTATAATATTGCTGTTCAATGCCCGTCCGAAGGAGGCGCAGGAGTGTGGGGAGCACGCACGCTTTATTATAGTATATTGGATGATTATATCGAATTTGAGGCAGACTGTGAGGCACAAGGCAAGAGCCTTTTATATCATAACGGCAGCAAACCTATAACAGATGTTTCTGATAATTTCAAGGTTTACCCGAACCCAAACAACGGAAGTATGACGCTTGAATATCATTTGGCTGAAAATGAAAATGCCTTGGTTAGTATATATGATTTGGTAGGTAGAATAATTAAAAGCTATCCTATCAACTCAAAAAGCAATTCAATTTTTATTAACGAAAACGAATTGAATGCAGGAACTTATTATTACACCATTCAATTAAATGATAAAGTAATCAAAACTGAAAAACTGGTAATAATAAAATAAATTATTTGATGGAAATCTTTTGCATACATTTGCAAAAGGTTTCCATCATACTTTAACATGAAAAAAAATATATTCTTTATCTTGTTCTTATTCTCTTATGGAATACAGGGGTGGATCACTGCACAAAATCTGGTTCCAAATGGAGATTTTGAATATTATACATCGTGCCCAACTTGGAGTAATCAAATATATAGTGCCTTTCCTTGGTACGACCCAAATGGAGCAACGCCTGATTATTTTAATGCATGTGCACTACCTACTTCATATATGAGCGTGCCTGATCAGCTTTTGGGAGTTTGGCAGTATGCTCATTCTGGTGTTGCATATGCTGGATTAATTACAGGACAAGGTTTTGGATTTGGAAGCAACTATAGAGAATACATTCAGGTATTACTTACTGATACATTAATTTATCAGAAATGTTATGCTATATGCTTTTATGTAAATTTATATAATAAATTAAAATATGGGGCTAACAATCTTGGTGCCTATATTTCACAAACAGCAGTTACAAGTATAGCTCCTAGCCCTATACCAGTTGCGCCACAAATATTGCTTTCAGGCAATTCTCCTATCGTAGATACAGTAAACTGGATACAAATATCGGGATTATATCATGCAAATGGTGGAGAACAGTATATTACAATAGGGAATTTTAATTATGATAGCACTACTGTAACACAAATAGTTGATGCTAATAGTTCATGGAATGCAGCCTATTACTACATAGATGATGTAAGCGTATATGAAATAAAAACAAGCAACGCAGGCAGAGATACAACAGTATGTCATGGGGATAGTGTGCAGTTGGGCACTACTAATTATGAAGGTGTAACCTATAGCTGGCAACCTACTACAGGGTTAAGCAATGCAAATATTGGCAAACCGATGGCAAGTCCAAGTATTACTACTACTTATTATTTAACACAAACAACGCCTTGTGAAACCACCGTGGATACGGTGATGGTGAGTGTTTGTGATGGGGTAGGGGTAAATGAAAACAATAAGGAGGATATGGTAGAGGTTTATCCAAACCCTGCAACAAATAGCCTCACACTTACCTTTGCAAAAGGAGGTGGAACAATAACCATCTATAATGTATTGGGAGAAATTGTGTTTACTTCACCAAATACAACCCACACAAAAGAAATAGATATTTCTGCTCTCCCTTCGGGCGTTTATTTTGTCAGAGTGCAAAATGAAAAACAAAACTTTTATAAGAAGTTTGTAAAAGAGTAGAGGAAATTATAAATTATGTATTATAAATTATGAATGGGGCTCGGGGCAGAAATGTTCGGGGCCTTTTTTATTGGTGATTGGCGAATGGTGAAGGTTGATTGGTGATTGCCCAATGGTACTATAGAGATTGCTGCGCTACGCTGGCAATGACAACTTTAAACTTTCTAACTTTAAACTTATGTAACCAAAAAAAAAGTCCCGAATCTCTTCGGGACCTTTTTTCCAATCAACCAACCAACCACACGCTAATTACGTATTAGCGTAAACGATCCTTTATAATTATGACCCAATCCGGCAGCATCTATCAAATCGAGCATAAAATAATACGTACCATCAGCCGCATTTTGTCCGCTGGCATTATGTCCATCCCATCCTCCCTGCACAGTATGCCATTCGTATATCTTCAATCCCCAGCGGTCGAACACTACACAATTTAAACTAGCCACTGCCGTAGATTGAATGGTAAACACATCATTCACCAAGTCGTTATTAGGCGTAAACACATTCGGAATAATAACTGAGAATCCGTCATACACCACCACTATCACTTCCGATGAATCTATACAATTACCATCATACGATACATAAAGCATTACCGGATAACTTCCCGTTCCGTTAAACACATGAGTAGGGTTATCGAGCGTACTCGAAGTTCCGTCACCAAAAGTCCACAACACCGAGTTGGCATTGGTACTTGTATTGGTAAATGTAATGGTAAGCGGAACTATTCCTGTAGCCGGGTCGGGCGAAGTGGTAAACGAAGCCACCGGTGGCGGAATATCCTGAACAGTTACTGTATCCGTTTCCGAACATCCGGTAGATGTATCAGTAACCAGCAAGGTATATACTCCCGATTGGTTAATTGTAGCAGTGTTAGTAGTACCTCCCGAAACTATATTTCCTCCTGCTGTATTCCACATATAAGTAATAGTATTACCCGAGCTCGAACCTGTTCCGTTTAGCTGAAGAGTACCATTACATCCCAAGTTTTGCAACGGTCCTGCATTAGCTGTAGGAGCCCCTATTACGGTTAATGAAGTCGATACGGTATTAGGGCAAACTCCCGAAGTGGTATAATTCACCGTGTAGGTTCCTGCCGCTACCGGCATTGTAATTTCTCCTGTTGAACTATTCAAACTACCGCCAAGCGTACTTGCAAACACCCCACCAGAAGTACCGGTAATGGTCGGTAGAGGATTAACTGCATTAGAGCAATACGTAGTATTTGGATACGTTATGGTAGCTGCATCCAAGGCTGTAATTACAACCACTGCGCTATCTACTGCCGCTGCACATCCTCCCGATGGAGCAATACTATTAATAATAGTATAAACACCAGCCACACTATTAGCCATATCTATTTGTCCGGTTCCGCTATTAATAATTAATCCTCCCGGAAAATAGGTAAACGAACCAGGACTTCCTGTTCCCACGTAGGTAGGCATTGGGTCGGGCTGACTGTGTTCGCAATAAGGTCCGTTATAATGAAACGATGCCACATTGGCATTGGTTATTGTAATTTGTACCGTTGCCGAATCAGGACAAACTCCGGTGGTATGATACATCACCCCAAAAGTTCCTGCCTGAGATGTAGCCAATATTATTTCTCCTGTTACCGGATTAACGCTAAGTCCACTCGGTGATGCTGTAAATATTCCACCTGCTAGGCCGGTTACCGTAGGTACAGGATTTACTCCCGATTGACAGAACGTACTTCCGGTATAAGAAAATGCTGCGCTATCGCGAGGAGTAATGGTTAAGGTAATGCTATCGGTAACCGATGCACATTCTCCTACCGGGTCGTTTGATGAATAAACCAATATCACACTTCCTGCTGCATCATCTCCTGCCGAAGGGGTATAGGTTGCATTTGGTATGGTTGTATTATCAAATGTTCCTGTTCCAAGCGTGCTCCATGTTCCCGAAATTCCTCCTCCACCTATTACACCTGATAGTGTATAGTTAGAAGTAGCACAAATAGTAGCATTAGCCCCTGCATTCGAAGTAGCTGTTGGCTGAATAAATAAAGTCATTGCATCAGTTGCTGTTCCGCATGGCCCCACAGGGTCGTTGGTAGTAGCCGTAAGCACCACACTTCCTGCTGCTATATCAGCTGCCGAAGGTGTATAAACAGCGTTAACCGAAGTAGCGTTGGTAAATGTCCCTGTTCCGCTTGTAGTCCATAGCATGGATGTGGCTACTCCTCCCATTATTCCTTCCATGATATATGTATTTCCTGAACAAATGGTGTCATCTACATTGGCATTCATAGTAGCCGGAGGATTGATGGTAATTGTACCTATAACAGTATCGGCAGCACAACCACCCGAAGCAGCAATATAATTAGTCACCTGATAAGTTCCCACTGCACTTGCTGTTAAATCTACCACTCCTGTCATTGAGTTTACAAACACTAACCCGAAAGGAATAGATGTAAATACTCCCGCACTCGAACCTGAAGGGAATACCGGCACCGCATTCGCACTATTCTTACAATAGATATTCGGGTTGTAACTGAACAATGCCGAAATAGAATTTGTAATGGTTATAGTTGCCGAATCGCTTTTCGGACACACTCCGTTAGTTGTATAATGAACCGTATAGGTATTTAATCCGGAAGCTCCCAAATTAATGGTTCCTGTGGAAGCATTAATTATTAAACCTGCCGGTGATGCTGTAAAGGTTCCTCCCAAAGTTCCGTTTATGGTCGGTGTCGGATTTGTTCCAGTCTGACAGAATGTAGAACCTGAATAGGCAAACGAAGCATTGTCGAGAGGATTTACAGTTAGAAGCATCGTATCTGCTACACTTCCGCAAATTCCCTGAGGGTCGTTCGATGTAAATATCAACATCACACTTCCTGCTGTTGCATCGGCATTACTGGCTGTATAAATAGCCGATGGCAATGAAGTGTTATTAAAAGTTCCCGTTCCTGTCGTGCTCCAAACGCCTGCTGTAGCACCTCCTCCAAAACTGCCTGATAACGTATAGCCTGACAAAGCACAAACTGTGGCATCTCCACCTGCATTTACACTGGCAAATGGATTAATGGTTAAAACTACACTTGCATTCTGCGAAGTACATGGTCCGGCAGGGTCGTTACTGGTTATGGTTAGAGTTACCGTACCTGCTGTGATATCTGCTACCGAAGGTGTGTAAACTGCATTTGGCAAAGTAGCATTATTAAATGTTCCGCTTCCAGAAGTAGTCCACAATATTGAGGTGGCTCCTCCTCCAAATGTTCCGTTTAGTGTATAACTTCCTCCCGAACATAAATTATCATTACTTCCTGCACTTATGGTAACAATCGGATTAATGGTTAATACCATACTATCCGACAATGCCGTACAAGGTCCTGTAGGGTCGTTAGAGGTTGCCGTTAAGGTTACGCTACCTGCAGCAATATCTGCTGCTGATGGTGTGTACACTGCATTAGCAAGCGATGCATTATTAAATGGACCTGTTCCACTGGTAGTCCATGTCAAGGCAGTGGCTCCGTTAGAAAATGTTCCTGATAAAGTATATGCATTTCCAGAGCAAATTGCATCATCTGTTCCTGCATTAATTATTACTTCCGGACTAATGGTAATTACTGTAGAAGCATTTGCTGCGGCACAACCATCTGCTGCTGCAATGGTATTAGTAATAGTATACGTTCCCGGTGTGCTTAGTGTAAGATTTATTTCTCCTGTCAATGAATCTAACACAATACCTGCCGGTGTAGCGGTGTACAATTGCCCAAATGCAGGTGGAATAAATACCGGTAATGGATTAGTACCCCCATGACAAAACACTTGTGTTCCATAATTAAATGTAGCCGATGGTGCAGTTGTTATCGAAAAACTTACCGAACTCGAATTCGGACAAACACCGTTGGTCTGATAAGTTATGGTATAAGAACTAAGTCCCGAAGCTGATAAATCTACCAAACCTGTACTGCTGTTTATCACTAATCCGGCAGGAGTTGATGTAAACGTTCCGCCTCCTGTTCCTGTTACCAATGGTAACGGGTCCGTCCCTGTTTGACAAAAAGTAATAGATGAATATGTAAATGCTGCACTGTCCATCGGATTCACAGTTACCGATACTGTTTGTGGTGTAAGCGAAACACAACCTCCTTGTGTGGAAGTAGGAGTTACCGTATACGTTACTATCTGAGCAACTGTTCCCGGATTAAAGATAACATCTGTTAATGTTCCGGTAGTTTGCAATGTTGTTGTTTCTCCACTTGTATTTGGATTATCTCCCGCTATCCATGTATAAGAAGATGCCAAATTTGATGTCAACTGAATGGTTACTGTACTTCCACTACAAATGGTTGCAGAGTTTGCCGATGTCATACTTGGAGAAGGATTAACCGTCACTGAAACCGTTTGACTAACTCCCACACATCCGCCAGTGGTGGCAGTTGGAATAACTGTATATGTTACCGTTTGAGGAACTCCTGTATTATTGATAATATTATCTGTTAATGTCGAACTGTTTTGAAGTGTTGTTGTCTCCCCGGTTGTATTCGGATTGTTGGCAGCTACCCATGTGTAGGTGCTCGGCACTGCCGATGTAAGCGGAATGCTTACCACAGAACCACTGCATATAATAGCAGCATTTGTTGACGACATCACCGGTTTAGGATTTACTATTACTGTTACCGTTTGCCCTGCACCCGAACATCCACCTGCAGTAGCTATCGGAGTTACGGTATACGTTACCGTTTCCGGCACGGTAGAGTTATTGGTTATGGTATTATTAATAGTAGAGGTCGATTGAAGAGCTGTACTTTCTCCTGTTGTATTCGGATTGTTAGCAGCAATCCAGGTAAACGAAGAGGCCATGTTAGATGTCAAAGGAATGGATAAAGCACTTCCACTGCATATCGTTGCCAAAGCACTGGATGTCATGCTAGGAGTTGGATTAACCGTTACCGTTAATGTTTGCGATGCTCCTGCACATCCTCCAACTGTTGCTGTTGGAATAATGGTGTAAGTTACCGTTTGAGGAACATTGCTGGTATTGGTAATAATATCCGTTACTGTTGATGTAGACTGTGAAGTTGTGCTTTCTCCTGTGGTGTTGGCGTTATCTGCAGCTATCCATGTAAATGTTCCGGCAATGTTTGCCACAAGAGCAATGTTCAAAGCAGTTCCGCTACACACCGTAGCCGTATTCTGACTAATCATAACCGGAGTAGGATTAACCAGCACCGATAATGATTGAGCAGCACCCACACAACTTCCGATAGTACTAGTTGGAATTACCGAATAAGTTACCGTTTGAGGAATAGTGGAGGTATTAATTATAGTATTGTTTATGGTAGATGTAGATTGTGTAGTCAAACTTTCACCTGTGGTATTCGTGTTGTCTGCAGCTATCCATGTAAATGTTCCGTTCACAGAAGCAGTTAATGGAAAGTTCAGAGCCGTTCCGCTACATACAGTTGTATTATTCGAACTGGTCATAGCCGGCACAGGATTAACTGTTACCGTTACAATTTGAGGAGAAGCTGTTGCACATCCAAACTGTGTTCCTGTTGGTGTTACTGTATAAGTAACCGTTTGAGGAACCAGAGAAGTATTCACTAAGGTATTACTTAATGTGGTGGTAGTTTGTGTTGTCGTGCTTTCTCCTGTTACATTTGGATTATCTGTTGCTATCCATGTGTAAGTCGAAGCAACTGATGCAGTCAAAGGTATACTCACCGTGCCTCCCGAACAAATGGTTGCTGAACTTGCACTGGTCATTGCCGGTGCAGGATTAACAGTTACAGTAACAGTTTGTGTAGCTCCCGCACAATTACTCGAAGATGCTATTGGGGTTACAGTATACGTTACCGTTTGAGGAACGGCTGATGTATTAATTATAGTATTGCTTAAGGTGGAAGTAGTTTGTAAAGTTGTACTCTCTCCGGTTGTATTTGCATTATCAGCAGCTATCCATGTAAATGTTCCTGCCAAACTAGAGGTCAGAGGAATTGAAAATGTTCCACCACTGCAAATAGTTGCCGTATTTCCTGATGTCATAGTCGGTGTTGGGTTTACAGAAACCGATGTGGAAGTAGCAGTAAAAGTACAGTTAGTTCCGGTGACCGAAATGGTAACTGTATAAGGACCGGCATTGGCTGCAGTAACATTGGTTAATACAGGATTTTGCTGGTTAGATGTAAATCCGTTTGGCCCTGTCCAAGAATAAGTGGCGTTAGGAGATGATTCTACAAACAAATTTATATTTCCGCCTATACATGCCGGTGAATTATTGGTGGCAACTGGTGGCTGGCAAACAATGGAAGTTATCGGAGTGTTGGTTGTTCCCTGGACGGGACATCCTCCGGAATCGAATATGGTAGGATTACTACCCGAGTCGAATGTATTGCCCGAAACAAATCCACTACCGACCACATGAAAGCGGTTTGCAATAACACTATTACATAATAAGACTATACAATCGGTGGTGGCAGTTACTCTGAACTTTACCTGAGTACTATCGCTTCCAAATATCGAATTTTGGATGATTCCTCCTGCTACTGCGTTGGCTCCCGTTCCTATTCTAATTTTTATGGCACCCGCTACTGAGAAAAAATCGCCTTGATCATCGCCTAAGACATCTGTTTTTAACCCTGTATTTGGTCCATACACTACCTGCATGGAACCTGGAACAAAATGACAATTTATCGGAAATGTATCTACAACATAAGTATTGATGGATGGATTGGAACCAATGTTTTTTATGGTTGCCGTGTATTCAAGTGTATCGCCAGCCTGTACCGTTCCTCCGTTCAAATCCACCACGGTTAACCCTCCCCTGTTATCAGGCTCAAACACGTCTATGGCAGAAGTAACCACCTGTGTCAAGTAAGTCTCTCCTCCTGTTTTCTGCCTGATGGTGGCGGTTGTCGCGTTGTTACCAATGTATAATTTCGAGGCATTGTTGGGAACAAATGTATTAACATCGTGCCCTAAGGTATTTCCAAAATTCGGATTTCGATACGGATTCATTACTCCGTTATTGGAAATGGTACTATTAAACACATCATTTGCCGGATGCAATGCATCCGAGATAGACCTAAATGTTCCCGCACCGTTAAACAAAAGTGAATCGCCTTTATAAGTTGTTGCACATGATGATGCCGATGCTCCTCTGTCACCATCATACGTTAATAATCCAAGTTCAAAGTTAACAGGTCCTGTTGGAGGTGTTAAAAACCCGGAAAGAGGAATATCGGTAATTGTATTTGTTGATGACACATTTGTCAAACCGTTAAAAACAATAAGATTTCGCAATGCCATCAAATCATTTCTATAAACGATGACAATCATCCACCCTCCCCAACGATTGGTGGTACTACCGGCATCATTAATAATCGGCATGTTGGCTACGGTGTATCTACCGTTTCTTCCTGCAGCACTTACAATACTGGTAATATCCTTAAAGTTATGATAAGATTTATAACCGGTTGTATTGTCAAAAGTGGCGTCAGCGGTCAAGGTTTGATAAGCACCGTTGTTCACTTTTAATTTTACAGTTGTTCTGGTTGCCCAGTGTGTTCCGTTGGCCTCATTTGTAGCCCCTCCTGCGCCCCAATATAAACCTGCAAATGATATCAAACTACAATTCGGCAAAGCCAAACTGTCGCTACTCGACATAAATGTGGAGGCATCGGCATCCACATCTGCATAAGACTGAACAAAATCATTGTCCACCCCAACACCGGCAGGAGCCACTTCAGCATGCGCCACAGCACAAGTGTGAGACAAACATGATGAAACAGCAGCCCCGCAACTTGTTGCTGTATTCCCAATCATGGTTATTCCTCCTTTTTGAGTAACTCCATACCTTATTGTGAATGGAGTTATCAACTGAGCAATCGAGACCGAGCCTATTGATAAAAATAAAAAGAATAGTAGATTTTTTTTCATTGGTTTTATTTTTTGAAATTAATCGATGGTTAAATGAGTAATGTGAACAGAAGTGGAAGTGGTTAATTCGAAGGTGTAAACACCCGGAGCAAATTCTGTTAAGTTAATAACTGAAAAATCGGGTGCATGAACAAGAGTGATTTCATTTTGGTTTACCAATTGATTATTGGCATTTATTATTTTAACTGTTCCTCGGCTTCCTTCCGTTCCGTTAAATGAAACATGGGCATCCATATCTCCTCCATTTTTCGACAATGTTACAATAAAGCTAGGGTCATCATTCGTTGAATTATTTCCGATTGCAGAAACAATCAATTGAGAGAATGTTGAACTGGAAAACGGACCGGCTGTTACCGAAAATTGTGTAGTCCCCGCTATGAAGAATACTAGTAATAAGGCCATACGTGCGTAATTGTGTTTCATATTATTTTTTTTAATTGGTTGATACTAAAAAACAATACAGCAAGCGGGTTCAGTCATTCGACATACCAACTCGAGTACTATTAATTTACTGATTTAGTTAGGTTTTTAATGTATTTTTCTTCTTACGTTTTTATATAATTCGAGAACAAAAGTGCGAAAGAATTGCCAATTTATCAACAAAACGCCCCTTAGTTATTAACACCCTTATAAACAAGACGTTTTTTTTACTACAAAGGTTGCATCAAAATTAGAGATTTCTGAAGTTTTTTAGGTAATAATAGAATTTGGACAAAAGCACCTAAAACGTTTACATGTCTGCAAGACCTGTTTGCATGCTTGCAAAGCTAATTTACATAGTTACAAAAAAAGAACCTCAAGGATTTTACTCCCTTGAGGTTCTCTGAAATCTAACCGCAGATTTGCGGCTATTACTATGTTTTACTTATTATTAAATTTATCTGGTCAATAAGAAGAAACCTTGATCGGTATGTTCCGTACTACCATATCCAGCAGAAGTAATAATATAATAGTATGTTCCGTCCTGAGCTAATCCTCCCGATTTGTTATGCCCATCCCAGCCTTTTGTAACATCCGACCATTCATACATCTTCAATCCCCATCTGTCATAAATAGCTCCTGAGAAGGAAGTAACTCCGGTAGAAATAAGTGTAAAGAAATCGTTTATACCATCTCCGTTTGGACTAAATACGTTTGGAATTAACATTGTATATCCATCATGAACCAAAATTGTTTCGATAGTACTGTCAACACATGCGCCATTATATGCATACAGAATCACACTGTAAGCACCTGTAGTGCTATACGTCACAGGAGGTGGGTTGCTTCCGAAATAGTTAGCAGGGTCTCCTCCCGGGAATGACCAAATATAATTCGTTGAATTGGAACTTGTATTTGTAAAATTAACTATCAATGGAGGTGTTCCTGAAGTTGGATTAGCTGTAAAGCTTGACGTAGGAGCAGGAGTTGAATTTACAACCACTGTACTAGTAGAAGAACATGCTGCTGAAGAGTTATCCGTTACCGTAAGTGTATAGGTTCCAGTAGCACTAACAACAGGAGTTAATGTTGTTCCTCCCGAAACTATTGTTCCACCCGTCCAATTGTAGGTACATGTTGAACATGGACTTGTTCCAGATAAAGTAACTGTTCCCGCTCCGCAAGATAAAGTTTGAGTAGAACCCGCATTAGCAACTGGTGAAGCATTCACAGTAACCGTTTGAGTACTTGTAGATGCACATGGTCCCGGAGTTGTATAAGTTACAACATAAGTTCCTGCGGTACTTGATGACGGTGTAATAGTACCTGAAGATGATATGGTCAATCCGATAGTGGACGAGAAAGTACCTCCTGCAGTTACCACATTAGAAGGACTTACAGGTGAACTGGAAGTACAATAGGTACTTGCTCCATATGCAAATGTAGCATTCTGAATTCCATTCACTATAATAGATGTACTAGCTGAAATCTGAGGACAACCTCCTAATGCAGCCAATGTATTGGTAATTGTATAGGTTCCTGGAAGTGCTGTGGCCATGTTCACCTCACCAGTCACCGAATTAATTGGCAAACCACCTGTAGCTGTATATGTTCCTGCTGTAGCTCCGGCTCCTAAAGTAGGAAGCGGGTTAGTCACATTCTGACAGAAAGGACTGCCTGTGTAACTAAATGTAGCAACACCAGGAGCTGTAATGGAAATAGAAGCAGAGGATGTAGCGGCAGGACAACCAGAAGCTGTAACCACATTGGTTACTGTATAAGTTCCAGGTGTACTTCCCATCAAATTTACTGTGCCTGTTGTTGGATTAATACTTAATCCTCCCGGACTAAATGTAAAATTACCTGCAACTCCGCCTCCACTATATGTAGGATTTGGATTTGGTGCATTCTGACAATATGGAGTACCTAAGTAACTAAAAGTAGATACAGGAGCAAGTCCAATAGTAATTGTAGATGTCGCTACTGCAGGTGAACAACCAGCAGCAGCACTAACTGTATTGGTTACTGTATATGTACCCGCAATGCTTGTTAATAAATCAACATCTCCAGTTGTAGAGTTAATTATCAAACCAGGAGTGGAAGTAAATGTTCCGGCTACACCTAAACCACTATATGTTACAGAAGCAGTACCTGCTCCCTGACAATATGGTGAACCTGTATAACTAAAATTACCGAATACAGGAGCTGCTATGGTTATTGTCGAACTATCTATTGCTGAAGGACAGCCCACCGTTGTAATGGTGTTCACAACCATATAAGTTCCGGGAGTACTTGAAGCCAATGTTACCAAACCTGTAGAAGGGTTAATCACTAATCCTGAAGTTGAAGTAAATGTTCCTGCAACTCCACTATTAACAAAAGTTGGAGAAGGATCAATTCCATTCTGACAATAAGGAGTTCCTGCGTAATTAAACGATGCAACAAACGTACCTACTATAGAAACAGAAGCTGTGGAGGTGATTGTTCCGCAGGCAGCCGAGAATATTTGATTAGTTACTGTATAATTGCCCGGAGTAGAACTTGCAAGGTCAATTAAACCGGTTGAAGGGTTAATAATCAAACCTGCAGTTGAAGAGAATGTACCAGCCGTTCCTCCTCCATTAAATGTAGGCAAAGGATTTGTTCCTCCCTGACAGTATGGTGTTCCGGTATAGCTGAAGTTTGTAACAGGCAATGCTACTATAACAACTAAACCAGTATCCGAAGCAGCAGCACAGCCTCCAACAGCGGCAATACTGTTTGTAACAATATAAGTCCCCGGTGTACTTGAAGCGAGATCAACAATTCCAGTTGCCGCATCAATTACTAATCCAGTAGTTGAAGTAAAGTTGCCCGCTGAACCTCCTCCTGAATAAGAAGGAACAGGATTACTAGCGTTCTGGCAATATGGGTTACCTGTGTACATATATGTAGCAACCGCCATTGTATTAATAGTAATAGAAGATGTTGCTGTAACCACAGGACAACCTCCTGCTGATGCAATGGTATTAGTAATCACATACGTTCCCGGTGTACTCGATCCTAAATCTACAACTCCTGTTGAAGGGTTAATAATCAAACCGAGAGTGGATGTAAACGTTCCTGCAACTCCGCCCGGTCCAAATGTTGGTCCTGGATTCGCTGCTCCGGTACAATAAGGAGTTCCTGTATAACTGAATGTAGCAATTGGCTCCGCTGTTATTGTTATGGTAGTTGTAGCCGCCACTAATGGACATCCGCCGGAAGCCGCTATAGTATTTGTAACTGTATAGGTTCCTGGTGTACTCAATGCTAGGTTCACAATTCCTGTTGTTCCGTCAATAGTTAACCCTGAAGTAGAAGTAAACGCTCCTGCAACTCCGCCTCCTGTGAAGTTTGGCGAAGGGTTACCAGCATTTTGACAATAAGGAGTTCCTGAATAGTTAAATGAAGCTGCAAAGGCTGTTGCAACCGTAATAGTCGCTGTTGCAGTTACAGCAGGACATGCTCCCACAGCAGCAATTGTATTTGTTACAGTATAGGTTCCTGGAGTCGTCAAAGCTAGATTCACAACACCTGTTGATGCATCAATTGACAATCCTAGAGTTGAACTGAATGTTCCGGCAATTGCACCAGAACCAAGAGTAGGTGAAGGGTTGGCACCACCAACACAGTATGGTGTACCAGTATAACTGAATGCAGCATCAGCAACGGCATCTATTGTGATGGTTGATGTTGAGGCGACTGAAGGACATCCTGTAGGCGAAACAGTATTTGTTACTGTATACGTTCCTGCTGTACTCGAAACCAAGTCAACTAAACCTGTTGCTGGATTGATAACTAAACCAGGTGTTGAAGAAAATACGCCACCGATTCCTCCGCTGTTAAATGTCGGAGTTGGATTACTTCCATTTTGACAATATGGAGTATTTACATAACCGAAGGTTGCCACTGGTGCAGATGTAATTGTTACCTGTGTCGAATCTAGCACATCAGGACAACCATCAGAAGCAGGTAATAAGTTATACACCCAATATGTTCCTGGTTGGCTACTTGAAATATCAATATCTGCAGAGTTAGGATCTACTACTAAATTCAATGATGACGATGAAAATATTCCAGGTTGGCCAATACCAATAAAATTTGCTGAAACAATTCCTGCTGTTTGGCAAAATGGATTTCCTGGATAATCAAATGTCCCAGATGGCAACTCCGTAATCGAAATTGTTGTGGAGTAAGATACCGATGCACATCCATTCATTGGAGGTAAGGTATTTGTCACATTGTAGGTTCCTGCAGGTGTAGCTGACAAATCGACTAATCCGGATCCTGGTGTAATTACTAATCCAGGGTCTCCCGAAAACACACCACCTATTCCACCTCCACTAAAAGTAGGAAGAGGGTTTCCTGCGCCCTGACAATAAGGATCGCCTAAATAACTAAATGTAGCAATAGCTCCCGGAACAATGGTAATGGTAGCGGTTGCCAACACAGCCGGGCAGCCATTTGCTGCAGGTAAAGTATTGGTCACGGTATAAGTTCCCACACTAGAAGTCGTAAGATTCACAAGCCCTGTTGTAGGATTAATAACTAAACCTACCGGTGAAGCCGTAAATGTTCCCCCTACTCCTGCACCAGAAAAAGTAGGCAAGGGATTAACAGAACCTCCATGACAATAAGGTGATCCGGTAAAACTGAATGTCCCCACAGGAGGAGCTGTTATTGTGATGGTCGCTGTGTAAGTCTGAGCAGGACAAGGTCCCATAGCGGGAAGAGTATTTGTTACAGAATATGTACCCGCAGCACTAGCTGATAAATTTACAGTCCCAGAACCTGCCACAATAACCAAACCTGCAGGTGTTGCCGTAAAAGTTCCTGCTATTCCCCCTCCAAAATATGTAGGAGATGGATTAGTGCCGGTTTTACAATATGGACTACCTAAATAGGTAAATGATGCAACAGCAGCTGGCATTATGGTAATCGTAGCTGTAGCTGTAGCTGCAGGGCAACCGTTAGCCGCAGGTATTGTATTTGTAACAGTATATGTTCCGGGTGAGGTAAGTGAGGCATTCACCACACCTGTTGCAGCATTAATTGATAAACCTGCTGGTACAGAAGTAAACGTTCCTCCGAAGGCACCACCTGAATACGATGGAGCCGGATTCACACCACCAACCTGACAGAAAGGTCCTCCAACATAACTAAATGTAGCAACCTGAACCGCTGTTATAGTAATAGTGGAAGTAGCTGATACTGCAGGACACCCTGACTGAGCAGGAACAGTATTTGTTACAGTATATGTCCCGGGTGTACTCGCTGATAAATTTACCACACCTGTGCTTGAGTTTATAACCAAACCGGGAGTAGAGGTAAATGTTCCGGCTGCTGCATTTGCCGAAAATGTTGGTGAAGGATTAGCCGCATTTTGGCAATAAGGCGTTCCCACATAGCTAAAATATGCAGCAGGAGTAGATGCAACAGTAACAAGATTGGTTTTATGACAGCCATTTAAAGTTGAAGTCACCCAATACTGACCGGGATTGGTTACGGTGATTGAAGTGTTATTTGAGCCAGTACTCCATAAATAGGAATCATAAGTAGTAGGTGTAACACTTAGAGTTGTTGCACTCCCCTGACACATTCCTAAGGTACCGGTAATACTTGGGTTTAACGAAGATACCGTAGATGAATCAATATAAACATTCGAAATTACTGTGGTTATTCCGGCAGGGACTCCATTGTCGGTTGCAGTGAAAGTGATCTGATTATTTCCATAATTTAAGGATGATGCATAAATTAATACTTGCGCAAAAGCAACATTTCCAGACACATTGACAATAACAGAAGCATTTTGTGTGCCATTAAGATTTACATTAATTACCGTATTTTGTCCAAGTTCGGGAGACAGAAACAATGCTGAAAGTATGAGAGAATCATTAGCTCCACATACATGCAAGGTATCACAGTTATTCAAACCAGCAGCAATAGGAGAGATATTATTTGATATGGAACATGTATTAAAGAAAAAAGACTGATTATCTAACCATGACACTCCACTTGCGAGTGTTGTTCCATTATACGCTGAACCAGGTTGATCAAAACGTCCTACTTGAGCAAAATTAATTCCATCTCCTTTGTTTACACCAACTGTTGCCGGAGTCCCACCAAATCCATTAACCCCTCCAGAAACATCTCCTGTTGTCCATTGCATATCACCATAACAGAAAGCAATATTTGCTCCATTCGCAATAATTGGGTCGCTTCCATCGGTAATAATTAGCTGAAAAGTATTAACCTTATCGGCATGATTGTTAAAATAACCCACTGCCTGCCATTTCACGATAGCATAAGTAGGAGTAATTTTATAATATACCAAACCACTACCGGCATTGGTTGTCATAACATCTGCCCAGAAAGGTGCTACCATGGCAGGTATTGTGTTTGAAGGGAAACTGAAAGAAGTGTAAGGACCGTAGCCAGCACCGAATGTAATATTACCATTATTATTAATAAAAATCTGATTATAATTGGTTCCATACATACAAAATGTAAAAGGCAATGCCTTAGCGGCTGTTGACAAATCATCATTTCTATAATCAGGTGGTGAACCGCCAACAAATTCGGCCACACTAAACGATCCATCTAATGGAACCAAACAATCACACTGAGTACTCAACGTTTTTTCGTTATGAGCATAATTCATTCTGTCAAGATGTTCTTTTGTAACCGGAATATGGACTGGTTGATTATTGCTATCCTCTATAAATACATAATCAACATTGGGATTTAGCGCTCCGTCCAATTTCATTTGATTATATCCTTCCTGTGTCAACACTACTTTTGGGCGAGTGATTTCCTGAGTCAACACAGAATTTGCCGGAATTCCTGCAACATTCGCTTCAAAATGTGCATAGCTTTGTTGTCCAAATGACAATAGAGGAAGCATACATACTGCAATAGAAAGTATTCTTTTTTTCATTTTTAATCTTTGATTTGTAAGTTCGTTTAAAATTTAAAATCGGTTAATTTATATTCAGAGTTATTGTAATTCACGTTTAAAATATTCAATTCTTGAAGTAAATATTTAATTTTTGCTGTAAGGTCATTTTTATCAGAAGCTTTTACAACTATTACAACCATAAATCCTTTATCTGTCAAATTGTTGTTTTCAGTAATGTTAACCAATTTCAATTCTGAAAAAGGGAAGTTAGAATTCAAAACGTTACTGATATGCTGACTCTTTGTTTCTTCGTCCATTTGAATATGCTTAACAAAAAAAGAAGTAGAATACACAATCATACCTTTTTCGCTTATGGTCTTCTCCTCATTGTAATTTAGGTAAGCAATAGCCCTTGCAATTGTCTTATTCTGAGAAAAAGAATAAGACACAAATACAATTACAAACAAAAGAATTCCTGCAAATTTCTTCAAAGCGTATTATTTTAAAAAATATTGAAAGCGATATATTCAAATATTGCTTTCAATAACTTGTCGCAAACATACAAATATAATTTACTATTTCAAGTTTTTTTAGACGAAAACTAGGCAATTGTTCATATCTAAATTTCACTAAAAAAAAGTGAAAGAGTCCCTGAGCCTAATTTAAAAATTTATAGGCAAAGAAAATTCAATCTAAAGGTTGATATATTAGAATAAATTAATGGTAATGTTTTTATGAAGATTTCTAGCAGGATTACACAAACCAAAATTGTCAATAGAAATGAAAAAGAAACACTATTTATCTTCATAATTTATCTATATTTACACTTAAAAACACTCTGAATATCTGCACCATAACTGGATATGCTACCTTCTATTTCTTCCCAAAAATCACTAATATTATTTCCCTTGATCAAATGAGTGGTGTCGGTATTCATTAACCTCTTCTGAAAGGCCTTAATTACATGTGGGCTTTTGATATTACAATCATAGGTGGTTTTCTTGAAATCGAATTCAAACACAAGATAATCTTCCGTATTATCGTTGTGAAAAATTTCTTCCCCTTCTCTTAAATAACAATCGCATCTTTATTCTGCTCCTTCCTCCTCTCTTAAAACACTGATAACCGGCTGTATTAGAAGCAGACAAAACAAACCCAACATGACCTCCTTTTAGGTTTGATATTGAAATAAAAGTATAATCAAAATATCCAAACTCAACCCCTCCAATGTAAACAAATTCTGTAGTATATTTTATCAAGAGGTGTTTATCAAATATTCCGGCCAACTTAACAGAATTATAATCTATCACATCGTTGTAAAAACTGACATCAGCAACTTTCCAATTCTTTCCAGTTCTATTTAGCAACAATGAGGTTTCCATATAGTGATTATGATTGACAACTGTCAGAGCAAGTACTCCTCTCAGATATATGATTTTGGTATAATCATCGCCTAATTTTCTTCTACACTTATGTAAACAGAATCTTGATTATTCCAAATCTGAGGCCCCAAAACGTAACAATATTGGTTTTTGTTATTCAAATAACTTCCGTAAATAAGGTTTAGCAATGTTGTATCGTTCAAATCCGGGACGATTTTATTTTCCAAATCATATCTTGAGGATCTTTTTCTTCATTTGCACTTCTGTTGTCTGATGATACTGCACTCTTATCACAAAAACTTGTTTCCTTTTTACTTAAGAATTCCCCTACAGAATGTGTAGCTAATTCAGAAATGCTTTTTCTAGTATCGTTTCTGCATGAAGTTGTAAATACAAAAAATAAATCAGCATTAAAGCGCGTCCATAATTTACAGACAAATTATATCTTTAACGAAAAGTAATAAACTTTGTTAAGTCGGAGTATAATTTCATTTAGTAATGAAAAGCAATTACCAATATCATCTTTGGCAAAGTTTCCTTTTTGAACTTAACCATTTCAAAAGGCAAAAAACATCACGAATAAAAGTTATTTAGTATTGAAGGTCGAATTGATTTATTTTTTGGGGAGAAATAAGGAGTTGTATAATCATTTAGAATATCTAAGTTGATATCCTTTACCTTATCAAAACAAAAAAACCTTTATCTTCGTGTTCCTTGCCTTCAAAATCTATAGTTTTAACAATGTAATAATAGGTGCCTGGAAGAGCATTTTGCCCAGTAATCGTTCTTCCATCCCATCCCTCTTTTGGTGCATGGAATGTAAATACTTTTACACCCCAACGATCATAAATGTCGCCTTCTATGGTTTGTACACCTGAACAATTAATCATAAACAAGTCATTAAAACCATCATCGTTTGGAGTGAATACATTTCCGACAACGAGTGAATAACTATCGTACACAAATATGCTAAACGAAGCAGTATCATTACATCCTGCAGTATCATGCACTGTCAACACTACACTGTAGGTTCCTGAATTTGTGTAAATATAATTCGGACTATTTACTAGTGAAGAATCTCCGGTACCAAAAGTCCAGATAAAACTATTCCCACCTATACTTGTATTTGTAAAATTAACAGTTAAAGGTGGCGAACCGGCAGTAGGATTAGCTGTAAATGAAGCTAAAGGTCCCGGAGCACCTGACACGACTACAGTATCTGATGCGGAACAATTTCCCGCTGTATCAGTAACGGTAATAATATATGTACCCGCGGAATCTGCAATTGGAGCGGTGGTGGTTGCTCCCGAAACAATTTGACCATTTGCTGTTGTCCATAAATAAACAATATTCACACCGCTGGAAGACAAGCTTCCGTCAAGTGTAACCGTTGGTGTTCCGCATATAAAAGTTAAATCCACTCCTGCATTTGCTGTTACCGGAGAAATATTGATTACAGAAGTGAACACAACAGGAGAACATCCTGCTACAGACACAGTATTGGTAACTGTGTAGGTGCCAGGTATACTTGAAGCAACATCAACTATTCCTGTTATAGAATCAAGTACTAAACCAGGAGTTGAAGTAAAGTGACCTGCAATACCTCCTCCACTAAATGTTGGAGAAGGGTTTGATGAACCCACACAATAAGGTGTTCCAATATAACTAAAGTTCGCAATTGGACTAGAAATAATTGTAATGGTTGATGAGAATGATGCACCTGAACAGGCTCCGTTAGCAGCAATTGTATTGGTGACAGTGTAGGTTCCGGGTAAACTATTTACCAAATCAACCAAACCGGTGATTGAATCTATTACAATACCAACAGAAGAAGAAAAAACACCTGCAACTCCTCCTCCACTAAATGTAGGTAAAGGATTAGATGCGTTCTGACAATAAGGAGAACCGATATAACTGAATGTTGCAATAGGAACTGGAGCGATTATTATTATTGCAGTATCCGACACAGCTGTACATCCACCGATGGAGGCAGGTAAATTGGTAACAATATATGTTCCGGCTGTACTTAATGTTAAGTCAACAACACCTGTTATCGAATCGAGTACTATGCCTCCTGTTGAAGTGAATATACCTCCAACACCTCCTCCGCTGAAAGTTGGAGAAGGATTACTTCCTCCTGAACAAAAAGTGATGCCTGCATAACTGAATGTACCGTTGGCAATGGGATTAATGGTGAGTGAAGTAGTGGCTATCACCGCGGCACATCCTCCGGAAGCCGCAATAGTATTGGTTATTGTATAAGTTCCAACAGCGCTACTACACAAATCAACCACACCTGTTATTGCATCTATTACCAATCCCGGTGTTGATAAAAAAGTTCCTGTAACGGCACCTGAGACAAGAGTCGGAGAAGGGTTTGTTCCACACTGACAATAAGGACTACCTAAATAACTAAATGTGGCAACAGGTAAGGCTGTAATTGTAATGCTTGATGTAGCTATAACATTAGGACAAGCACCGGCTGTTACAGTATTTGTTATAGTATAGGTTCCGGCAATGCTCAATGTTAAATCGATTATTCCTGTTGCGGCATTGATACTTAATCCCGCTGGGGCAGCTGTAAATGTTCCTGCTACTCCACCCCCGCTAAAGGTTGGCGATGGATTAGC
>CAIYIS010000034.1 GCA_903926385.1 uncultured Bacteroidota bacterium
ATGCAGATTTTACGGTCACTACGGGTTAGCCAAAGCAGATAACTTACTATCTAAACCCGATTGTAATGGAAATCCTTTTGCCGATAGTTCATCGGCAAAAGATTGGAATGGAAAGCGGGTGAGCCCTCGCCACAAGGTGTGAGGATGGTTTACTAATGATTAATTAGTATTGACTATCGAGTATTGATTATCGATTATTGGCTATTGATTATTTAGTATTGCCTACAGCCAATTTCCTTATTCAGCTTTGGCTTTACGTTTCATTTCGTACATGGAAACAAAAATGCTGAGTTCGTAAAGCATATAGAGCGGAAATGCCACGAGCAACTGAGAGGTCATGTCGGGCGAAGGGGTGATAACACCAGCTACAATAAGGATAACCACAATGGCGTGTTTGCGGTATTTGCGCATAAACTGTGGTGACATTAGTCCAAACTTGGTAAGGAAAAATACGATAATGGGTAGTTCAAATATAAGTCCGGTGGCCAGGGTTAGGGTGGTGATGGTGGATATGTAAGAGTCCATGGTAAAGTTGTTTTCGACCATGGCCGATACTTTGTAATTGCCCAGAAAGTTGACCATAAGGGGCACTATAATATAATACGAAAACAGCACTCCCGACAGGAATAAGCCGGTGGCCGAAATGATAAAAGCAGTGGAAGCTTTTTTCTCTTTATCGAGCAAAGCAGGTTTAATAAATCGCCACACCTCCCACAACACATAAGGAGCGCCAATGATAAGGCCGGCTATGATAGCTATCCACATTTGCGAAGTAAACTGGTCGGCAAGGCCTAAACTCTGAAGATGGAAGGTGTAATTACCAAAACAAAGGTCGTTACCGTCTTTAAACAGGCCCTGTGCTTGCAGCCAATGGCCCAAGTGGCAAAAAGCACGATAGGTTAAGAAGTCGCTCTTAAGCGGGCCGAAAATTATTTTATCGAATAATATTTCAGGGTAAAAAAAGGTGACAATAGCAATGGCCAATACCACCACTACCATACGAAACAGGTGTCCCCTCAGGGCATCAATATGCCCCCAGAACGACATTTCGCCTTCTGCATTTTTTTTATTTCCCGAAAAAAGTCCGAATAGTGCCATTTAAAGAGGGGCAAAGGTAATAGAATTTAAGAAATGTAGATTTCTATTACCTAATTTCTAAATGCTGAAGGATAAAAGCCGAATAAACAATCTGTAAGTTTGCTAAGACAATGCTATTTTATTTTGGACTGCTTGTCTTTGCTTTTTCGCCCTGAGCCCAAGCCAGATTATTTTTTGCCAGTTGATTGTTGGGCTCGTATTCAATAGCTTTTTTAAATAAAGCTATGGCATCGTCTATCTGCCCTTTCATCATAAATGCAGTGCCTATATTATTAAGAGCGCTCACATTCTTTTTGTCAAGGTCGCCTATTTTGCTCCATACTTCAATGGCTTTGTCGTAGTTTTTTAATTTAAAATAAACCATTCCGTTATCAATATAGTATGCCACATCTTTTTTTGCATTCGGTGTTTGTTCTTGTGTTTTAAGGATGGCTTGCAGTTTGTCTTTTTCATCAGTGCCCCATTTCAAATTGTTCTTGGCAAGCTGAAATGTGGGGTCAATGCTGAGTGCCTTGGTGCAGGCATCAATTCCTTCCTGATATTGTTGCAACATAATATAGGCTACTCCCAAATTATTGTAAGCAATAGCACTGTTCGGATTGAGGGCAATGGCTTTTTTTAGATAATCAATACTTCGTCCGGGCATTTGATTGTTGATATAAGCCATCGAAAGGTTAATTAAATTATCGAAGTTAGGATTGGTGTTTACCAAATTTTCGAGCGTTGGAATATCCGTTTTAGCCGGCTGGCTGGCTGTTTGCTCTGCCTGATTGATAGCAGGTGGTGGTTCAGAGTTTTCGTATAAATAAATAAGTGGTGCCAATACAAGGCCTGCTAATATTACAATTTTAAACACACGTGTATTAATTGGAGAGTTTCCGTTTGTGCTGTCGTTATTGGTTTCCATTGCTTACTGAATCTGTAATTTAATTGAACTATTTATTATTGTTTGTGCTTTTGCAAAGTTACTATCTAATTTATTTTACTGCAAACCTCACCTTACTCTGTGGTTCGCGTGATGCCGTTAATAGTATTAGGTATGGGGTTGGCAGCCGTAACACCTTCTCTAAAATATATGTACCAGTGGCAATCCACGCCATACACAGGCGATGATTTGTCGTAAATCTTTTTCATTTGCGCCTCCGGATTTACAATCATTGGATTGGGAATAACCGATGCGTTTCCAAAATAATCGGCCACAGGCAATGCTTCAAAGAAATTGTAATTCTTCCGCAAGCTAACCAGATAGCCCATTACATAGGCATCCGGATTGTCGTAAGTTACCACACCTTCGGCAGGCGATAGTATTCTTGGCCCCCGTGTGGCCGACTGAGGTTGAGTTTTCCAGTGTTCGCTTATGCGTTTGCCGCTTTCGGCCAGTATATCCTGACTTACTATGTAATCGTTTAAACTTGTGCGCGGGTAATCCCATGGGTTGCGCGATGGGTTAATGGCGGTGTACATAATATAATGAGTAAGCCATACATTAAATACAACGATGATGAGTGAAATGGCTTTTATTGAAAAGGCGAAATAGCGGGAGATATTTGTTAGCTCCTGTTGTTTTACCATATCTGCAAATAAGAAAGCCATCACCGACATATAGGGTACAAACATGCGATAAGAAAACATCATGTGTACAGTGGCCGAACCCATGCCATATAGAAAAATAGCGTAAAGCCCAAAGTAAGCATACCACGAGTTGCGGAAATGGAGCGATAGCGATAAGCGTAAAGAACGGTTTGCAATACCCCATACAATAATAATAAGGAGCACTACTATAATTCCGGAGCTAACCAGAAAATCAATTATGTAATTCAGATTTTGAAGTAAGAATGCTCTGTCGCTAAAGCGTGGATGTTTTTCGTAAAATGAAGTAGGGAATATATCTCCATAATAATAGTTAGAAAATAATAACCAAAGCAAGGGAATGATGGCTGCCATCACACCCCATTTAAAGGCAGATTTCCATCCCAATTTAAAGAATAGGAAAGGGAACAGAAATGCTATAAATAATATCGCATCGAAACGACAGATAAAACATAGTCCCGACAAGATAGATAAATACAATAGTCTGCGGAAAGTATATTGATGTATTAATTTGGAAGTAAGTCTAACCATCAGAAACAATATGAGAGAGAGATAAGGTGTTTCCAAACCTCCCATGGTCCATACCATAACAAATGGCGACCCGGCAAATAGTACAATAAACAATAGCTGAGAAAGTCGTTGTGCTTTAAAATGATTGTACCCTAAAACAGATACTATCAACATGGCAAGTAACGAAACAATTTTGTTGGTGTAAGGAAGTTCGCGAGTAATAAAATAAAGTATCGACTCGATGATACCATGCAGAGGCGAAGTCATGGCGGTGATGTAGTCGTTAATATTAAATACCCATTGACCATGCCGTGTTAAATTCATGGCATAGCGCATTAGTATATATGCGTCATCTGCTATAAAATTCCAGAACAACAGGCATTGGCCCAAAACCAAACCAACCGAAATGGCTATAACACATGATGCGAATGATGGTAGTTTTGACATAACTTAAATTTGAAAGCCCAAATATAAAAGTTATTCAACTAAATGCACAGAAAATGAAATTCTAAAAGAACAAAATAATTACCATTTAAAAAATCTCATTACCTTTATTCGCTCAAAAAATATGTTGAAACAATTATTTAACCGCTTACCAATAGCGCATACATTTATTTTTTTGTTACTGCTTACACTAGCTGTAACCATAACTTATTCCAATCACTTTTCTAATTCCTTTCATTTTGACGATTCGCATACCATCCAAAATAATTTGTTTATTCAGGATATAAAAAACATACCACTGTTCTTTAAAGATGGCACCACCTTTAGTTCCTTACCTCAAAATCAAAGTTACCGGCCTGTGGTGTCGGCATCGCTAGCCATAGATTTTTGGCTAGGTAAAGGATATAATTTATTTTATTTTCATCTATCGTCTTTTGTTCTCTTTTTGTTGCAAGGATTTCTAATGTTTTTTCTGATATTTAAAATAATTGACAAGTCGTTTCAGAACAGTTGGAACTTTTACATAACCGCATTTGCCACTTCATGGTATATGCTGCATCCGGCCAATGCTGAAACAATTAATTACATCATCGCTCGGAGTGATTTGCAGTCTACATTTTTTGTAGTGCTAGCCTTCGTGATGTTTATGTTTTCTCCTTTTTGCAAAAAGTATTATCTGTATTTACTTCCCATAGCTGTGGGTGTTTTGGCTAAACCTTCGGCAGTAATGTTTGCTCCTCTTCTGTTTTTTTATGTGGTGTTGTTCGAAGAAAAAATGGCTTTAACCAATTTGCTTCAGAAAGAAAACCTAAGTAAAATGTGGCATGCTGTTAAGGTTGTATTGCCTGCGTTTATTTTTTGTGCGGTCATGTATAAATGGGTAGATCATTTTACTCCTAAAACCTGGCAATCGGGAGGAACATCGGTTATTGGCTATCTCATTACTCAGCCCTTTGTAATCGTGCATTATTTTACCACTTTCTTTTTTCCATTTGGGTTAAGTGCCGATACCGATTGGACTATTTTGCCTTCGATATGGAATATGAAATTCTTTATTGGTTGTGCATTTATTGTACTGATGATTTTCACTTCCATTTTGTTTTCGAAGGACGAGCGCTTACGCCCCGTTTCGTTTGGTATCATATGGTTTTTTCTGGCATTGGTTCCCACCTCCAGCGTTATTCCATTTGCTGAAGTATTAAATGATCATCGTATATTTTTTCCTTACATCGGCCTTACCATTAGTGTATGTTGGTCTGTAGGATTGTTGTTAAAAAAATATCTGAGTCATTTACCTTCACCAAAAACATATCACCCCAAACTTGTTATGGCTGCTGCGTTGTTGCTGCTTTGCGGATATGCATACGGAGTAAGAGAAAGAAATAAAGTGTGGAACACAGAAGAAACATTATGGAAAGATGTTACTGTTAAAAGTCCGAAAAATGGAAGAGGGTTGATGAATTATGGCTTGTCGCAAATGGCAAAAGGAAATTATCCAGAAGCAGAAAAATACTTTTTGCAGGCATTAAGTTTGTGGCCACACTATTCTTTTTTGTTTGTCAATCTGGGAGTACTCAAAGAGGCAACAGGAGATATTCCAAGTTCAGAGAACTATTTTAAGCAAGCCATACAGTGCGGGGCAGATTACCCTGACACTTGGTTTTTCTATGGTAAATTTCTCAATGACCAGCATCGAACTTCTGAAGCTATAGGTGCTTTATCAAAAGCAATCGAAATTTCGCCTGCCCACATTGGAGCACGTTCGTTACTGATGAAAGTGTATTACGAAACTCAGGACTGGACAAACCTTAGTGCTCTTGCGCAAAATACACTGGGAATAATTCCAGGAAATACTGAAGCTCAAAATTATTTAAGCAATTCTAAAAACGGCAAGACTACTGCTTCGGTAACGGAAGCTGAAATTAAATCATCTCCTACAGCCGAAAAATATTTAGATTTGAGTTTGCAATATTATCAAACCGGAAAATTTGAGGACTGTATAAAAGCATGTGAAGAAGCCTTAAAACTAAAACCTGATTATGCAGATGCTTACAGCAATATGTGTGCTTCTTATAATCAGTTGAAGCAATGGGATAAGGCAATAGAAACAGGTAGCAAGGCTGTACGAATTAATCCAAATCACAAGCTGGCCAATGGAAATCTGAACTGGGCAAAATCGGAAAAAGCAAAAGCAATAAAATAAAATTATGATTATAATCACAGGTATTACTGGCGGTATAGGAAATTATTTATACAACGAATATTTTAAGTCAGGCGAAGAAATTATTGGCACTTACCATCTCAACAAACCTGAAGGTAATCAGTATGAAAACTGCCACCCTCTTGATATTACAGATTGGTTGCAGGCGGAAAGTTTTATGAAAAATATTTCTGGAAAGGCAAAAAATATTACACTTATAAATTGTGCGGGCATTTCGTATAATTCGTTTGCACATAAATCAGATGTTTCCGAATGGGCTAATGTTATCAATGTAAATCTGACAGGAACATTTAATTTGATACGGGCAGTGTTGCCTTTGATGCGTGAGCAAAATTTCGGACGAATAATAAATCTATCTTCAGTGGTTGCACAAACTGGAGTGTTGGGAACATCAGCGTATGCTGCATCCAAGGCCGGACTCAGCGGCCTTATAAAATCGGTGGCATTAGAAAACGCACACAAGTCGATTACCATTAATAATATCAATCTAGGATATTTTAAAGTTGGAATGATTAATACCATCCCGGAAGAAATTCAAGATAAAATAAAATCTAAAATTGCTTTATCTGAATTCGGAGATCCTCAAAATATTTTCAATACAATTCAATACATCCGTGAAACACCATATTTAACAGGTGTCGGAATCGACCTGAATGGAGGAATGTTATAATCGTAATTTTATTTTTGTTTATCTTTCTCCAGCTTTTCTTTGAGTAAAGCGATATCCTGAGCTAGTTGTTTGTTTTGTGCATGTAGTTTAGAAACCACAACAGATAAGTGCAGCAAATAAATAAAGACAGCAAAAATAGCACCAGTGAAAACCAGATTAGGTGCCTCGAAAACACCTAAGGCATGGGCAATAATTTCAAGACCGTTTCTCCACAAAGAAAATAGTATAAGTACGATAGTACATACTATCCACACGATAGAATATTCTTCACGTAGTTTTCCTTTTATAATTAATCGTGCTATATAAAGCAAAAACAAAATACTTGCAGTAATTGCAATAATCTGAATTCTTACCATGACTTATTTTTTTAGAATTAAACTTTTATTTTTTATTCGTGTAAATGTAAACACTATTGCTAAAGAAACTTTAAACATATAATATACCGAAGCAAATTTGCCAATAGAAGACACTCCTCCTTGGCGCTCTTTCATCGTTACAGCCTTTTCTCCTATTTTTAATTTGAGTAACGAAAACATAACGATTGCTTCCGGCTCAGGATACTCATCCGGATAATATTCACTTACTATTTCCAGTGCTTTTTTTCCTAACACTCGATAACCAGAAGTGTTATCGTTAATGGTTACATCTACTAAAAGGCGAATGAGATTCTTGAAATAATTAATTCCAAAACGTCTGATAGCTGACGATTGAAAACCTTGATTGGAAATAAATCTCGAACCAATTAATACATCGTATTGCTCATCAACAGCAGTTTTGAGAAGTTCAGGAATTTCCTCTGCAGGATGTTGTCCGTCTCCGTCAATCTGAATGGCAAAATCATAATCATTCGCAAACGCATATTTAAAGCCGGTTTGCACAGCTCCGCCAATTCCAAGGTTAATTGGGAGATAAAGTGCAATGCAGTTTAATGCGGAAATAATTTCTGCAGTACTATCAGTCGAGCAGTCGTTCACCACCACAACATCGAGTTGTAAATTATTTTCTTTAGCAATTAAATTTATGTTGTTCACTACATCTGCAATCGATTTTTCTTCATTGAAAGCAGGCACAACTACAGCGATTTTCATCAATTATTTTTTTCTCTTATTAAAATAATCTATTCGTTTATTTTATGAATATGGCGTAATATAGACATATTTTCTATATTCAAAACAAGTATTTTTATCAAATATATCATACAATTGCGGGGCCTTTCAAAATTTTATCGGGTATTTCATTCACTTGATGGAGTTTTTAATAATTTGTATAAAATGTTTGGTGCTGTAACAAATATTTATTCTATATTTACATTGCAAATTTAAATTAAAAAACAAACAAAAATAACAGAACAATGCGCGAGGCGGATACATTAACACTTCATCAATGCTTACACAAATTCTTCGGATTCGATTCTTTCAAGGGTCAACAAGAAGAAATTATTTCAAGTTTACTGGCAAAAAAAGACACCTTTGTAATTATGCCTACAGGTGGAGGAAAGTCTTTGTGTTACCAGTTACCTGCATTGGTTAGTGAGGGGACAGCAATAATTATTTCACCGCTGATTGCATTAATGAAAAATCAGGTGGATGCTCTTCGTAATTTTGGTAACGAAGATGGGATAGCACACTTTTTAAATTCTTCACTTTCTAAAATGGAAATTACAAAAGTGAAAAAAGACATTACAGATGGAAAAACAAAATTATTATATGTAGCTCCTGAAAGTTTAACCAAACAAGAAAATGTTACATTTTTTAATGAAATAAAAATATCCTTCTTCGCTATTGACGAGGCTCACTGTATTTCTGAATGGGGACATGATTTCCGCCCAGAGTATCGAAGACTTAGACCAATCATAGAAGAGATTGGTGCAGTGCCTATCATAGCGCTTACAGCAACAGCAACACCAAAAGTACAACAAGACATTCAGAAAAATCTTGGTATGACGGATGCCAATGTTTATAAATCTTCTTTTAACCGTAGCAATTTATTTTACGAAGTACGTCCAAAACAAAATGCGATTAAGGAAATTATTAAATATGTAAAAAGTCAACATGGAAAATCCGGAATCATTTATTGTCTTAGCAGAAAGAAAGTAGAAGAGCTTGCCGAATCGCTAAGAGTAAATGGTGTGAAGGCTCAGGCTTATCATGCAGGACTAGAAGCAAAAGAAAGAGCAAATACACAAGACGCTTTTCTGATGGAAGATATTGATGTGATTGTAGCAACAATTGCTTTTGGAATGGGGATTGACAAGCCGGATGTTCGTTTTGTAATTCACCACGACATTCCTAAATCACTCGAAGGGTATTATCAGGAAACAGGAAGAGGAGGCCGTGACGGAGGAGAAGGTAACTGTCTTACTTTTTATAGTCATGATGATATAGTTAAACTTGAAAAATTCATGAAAGGAAAACCTGTTGCCGAACAGGAAATAGGAAAACAATTATTACACGAAACCGTTTCTTATGCGGAAACATCAAGCTGTAGAAGAAAATTTTTGCTTCATTATTTTGGAGAAGAATTTAATGAGGAAGATTGCAACGGAATGTGCGATAACTGCCGTAATCCAAAACAGAAACACGAAGGGATGGAAGATGTGGAATTGGTGCTGGAAGCTGTTACTGATGTGAAAGAAAAATTCAAAACAAAAGATATTATAAATGTTTTGATGGGTAATGTCACTTCCGTTGTAAAATCATATAAACATAATGAACTGGAGTGTTTCGGAAAAGGTGCCGAAGATGACAAGAATGAAAAATACTGGAATGCGGTAATTCGTCAGGCACTTGTTTCAGGTTTATTGGCAAAGGATGTAGAAAGTTATGGTACTTTAAAAGTAACTAAAGAAGGAAAAGCATTTATCAAAGATCCGTATTCAATAATGGTTACGAGAGATCATGATTATGAAGGAACCGAATCTGAGGATGATGATATAGCTGGAGGAGGAGGCGGTAATAAAGGCGGTTCGGGTGCCGACCCCGTTTTATTTAGTGCATTAAAAGATTTATTAAAACAAACCGCTCATAAATTAAAATTACCACCATACGTAATTTTCCAGGAACTATCATTAGAGGAAATGGCAATTCAATATCCTATTAAGATGGATGAATTGGTTAATATTACAGGTGTTGGACAAGGGAAAGCTCAAAAATTCGGCAAACCATTTTTGGATTTAATTGCAAAGTATGTTGAAGAAAATGAAATTGACAGACCACTGGATATGGTTGTTAAATCTATTGTCAACAAATCCGGATTAAAAGTTTACATCATTCAAAGCATCGACCGCAAGCTTCCTTTGGAAGATGTGGCAAGTGCCAAAGGAATCAGCCTCTCTGAACTTATCACCGAAATAGAAAGTATTGTTTCTTCGGGCACCAAGGTGAGCATAGGATATTATATCAATGATATTATGGATGAAGATAAACAGGTAGAAGCAATGGAATATTTTAAAGAATCAGAAAGTGATTCGATAGATGAAGCATTGAAAGAACTTGGAGAGGAAGATTATTCAGAAGACGAAATGCGTATGATGCGAATTAAGTTTATGAGTGAATTCGGAAATTAAATTCTGATTTTTAATTAAACACAACACCTGGTAGGTAAATCTTGCCAGGTGTTTTTTTATGCAGATAACTCTTGTAACGTAATCCAGGCCAGAAGACCCGAGCCTATTTCAAGCGAGCTTTCGTCAATATCAAAAGTAGATGTATGTACACCACTGGTTATTCCTTTCGATTTATTTCCAGTACCAACGCGATAAAAACAAGATGGTATCTGCTGGGAATAAAATGCAAAATCTTCAGCGGTCATTCGGAGGGGCAACTCTTCCACATTTTCTTTTCCCAAATATTCTTCAGCCGACTGTTGAGCTCTCGAAGTAGTTACTTCTTCATTGACTAAAAAAGGATAACCAACTTCAATGCGAAATTCGCAAGTTCCGCCCATGCTTGTTGCAATTTGTTGGGCTATTATTTTCATCTGCACATGCGCATCCTTTCTCCAGTTTTCATCCATAGTTCTGAATGTACCTTCTATTTTCACTTCGTCAGGAATCACATTGGTTGCTCCGTTTCCTGCTATTTTCCCAAAGGCCAAAACGGTCGGTACATTTTTTTTATCCAGCATAAATGACTTATTCAGTTCTGTGAGAATAACTGCCGAGATAAGCAATGGGTTAACATATTCACTAGGCATAGCAGCATGTCCACCTTTACCGGTTACAGTAATATATAATTCGTCCGTGCTAGCCATGTACATCCCTTTTCGAAATCCTACCTTTCCTGTTTCCATACTCGGGAACACATGCTGTCCAAAAATGCAGGAAGGACGCGGGCTTTCAAGCACACCTTCTTTAATCATCAGCGAAGCTCCTCCCGGTAACTTTTCCTCACCGGGTTGAAAAATTAATTTTACACTTCCTTCAAATTCATTTCGAAGTTCATTTAGTATTTTTGCTGCCCCCAACAACGATGCACTATGCGCATCATGTCCGCAGGCATGCATCACACCATCGGTTCGAGACCGATATTCTGTCCCTGTTGTCTCTTGAATTGGTAATGCATCCAGGTCAGCACGCAATGCAACTATCTTTTTTGATGGGTTTTTTCCCTCTATAATAGCTACTATTCCTGTCTTCACCATCCCTTGTTCAAAAGGAATGTTGCATTGTTTCAGGCATTCTGCAATATAATCTGATGTTAAATATTCCTGAAAAGACAATTCAGGATGGGCGTGTAGATGTCTTCTGATGCTAACCGTTTCGGAAAGGTATTTGTGAGCGAGTTCTTTTACTCTTGATTTTAACTCAAGCATGCTATTTACCAAGAATCATTTTTATGGCGACTAAAAACAATATCCCGCCAAAGATTTTCTTTACTAAATTTTGATCAAGTCCTATTGAAATTTTCGAACCGATATATCCTCCAACAATAAATGTTGAAGCAATAACTAAAGTTGTTTTTACATCAACGTAGCCCGCCTTATAATAATTGAAGACTGCGAAAACTCCAACAGGCAATAACAATACAGCAAGCGAAGTCCCTTGCGCTTCATGCTGACTCATACTCATAAAATAAACAAGTGCAGGAACAATTATAATTCCTCCGCCCACACCCACCATTCCGCTCAATATACCAGCTGCTAAGCCTATGCAAAGCATAATCATTAATGTTGTCATTGTATAAACAGGTTTTTCCAAAACAATTAAATTAAAAATCGAGACTTAACGAAAGGTAAGTTATTGGTGTCAATACCACTCCATCCTGCATTCCCCAGGCTCGGTCAATTCGTATAAAGTAGCCAAACAATCGGGTGCGAATACCCATACCCCCTCCTCCTATTAGTGGATTGTGCTGTATATTGAGGGTAATTATCAAAGGTGTTTGAGCATTTCCAATAACAGTTGTGTTTAACGAATTCGTATCATCATATGGCGATCGGCCTGTCCATGCTGTACCCACATCAGCAAACGAAACAATCTGGAAATTTTCAATAAAGTCAGCTCTGATAGGGCGTTTGTATAGATATTTAAAAATCGGGAATCTCAATTCGCTGTTCACTACCACAAAACTATTACCGTTTCTGGCATTCTGTATAAACCCTCTCATATTAGTTGCTAAAGTTTGGTAAGCGTAATTCTGATCAGTTGCAATATTGGTAGTATGATCAAAATTCTGTGGATTATTTGCCCCGAACCAATTGTCCACACCTCCCATGTAGTAAATTAATTTTTGATTACCGAACGAAGTGCTTCCTGCAATTCTGTTTGCCCAGATAAAACAACGATGAATTTTTTTATAATAACGAGCATCAAAACCCACAACAAAAAAGTCTGTTTTATCTTTATCTATTTGTCGGTAATATTCTCCAAACACTTTTGCTCGTGTACCGTTGTATAGATTCAATCCTTTTTTTATGGTGTTATCAAAAACGTATTCTAGTTTTCCTGTGCCCCAGTTTTCATATTTATTAGGCGCTTTCAGGTTCGCATCATCTGTTGCCATATAAATAATCTGATCGTTTCGGTAACTCAACGAAGCTCGCAAACTCGCCACTTCACTGAAAGGATATTTCATAATGTAACGAATATCGTGCGTGTGAATTTTCTGCATCGAATTATCTCCGGCAATGTTTAACAAAGATTGACGATGCAGTATAACCTGCCTGTCTATTCTATGAATCCTGTTTTCATAACTCACAAAAAACTCATTACTGTTTAAGTCGCCCGAAAAACGCATCGCTCCAACCATTCGATAATCTTCAAACAAATCACTAACTCCTATTTTAAACAATCCATTGATGCCTGGATTAAGGTAAATAGGCCCTGCTCCTCCTGTAAACTTTTGATAAGAGGTATTCGTAAACGAATTGTCCAATTGTGACACTACATAATCTACCGAGTAATTTGTATTGTAGTTTTTTTGTTTACCCAACACAAATTCAGGATTAGCTTTTGCGTAATCCGTATTCGATGTATCTCCTATACTAATCGCCACCTTTGGCTGTTCCTCACTAACAGCTTCTTTTTTCTTTTCGTTTTCAAACACAAAATTATTAATATCTATATCTGTCGAGTCTGTCACTTTAGGCTCGTTCTTTATTATTTTAATGTTTTCTAATGTTGGAGTCAGGTAAAGTGTTTTGTTTTTTGAATCTGTTTCTATTTGTTCCTTTTTCTCAATTCGGTTTCTATATTCTCTGTAAGATGTGTTAGTAAGAAGTAAGGGGGCTGTCGAGCCGACAGGCACTATTGGTTCAACATACATTTTATATTTCCCCTGATCATAAATTATCTCTGTAAATTTATTGGCCTTTACATTCACATCTTGCTCTTCTATGTTTTTCGAATAATTAGTAATCGGGAAGGACGACACAACAGTACGGTAATGCGCTGCTGTGTCCACATAAGCTATCGCGCTGTCGAACTGGGCAACATAACGGTTCTTAATTCCGTTCAAATCGCTGATGTATGCCACATGTGTGCTATCGTAATCTGCAGGATAAGTTTCATCTATATATGGTGTATTCGTAACTCGTGTCAGCACTTTCGATTTAGTTACATTATCAAACATAAACAAATCTTTGTGAAGCTGGCGCTCCGGATTTTTCTTTTTTGTATCAAAGTTTAAAGTATCATTAGGTCGATTGGATGAGAACACAATACCCTTCGAATTGTGCACAAATCGAGGAGTTAAGTCATCATAAATATCTTTGGTTATTTGTTCGTAAGCATTAGAGGCTGCTGTAAAAATAAAAATATCTGTTTGTCCTTTCTGAACAGCCGACATCACAAACTTTTTCCCATCCGAGTTGTACGAGTAGTCAAGAATTTTCTCGAAGCCAAAAATGTTCCTTTCATTTCGCTCACGGTTTTCGATTTCGTAGGTCAACATCACTTCTCTGTTTTTTCGTTCGATGATGTAAGAAAACAATTTGCTGCTCGGATGCCAGGCTAATAAAGGAAAAGAATAATCATTTGTGCGGTCTATTTTCTGACCCGATTTCAATATTCGTTTCGCTTTATTTTTTTCAAAATTATAAAGCCAAATTTTATATTGACCCATCTCGTTGGTAGTATACACCGCATACTTGCCGTCAGGACTTACTTTTAACTGGCTGTAAACTCGGGTAGGTTTTATTTTTTTCAAAAGGGGTTTTTGCTGAGGCAATGTTTTGCTGTTATCTCGGTCTGCATATTTATTGGTATACGAGTCGAAACACTCTTTCCACAAACTTTTAACCGAAATGCCCAACACAAAACTCATCGAGTTATCAATGTTTCGGCTCACTTTGGTCATGTACAAAAGATTTGAAAACACAGCCTCCCCGTAATTATCTGCAATGTGTTTCCACATTGCATGACCTGCATACACCGCATCCTGACCTTCCAGCCGGTTAATGTTTTTGTATTTCCCGCTCAGTATGCCATCTTTCACATGATTATCCAAATCCGAATTCCAGTCGCAAGCCACATAATCTGTAAATCCTCGTGTATACCATTCAGGCAAATTAAGCAAGGTATTATTCTTAAACATCTCCGTAACCTTACCACCATACATCATTTGATTCATCAGCACTTCGGCCACTCCGCTTCGTATCTGAGCATCCAGCTTGGTGTGGTCGCCTTCGTAATACAATATTATTTTCGAACCTGCTATCCGTGTTACTCCCCCTGTGTTGTATTCTTCTCCCGAACCAAGACCAGTATTACTTTGTTTAAAGTCCGTTTGTTTATTGTAGCAGATAAATTGTATTTTCTCGTCAAACGAATAATCCAGCAATTTTTCAACTTCTTCCATCTGCTTTTTGGCTACTCGCGACACATAGTTGGCCACTTCTTTTCCTTCCTCATAAAAATATACATCGTATCGGTCGTAGGCATAATACGTCCAAAAGAAGTCTTCATACTTCATTCGGTTTTTTCCAAACTCCGTTTGCGAACCGCTGTAAAACTGCGCCACAGCATTTCCTTTGCTCATCAGTAGAGCAAATAAAATAACCACCAGACAACGAATCCTAAACAATAATTTATGACCTTTCACTATTCATCAAAATTTTGGAACGCTAAGTTAATAATTATAGTTCTACACAACTCCTATTTTTGTTGTTAGTTTTATTATTTTTGAAAAAAAATTATCTTATGATTTCTATACAATGTTTTGTTTTCGGCCCTTTTCAAGAAAACACCTACATACTTTATGACGAAACCAAACAAGCCGTCATTATCGACCCTGGCTGTTATGATGAAGCCGAACGCCAAAAACTAGCTGACTTTATCCTAAAAAATAATCTCATTCCCGTAAAACTTATCAATACGCATTGCCATCTCGACCATGTTTTCGGAAACGGTTTTGTAGCCAAAAAATACAATCTCCAGCTCGAAACACATCAAAACGAAGTGATGGTTTTAGACTCTTATATGGGTGTTGCCATTATGTATAACCTCAGTGCCCAGCCTTCTCCTCAGCCTTCTGTTTTCCTTACGGAGGCCGATGTTATTCAGTTTGGCAACTCCTCCCTCAGCATCCTTTTCACTCCCGGACATTCGCCCGGCAGCCTTACTTTTTACAGCAGCTCCCAAAATTTCATCATTGCGGGCGATGTACTTTTTTATGGCAGCATAGGCCGTACTGATTTGCCCGGAGGTCATCACCAAACGCTTATCGAAAGTATCCAATCGCAATTACTCACCCTCCCTGACCTCACCGAAGTGTACTCCGGCCATGGCCCTTCTACCACCATAGGCTTCGAACGCAAACACAACCCCTTTTTGACCTAAGCTCTCTTTCTTATTTATGAAACCCGGCAAATACAAACATTACAAAGGCAACTTTTATGAAGTGATAGGCATAGCCCGCCATAGCGAAACATTGGAAGAAATGGTGGTTTACAAAGCGCTTTACCTGCCCGAAGGCCAAAACCTATGGGTGAGGCCGGCTTCTATGTTTGCGGAAATGGTTACGGTTGATGGGCTATCTGTGCCCCGATTTTCTCTGTGTGAGGAGTAATTTTTAATTTTCTGTGTATACATATATATATATGTATAAAAAAAGGAGGTTGGTAATCTGATTTTAATTTTTGGGTAATGAGGTTTACCACTTGGTTGGTTTTTGAGCAAGGGACGGGGGGAGGTTTTTTTTATAGCTATTAAGAAAGCAGGAGAAAAGCACCGAAAATTTCTATCCTTAGCTTCCATTATTCGTAAATTCGTACTATTCCTATTACGTAAATTACCACTTCTAAAATTCTTCTTTTTCAAAATAAAATATTTCCTAAATTTACACCATAATCGAAAAACAAAACAATGCGCCCTCTGGTCATTTTTATTTTCTTTTGTATCGTAAACTTGAGTTACGCTCAGGTAACAGACGATTTTTCGGATGGAAACTTTTCTGCCAATCCTCTTTGGGCAGGCGATGCCGCCAAGTATATTGTTAATGCATCGTTTCAATTACAATCGAGCAATACCACAGCCGACACCACTTATCTTTCCACCTCATCACCTGCTTCATCCCTCAATACCACCGAATGGAGTTTTTATATTAAAGAAACATTTGCTCCTTCGGGCAGCAATTTCGGAAGGGTTTACCTTGCCTCTAACCAAGCCAACCTAAACGGCCCGCTGAATGGATATTACCTTCAATTTGGAGAAGCACTGAGCAACGATGCTGTAGAACTTTTTCGGCAAACAGGCATCACCTCTACATCCGTTTGCCGCGGCACTAATGCACAAATAGCTGCAGCCTTTGCCATCTCAGTCCGTGTTACTCGCGATGCGGCTGGGCTCTGGACGCTCTATGTCGCCCCATCGGGAGGAACATCATACGCCCTTGAAGCTTCTGCCACCGACAATACTTACACCTCTTCCTCCTATTTTGGCATCGCCACATATTACACTGTGAGCAATGCCAACAAATTCTTTTTCGATAATTTTTATGCCGGGCCTATTGTTGTAGATGTCACTCCTCCTTCTCTTGTTTCTACCTCTGTTATTTCGTCTACTCAACTTGATGTGCTTTTTACGGAAGGGGTGGACTTGGTGACTTCTGAAACCATAAGCAATTATTCTGGTAACAATTCTATTGGCAATCCAACCACCGCCCAGCGCGATGCCACTAATTTTAGTCTTGTTCACCTTACCTTCTCAACACCTTTTACCAGCGGTCTTCCCAACATACTTACCGTTACCAATGTTCAAGATTTAAGCGCCAATCCCATTATTACCGCCACCTCTCCTTTCACATATTTCTTCATCTCCCCTGCCGCTTTCCGCGATATTATTATCAACGAAATTATGGCCGACCCCACTCCTCAGGTCAATGTGCCCCCTGTCGAATTTGTCGAACTTTATAACCGAAGCGCCAGTGCTGTTAATCTCACCGGATGGAAATTTACCGATGGCTCTTCCACCGCCACCCTTCCCAATACTATGCTTGCATCTCACCAATACCTTATTATCTCCTCCAATGCCGACACAGCCCTCTTTACCCCTTACGGAAATCATGTAGGTCTAGGTAGTTTTCCTTCTATAAACAATGCAGGCGACCATCTTTATCTAAAAAACGATAGTCTTGTATATATTGATTCTGTTACCTTTTCGGATGCTTGGTATCAGGATGCAACCAAACAACAAGGAGGATGGACACTCGAATTAATCAATCCAAATGCAAATGTCAATTGTCCTGCATCGAGCAATTGGATAGCATCTAATGATGCGAATGGTGGTACACCGGGTGCGCAAAACAGTGTTTACTCAACGGCTGCTGACACTACTCATCCTAGGCTTGCAGGAGTTACCGTAATCGACTCGATACATATAAATGTTTGTTTTTCGGAAGCACTGGATGCATCTGTAATTTCGGCTTTTGCAAACTATAACATCAATGCAGGTATTGGCATACCAACGGCCGATACGGTAAATGCTACACTGAGTTGCGCTTATCTTACCTTATCTGTTCCTCTTACTAATTCTTCTACCTACACGTTAACGGTAACCAATATGAGCGATTGCTCTGGTAATGCACTATTGACGGACACTATCAGCTTTGCATTTTACAAACCGAAACCGTTTGATGTGGTAATAAACGAAATAATGGCCGACCCCGACCCTCCTGTGAATGTATTGCCAAACAACGAATATGTGGAATTGTATAACAAAACGCAGTTTCCGATTAACATCAACAACTGGACATTTGCTGCAGGTACCACGGTAAGAACCTTGCCAAATGCTACCATCGCTGCGTACGGATACATGGTGCTTTCCACACCTTCAGCTGTTCCATTTTTCTTTTCGAATATCAACATTGCAGGAGTCACCAGCTTCCCGGCACTAACCAATACCGGTCAAACATTGGTATTAAAAACTGCTGACGGAGTTCCTATGTCTACTGTATCGTATACGGATGCCTGGTATCAGGATGCAAATAAAAATGATGGAGGATGGAGTCTTGAACAAATAGACCCTACTAATCCATGCGCTGGAATGATTAATTGGCGGGCATCTACAGGTGCTGCAGGAGGAACACCGGGCACAGTTAATTCGGTTCATGCTTCTAATCCCGATCATACACCACCTCAAGTGGTGCGTGTTTCGGTAATTGCTGCTGATACCATTCAGCTTTATTTTAACGAACCTCTCGACAGCACCACCATGCTGAATCCTACTATTTACAGCATAAACAACGGTATCGGTAATCCTGTTCAGTTAAAACCCATGGCTCCTGATTTCGGTAGTGTGCGCCTAACCCTTGCTACACCTATTCAATCAGGAGTAATTTATACCATCACTGTAAACAATGCCATCACTGATTGTGTTGGCAATGCCTTGGGATTGGATAACAGCGCTCGATTTGCCTTGCCTCAACTTGCCTTACAAAATGATATTGCCATCAACGAAATCCTCTCAGACCCCAACACAGGCGGAGTAGATTATGTTGAAATTTACAACAACTCTTCCAAAGTAATCGATTTAAAATCCATTACCCTCTCTCAATACGACACCATCACTAATGTCATCACCAGCCCCAAAGTAATTACTGCAGATGGTTATTTGCTTTTTCCACAAGATTACCTCGTGCTGTCTACCAATTCCGATGCTGTTAAAAGCCAATATTACACAACCAATCCAAAAGCTTTTATCAATCTCCCAAGCATGATTACACTCAACATCGCCTCAGGCACCGTTTGCCTTAGCGATACAGCAGCCATCATCGACCGCTTTACTTATTACAGCGATATGCAGTTTCCTCTTCTCAACTCTACTAAAGGAGTAGCCTTAGAGCGCATCGATTTTAACCGCACCACACAAGACCGCATCAATTGGCATTCGGCAGCACAAGATGCCGGCTTCGGCACACCCGGTTATCAAAACTCTCAATACCACAATGCCGGAGAAACCGATGATGCTATCCTCGTTACTCCCGAAATATTTTCGCCTGACGAAGATGGTTACAACGATGTGGTGAACATTAATTACCATTTCGATGTGCCGGGCTATACCGCCAGCATCACTATTTTCGATAGCAAAGGACAAGTGGTAAAACCATTAATCCAAAACGAATTGTTAGGAATCAAAGGAACATTTAGCTGGGATGGAATAAACGCTGATCGCGAAAAAGCAAGAATAGGCATTTACATTATTTATTTCGAAGCCTTCGATTTGGGTGGAAATGTGAAGCATTATAAAAAGACATGTGTGCTGGGGGGTAAATTATAAGAAGGATAAAGAGGGGGGAATGAAATAAAAAAGGGCCGGTTAAAATGACCAGCCCTTTTGCATATACTATATAGTGTAAGAAGTTTGTTATTTGAGAATGCCTCTGGAGATAACAATTTTTTGTACTTCGGTGGTGCCTTCGTAAATCTGAGTTATTTTGGCATCGCGCATGAGTCGCTCTACATGGTATTCTTTAACAAACCCGTAACCCCCGTGGACCTGTACGGCTTCGATGGTGGTATCCATAGCTACTTTGGAGGCAAACACTTTGGCCATGGCGCTTGCTATGGTATAATCCTGGTGGAGGTCTTTGAGCCAGGCTGCTTTTAAACAAAGCAAACGAGCGGCTTCTATTTGAGTGGCCATATCGGCCAGTTTGAACTGAATGGCTTGATGCTGATTGATGGGTTTGCCAAAGGCGATACGTTCTTTGGAATAAGCCAAAGCTAACTCGTAAGCACCCGAAGCGATACCGAGGGCCTGAGAGGCGATGCCGATACGACCACCGGTAAGGGTTTGCATGGCAAATTTGAACCCGAAACCATCTTCGCCAATGCGGTTTTCTTTGGGCACTTTGACATCGGTAAACATGAGGGAATGGGTGTCGGAGCCGCGAATGCCGAGTTTGTTTTCTTTAGGGCCAACGACAAAACCGGGCATTCCTCTTTCTACTATAATGGCATTGATGCCGTGACTGCCTTTTTCGGGATGAGTTTGAGCTATGACAATATAAACAGAGGCGCTGCTGCCGTTTGTAATCCAGTTTTTGGTACCGTTGAGGAGGTAATGGTCGCCTTTATCGATGGCGGTGGTGCGTTGGGAGGTGGCATCTGAACCGGCTTCGGGCTCGGACAAACAAAAAGCACCTATGATTTGGCCAGTAGCCAAACGGGGAAGGTATTTTTGTTTTTGTTCTTCGGTACCGAAGGTTTCGAGGCCCCAGCACACAAGGGAATTATTAACGGACATGACTACGGAACAGGAAGCATCTACTTTAGAAATTTCTTCCATAGCGAGTACATAAGAAATGCAGTCCATACCGCCACCACCGTATTTGGTGTCGACCATCATTCCTAAAAATCCTAATTCGCCCATTTGTTTAATTTCGTCAGCCGGAAATTTTTGGTGTTCGTCACGCTCAATAACTCCGGGCTTAAGCACATCGTTAGCAAAATCGCGTGCGGCTTTCTGAATCATCAAATGTTCTTCTGTTAGATTAAATAACATAGTCTGTATTTTTTATATTAAAAATTGTTTTATTTTTGAGAAATGCAAAAGTAAATTTATTATTCAAATCTTGCTATAAATATTTATGACAAATATCAAAAAGGATGTGTACCATGTTATAGGGTTGATGTCGGGCACCTCGCTGGATGGGTTGGATATAGCGTACTGCCGATTGGAATGCAGCAACAACAGATGGCAATACGACATACTGGCGGCCTCCACCATAGCTTACCCGGCAGAATGGAAACAAAAGCTGATAAGCCTCGAAACGGCAGATGCTCTTACTTTTCAGCAAGCACACGTGGATTATGGTTTGTATCTGGGTCAGCGGGTTTCGGATTTTATAGTTATTAATAATTGCAAAGCCGATTTTGTGTCGTCACACGGGCATACTATTTTTCATCAACCGGACAAAAAGCTAACTGTACAAATAGGTTCGGGCCCGGCTATAGCTTCGCGATGCAAACTGCCTGTGGTGTCGGATTTCCGCTCGCTGGATGTGCTGCTGGGCGGACAGGGAGCGCCTCTGGTTCCGGTGGGCGATATGCTGCTGTTTAACGATTATGAGTATTGTCTCAATCTGGGTGGTTTTTCGAATGTGTCGTATCAGCACCAGGGGGAGCGCATAGCGTATGATATATGTCCGGTAAACATAGTGATGAATGCCATTTGCCAAAACATGGGTATGGAATATGACGACCAAGGCCTGCTGGCCCGACAGGGTATGCTGAGCCATTATTTTCTGAACGAACTCAATCAGCTGGCTTATTACAAACAAACGCCAAACACCCCCAAATCGTTGGGGAAAGAATGGGTGGTGCAAAACATTTTTCCCCTCATCGATCGCTACGAAATGGAAAACTCCGACCTGCTCCACACCTATTGCCACCACATAGCTACTCAAACAGCCAAAGCCCTAAACCCTCTGCCCAAAGGCAAAGTGCTTGCTACTGGCGGGGGGGTGTATAATACTTTTTTGATGGAATGTATTCAACAGCAAACTCAGCATACTATAGTTATTCCTCCCAAAAAGCTGATTGAATACAAAGAAGCCCTGGTGTTTGCTTTTCTGGGTGTTCTGCGCATGCGCCTTCAGCCCAACTGCCTCAAAAGTGTTACCGGTGCTTACCGCGACAATTGCGGGGGGAGTGTGGTGGGGTAGCGAATAGGCAATTTGGCAGTAGGCAATTTAAATGAGATGTGAGTATTGAGATATGAGATGTGAGAATAATGCTGATTCATCTTTTTCTCAAATCTCAAATCTAATATCTCAAATCTAATTAGGGCGAGCAAGTGCCCTCTTCGTCATCACCTGTCCTCCTGCCCACACGCGGTATCTTTTTTTTCTCGTCACCATCAGCTTTCTCGTCACCCTGAGCCTGTCGAAGGGCCATTAACTTCACTTCCCATCGAACCAAAAAAAAGGATACTTCGCGCGGGTCAGGCGCAGTTAGTCAGCGCATAGCTTTTCATTACCTTTAAGTAAGCACGAAAAAAACTCCGAATAAGGAGGAATGGAGGTTAAAAATTGTTTTGGTTTTTGTTTAATAATGGTGTTGCGTTACAAACGCTATTCTCAACCGCCCTCGTTACAAACGAGGGCGAGGGGGGGGTGATGGTCTAATGGAAATCGATTGGAAGTGTTAGGTTAAACTTAACGTTTTGTCCATTATACTTCCCTGGTTCCCACTTAGGCATAAGTTGAATTACTCTAACTGCTTCTATGTCGCAAGCATTACAACCTTTTAAACCTTTTAAAACCTTTACATTTGTTATGCTTCCATCTTTTTCAACTGTGAATGAAATGTGTGCTGTGCCATTAGTATTTTTCCTTTTTTCGTTTTTAGGGTAAACCAGATTTTCTTGAATAAATCTATTCATTGCTTTATCTCCCCCCGGAAAGGAAGGTCTTCCTTCGTTTGATTTGTTTTCTGAAAAATCTGTTGAATTTTTTTCAGCGTCAGTCTTTAAGATTTCTAAATGTTCGCTATATGAAATTTCCTTTCCCTTCTTGTCAAAATATTGCTCACTTTCTGTAACTGCTTTTTGTTTGTATTTAGAAGTGGAATTTTTTAATTCCTCTGGGGTTAAGTCAACAATTTTAATTTTTGATAAACGTTCTAATTCACCTGAATTATAATAACCATAAACATCAGTTCGCCCGTTTGCTAAATATGCTTGCTTCATTGTCAAAGAGCCAGTCATATTATAATAAAATGAAGTGTCAGAGGCTTCTCCATTTTTGTATTTGGATTTAAGATAGACTGTGCCTTTGCTATTATAATAAATTAAATTGCCATCTAAATATCCATTCTTTGCTTCTGAGGTTCTTAAAACAGTGTTGTCAGGATAGTAAACGGTATCATTTTTAATAAACTTTCCTAAATCAGATTTTATGTTTTTTTTCGCTAACAAATATATAGTTGTACTATCTGATGAAATTGCTTTTGATTGCAGATCTAGTTTATTTGTTTCTTCTGAACTATTTGTTTGTCCAAAAGAAAACAATGAAAATGTTATTAAAATCGTTGTCAGATTAATTGCTTTATTCATAACGTATTTTTTGCTGAGTGCGTTTCCTAAAATGGCATATATCGTTTTCTCCTTTGCAGGTGTTTTCACCTGTAGACCGAAACCGTTTAAATTTTCTCCTACAAATATACTACTAATAATATATGTGTATAAAGAAAATCTTATTCCAAATCGTCACATTCTGGCCCCCCTCCCCTTGCCAAGGGGAGGGGTCGGGGGTGAGGTCTTACCCCATTCGTCACCTTTCTCCCCCTCTCTTGTGGAGAGGGGATGCAGGGGAGAGGTGATTCCTATCATCGCGAGTGCGTTTCATACCATCGCTACCGCTTGCAGCACCATCGCAAGTCAATTTCATACCATCGCTACCGCTTACAGCACCATCGCAAGTCAATTTCACACCATCGCAACCGCTTGCAGCACCATCGCAAGTCAATTTCATATCATCGCGAGTGAATAACACTCCTTCGGGCGTGCGTTTCATTCATTCGCGACCGCTTACAGCACCATCGCAAGTCAATTTCACACCATCGCGAACGCTTACAGCACCATCGCAAGTCAATTTCATACCATCGCGAATCAATTTCATACCATCGCGAGCGCCTACATCGCATTCGCGAGTCAATTTCGCTCAAACGGTAGCCCTTGCAGACCCATCGCATCCCCTTACATCCCCCGTCTTTCCTCATTTCTTCATTTTCTAACCCATATTCTCCCTTTTCCTCCCCTAAAGCCCTTTTCTCCTCCTCCTATTCGTAAATTCGTTTTATTCGTATTTCGTAAAGTCCCCCCAATCATCAATCACCAATCACCTATCATCAATCCCTTTCCCCCTATTCGTAAATTAGTATTATTCGTATTTCGTAAAGTCCCCCCTATCATCAATCACCTATCATCAATCCCTTTCCCTTCCATTTTGTCTTATTTCTCTCCCCTATATTGCCAACTTGTCAGTTTATTTCGGTTGGCATGTAGTTTGAAATCCCCGCATCACAAATTCATATTTTATAACTCATAATTTATAATTCCTATACAAATGTCATCAGGTAAAATCAATGTTCAAACGGAAAACATTTTTCCAATCATCAAAAAGTTTCTTTATTCCGACCACGAAATATTTCTTCGCGAATTAGTTTCCAATGCTGTCGATGCTTCTCAAAAATTAAAAACCCTTGTTGCCCTTGGCGAGTCGAAAGCAGTGCTCGATAAGCTGCAAGTAGAAGTGGTGATAGACAAAGAAGCCAAAACACTTACCATTAAAGATAATGGAATAGGGATGACAGGCGAGGAAATAGAAAAATACATTACTCAAATAGCCTTTAGCGGTGCCGAGGAGTTTGTAAACAAATATAAAGATAAAGCAGCCGAGGCTAATGCCATCATTGGCCATTTCGGGTTGGGCTTTTACTCTTCTTTTATGGTGGCCAAAAAGGTAGAAATCCTTTCCTTGTCCCACAAAGAAGGTTCGGTAGCCGTTAGATGGGAGTGTGACGGCAGCCCCGATTACAAACTCGAAGACACCACCAAAGAAGGCAGAGGAACAGATATTATACTCCACATAGCCGATGATTCGGAAGAGTTTTTAGAACAATACCGCATCAACGAGTTGCTCACAAAATACTGTAAGTTTTTGCCGGTGGCAATTAAGTTTGGAACCAAAAAACAATTCGAAGGCGGTGACGAAGAAGAAGAACTAACCGACACCGATGATAAAAAAGAAACCAAACCAAAAACAGAAAAGAAAGAGATAGAAGTTGATAATATAATTAACAACACCGCTCCGGCCTGGACTAAAAAACCAGCCGACTTAACCACCGAAGATTACAACAGCTTTTACCGCGAGTTGTATCCCATGAATTTCGAAGACCCATTGTTTCATATTCATCTCAATGTCGATTATCCGTTTAATCTAACCGGGATATTGTATTTCCCGAAATTGAAAAAAACATTCGAGTTGCAGAAAGATAAAATTCAGTTGTATTGCAATCAGGTGTTTGTTACCGATGCCGTAGAAAACATTGTCCCCGACTTTTTGGCCCTGTTGCAAGGTGTTATCGACTCGCCCGATATTCCACTTAACGTAAGCCGCAGTTACCTGCAAAGCGACAGTAATGTAAAAAAGATTTCGGCACACATTACCAAGAAAGTGGCCGACAAACTGGAAGAAATATTTAAAAACGACCGTAAAGATTTCGAATCGAAATGGGAGGATATTAAAGTGTTTGTGCAATACGGAATGCTTTCGGAAGAAAAATTTTATGAGAAAGCAAAAAAGTTTGCATTGCTAAAAAGCACCGATGGCACATACTATACCTTTGAAGAATATGCCGACAAAGTGAAACCAATACAAACAGATAAAGACAAAAAGGTAATTTATCTCTATGCTACCAATGCCGAAGAGCAACACAGCTTTATCGAAACCGCCCGCGAACGCGGATACGATGTATTGCTAATGGATAGTCCTATCGACTCGCATTATATAAATCAGCTGGAGCAAAAGCTCGAAAACACCGGATTTGTGAGAGTAGATGCCGAAACGATTGATAAATTAATTAAGAAGGACGAAGCGCAACCTTCCAAATTGTCGGAAGATGAACAAAAGCAATTGCAACCTATCATTGAAGGTATGGTTCCGAAAGAAAAATTTAATGTGGTGATTGAAAGCCTGAGCGAAAAAGAAGCTCCTATGCTAATTACTCGTCCGGAGTTTATGCGCAGAATGAAAGATATGAGCGCCATGGGCGGAGGCGGAATGAACTTTTATGGTTCGTTGCCTGATATGCATAATCTGGTGGTGAATAGTAATCACCCGTTGATTTCGAAAATACTAAACGAGAAAGATGCTGACAAACAAAAACAACTTACTAAACAAACAGTAGATTTGGCAATGCTTTCGCAAGGATTACTTAAAGGAGAAGAACTAACTAAGTTTATTAAGCGTAGTGTAGATTTGATTGATTAAGTAATTACCATCAAGTCGCCAGGAAACAACTAGTAACTCCTTGTGGCTTTATGGCAAATTTAGAAGTACAATAAATAATATATATATCTTTACAAAAAATTTAATAAAAACAATCTCAAATGAAAAAAGGAACAATAATTTTATTAGTGATAGCAGGACTATTTTTGCTAATCGGATTCAATGGTTGTAATTCTTACAACTCAATGGTAACAATGGACGAAGGAGTTACTGCCCAGTGGAAACAAGTGGAAGTGGCTTATCAGGCACGTATGGATAAAACCAAAAACCTATTTGAAATAGTGCAGTCGGCTGCTGATTTCGAAAAAGGAACACTAACCGCAGTGATGGAAGCACGAAGCAAAGCAACCAGTGTGCGTATAGACCCAAGTAATATTACACCCGAAAAACTAGCTGAATTCGAAAAAGCACAAAATGCTTTTGGTTCATCGTTGGGCAGATTAATGGCAGTTGCCGAAAACTATCCTCAGTTAAAAAGTGTAGATGCGTTCCGCGATTTCCAGGCTCAATACGAAGGCATGGAAAACCGCATAGCTACAGAGCGCAGAAGATTTAACGAAACAGCACAGGAATTTAATACTTACATCCGCAGATTTCCGAAAAATATCTGGGCAAGCATGTTCCACTTTGATAAGCGAGCATATTTTGCCGCGCAAGCAGGAGCTGAAACAGCACCCGATATTAAAAGTATGAGAGAAGGGAAATAAGCTATACGCCTGTCAGAGTTCCAAACCCTGACAGGCGTATTAGTTAATCAACAATTAATATGTCAGCAAAAAAATTCTTTACCAAAGAGCAGCAACTCGCCATACAAAAAGCGATAGCCACAGCAGAACATGCTACATCGGGAGAAGTGCGTGTGCACATTGACGATGAGTGTAAAGAGGATGTGCTGGATGCAGCAGCCAATGTATTTCATAAATTAAAGATGAACAAAACCGAATTGCGTAATGGTGTTTTGTTTTATCTGGCTGTTTCCAATCGACAGTTTGCTATTTTGGGAGATAAAGGAATTAATGAAAAAGTTCCTGAAAACTTTTGGGATCATATTAAAGATACCATGTTGGTTCATTTCAAACAACAACAGTTTACAGAAGGTTTGTGTAAAGGAATAGAGATGGCAGGAGAAAAACTGAAATCGCATTTCCCTTTACAGGCTGATGATAAAAATGAGTTGAGTGATGAAATAAGTTTTGGAAAATAAATTAACCCACATGCTAAAAAAAATATTTTCCTTTCTGTTATTGCTCCTTGTTTCGTCAACGAGCATCAACGCTATTACCGACAGTATTCCTGAACGACCAAATCCCCCTAGGCTGGTAAATAATTTATCTAAACAAATGCCGGACTTTCTATCTGCTCAAGATGAAGAACGACTGGAAAGAAAACTGGAGGATTTTGCCAATCAAACCTCCAATCAGATAGTAATCGTAATTGTAGATGATTTAAAGGGGCTGGAACCGTACGATTTTGCGGTTCGTTTGCATCATAACTGGGGAGTAGGACAAGCAAAGGAAGATAACGGGATAGTGATAGTAGTAAAACCTACCGGAGGCAAAGGGCAACGAAAGTCTACCATTTCGGTTGGTTACGGACTGGAAGGTGCCATTCCTGATTTAACAGCAAAAAAAATAATTGAGAATGAACTAAACCCCAACTTTGCTAATGGCAATGTTTTCGGAGGTTTAGATAAAACTACCGATGTGTTGATGGCACTTGCCAAAGGCGAATACAATTCGGATCAATACGGGCAAAAAAAATCTAAAAATCGTTTTCCTAAAGGATTGATTATTCCAATTATCTTCTTGATACTTTTCATCATTGCTCGTTCGTCAGGAGGAGGAGGAAGAGGAAGAGGAGGAATGAGTATGGGAACAGGTTTCTTTCTTGGTTCTATGATGGGAGGCCGAGGATTTGGAGGAGGAGGAGGTTTCGGAGGAGGTTCTTCAGGAGGTTTTGGAGGTTTTGGAGGAGGAAGTGCCGGAGGAGGAGGGGCCAGCGGAAGTTGGTAGACTTACTTCTTAAGCCAATTTTTAAGTTCCTGTTCATCCAAATCAATATAGTTTACGGAATTTTCCACGGTACTATTGTTAATTAAATAAATACAAGGCAAATTGGCTCCGGCCAGATAAACAAAATTTCTTCCATTCAATATACAGTGAGGCATCGCCTCTGTTTTTGTATCTTCAAAAAACGGTTTCAGTTTTTCATTGTCCCCATTCAATACAAAATAAAAAGATATTTCAGGATTGCGCTCGTGCAGTATTCTTATTTTTTTGGCAGCAATGCGACAATGCGGACAAGTTAAACTCATAAAAGCAATAACATGTTTACCCTTTGATAACGTTTTAGGAGGGATGCTTAATGTGGCATTATTATAAAGGGAATCTAATTCGAGTTTGAAATTATTTTCCGGTTTGTTTAAATATGCCTCTGAATAATCTAAAGCAACCGGATTTAAAATAAAAGGCATGACCAGAGAAAAAACAAATGGTAAGATAACAAGGTATTTCCATTTGTTTTTTAATTCCCATCCCGGGTGAAATTTGTACAATATAAAAAATACTGCAAGCATTATGAAATTTTTAATTAATGCCTGAAGCGGTGTCATTTGAATAGCGGAACCAAAACAGCCGCAGTTTCCTTTATTGCCCGACAATACAATCTGCAACACCAGATAAATGCAGAAAAAAACCAAAACACCAATTCCTAACTTGTAAGTTAATTTCCGTAAATTAAAATTTAAGACTAATAATAGACCGATAAAAAATTCGAAAGCAATCATCAGGCGAGCTATAAACGGAGCTACTTGCCAGTTAATAAAGCCGAAATCAACAAATGTATATTCGAAAGGTTCGATGGGATACAATTTGGTATATCCCGAATAAAGAAATATTCCTCCCATTGGGAGTACTAATAATAGGTATAAAAGGATTTTTTTTATCACAGTAGGGGTAAAAAAAAACGTCCCATATCTCTATGGGGCGTTTTTTTTTTCAAAATCACAACTTCTTACTTAAGAGAACAAGTGTAACCAGAAGTTTGGTAAGCTGTACAAGCAGTTGTAGCTTTTTTCTTTGTGTCTTTAATAGTGTAAGAAACAGAAGCTGTTGATCCTAAATAACTGTACGTACAAGTACAAGTGTAATCTTTTTTGCAAGAAGTAGTTGACATTGCAGCTACTACAGCAACTAATAATAATAATTTTTTCATTGTGTTTGTGATTTTTTTTAGTTAATACGGGGGCAAAGGTAGAAAATATTTTGATTTAGCAAATAAATATTTAATTATTTCCAAATTCTTGCTTTATTGATTCTAATCACTTTATTTCTTTAACGGGAATACTGTTATATAAAGATGACCCATTTAATGCTTGCAGATTGACAGGCAAGCCATAACTATTATTTATTGAACTGCCGTTAATCTCCTTTATGTTCATTGGCAGGGTGCCATAAAAACTATTCCCGCCAATTTCTTTAACATTAATTGGCAAAGTTCCGTGTACGCTACTGCCGCCAATACTATGAATATTTACATCCATATCGCTGGTGATTTTTACATTTATGGAGCCATCATCATTTATAGGAACGGAGGCAAATTTATTAAAGTTGGTTTTGTCAGCCTTAGCTTCGTTTGTCCATTTTCCATTTTCGGCTACCAATGCAATAAGTGCGAAAGCAATTACGGTTAAAACAATTTTTGTGTACCAATCAGTTTTCATATTATATTAAGGTATTAAATTATTATTCCCCAAAAAATTCTTTCAACGTAAACGTATCTTTTAATCTTACTCCTTTTTCGGTATGCTGAACTGTACAGCATTCGTTCACCGAATCGTGCTCGAGAAAAAGGATGTATTCATTATCGGCAGCTTCTTTCATCAGCTTCTCTTTTTCGGTTAAAGTTAAAAGAGGTCGCGTGTCGTAGCCCATAACATAAGACAAAGGAATATGTCCGGTGGAAGGAATCAAATCGGCCATAAATACTACTGTTTTTCCTTTGTAATTTATCTTAGGCAACATCATTGCATCGGTGTGTCCGCGCATATAAGCAATAGAGATATCGTTACCCATTTGCTGGCTGCTTTCTCCTTCAATAAATTTCAACTGTCCACTTTCTTGTATGGGCAAAATATTTTCTTTCAAAAAACTTGGTTTCTCTCTAGGATTCGGTTTTGTAGCCCATTCCCAGTGCTCAGCATTGCTCCAGTAAGTAGCATTTTTAAAAGTTGTTTCCAATTTAGTTTGGTCGCTTCCGTATTTTATACTTGCTCCGCAATGATCGAAATGGAGATGAGTTAAAAACATATCGGTAATATCATCGAAACCAAAACCCGCTTGCTTCAATGATTTCTCGAGGGTGTCGTTTCCATTCAAATAATAATGACCAAAAAACTTTGCATCCTGTTTATCTCCGAGTCCATTATCGACCAGTATCAAACGATTTCCGTCTTCTATCAGCAGGCAACGCATGGCCCAGTTACACATATTTCTTTCGTCACAAGGATTGGTTCTGGTCCAAATACTTTTGGGAACCACTCCAAACATCGCCCCACCATCAAGTTTAAAATTTCCTGTATTTATTGTATGCAGTTTCATTAAGAATCTATGCGTTTGTATCTAAAATTTCTATTTAATAATCAACATCTCCACCCTTCGGTTTTTCTGTCTGCCTTCCTGAGTTTTATTATCAGCTATTGGTTGAGTTTGACCAAAGAATTCTACTTTAAATCTATCATCTTTCACCCCTTTGCTTACCAGATATTTTTTAACGGCTTCAGCTCTTTTCTGCGAAAGTTTTAGATTGTTAGCAGCCACACCCTGATTATCCGTATGACCCGAAATTTTCAATCTCCATTTAGGTTTCTTTGCCAAAAGGCCTGCTAATTCATCTAACGAGGAGAACGATTCTTTTTTAATAACATCATTACCGGTTGCAAATTCCAGATTACTGAATGCTTTGGCCACAATGGCTTTTTCGACAGTATCCAACTTTATGGCTACATCCTGAGCTTTCAACTCATTCAGTTTACTAACATCGGTATGGAGCACAATAAAGTGTAAGTAGCCATCGCGTGTATCTTTAATTGCTTTTTTGGCAATACTTCCCACCATCACTTTTACATCAAACACCGTGTCAGCTCGGTCGCCTTCTAATTTAAATCTCACCAATTCATCAGCAGGTAATTCATCAAAACTAAAGCTTCCATCTTTACTTTGTATAACTGTGCGCAAGCTTGCTCCTGCCGAATCGACCAAAATTAATTTCACTTCAGGACAACCGTTATTTCTTGCCGGACCTGGCTTGTCAGGACATTGGTCAAATTTATCAGGTATGGAATCGTTATCTCTATCCGGACAACCTTTGAATTGAAGTAAACCAAACTCGGTAGGGCAATCGTCTTCTTTGTCAATAATGCCGTCACCATCTGTATCAGGACATCCGTTAAACTGAGGCAATCCCGGCACATCCGGACAAGCATCTTTTTTATCAATTATTTTATCGCCATCGCGGTCAGGACAACCACTGAATTCAGGCAATCCCGGTTCGTCCGGACATAAGTCGTCTTTGTCTTCCACATGGTCGTGGTCGCGGTCGGGACAACCATAAAACTCCCAAACGCCCGGCACATCGCGGCATCTGTCTCTATCGTCAGAAACGTTATCATGATCTCTGTCTTTCACTTTAGGAATAAGCACCGGCAGTTTTACCATTGCTTCTATATCCATTCCGTAAATAGCATTGGTGGTAACATAAGGCAATATGTTGGAAGTACCGATGATGATACCCCCTAAACGAAGCCCGAGGCCGAGTTTAACTTGTCCCATCTGGTCGTACGACACCGGAACAAACACACCAAAATGGCGGCTATCCCAGCGAGGCGTGATGCTGATGGTCGACATTTCGTGAACTTTAGATGCTTTGTTTTTAAACTGAAAAGCATAACGTGGTGTAAGGTTTACATAAAAATCTTTCCACAACTGATAATCTATTTGAGCTGATAACACTGTTGGCAAATTGACAGAAAAAGTAGAATTATTATTGGCCTTAAAATCGGGATATTTATAATTCAAAAGCGTATCGAGTTGAGTAATTCCACTCGGATTAAAGGTATTCAAATCCCAGTGAGAAGTAGTAGGGTCGAACGTTTGCTTTTCGGCATTTTTATATTTTACCTTACCAATATCCAGCACCGAAACACCCACGCGCAATTTATATTTATTGCTTTCGTTTCGGGTCAAATCTTTTTCTCCGTTCATTTCGTATTTATACTTTAAATAATCCGGACGCCATTCGTACACAAAACCTAAATCCATACCAAACGAATGTTCGGACGAAGGCTTATAACTAATTTCGCTTTCGCTGCCGTTAAAGTTGGAACTATGCCCGTAACCGGCTTCTCCGTGCGAAATACTCAATACAGTATCGTTGTTGAACTCGTAATGAAAATCTTTTAAATACAAATAAGCGGCCGACATACCTTCTACCAATTTGGCAGTGGCTGCTGCTTTAAAAAAATGTTCGCCTTCGGCCTTAAACACGTGTCCGTAGGTAAGTCCGTACTCGGCCCAGGTCATGGTTTGAACACTTAGATTTCTATTATTAATCAACGGCACCCATAGCGTTGGCTCATAAAGCTGCTTGTAGAGCAGTGTTGCAAGGTCGGCATCCACACCATCCACATTGAGTATACTGCGCACTTTCCATTTTATCGCAATTGCATTTTTCGGATTAATAGAAACCATCAGCGATGGGAGGTAAATATTATTTGCCAGATATATTGATTTGGGTTTCGAATTGTTTTTTAATTCCAAATGTTTTTGAAAAGGAGTTTCTTTAAAAGCATAGTAATTATCGGTATTGAAATCGTACCATTTAAACTTATTGGAATTATAATCCAACGCCTCATGGCGCAAGCCAATGTAATTATTATACAAACTCAAACTTGTGCCCAGTACATTAAAATCGGAGTAAAAGCGGCTATCTACCACCGATGCGGGCTGCAAATCGGTGCCTGTAACACCCGAATAATTACTGTTCATATAACCCAAAAAGTCCTGAGCAGAAGCCGTAATACTTAGCAGAACCAATAATACGAGGAGTAGTTTTTTTATCATCTTTTGTTGTTTATCGTTGCCTTACTCTTTTCAAAGGTAAGGTTGTATTCTTTTTTCTTTTCAAAAGTAAAAATAATTTATTACGTGGATGGTTTAATAAATTAAAATTAGAATTTGGGCAGCATTGTTATCGCGCTTCGTTATCCTCTCTCCCGCTATCCGTTCCAAGTCCGCCCGCCCCATTGCCTGCACTCTTCGGGCTTTCCTCTTCTATCGGGTGCAGTTAGTAAGCGCATCTCTCTTGGTTGGCTTTTGGTTTAATAATGATGTGGCGTTACAAACGCCATTCTCAACCGCCCTCGTAACAAACGAGGGCGAGGGGGGTTTAAATAAGCACAAAAAAAGCCCCGCATATTTTGCGGGGCTTTTTCTCTTTAATTTAATTCTACTTAAATAACTGTAAATTTTAAAGGTTTACTTTCAGGGCCTCTTTCGCCTGACGGGCTCTCATACCATGTAATGAAATAACAATCCAGATTAATCTGGTCGGCATCGTGCATAATATTAAATATTACAGTACCTACTGTTGACAGGTCATGATATTCTTTACGCTGTGGTGCAGGGCCTCCGTTGGGTACATAACATATCGTCCTGCCTATTTTGCCAACATCATCCGGTTTCGATTTTTTAGTTTCTTGTCCCGGTGTAGGGTTGTTTACAAAAATTTGAGTTACACCGTGAGTTTGTTTAATAACGGTGTTGTTAGGTGCATAATCTACTGCTGGTATTTTCCTACGAGTAGTAGCATCAATGTGAATGTGTAGTGCAGCAATATCTGCCGGAAGCAGGGTTATTTCTGTACTTTTTTTAAGAGATAGCTGAAGAGCTCGGTAAGCTTTCAGTGCAGCATTATACGCGTTGTTTACTGCTATTACAGAAGCAGGCGTATGGGTTAAAGGGTCAGCATAAGTGTCAAATGTACTATCAAGAGTAGTTCGTTTGCCGCTTATACCGGTTAATGTTGCAGTTCCTATTGACAAACGGGTAGCAATACCCGTTGTGTTAATATAATCCACTGCATCATCAAACTCAGTTTTGAAGTCCGAAATAATTTGTGATATTTTCATTTTACTTTTTTTTGATTAGTAAATAAATTAATTATTTTACAAATTTAATTATGAAATAAATTTCACAAAAATGATTTTTATCAATTTTCAAAAATTAATTTCCCCTGCTTTTTCGATATGCCCTTCATGGACATAAATTACCGCTATGGGCAATGTGGTTAATTATTGCCTTGTTTTTTGCCTTTTTATATATACGTAAATCATTGACACGCCTCCTATATTATTAAATATCAACATTTAAAAAACGAACAAAATTTCTCACTTTACTTTCTTACACACAAGGAAAGTGTTTCTAAGCACTAGAAATTCATTTTTTAGTACTAAGAAAGCATTTCTACCCACTACCCTACCCCTGGGGCCCTCTATACCACCTTTGCTAACCCTGATAAAAGTGTTTGTTAGTACTAGAGGAGGTATGCAAATTGTTAAAATAACGATTTAGACTAATTTGACCATGTTTTCTATTAATATGGATTGGTTCTTTAGTTATATAAATTGAATCTTTAGTAATTTAAAACCAAACCTTAGTACTAAGGAAAAGATTCGTATTACTCTGCTTTGCTTCCATATTAATCTGAAAGGTTTCGGTGGTAGGTTGGGAGAATTCTGTCTTAAGTAAGATTGAACCCATCTTAAGCCCAAACCAATCTTTAATGTGCTAGATTGGTTACTTTAAATAGTGTTTAGGGGTAGGGCAAAAGTATCGATGCCTTTGCAGGTGTTTTTTCACCTGCAAACAAGTAGACCGAAATATTCATACATTTGTTATATGGTTTCTTTCAGAAAAACATCTAGTGTTTATTTTTTTACAGCCACAAACCTTAATTGGATTAAAGTGCTTGAGGAGGATAAGCACAAAACAATTTTAATAAATAGTTTGAATTTTTTGAGTGAAAACAAAAGAGTAAGAGTGTTAGGCTTTGTGATAATGCCAAACCATATACACGTAATTTGGCAAATACTCGAACCAAATATAAATAGTGATGTTCAAAGAGATTTCTTAAAATATACTTCACAGCAAATTAAATGGAATTTGGTAAATACTGATTCTCCTTTATTGGATGATATACGGGTAAATGCGAAGGACAGGCGGTATCAAGTATGGGAACGAAATCCGCTGTGGTTTGAACTTGATAACACAGCTACGTTTTTGCAAAAACTAAATTATATTCACAATAAT
>CAIYIS010000035.1 GCA_903926385.1 uncultured Bacteroidota bacterium
AGAATTTAACGCTACACTAGAGGTTGCTCCACTACAAATTGTTTGTGGTGTTGCCGAACCTACAGGCATTGGATTTACTACTGCGGCAACTGTGGTTGATGCTGTACATCCGAATGGATCGGTAAATGTTACATTGTAGTTCCCGCCATCTGTTACCAAAGCACTTGCTATAGTTGGGTTCTGAACACTGTATGTGTTCGGTCCTGACCATGCGTATGTACCTGTAGCCACAGGAGGAGTAAAGCGATATGCATCTGCTGTTGCAGTCCATGTTGTAGCGTTACGTCCTGAAACCGGAGTAGCAAGCGTTCCCAATGAATTTTCAATTCCTTGAGTTGTTGTAGGGTAAGTTGTAGTTACAGAAGTGTTATGGATTTCTATGACACCTGATTGGTATAATATAATCTCACCTGAAACAGTACCTGTATAACTTAATGTTGGTTCGTTAGTCCAGCGAATAACAAAACGATTTGGACTTGAAAGATTAAAGTAATCGATTTGTCCAGCTGAAGCTGTCAAGTCGCACCAGTTAATCGCTACAACACTATTAGGAGTTGTAGTAGACGGAATAGTTTGTCCTGCGCAACATCCAGCACCCGAAGTTAAATCAAAAGAAATAAAACCGTTTGTTGAAATGATTAAGTTAGAGTACGAAGTACCATAATAGTTAAACGCAAATCCAATAGGAACAGATCCACTTACAACATCATCTCCTGTTGGTCCTGCTGAAGTAGCGCCTGTCGGTGTTACTGGTGCATATCCAATAGATGATACAGAATAATTACCAACTATTGGTTGAGTAACTACTCCTGTTGAAGTTAAATTTAAAGCACTTGCCTCACATACCGGAGAGTTAGAACCGGCAGTAATTGTAGGCAACGAAGTAACTGTAGCTGTAGCTGTAGCTGTAGAAACACAAGTTCCTTGTGTAACTGTTACAGTATAAGTACCGGCAGTTGAAACCGAAGCTGTTTGAGCAGTACCTAAACCGCCTGTCCATGAATAAGAAGTGGCACCCGCAGGCAATGCTGTTACTGTAGCTGCATTACCAGCACATAATCCGACTGAACTTGGCGACATAGTAGCCAAAGCATTTGTAGTTACAGATAAAGAAGATGAAGCTGTACTTCCGCAAGCATCAGAGATTGCACACGCATATGTGTGTGTTCCTGCAGATGCGGTAATTGTAGCTGTTGAGCCAGTAAATGCATTTCCGTCCTCAGTCCATACAAAAGTATAAGGAGAACCGCCTGCTATAGGATGAGCTGTTACTGTTTGAACACCCACACAAGATGTAGCACCTCCTGTAGTTAATGCACCTGCAGTTAATGGTGTGGTAGTAACGGTTACTGAACCAGTACTAGAACACCCTGCAGTATTTGTAGCCTGAACAGTATATGTAGTTGTAGTAGCTACTGTAGCAACCGGATTCATTATTGAAGATGAAGATAAACCGGCAGAAGGATTCCAAGAGTAAACCAAATTAGGGTCACCATAAGAATACGTAACGGTTCCATTTATACAACGAGGAGTATTAGTAAACGCAAATGCTCCGCCTGTTCCAGCTCCTCCACATCCTTGTTGAATAGTGATATTCGCATCAGATGCCCATGTGGTACCAAATGTAGTTCCGTTGGTATAATTAACCGATCCACTTGAAACGACCACAATTCCGTATGTTTGACCAGCAGGAATAGTTATGTTTGCATCTACGTTAACTAAAGCAGGAGCACCAACTGCAACAGCAGCTGATCCAGCCAAAGTCCAGCCAACGCTGCTTGATAAAGTTGGACCAGCAAAACCTCCTGCTTTATACCAAACTTCAGCAGTTCCTGTTGTCGTTGTATAAATAGAGAAATAATGAAGCGTAACAGTATTTGTTGCCGTAATATTGAAAGCATTTCCGCTTGCACCATTACCTCCTGCCATAGCAGTAGTTAAACTTCCTCCAACAAATGTTCCTGCATCTAATTGGGTGGTTCCTCCTGTACATGTGCTAGGAGGTGTTGCAGTTACAGTAGTCATGGTAGGGTTTGAACCTTTACCAACAGTTACTGTAGAACTAGCATTACAACCTGCCACTGCGTCATTAGCAACTACAGTATATATATAAGATCCATTAGCTGTAGGGGTAACTGTTACCTGACCTGGGTTTGCACCACCGGCCAATGAACCTGTTATTCCACTTCCTGTGCCCGGAGCTGCTGTCCATGTTGAGGTTGAATAAACGTTACCATTTGTATTGCTTAATTGATTGAAGGATAATGTAACTGAACCGGCACCGCAAATAGCATTAGTACTTGCCACTGCCTGAATTGCATCAGGAGTAGTTACTGTTTCTGTTACAGCTGTTGTAGGGCTGGGACATCCGTTGGTTCCTTTTTCGCTTACATACCATGTGGTGGTTGCACCGATAGCAGTCAAATAGGTTGTTGAACCGGTGCCCGGCAATTGTTGTTGTATAACAAGATTGTCGATGGCTGTGCTCATCGATACACCTCCTGTGCGACCAGCAATTACATGTTTCCATGTTGCTTTGTTGGCACTTAAATAGCCGGCTGGTAACTGAACATTGTTAAAGATTGTTGTTCCGCCAACCACTAATGTTAACTGACCGCTTGCATTAACTGTAACCGTGTAATGTTGCGAACCTGAGTTTAACCAAGCAGAGTTACTGGAATAGCCAAGTACTGCACCTCCCACTGTTGCAGGGTATGATGCGGCAGTCTGATTATACAATAAGTAGATACCTTGAATATTATTACCTGTTGTTCCGTAGGCATCAAAACTGATGCGTAATTTAGTACCCGAACCTTGTTCCTGACCAACTGCTGTAATGGTAGCATCCGCATCATTTGCAAAATTGTAACTGAAACCATCAGCCATATTACTTACTGCAGCACCTACTGTTGCAGCATCAAAATCTACTTGTAACAGAGTCGTTGTAATTCCACTTGCAGGAACTGTTAGACCACCTTGCTGACTTGTAGTATTCGGATATAATGTACAAACCCCACTTGCTATTGCAGCTACTCCCGAAAGTGTTCCGGTACCGGCTCCTGAAGCAAAGTTGTTGGTATAATAAGTTTGTAAAGTGCTCGGAGGTCCTTGTTGTAAAGTGCCGCCTGTAGACTGGTTGTACCAGTTAAACTGACCTGAACCACTGCCGCCTGCTGTTGAAACAACAGATGCTGTTGGTATTCCATATCCGCATTGTGTTTGATTGGTTGCTGAAGGTGCAGAAGGTACTGACGACATTCCCATCGCAATGGTATTCGAAAAATCACAAACACCTCCACTTGCAGTTACTGTATAAGTAGTAGCAGCAGAAGGTGTAACTGTAACAACATTTCCACTTAAGTTGCCTGGCTGCCAAGTCCAAGTATATGAACCTGCTCCTTGAACAGTTGTTTGACATCCGAATATTAAATTAGGACGGTTTGTTGAAGTAGTTGGGGCACCAGGTGCTGAACAAACGGTTGCTGCATCAGCATAATAATAAATAGCGCTTGCAAATGCTGTTGTTGAGTATGAAATAGTGGTACTTCCTGTCCATGTAGCGTTATTGAAACATGTTTCAATAATAATGTTGGAAACACCATCCCAATTGAACGCAGTGCTGAATGTATGAGTGTTTAAACTGTTTGCAACTATTGAATAAGACGCATTGGTATAAACTTGAGTTAATCCCGTTTGGAAGGTTGCCGGCAATGCTGCCAATGCTGTAGTTCCCATACTGATTGTAAAGTTTGTCAAAGCAGGAGGAGCTGTAATTGTTCCTACGTTAAGCGACATACTGGTAATATTACCTGGAGCAACACCTTGTGCAATCAACTCAGAGGCTAATATCAAATATTGATTTTTATTACCCCAATAAGTAGTGTAGTAAGGATTAGGTTGTCCGGTAGTAGTAGCAACGCCAGAACCAATCTGTTTTGAACCAGTACCGATAACATTAGTTACCGCAGTTAAGGTAGCAGGGTTACCTGCACATACAGGGTTAGCCGATGCTGTGACAGTAATAGGAGGTACAGTAGTTAAAGTAGCCACTATAGAACCAGCAGTACTCCAGCACGAAGAAGCATTATCTCTTGCTCTTACATAATAAGTTCCGGTGCTTGGCACTGAATAAGGAGTATTTGTTGTTCCGTCATCAGCTACCAAGGAGGTAGATAAAGTGGAAGAGCTGGAACCTTGCCAGTAATTGGTTGTACCTGAACCTGCTGTAGACGATACCAAGTTAACAGTACAACCAGGATTGCCTCCCGGTGTAGTAATGCTTGGTGCTGCCGGACCTGAAGGGAAATCAGTAACAGTAATGCTTCCTGCACCCGGTGACCAGTTTAAGTAAGTGTTGTTTTGTGAACGGATATAATAAGTTCCGTTTATAGAGATGGAATAATTACCCGAAACAGGACTTGCTGTGCTTGTTCCTGTGGAGGAAGTTTCCCAATACCAAGTTTCGCCACCCGGTGCACTGCCTACTGCAGCAATGTTTCCTCCTGTGGCACAGTTAGGAACACCCACTTCAACAGGGTTAGCAGGATTTGCAGGCAAAGGTAATAGAGTTACCTTGTAGTCTTCTGTTTCTCCGTACGTCCAGGCACCACAAGCATTACTTGCTCCAAGAGCAGCCGGATAACAACAGTAATATGCTGAACTAACACGCATTCCTGTTAAACCGGCAACTGCATTCATTGGAACAGCAACACTTGCTGTTCCTGACCATGCCGCACCTGAAGAGTTATTGTTTCCTGAAATATTAAAAAATTCGTTAACATCATAACTTCCGCTTTGGTTAAAATCAATCCATACACCTATTCCATTATAAACACCGCTGCTTACAGATAAAGAGTAAGTTTGTCCGGGTACCAACGATGTGGTGGCAGCACCTGTTGCAGGGTTAGAATAATAATAAGGCTGAGCATTTAATGCTGCCGGTGAGTGGTTCAATGTATTTAATGTAACATTGGATATTACTCCATAATACGACCCACTAGTTCCTGAAGTATAAGTAGGTTGACAATAACAATTCACAAATGAATTCATAGTAACATATACAGGGGTAGAAATGATAAATGCTCCACCGCTGGTACAAGTAACTATACATTGATAATAAGCAGCGGCCGTTTGATTAACAACGGCTGTACCATTGGTCGCTCCTGTAATATTAGCATATGTAAATCCATCTGCAGACGATTGCCACTGGTAGGTAAGACCTGCAGCTGTATAAGATGTTCCTAAGCTTAACGTAAAGTTAGTTCCTGAACAAGCCGGGTTAACAGAAGGAACAGTGGTGCTGGCAGCAGGTGTTCCGGAGCAACCTGTAGTTGCAACAATGTTAATTACGTAATCTTCGGTTTCTCCCCAAGAATAAGTGGTACAAGGACCTGTCACTCCATTTTCAGTTGTTACTACACGCATTACCGTTTGTCCAACGGTTGCTCCAATAGGAATTACAATATTCCCTGCATCAGTATGATTTCCTGTAAAACTGGCGCCTGAATAGGCGGTTTCACCTGCGTCGGTAAATAAACCGTTTTGGTTATAATCTATATAAATAACAATATTGTTTGCATAACTACCACCACAAGTAGTTTGTGTAACTGAAAAAGGGACACTTTGCAATTGCGAAACGGATGGTACAGCAGGTGCACCTACACCGCTTCTGTAATTAGAATACATGCTTACCACAGAACCAGGTCCGGGAGCAAGCGTAGCACATCCTGAGGTATTGTTTAATGTTCCAAATGTAACATTGGATATATCTTCATCGGAAGTAGATGTTGCAGCAGAAGTACAATATACTAAACATCCAGTACCCGTTTGCATAGTAACGTTTAAAGGTGTTGATATACCTGTATTTCCGGAACAGGTTACAGCACAACGGTAATAGGTAGCCACAGATTGTGTTCCTGTTCTGGTTGAAGAGGTAGCGCCTGCAATATTTGACCAAGTAATATTGTCTGTTGATGATTGCCATTGGTAGGTAACACCCGAACCAGTAGTTGTATTTTGTAATGAAAGAGTAAAATTAGCTGCTGCACAAACCGGATTATTATTAACAATCGTATTTCCCGGTGCAGGCGTTCCGCTGCAAAGAGATAAAGCAGAAATACTGAAATCATCCACAGTTAAATACCAAGGTCCACTAGTAGGTACACATTTAATACCGAGATAATAACTTCCACTTGTTGCAGGAGAAAATGTTCCTGTTAGCTGTGCATAAGTTGAATTAATAGGTGAAGCAATTGTGGCTATTGTATTTGGTTGTAGAGCAACAGTAGTACCACTACCATAGGTTAATGATAAAGATGTCCATCCAGATAGACCATCAGTAACATACCATGTGCCAACTGAATAAGTAGTACCTGCAACGAGGTTAAATGGGCCAACGGCATAAACTTGCGTAACAGTGCCGTATCTAAATGACATGAATCTAGTATCGGCACCATGACTAGCGCGATTGTAACTTCCTGGAGCAGCAATGTAAGTAGGTTGAAGTGTTGTAGTACCTGTTCGGGTCCAAGCTCCTCCTGCTACCGTAGGAAAACCATTGGCAGCCGCAATCCCGGCAAAACTCTCTGTGTAAGGTAGTGCTATCTGTGCATTCACATTCGTGGCTGTTAATCCTACTAGGAAAACAGCACACACCAACCACCGAAGAATACTTCGTGTTGGATTTTGGGTAATTGTTTTTGTCATTTGTTTTTGTTTTAATTATTAATTGATTGTTTTGTTTAAATTGTTGTTGTTGTTTTTGATTTTTTCAGCGTCATTACTTTCTGTTTCGTTTTTATTGGTATTTCTGTTAATTAATTATTATTATTTTGAATTATCTTTCTTATTTTTTGTCTTGCAAAGTAAACGTTAAATTATGATATCGCAAAATATTTTGTCGCCAACTTAATGTTGTTTGGCTTTATTGGATTTTTTTTGGTTTTTGTTTATTCTTAATTTCATCCCTTGGAATTGACCGTTATTAAATTGATAAAGAGCTAAATGATATAGGTCATGTTTTGCTTTTGAGTCAATTTGTACTCTCAAATAAATTTCATCGATAAAATTTCTTATATCCTATAGATGCATTTTTTGGGCAAAAGGTTGCACGAATGTGAAAAAAAAGTTTCAGTAATCTTATTCCGTTATTGATAAGGCGATAAAAATAACATAAAGATAATTTTGCCCTTGCATAGCAATTCGTTTAATCGGAAAAGGGGCAGGCAGGTTTTGAGAACCAAACTATACATATAAGGTGTAGGACATACGAGGTAAATGGGCGTTTTTGTGTAAAGTGCTCTCTTATATCTGTATATATAAACAAAAGGAAGTTTTTTTCACTTTTCCGAGTTCGGGAATGAGGCAAATGAAGTCATTTGACACGTTCCCCAGCAGAACAATGAGGCAAAAGAGTTCATTTGGCACATTCCCCAACTCGGGATAAGGGCAAATGAGTTCATTTGCCTCACTCCCAATCTCGGGATAAAGGTAAATGAGTTCATTTGGCGCACTCCCAATCTTGGGATAAAGGCAAATGAATTCATTTGGCACATTCCCCAACTCAGGATAAAGGCAAATGAGTTCATTTGGCACATTCCCCAACTCAGGATAAAGGCAAATGAGTTCGTTTGGTTCATTCCGTTGCTGGGTAACATGTCAAATGAGTTCATTTGGCACATTCCCGAACTCGGGATAGAGGCAAATGACATTATTTACCACTATCCGATTCTCCGGAAAACGAACAAAAGGTAATTATGGTTTTAACTTTTGGAAAGAAAAAGGAGAAAACCAATGGATGAAAGGTGAAGGAAGTAGTTCAGAACGGATGTAAAAGTAAGTTTTCGGAAAGGGGGAAAAAGAAATGGGGAAGACCATTTGCTAGTTGCCTGTTCCCACAAACATTCAACTATTGAACAACCGGCCTTGCCCCTTTTCTCATCAATCAAAATAACTATCAACTAAAATCTATTCAAAGAAAACTACATTATGGCAAATAATACTTTTTCTGAAGAATAAAACACGAATGATTTTAGTATTAACTTTTTATTCGGGGTCAAAAGTAGAACAGGTTCAATTTTCAAACAAGAGCAAAAGTCAGTTTTAAAGTTGCTTTTCGGCAGGTTAAAAACTAACGCAAATCATGATTTGCTTAGATGCATCCAAAAACGGGGGATTTGAGGGCAGATAATTTTGCGATTTAAAGCATTTATCAATGTTCGAGTAAATCTATTTTATGTAAAATAATTCGATCAAGAAAGATGATGAGGAAGGACAAAAAGAATGAAATTAGTTAATCGTAAGATTAATATTCGATGTAAAAATAAAAGTTTTTGAGATTTTAAATAAAACAAATTACTCCTCATCCAATTTCAGGATTTCCCAGATGAGGTCTTGCTCAAAACCACGCGAAGCAACGAACTTAGCGATTTTGTATTTTCGAATATATTCCTTTCCTCCTTTTATTTCTTTCGATTTTTTGGCAATCAAATCGCGAATGGTTTTGGCGTAATCGGTATCGTCTATCTGCTGCATGGCTTTACGGATGCAGTAATCGGATATCTTTCGTTTCTTAAGTTCGAGTTTAATTTTTATTCTTCCCCATTTTTTTATTCTGAATTTGCCTCCGGCAAAAGCAATAGCAAAACGTTCTTCGTTCAGAAAATTATCGGTTATCAGTCGAGCAATGATGTTTTCCACCTCCAGCGAATGCAAACCCCAATCGTAAAGCTTGTCGCGCATTTCCTGCTGACAGCGCTCCTGATAAGCACAGGTAGCCTCAGCTCTTATCAAGGCCTGATTGGGTGTTAGTTTTTTCTTTGGTTTGTTTTCTTCGTACATCATTTTTGTTTTTGCATGAAGTGTATTGTTCAGTTTCTATTGCCCTCGCTTCGCAAAATTTGGAAGGTGTTGTTAAATCAAACCTCTTGCTTTTAATTCTAAATACTTATTAATGGTGTTTACCGAAAGTTGTTGAGGAGCCGTCAGAATACTCTGAATACCGTACTTCTCGAGCTCTTTTACAATTAGCTTTTTTTCATACGCCAATTTTTCGGCTATGGTTTTGTTATATATTTCTTCGGCAGATGTAGCCGCTTTATCAATAAACGAGCGCAGTTCGGTATTCTCAAAAAAGATAACCACCAGCAAATGGACTTTGGCCAATCGCCTGATGTATTTGAGTTGTCGCTGCAAGCCCGACAAACTCTCGAAATTAGAATACAGCAATACCAAACTACGTTGATTAATTTTTGTTTTTATCGTTGCATATAAATGTTCGTAATCACTTTCAAGGTATCCCGTTTTTTGATTGTAGAGCAACTCCAGTATTTTCCTAAGCTGAGCATTTCGTCTATCCGCAGGTAATATCGCTTGCACCCGGTTCGAAAACGTGATGATACCTGCTTTGTCTTGCTTGAGCATAGCAATGTTTGAAATAACAAGAGAAGAGTTGATGGCATAATCCAACAAACTTAATCCTTCGAAAGGCATACGCATAATGCGACCCATATCTATAACCGAATACACCTGCTGCGACTTCTCATCCTGATATTGATTAATCATCAGTTTATTTTTCCGGGCTGTTGCTTTCCAGTTGATGGTGCGGTAATCATCGCCAGCCACATATTCTTTTATTTGTTCAAACTCGGCATTGTTTCCGCGTCTGCGAATTTTCTTAATTCCTGCATCAGTTAGTTGATTCGAAATAGCAAGCAGTTCGAATTTGCGCATTTGCATAAACGATGGATACACGGGCACCATCATGTCTTGCGAAAAACGATAGCGTCTTTGCATAAACCCAATCGGACTTTTCACAAATACATTGACAGCACCAAAGCTATACTCTCCGCGCTTTACAGGACGCAAGTCATATTCAATTGTTTTGCTTTTCCCCGAATCGATATTCAATTTAAACTCCTTATCGCGCACCTGAAACTGAAACGGCAATTCATCAATAACAGATATTCGTACGGGAAACAGATATTGATTTTCGAGTACTATCTGCACTGGGTTATCATCTCCATTCGATAATTTATCAAGCGTATCTCGCCTCGCAAAAAAACCTTTTCGATTGGAATATAAAATAAGAGTATCCACCACCACTAAAACCACAAGGATGATTAAAGCAATATTGGCAATGCCGTAAACAAAGGGAAAGAAAAATCCGAACACGAGCAATACCGCTTCGACTGCTACTACATAGTAGAGCATGCTTGCTACATAAATGGATTTTAAAAACTGTTTCAACTTTTTACTTCTTTCTATTATAAATTTCGGATGTAGAAAAACACTAACGCGGCACTTCTACTTTTTCTATTATTTGTTTGATAATAGCATCAGCAGTTAATCCTTCCATTTCCTTTTCAGGAGTTAATATTACCCGGTGTTTCAATACTGGTATGGCAACAAATTTTATATCATCAGGAGTTACAAAATCGCGACCACGCATTGCCGCTATTGCTTTAGCACTTGTAAGAATAGCTAATGATGCGCGAGGCGAAGCTCCTAAATACAAGGAAGAATTGTTTCGAGTTTGATTTACAATTTGTGCTATGTACGAAATCAGATTTTCATCAATGTGAAGTTCGCTTAACTTTCCTCTGTAAAGTTTTATCTGCTCAGCATTCATCACCGAATCGATACAATTAATATCAACCGTATTTTTTCGTGCATGATAGGCAGCGATTATTTTTGTTTCATCTTCGAGCGAAGGATAATGCACTTCTATTTTAAAAATAAAACGGTCTAATTGTGCTTCGGGCAAACGATAGGTTCCTTCCTGTTCAATGGGGTTTTGAGTTGCCAATACAATAAAAGGAGCTTCGAGCGGATACGTTTTTCCATCCACTGTTATTTGTCTTTCTTCCATCGCTTCGAACAATGCGCTCTGTGTTTTAGCAGGAGCACGATTGATCTCATCTATCAATACAATGTTCGAAAACAAAGGCCCCTGTTTGAATTCAAATTCGGTAGTCTTTAGATTATAAATACTGGTGCCTATGATATCAGATGGCATAAGGTCGGGAGTAAACTGAATACGCGAAAAACCAACCGACATAGTACGCGAAAGAATTTTAGCAATAAGAGTTTTTGCAACTCCAGGTACTCCTTCTATCAACACATGACCATCGGCCAAAACAGCTGCTATCAGCAATTCTGTCATTTGGTCTTGACCTACAATTATTTTATTTACTTCCTGCTTAATGTTGGCCACGGCCTGTTGCAAGCCCGATAAATCAACTCTATTGTGAAACATTTGTTCTTCCATGTATACTTATGTTGTGTTGTTATTTCATTTAATTGTTTTCAAAAATACATATTAAAAAGGAAATGAGATTTAGGTAATGGAGAATATTAACTACAATTAAAAACAATTCAGTTAAATATTATTTTCGTGTAAGTGGGTTTAACATGTTCTGAGCAGAACAAATTAATTAACGGGAAAAACTAAAAGAGTAAGAAACTTAAATTAAGAATAACCCTTCCAAAAAGGTTACTGAATAAGGTATTCCCAAAGAGGGCCCTTTTTACCCTTAGCCCTCATCATTTTCATAACAGGCCCTAAGTCTTCATCCATAAACACCCATTTTCTTCCCGTCTTTTTAGCTTCCTGTTTTATTTCGTCCGAAGAAATATCTTTAGATATATAGTATACAGAACTCATCAGTTCATCCTCATGCTGAATAAGACCCTCAGCAATGGCTCGCGAACACAACTGAGTACCTGGGTAAATGCGAACACCCATAGTTGGGAAAAATACTGTAGGCGGCAACTTCATTGCATTTTGCATTGTTTCAGCAATGGTAGCCTTGGTTTCGTTGTTACCTCCCAAAATAAGAAAGTGAGCAAAATTAACATCCTGCTTTTGGCAAATAATGGAAGTTTCAATTATATCCTGAACAGTAAATTTTTTATTGAAACTTTCGAGCATAGCTTCAGAAATACTATCTGTACCAAATTCGATATGTGTGAGGCCAGATGCTTTAAATAATTTCAGGTGTTCAGCACTCAAATTAAACGGTGTGAAATAAGCTCCCCATCTAACCTTTACACCACTTGCTATTATTTTTTCAGCAAGGTCTATATTGTAATTATTGGAAATATTGAAAACAGAGTCCGTAAAAAAAACATAATCTACATTATAATCCTTCCTCATCTTTTTCAAATTTTCAACCACCAAATCTGCATCCAGATTTCTGGTAAACTTCCCTTCAATAAGCGGATAACTGCAGTAATCGCAGGCATAGGGGCAGCCTCGCTTGGTTTGTATATTCAACATACCACTGTGTTGCCAATAATAACTCAACAGAGATGGCTCAAACTCCAATCTCAGATTTTTCGAATAAGCAGTTCGTTCATTAGCTATTATCCCTTTTTCTGATTTATATACAAGTCCCTCTATTTGTTCGAAAGGAGCTCCTGTTTCAAGTGCTTTTACTAACTTACATAAAGACTCCTCCCCTTCACCTCTGACACCAAAATCAGGTTGAAAATATTCAAAAAGCTTTTGGGGAAATATGGAATAGCCCGCACCTCCAATCACAATTTTGGATGAAGTATTTTGTCGGATATGATTTATTATTGAAAGATAATAATCAATAAAATTTTGAGTATCGTAAACATTTACGTTATCTACATTTCGAAGCGAAATGCCCACCAACAAAGGCTGTTCTGCTTTCATAATTGCTGCCAACTCATCAAATGTTTGCAGATTAAAATCGAAGATAACTACTCTGTAATCGTCTAGATTTTCCCTTAGATAAGTAGCCAAATATGAAACGCCAAGTGGATAAACAGGATAAGGCACTTTGAGCTGATTTCCTGAAATTAATAAAATAACTTTATTCTCCTTCATAAAGCGGGCGAGTGGATAACGTTCTTACTTGTCACAATTCAGGAATGAAAGTGTGGTAGTATTAAGAATAGCACAGTTTAAATAAGAGTTATTTCTAAAATGAAGTAGTAAAATCATTATGAAACCAATGTTATCACCCCCCTATTATATCTAGTTTAATGAATAGGTAAGTTTAATATTGTCTAATTCTTTTTCTGCCGACAATAGTTCTTTGTCAAATTCTGTACGGTCTGCAATAAAAGATTCTTTCAGATTCCGGTAGTAAACTACCGCATCGTTCATGTTGCGAACAAAAGTTTGGAAATAACTTTTTCTTTTTACATCCACCAACTCTGCTGCACATTTCTCAAGTTCTTCTTTGAGATAATTGAGATAAATTTTCATCTCAGCAATAAACATGTGAGGACGTTTTTTATTAGTCATAATATCCGTTCTGCCATAAATATGATCTACCATGGTTTGCAGAGAAACAATTTCAGAAAAGTTAACGATGTTGGGCCCAGGACAAACATTTACGCTGGTTGTATAATTCAGAAAAGTTTCATGATAAAGAAGCGAAGCTGCATTACTTAACCCTACGCACAAACATTCTTTTGCCGTAATTTCAGCTTTTTGTTTTTCGAATTGCTCTTGGCTTAAACCTAATCCTTTTAATTGTTCCAGTTTAAGTGCTTGATATTTTTGCGAAGCCAAACAAATAGGTTCTTCAGTAAACTCTGTATTAAATCCAAGATGCTTTTCAACACATGGACTTCCTGGCTTGCCTTCTGCAATACGTTCTTGTTTTTCTAAATCAGCGGTAGTTCCTTTTAGATAATAAAACCGAATGCCCAAAGGAGAATTATTGCTTAAAATAACATCTTTTTCTGTTGATGCGCAAAGCAGATTTAATGTATGTCCGTCCACGGTAGTCGCTTCCGGAACCAATAAAAATGGTGTACCCCAACCTGTGCTCGAAACCTCATAATATTTATGAAGAAAATTATCCTCTTCGTATGTACCAATACCTCCCTGCACTGTAATTTGAATTTCGGGATGTGTAGTAAATGTTAAATTCAATTTCTTTTGAATAGCCGTTTTGTAAACATCAAAAATGGCATCCGATAATTCTTTCTTTTTGTTTTTAAACTCTTCCATGATTGGGCCAAGCAAATAACCTTCGGTAGGAAAAGCATGACCTCCACAGTTAAGTCCTGATTCAATTCTGAATTCGCTTACCCAGATTCCTTTCTTAGCAAGAAATTTACCCTGAATAAGTGCCGACCTGAAATCACTTACTTTAATAACTACTTTTTTGGTGAATTCGAAATTTTCATTCGGATCGAATGCATCAAAATTTTCAAGATAACTGTATAATCTGGGGTTCATTCCTGCAGAAAAAACAATAGAAGAATTGGATAAATCACTCTTGATATAACCTCTGAGTGCTGCCACTGCATCCGAACCATCTACAATCAAATTACCGTCTTTGTCTCGGTTCTCTCTATCTCCTTTAGTCAGAATATTCACATCTATGCTACCGGCAAAAAGTTGAGTTCGCAGGTAAGCTTCTTTTATCTTCTTTTCTGCCTCGTTAGAGCAGTTTACCATATCTAAATAAAGTTTCTTAAGCCCACTGTCAGGCGGTAGCATTTCGAAATACTTTACAATTTCGGCACCCCTTTCAAACGCTTCGGTTTTTAACTTTTGCATTTGTTGCTGAACGATGGTATTAACAAGATTCAAGTAATCGGTTACGCGTTTTGCACGGTAATCAGGTTCAGTTTTTGGAATGGGTTCGTATTTCTGGTCGATGGTAGGATAATAATGTTTCCTCATCATCTCTATTAAGCGGTCTTCAATAATCGATATCACAGACGAAATCCCGAAACGAGCTACCTTAATAGGAGAATCCACTGTGTAGCAGAGCCCCATTACCGGTATATGGAATTTATGAACGTTGGTATTTGTCATTTGCTTTTGTTTTATGATTTACAAAGGAAACGTATATATCAGAAAGAAAGTATGATTAATATCACAATTTACCTCTGTGAGTTTTTGCGTTTGGTATTAAATGCAAATGGAAAGTCTTTAACAGTTATATTATGAGTATCCCTTCTTTTAATAGCAAACATGCTATTTCAGTAGTATGGATATCTCTTTTACCAAAAAGACAGTAACTAGTTAAGAACTTATATTACTTGAGTGGCAGGTCAGAAACTTCAATCTTTTTATGTTTGGCCTTTAAGTCTTCGATTACCTTTAATGCCTTTTTCGATTTCACCTTTGTAAATTCCTTGGTAGGTTTTTCAATATAATAATCTGTTCCTACTTTTACTTCACCCACCTGCTCAAACTGCACCTGAGCTTCATATACTACAGTAGAAGATGTATCAGCCGACATTCGTTTAACAAATACCATATCTTCCTCAATCATTCTAGAAACAAACAGGGTGCTATCCACCCAGTATCCTCTAATTTTTTTAGGCCCAAAAGTTTTAATTTCGTTCCCTTCATTTTTACGGTACGACACTTTCACGAAATTATCATAATCCCGTTTTGTGTTCTTTTTTATTTCTCCCCATAACGTATCATTCGTCAATTGAATTACGTACCCCTTAAAATATTTAGCCTGGGCGAATGTTGTTTTGTTGCTTGCTATAAAGCAGCCTACCATCAAGCTTAATATGTATATTTTATTTTTCACTGAATTGTTCATTTAATATTGAAACCAAAAATAAGAATAATATCGGCTTCGCATTCATTATTTTTCATAAAAATGCATAGCCCTCAAATATTCCCAAACAGGTTCGGCAACAAAATACCTTAAATCTCTTTTCTCTTTTACAGCCGAACGAATAGCCGTAGATGATATTTCCATAAGCGGAGCATTTACCAGCTTTACTTTTCTGTGCTTCTCGAAGTCATCTGCTTTGTCGTTTGCCCTCGGGTAAACATATAATTCATATTGTTTCAGAATTTCTTCATGGTTTTTCCATTTATGAAAACTCTTCAGATTGTCCGAACCCATAATTAATACGAACTCATGTTGAGGGTATTTTTCGTGAAGATGTGTTAAGGTATTAATAGTATAAGATGGCTGAGGAAGTTTAAATTCAATATTGCTTGCCTTATACTTATTCGAATCGCCAATAGCAAGATTTACCATGTGCAGCCTTTGCCTTTCGTCTAACAAACTACTTTTAATTTTCAATGGATTTTGTGGAGAAACCACAAACCAGATTCTTTCCAGGTCGGTATATTCAAGCATATAATTAGCAATAACCATATGCCCCACATGAATGGGATTAAACGACCCAAAAAACAAACCTATTTTCATTGGCTTATTACTATTATTCTTTTGTTTTACTTCTTTTATTCCTTTATCCACATAAAAACATGAGGATTGTTTTCATATTGTGTAATGTCTTTACTGAACACAATCACACAAAAATCTATCAACGGTATTATGCCAAAACATCCTCCAAAGGTGGCAGCATATACCACAGGCACCCAAGGTTTAGTTCCAAGCATAACCCTATGTGCACCCATAAAACCGAAAGGTGCCGGAAATGCAAACAATGCCGAAACGAATTTCTTTTGAAATGTCTTTTTTCGCAATTCTGTATTGCCGGGTAATAAAGTATCTTCTACAACTCCTGTTGGATTAAGGATTACCTCGTCTCCGTTTTCACTGTACACATACAGTTTAATATTCGAATATTGATTTGCCTTTGACTGCCCACCGAAAATCAAAAATATAAAAATCAATAATGTTAACTGCAAAGGTACTCTCATCTTTATAAAATAAAAACGGGGACGCTTTAAGCAATCCCCGTTAATAAAATCATACTATTATTAAAGTGCTGCTTTGTATCTTCTTGCTACTTCTTTCCAGTTAATCACATTCCAGAATGCCGCCACATAGTCAGGGCGTCTGTTTTGGTAATGCAAATAGTACGCATGCTCCCAAACATCAATTGCCATAATAGGTGTTCCTTTAACCTCAGCAATATCCATTAATGGATTATCCTGATTAGCAGTTGAAGTGATTGCAAGTTTGCCATCTTTTACAAGCAACCATGCCCATCCCGATCCAAAACGAGTTGCCGCTGCTGCTGCAAATTGTGCTTTAAAATCAGCGAAAGAAACAAATGCTGTATTGATTGCTGTCAGTAATTCTCCTTCCGGTTCGCCACCTGTACTAGGTGCCATAATATTCCAGAACAAGGAATGGTTAAAATGTCCGCCTCCGTTATTTCTTACCGGCATTGGATATTTCGAAATATTCTTGCAGATTTCTTCAATACTTAGTTTCTCTGCATCTGTTCCTGCAATAGCATTGTTCAGATTGGTAACATAAGCCTGATGATGTTTGGAGTGATGGATCTCCATTGTTCTTGCATCAATATGCGGTTCCAAAGCCGCGTACTCGTAAGGTAATTTTGGTAATTCAAATGACATAATATAAATTATTAGTGGTTGTTATTAAAAAAATTCATCTCAAAAGTACATATTTTATCATTAGTAAAAAGAAAAATGTATTACTAACCTTGCACACTTCACTTTTGCTCACATAAATAATAATCGCATTTTATTACATAAATAGAACTCCTAAACACGACCGTTTTTTTATGAAAATTTTGAAGTTCCTTACTTGTTGATTAGTCACCATTTCCATCTACTAACAATTCACACTTAATAAATATTTCAGAATTTTAAGATTCGTTGCAATAGTTTTAGTAAATTTGTTAACAATTTAATCTGTCCTTTTTACAATGAAAACATCCAAAGAATTAATGGCTGAACTTACCAAAACTGCCCGTATGCCGCAGGAAGAAATGCTGGAAATAGGCAGAAAAAAAGGTAAGTTATTTATTGGTATTCCAAAAGAAATTTCCTTTCAGGAAAACAGAGTGGCTCTGGTGCCCGATGCTGTTGCCTTACTGGTTAACAACGGGCACGAAGTAGTGGTCGAAACCAATGCTGGTGCAATGGCAAATTTTCAAGACAACGATTATTCCGAAGCGGGTGCTCACATTGCACACTCTGCCGAAGAGGTTTTTAAAGCTGATATTATTTTAAAAGTTGCTCCTCCTTCTCCTGTTGAGATTGGAATGATGCAACAAAAACAAACTCTTATTTCTGCCCTTCAACTCACTGTTCAACCCGAAGATTATTTAAAACAATTAATGGCAAAACGAATTACTGCCATTGCTTTCGATTGGATAAAAGGAGAAGACGGCATTTACACCGTTATTCGTTCTATGGGCGAAATTGCCGGAGGCACTTCTATACTTATTGCTGCCGAGTACCTCAGCAATGTTAATCACGGACAAGGTTCTATTTTAGGTGGTATATCAGGCATTTCTCCTACCGAAGTTATTATTCTAGGAGCAGGAACTGTTGGCGAATTTGCCACAAGAGCGGCTCTCGGACTTGGTGCTTCTGTTAAAGTATTCGACAATTCTATTTATCGATTAAGACGTTTGCAAACCTCCATTGGCACTCGTGTTTTCACTTCGGTTATTCAACCTCGCGTGTTGGCCAAACATCTGAAAACAGCCGATGTGGTGATAGGCGCTATCCGTTCCAAACAAGGACGAACGCCTCAAATCGTAACAGAAGAGATGGTAAGCGAAATGAAAACAGGCTCTGTTATTATTGATGTCAGCATCGACCAAGGCGGATGTTTCGAAACATCCGAAGTAACTAATCATACTAAACCGGTTTTTCGTAAGCATGGGGTTATTCATTATTGTGTTCCTAATATCGCTTCTCGTGTGTCGCGTACTGCCTCTTATGCATTAAGCACCATTTTTGCTCCTATACTTATTAATATAGGCGAGCAAGGCGGAGTGGATAATATGCTTAAAAGAGATGCCGGAGTTAGAAATGGTATATACATATATAATGGTACACTCACCAATCAGATGCTGGGCGAAATGTTCAAGTTACCTTACAAAGACATTAATCTTCTGATGGCCGCTATGTAGTTTAGTGATTAATTAATCATTAAACATCTCAATTCTCAAATCTAATATCTCAAATCTAACAATGGCTATCCCTTCAAAAAATTCTGATTTATACAGACGTCTTCGACTTTACGGCTTTGGCTTTCTGCTCGGATTGCTTATTGTAAGTTTTGTTTACAAAGGCAAAGGATGCCAAATGCCAAACTCTGCTAAAATGGAAGAACTCAGCTGGCAAAAACTGCAATACACTCCTCACAGCGGTACTTCTAAACCATGCCGAAACATTACAGAAGCCGATATAAAACAAGTACTCAAAAACGGAAAAGTGAATTACTCCATGAGCGATGTAAGGCATAAACCTTATTCTTCCTACGCTGTAGAAGGTTTGTCGGCTTTAGGGAGAAAACTAAGAATAATGATTGACGATGTAGATACCATTTCAAAAGTCACCTTCACCATCGATTTATCTTCCGAAAAAGATACCTGCGATTGCCGGTAACACCTCATCCCATTTTCCAGCAATACTTATCACCTTTCATCTTATCTATATATAATGTATTTATTTTTGCTCCATCGGGGCTAACTGTTTGTAGATATTTTTATCGTCAATGAATTTAAGTAATAACGGAGTTTAATTTTTGCCCCATCGGGGCTAACTGTTTGTAGATATTTTTATCGTCAATAAATTTAAGTAATAACGGAGTTTAATTTTTGCCCCATCGGGGCTAACTGTTTGTAGATATTATTAATGATAATAAAATTAAGCCCTGTAAGGGCGACCTGTCCTTTTAGCAACTAAAATTAATATCCCTCTTATCATTCCTAAGATTATATTTATCTGAACGCCTCACCCCTTTATCCCCTCTCCAAAAGAGAGGGGCGAAGCTTAGTGACACTTATATTTTGATTGTACTTATTCACCCCTCTCCTTTGGAGAGGGGCCGGGGGTGAGGCGCTTTTGCAATCTATGAATTAATACCATGTATAAAACCAAAGGGGAATAAAAAGCGGCCAACTGCTTTCTATTCCCCTTCATTAATTACGGCCTTTTACTATCTCAAGCCATCACCGTTTATTTCTTCACCAGCGTAAGCGCTACCGAAGCTCTTCTGTCTTTTTCTTTCATTATCAAACCCAACTCACGTCCGGTTTGTCCTTTCACCGAAGTATTTTCCTGAGCTCTGCGGATAAGGTAAGGCATCACTTCTTTGATAGGGCCATAAGGCACATATTTCGAAACATTATAACCAGCCTCTGCCAGGTTGTAACTTATATGGTCGCTCATGCCGAGCAATTGCGAGAAATAAATATTTTTGTTTTGAGCTTTTATCCCTTTCTTTTCCATCATTTGCACCAAAGCAAGCGAAGAATCTTCGTTATGCGTTCCGGCACAAATAGCAATGCGGTCGATATGGTCTACACAAAACGACATAGCCTCATCATAATCCTTGTCGGTATCCGCTTTGGTATCGTGTATGGGCGATGGATAGCCTTTCTCCGCAGCTCTTGCACGTTCTTTTTCCATGTAAGCACCACGCACTAGTTTGGCTCCTATGTAATAATTTCCTTTCAAGGCATTGTCGAACGAAGCTTTTAAATAAGCCAATCTGTCTTTACGGTAAAGTTGATAGGTATTATAAATAAGTGGTTTTTCGATATTGTACAAAGCCATCATTTCGTTTGCCAAATCATCTATCGAGTCCTGAATCCAGCTATGTTCTGCATCTATAAACATGGGCACATTTTTTTCGTAAGCCGATTTGCAAATAGCCGCCACACGGTTTCTTACACGCGCAAATTCTTTTTGTTCTTCTTCTGTCAATGTTTCTTTGGCCGACACTTTTTCGAGCAAAGCCATACGCGCAAGCCCCGTTACTTTAAACACACAAAACGGAATGTTGGTATCAGCCTTTGCTCTCTCCACATTGGCAAGCGTTTCGGTCATACAAATATCAAGGTCTTCTTCGGCCTCTTTACCTTCCACCGAATAATCCAATATAGTACCTATGTTGTGTTTACTTAGGTCAATCACTGTTTTGTCGCACTCCTTTATATCTTCTCCACCGCAAAACTGCTTAAACACCGTAGCTTTAATAATGCGCTTAATAGGCAAGTTGAGTTTAAGAGCCAAATTAGTAAGCCCCTTACCCATACTCACAAACCAGTTGTACGAAATAAATTTAAAAAGCCAGTACGAACGAACTAAATCCTTATCCGTTTTTCCCGAAAACGAAACTTTGGTATTATTAAATGATAGCATTGCTTTATTTTTTTGTGCCGCAAAGATAACAAAAAGAACTGCAGCCACCCTCCGCTCTTCTCAAACTGACAACAATCATAGTTCAAATCTCCAATCTCAATACTCACATCTAATATCTCAAATCTTTTTTAGGCAACATGACGTAGGCAAGTGAAGTTCTATGTATCCTCCGGAAGTCGGTGTTAAGCAAGCTCGTTTTTTTCCTCCCTGCGTTCTTTCAGTTCCCCTCATTTTCCGTCCCCTCATCTGAAAAACTATTCATTAGAAAGTAATAACGAAACTTAATTTCTGCCCCATCGGGGCTACCTGTTTGTAGAAATTTTTAACAACAATAAAATTAAGTAATATCAGAGTTTAGTTTTGCCCCATCGGGGCTACCTGTTTGTAGAAATTTTTAACAGCAATCAAATTAAGCCCTATAAGGGCGACCTGTCCTTTTCATTCTAAAATCCTACAAATCTAAAATTCTAAAATTCCTTCCACCTCCCAAACCCTACCCCCTCTTCCTTTTCAAAAGCTCATTTATCTCCTTCACATACCCCAACTCTCTTTTCAAAAACTCCATCTCCTGCTCTTTCTTTTCCAGTTCCAATAACTTTTCAGCAAGCAATTTTTCACATTCCGTTTGCTTTACTTCTGCATCCACTTTAATTGCCATCGCATCTCCATTCTTTAAGCTAAGCCGTGCCGAACATTCAGCAAAAAAATCATAATTCACAATCTCACTTATTAATTTCAATTGCGAAATCTGCATCGATTCCTGACGGTAAAATCTGCTTATACTCGTCACATGCAAATGCATTTCATTCGCCAGTCGGGTCTCCCCATAATTCTTCTCTGTCATTACTTTTTTAATAATACTACCAATGTGTAATTCCTTCTTCTCTTCCATAATTTAATTGCTTTTTTAAAAAATTAATGTTCTAATATACATAAGCTCTCTCCTCGTCTGTAAATACCCTCGTCAACATTCTCCCGATTAATAGCAAAATCACCAAACCTCCTAGCAAACTTCATCCGCCCCTTAGCAAATCTGCTAAAACCCCGAGAAGATTTCATGCGCCTATCAGCAAAACTACTGAGACACTGAGCAAAGTTAACGAAACACATAGCAAAGTTAGCAAAATACATAACACAATTAGCAAAACAAGTAACATAATTAACGAAACTCATAACACAACTAACAAAACACATAACACAGCAAACAAAACACATCAAACAGTTAGCAAACCGAATAGCACAATTAGCGAAACGAATAGCACAATTAGCAAAAAACACAGTACAATTAGCGAAACTCATAGCAGAGTAAGCAAATCGCATAACGCAATTACCAAAACACTTAGTACATTTAATAAATTAAACACCTCTGTTCACAAACTGCAAATCGTAAATTAGTAAACACCTATCTCATCTAACAAACCACGCATCAATCTCAGCAAAACTCACATCAGTTTTAGCCCCATATCCATCAAATTTAGCAAGCCGCCTTTCATAATTCACCATCAACAATTCCCCTTCATAAAATGTTAATAAAATTAACCTTTATTATTGATTCAAATCATCAATAATATCAATATAAATATTACTTTTGCTAGCCCTAAAAAAAGGGTAAAACTTAACCAGTAAAATAAAACGAAAAGTGAGCGAAAAAGAAAAGAAACATGATGACGAATACTCGGCAGATAGTATTCAGGTTTTAGAGGGTTTGGAGGCTGTGCGCAAGCGCCCTTCCATGTATATCGGAGATACCGGACAAAAAGGATTACATCACCTCGTTTATGAGGTAGTAGATAACTCCATTGATGAGGCGTTGGCCGGTCATTGTAAAAACATATTTGTTACCATAAACGAAAACAATTCCATCACCGTAAAAGATGATGGCCGAGGCATACCTACCGATTATCACGCTAAAGAAAAAAAATCGGCCCTGGAGGTGGTTATGACCGTGCTTCATGCCGGTGGTAAATTCGATAAAGATTCCTATAAAGTATCCGGAGGATTGCACGGAGTGGGGGTAAGTTGCGTTAATGCTCTTTCCACACATTTAACCGTAAATGTTTTTCGTAACGGAAAAGAATATATTCAGGAATACGAAATAGGTAAACCTTTATATCCTGTTAAAGAAGTTGGCCCTACCGAAAACAGAGGTACAGTAGTTACCTTTTTGCCCGATGCATCCATATTCAACACCACCGTTTATCATTACGATATCATTTCGGCACGTTTGCGCGAACTTTCTTTTTTGAACAAAGGAATCCGCATTACCCTTACCGATGTTCGCGAAAAAGACGAAGCAGGTAACGATCGTTCGGAAGTATTTTATTCCGAAGGAGGATTAAAAGAATTCGTTGCTTACCTCGATAGCACCCGCGAACCGCTTATAGAAGAAGTAATATACATGGAAGGCGACAAAAATGGTATTCCGGTAGAAGTAGCCATGGTTTACAACTCATCCTTTGCCGAAAATATCCATTCGTATGTAAACAATATCAATACTCACGAAGGAGGAACTCACCTTGCCGGTTTCCGTAGAGGTCTTACTCGTACTTTAAAAGCCTATGCCGATAAATCAGGATTATTACAAAAAGTAAAAATCGAAATCTCCGGTGACGACTTCCGCGAAGGATTAACCGCTGTTATTTCGGTTAAAGTTCAGGAACCACAATTCGAAGGACAAACCAAAACCAAATTGGGTAACAACGAAGTAATGGGTGCAGTAGATATAGCTGTTAGCGAAATGCTGAACAACTACCTCGAAGAACATCCGAAACAAGCTCGTACCATTGTAGATAAAGTTATATTGGCTGCTACAGCCCGTCATGCTGCACGTAAAGCAAGAGAAATGGTTCAACGCAAAAGCGTTCTTACCGGCTCTGGTCTTCCTGGCAAGCTTTCCGACTGTTCCGAATCCGACCCGGCTCTGTGCGAATTGTACTTAGTGGAGGGAGATTCCGCAGGTGGTACAGCCAAACAAGGTCGTAACCGTGCTTATCAAGCCATTCTTCCGCTTCGCGGGAAAATATTGAACGTAGAAAAAGCAATGGAATATAAAATCTACGACAACGAAGAGATTAAAAACATGTTCACCGCACTTGGTGTGTTCAGAGGTACTTCCGAAGACGATCGTGCATTAAACATCGAAAAACTTCGTTACCACAAAATCGTTATCATGTGTGATGCCGATGTAGACGGTAGTCACATTACCACTTTAATTCTAACATTCTTCTTCCGTCACATGAAAGAAATGATTGAACACGGATACATATATATTGCCACACCTCCTCTTTATTTAGTAAAGAAAGGTAAACAAGAAAAATACTGCTGGACAGAAGACGACCGTTTAAGAGCCATTCAGGAACTTGCCGGTGGCGAAGGAAAAGAAAGCTCTGTGGGTGTTCAGCGTTATAAAGGTTTGGGAGAGATGAATGCCGAACAACTATGGCAAACAACCATGAACCCTGAGTTCCGCACCTTGCGTCAAGTAACTATCGACAATGCTGCCGAAGCCGACAGAACCTTCAGTATGCTCATGGGCGATGAAGTACCACCACGTAGAGATTTTATTGAGAAAAATGCGAAATACGCAAACATCGATATCTAATAAAAGTATTATCTATCCGGAATTAAAAAAGCGTTCTGCAATGTGCAGAACGCTTTTTTTGTTTCTTGATTCAGCTTACTAATTCTTAATAATTTTTTCTCTCACAATACCCTTCTCGGTTTTCACCTCCACAAAATAAATCCCTTTAACTTCTTTGCTTAAATCTATTGTTAGCTTCCTGTCATCAAAGATCTTTTGAAGGACTTCAAAGCCCAATACATTTGTCACTTTTATGCTTTCTATTTTGTTTTTATTACATTCTATAGTTAGCTGATTGGTAAAGGGGTTTGGGTAGATTTGCATTCCGTTATTATTTATTTCAGATATCCCCATACTACCTGCATTAATAGTTAGTGAATCAGTAATAGTATTAAATACTACAGGAACACCTGCTGAATCATTCGCTACATAATTTGAAATAGATAAATTCAAAAAGGAAGTTGAGGAAATGGAAGAATTAAGTTGAAATTTAAAATCTGCAATCTTTCCATATCCGCTTGCATTGGTATGATTGATTCGTGTTTCAGCACCGTACGCAGTAACTGCCAAAGGATCTACGTTACTTATCTTAATAGCATTTGTACCGGGGGTTCCCAGCCAGCTTGCAGGATAAGAAATGTTTTCCGTACCCTGCTGAACAAGGGATGCAGTATAATTTACATTAAAAGCTAAACCATACAAATTACTTACAGGAGTCACAGAAGTACCTGCCCATAATTCTACATCTACTATATCTCCTGCATTGTAAGAGGTACTATTTGTTACAAAATAAAGATCAGGTGCATTCAATTTTGCTTCATTATTATTGTGGGTGATTATGGCATGAGTTAAATTAAAATTCAGATTGACAGCCAGGGTGTCATTATTATCTATTACTCCATCACCATTACAATCTGCGTGTTTTATATCAGCACCATTTGATTCATAAAATCCCCAATTGGCACATGAATCAGCCTGCCATAGATTACTTGTTACAAGTCGGGGACTTCCTGTTTGCCCGTAAAACAAACCGATTGGCAAAAGATCTGTATTATCTACAATGTGATTGGCATCGGCATCTCCGGGCCAAACATCATTTGCTACCTGATTCCATTTAAAAATAAATGTATCATAAGCTCCAACCGGAGTTAAGGGAAACACACCCGCATTAGGGTCGACATCCACTGTACTACCAAAATATCCTGTTACATACAAATTATTATTTGAATCGATAGTCATCAAATTCCTGTATATACAAACGGCATTTGCAACTCCTTTTGCCCAGATAAAATTCCCGTTCGCATCCAGTTTCTGAATCACAAGTCCGCTTCCGCCTGTAACTCGATAAGTGGCAGGACCCGGATCAAAGTCAACAGAGTCTCCTGCCAAAAACTGAGTATAAACATTACCAAATGCATCGTTCAGGATTGTGCATCCCCAATCATCTCCGTTTCCATTGCCAACACCAATGCCCCATACAAATGCACCGTTGTTATCAAGTTTCAAAATATAAGCATCCTTATAAGGACCGACTGCTGCTACAGGATATATCCCCGGGCCAGGATCCAAATCAATAGTATCCATAAACCGCCCGGAAGTATAAATATTTCCGGCATTATCCAGACTTATTGTAAATCCTTCTTGTATGTGCCCTCCCGATAACTGGTCTGCCCAAACAAATGTACCGTTGTTGTCGAGCTTCAAAATAAAAGCATCACAATTACCTCCAAGGGTTGCATCTAAATAATAAGTGCCGAGACCCGGATCGAAGTCAGCAATTGAAGAGAAACTACCTGTTATATAAATGCTACCAACATTATCAAGTGCCATGCCTACTACATTACAACCATATTGTCCATCAGCAAAGGTTTTTGCCCATATAAAATTTCCGTTGGCATCTAATTTCTCAACAAAACCCTGATAAACACCATAAGCAGAGGAAGTAAGCAGGAATACCCCTGCTCCGGGGTCGAAATCAACGGTATCATCAAACCCACCTGTAAGAATAAGGTCTCCGGAAGGATCCATTTTGAGTGAAGAAATAAATTCTTGATCACCTCCTGCAAGTTGCTTTACCCAAATAAAATTACCAAGACTATCCAATTTCAAAATAAATGCATCAGAAAATGAAGGCGTATCACACATTAAATTTGAAACTCCGGAACCAAAATCAAAATCTACGGTGTCCGAAAAAAATCCTGTTAAATATATATTTCTGTTTATATCTGTTGAAATAGTATATGCAGTTGATTTCAATGAAAATAATTTCGCCCAAATCAAGTTACCGGAAGCACTTAGTTTTTGAATATAACTCTGACTGGTCCCAGAATTATTGGTAAAATTGTATGTTCCGGCTCCCGGATCAAGATCTATTGTTCCCTCAAAATTACCAACAGTATAAATATTGCCGGATGCATCTTTATTAATTGACATACTAAACGCATTTGTTGTAGCACCTAATTGTGATGCCCATACTAAATTTTCGGACTGCCCATTAGCAATCAAATTTGAAATTAGAATTAAGGATAGAATAAGGATATTTTTCATTTGAGATAAGTTTATTTATTTATAAAATCAGAATACAATTCAAACTACAAGATTTAGTTTATAATACTAGCATGGTTAATGGACAAAATAACAGTTCCTTATTATAAAAGCATCGCTACTTTTACATTGAATCCCTTCTTTTGTTTAACCCTTACAATATCTGATGACAAATCAACTAACGCTACCTCACCAGCGTAACGTGTCCTATGTATTTATGCTCCTGATGATGGATATCGACAAGAGTAACCACATAAACATATACGTCCTGCTGCACCTCAGCGCCTGCAAATGTTCCATCCCAATGGTCATTTATATCATAACAGTAAAAAATACGATTTCCCCAACGGTCGAATATATTCATATTAAAATCTAATATGCCCGTTCCTTTTCCAAAAAATTCATCATTATCCCCATCACCGTTTGGTGTAAATGCATTTGGAATATAGAACGTACATTCCGGTTCTATTATCACACAAATCTCTGTTGTGTCTATACAATGTCCGTTAGAAACGGTAAGCAACACACAATAAGTTCCGATACGATAATAAGTATGCGAAGGATTTTGTGCAGTGCTAGTATTCGTACTCGATGAATACATATCTCCAAAATCCCAGTTCCATGACGTTGCTCCCAATGAGTGATCAGTAAATTGCACCACAGCATTCGATATTGTAGTAACAGCAGGTGCGGTAAACTCAGCATTAGGCACAGGATAAACAGTAACCATATTCGTATTTGTAATGGAAGCTACACATCCAAAATTGGAGGTATCAGATAAAGTTATTGAGTAAGTTCCTGCATTATTATAACAGAACGTAGGACTCTGCTGATTGGATACGGCTCCTGCTCCACTTCCAAAATTCCATCCGTAACCGGTAATACTTCCTGATGAAATTGTACTTGTATTGGTAAACGTAGCACAATATGGAGCACAACCCGAAACTGGCCCTGTGAACGAAGGAACCGGCAAAGGATTAATAGTTACAAGAGCACTTCCGCTAAATGTTCCCGTACAGTTTATATCCGAAATATTAGTTACTGTATAGGTTCCTACTCCCGGATTTACGATAGTATAAGGTGATGCTCCTACTGCTACTGTCACCGGTGTTGTTCCGTCTGTATATGTCATACTCCATGGTGGACTTCCCGTTAAAGTAATCACTACCGGCATGGTATTATTACCTGCACACACACTTCCTCCTCCATTAACTGTAGCACTTGGCAACTGATTTACTGTAACGGTTGAGACTGCAGTATTCGAACAACCAAGCGATGTTCCGGTAACTGTATAAGAAGCATTTGCCATTGGAGTTGCTGTAGCTGCACCTCCCACACCTCCGGTTGCACCAGCTGTCCATGTATATGTAGTAGCCCCTGCAGCCAGAAGATTTGCCGTTTGTCCTGCACAAATGGTAGGAGAATTTACCGTCACCACCGGCACTGGATTAACAGTTATCGTTACTTGACTGGTAGATACCGGGCATGGAGGATTAGCTATTGACCATTGAAATACATTGGCCCCGATGGCAAGTCCTGTAACAGTAGAAGTAGGAGAAGTGGTATTAGTAATCGTTCCTGAACCACTAATTATACTCCACGTTCCGGTACCAACCACAGCTGCATTTCCGGCAAGTGTTGTATTATCTACACATAACGACTGATTAGGTCCGGCCTGAGCCACCGTAGGAGTTGCCACTCCGTTTATGGTCACCTGACTGGTAGATGCAGGGCAAGGTGCATTCGAAATTGTCCATTCAAAAACGTTAGCTCCAACACCAAGTGCTGTTATAGTCGATGTTTCTGAAGCAGTATTGGTAATGGTACCACTTCCACTAAATACAGTCCATAATCCTGTTCCCACAGTCGGTAAATTTCCAGCAAGCGTTGCATTCGTTCCGCATAATGTTTGAGTCGGTCCGGCCACTGCCACTGTAGGTGGTGTTACCCCTGTTATGGTCACCTGGCTAGATGTACTCGGACAAATAGGATTTGCTATGGTCCATTCAAATACATTAGCTCCTGCTCCCAAAGCTGTAATTGCCGAAGTAGCAAGATTAGGACTGCTTATAGTTCCCGCCCCGCTGATTAATGTCCATGTACCTATTCCCACCAAGGCAGTATTTCCGGCAAGTGTTGCATTTGTACCACAAACCGTTTGATTTGGTCCAGATGATGCTACAGTCGGAATTCCAACTCCTGTAATGGTTACTTGACTAACGGATGCCGGACATGGTGCATTACTTATTGTCCATTGAAACACGTTTGCTCCCACTCCTAAAGCGGTTATTGTTGATGATTCTGAAGCTGTATTGGTAATAGTTCCTGTTCCGCTCACCACATTCCATACACCTGTTCCAACAGTTGGAATGTTTGCTGCAAACGTAGCATTCGTGCCACATACTGTTTGATTAGGTCCGGCTACAGCCACTGTAGGAACATCTACTGCAGTTATTGTAACCTGACTGGATGAAGGAGGACAAATCGGATTATCAATCGTCCATTGAAACACATTAGCCCCGAAACCAAGACCCGTTACTGTTGAGGTAGGAGAATTAATATTGGTAATGGTTCCTGTTCCACTTATCAATGACCATGTACCTGTACCCACAAGAGCTGTATTTCCTGCCAAAGTTGCATTTGTTCCACACACCGTTTGATTAGTGCCTGCGTTGGAAACAGTAGGAGGAGTAATTCCTGTTATTGTAACCTGACTCGAAGAAACCGGACATGGTGCATTTGCTATAGTCCATGCAAATACATTAGCACCTGCTCCCAATGCGGTTACTGTGGTTGCTTCTGAATTCAGATTGGTGAACGTACCGCTTCCACTTATTACACTCCATGTACCTACCCCTATTGTGGCAATATTACCTGCCAGGGTTGCATTAGTTCCGCATACCGTTTGATTGGCTCCTGCCACCGAAACTGTAGGCACTGCACTCACATTTATTGTCACCTGACTTACAGATGGTGGACAATTTGCAACAGTAATTGTCCAGGTAAACACATTGGCACCCACTCCAAGACCCGTAACTGTGGTATTTTCAAGGGCAGTATTAGTAATGGTTCCTGTTCCACTCACAAGTGTCCAAGTTCCAACTCCTATAACAGCAGTATTTCCGGCTAATGTTGTATTATTTGCACAAATATTCTGGTTAGTACCTGCATTCGCTGGCGTCTGAGGAATCGCTCCTGTTATCGTAACCTGACTGGTGGTTGGAGGACAAGGTAAATCATCTACTTCCCACTGAAAAACATTTGGCCCCACACCTAAACCTGTAATAGTTGTGGTTGGAGAATTAGGTGAAGTTATAGTTCCCGCTCCGCTAATCAATGTCCATGTGCCCACTCCCACTGTTGCCGGAGTGGCTGCCATAGTAGCTGAGGTTCCGCAAATGGTTTGAGGAGCACCAGCAGCCGCAACTGTAGGCACACCCACACTTGTTATTGTTACTTGGTCTGTTGATGGTGGACAAGGTAAATTATCAATTTGCCATTGAAAAACATTGGCACCTATACCAAGTGCAGAGATTCCGCTCGTTGGTGAATTTGGAGAAGTAATTGTTCCAGTACCGCTTATTAATATCCAAGTTCCTGTGCCTACTAGTGGAGTATTAGCCGCCATTGTTGCCGTTGTTCCGCACACCGTTTGATCGGCTCCTGCAGCTGCAACATCAGGAACCGGTACACTCGTAATCGTAACCTGACTTGTGGTTGGCGGGCAAGGTAAGTTATCCACCTCCCATTGAAACACGTTGGCTCCTGCACCAAGTCCGGTTATTCCGCTTGTTGGTGAATTTGGAGAAGTAATAGTTCCGGTACCACTTATTAATGTCCACGTTCCTGTTCCTACCAATGCAGGTGTAGCTGCCATAGTTGCCGTAGTTCCGCAAACTGTTTGAGGAGGCCCTGCATTCGCTACAGTTGGTATTCCAACTCCAGTTATGGTTACCTGATCTGAAGAGGACGGACAAGGCGGATTGCTGATTGTCCATTGAAAAACATTAGGCCCTACACCAAGTCCTGTGATTCCCGAAGTAGCCGAAGCAGGACTTGTTATTGTTCCCGCCCCACTGATAATCGTCCATAATCCAGTTCCGGTTACTGGAGCGTTGCCTGCTAAACTTGTAGTTGGTCCGCAAACCGTAACATCAGGGCCAGCATTCGCTACATCCGGGACATTTATTCCTGTTATAGTTACCTGACTGGTGGATGGAGGGCATGGAGGATTTGAAATGGTCCATTGAAAAACATTGGCTCCCAATCCTAAACCGGTTATTCCAGTTGTAGGCGAAGTTGGAGTAGTTATCACTCCTGTACCGCTTATCAAAGTCCATAACCCTGTCCCTATAACAGGATTATTTCCTGCCATAGTTGCTGTCGTTCCACAAACTGACTGTGGCGGGCCGGCTGATGCTACAGTCGGGCCGGCAACTCCGGTTATTATCACCGTATCTATTGAAGAAGGACAATTGACCAAACTAATCGTCCATACAAAAACGTTTGGACCAATTCCCAAATTGGTAATTCCTGATGTGGCCGAATGAATGGATGTTATAGTTCCCGACCCACTTGCAAGTGTCCAAGTTCCCAAACCTACAAGTGCAGGGTTACCAGCCAAAGTAACAAGAGGAACACAAACGGTCTGATCGGGTCCGGCATTGGCTACTGTGGGTGCGCTCACACTTGTAATTGTTACCTGACCATTGGTTGGATTGCAAGGTGGATTTGTAACCGTCCATTGAAAAACATTGGCTCCCAAACCTAATCCGGTTACGGTAGTCACATTCGATGCAGGATTGGTTATCACTCCCGAGCCACTTACCAAAGTCCATGTTCCGGTGCCATGCAGTGGAACAGTCGCTGCCATCGTGCAAGTTGTACCGCAAACAGTTTGCGGAGGCCCTGGTACCGCTGCTGAAGTTTGGGCTATTCTTGTAATGGTTACCTGACTGGTTGAAGGAGGGCATGGTGGATTAGTAATCGTCCACTGGAATACACTAACACCTACTGGTAAAAGCGAAACGGCAGTTGTGGGTGATGAAGGATTACTGATTGTTCCACCTCCACTAATCAGAGTCCATGTTCCTGTACCAACAGTTGGCGTATTCGCAGCCATTGTAACGGTGACTACACAAGTTGTTTGATTCGGCCCTGCATTGGCAATAGAAGGTTGACTAATCCCATTAATCGTCACCTGACTAGTTGATGGAGGACAAGGTGGACTGGAAATAGTCCATTGAAAAACATTGGGACCAGTTGCCAAACCGGTTATTGTACTTGTTGGTGATGTAGGTGTGGTGATAGTACCCGAACCACTCACTAATGTCCATAATCCGGTTCCTATGACAGGAGTATTTGCCGCCATTGTTACTGAAGTTGCACAAACGGTTTGAGTAGGCCCAGCATTAGCCGTAGTAGGACCCGCCACAGTAGAAACAGTTACCTGACTTGTGGTTGGAGCACAAGGAGGATTGTCTATTTCCCACTGAAATACATTAGCACCAATAGATAAACCAGTGATTGTTGTGGTTGGTGAATTCGGATTTGTTATCGTTCCTGTTCCACTTATTAGTGTCCATGTTCCTGTTCCTATTACAGCCGCATTTCCTGCCATGGTTGCTGTAGTCGAACATATATTTTGGTTAGGCCCTGCTGCTGCCACAGTTGGAGGCACTACAACTGTTATGGTCACCTGGCTGAATGATATTGGGCAAGGAGGATTGCTTATAGTCCATTGAAAAACATTGGCTCCTACACCCAAAGCTGTTACCCCTGAGGATGGTGAGGATGGGTTTGTAATTGTACCTGTTCCACTGATAAGTGTCCAAACACCAACTCCTACAACAGCCGTGTTCGCTGCTAATGTTGCGGTTGTTCCGCATACCGATTGATTTGGGCCTGCATTCGAAACTGTTGATGTGGGTGCAGAAGTGATAGTAACCTGACTAAATGTAGTCGGGCAAGGAGCATTACTTACTGTCCATTCAAAAACATTGGCTCCTGCCCCTAGTCCGGTAATATCTGTTATTTCCGAATTGGGAGTCACTATGGTTCCTGTTCCGATTATTAAGGTCCATATTCCTGTGCCGGGTAAAGCAGTATTAGCTGCCATTGTGGTTAATGAACCGCATACAGTTTGGTCGGGTCCGGCTACAGCCACTGCAGGTGGGGTTACTCCTGTTATTGTTACCTGGCTGGAAGATACAGGACATGGAGGATTCGAGATGGTCCATTGAAAAACATTGGCACCGGCTCCGATACCGGTTATGGTTGTTGTTGGCGAATTGGATGTTGTTATTGTTCCCGAACCGCTTACTAATGTCCACACTCCGGTTCCCACCAAGGGAGCATTTCCGGCCATAGTGGCGGTTGTTCCACAAATTGTTTGATTCGGTCCAGCTAATGCAACTGTTGGAGGATTTACAGGTGTAATTGTTACTTGACTTTGTGTTTGCGGACAAGGAGGACTAGTTATAGTCCATTGAAATACATTTGGTCCTGCACCAAGTCCGGTAACACCCGAAGTTGGTGAGGAAGGATTGGTAATTGTTCCTGCTCCGCTTACCAATGTCCATGTTCCTGTTCCAAGTATGGCTGTATTACCTGCCAAGGTGGCCGTATTTCCGCAAACATTTTGATTTGCTCCTGCATTGGCTACAGTTGGTGTTGGCGATTTGGTTATGGTAACCTGACTAGAAGATACAGGGCAAGGAGGATTCGAAATGGTCCATTGAAATACATTGGCTCCTACCGGTAAACCCGTAACCGTAGAAGTTGCAGAATTTGGATTAGTTATTGTCCCTCCTCCGCTAAGCAAAACCCAAGTCCCTGTACCTATTGCGGGCACATTTCCGGCTAAAGTTGTACTATTGGCACACAGAGTCTGATTAGGCCCTGCATTGGCAATAGTTGGATTAGCCATTGCATTTATGGTTACCTGGTCTGTTGAAGAAGGACAAGGTGCATTCGAGATGGTCCATTGAAAAACATTTGGTCCGTTTCCAAGAGCTGTTAAACCTGATGTCGGTGAAGCTGAGTTGGTAATTGTACCTGTTCCGCTTACCAATGTCCACACACCTGTACCTACCAGTGCTGTATTTCCTGCCAAGGTGGCTGTATTACCACAAAAAGTTTGATCAGGTCCGGCTGCTGCTACAGTTGGAACAGCTACCCCTGTAATGGTTACCTGACTATTAGTAGACGGACAAGGAGGGTTGCTTATTGTCCATTGAAAAACATTGGGTCCTACTCCAAGTCCGGTGATGCCTGATGTTGGTGATGATGGAGTGGTGATGGTACCCGCACCACTAACAAGAGTCCATACTCCCGTTCCTATTAATGCTGTATTTCCTGCTAGAGTGGCTGTGTTTCCGCATACCGTTTGATTAGGTCCGGCTGCTGCAACGGTTGGTACAGTCACACCTGTAATGGTTACCTGGCTATTGGTAGAAGGACATGGTGCATTGCTTATAGTCCATTGAAAAACATTAGGCCCTACTCCAAGCCCGGTAACTCCGGATGTTGGAGAAGCTGGTGTTGTGATGGTTCCAGTGCCACTAACAAGAGTCCATACTCCTGTTCCTATTACTGCTGTATTTCCTGCTAAAGTTGCTGTTGTTCCACAAACAGTTTGATTGGGTCCGGCTGCTGCTACAGTTGGAACCGGAACACTTGTAATTGTTTGCTGACTCGAAGTTGTCGGGCAAGGCGCATCCGTAATAGTCCATTGAAAAACATTCGGTCCTGCAGCCAATCCGCTTACTGTTGTTCCTGGTGAGTTTGGATTCGCGATGGTTCCAGCTCCACTTACTACAGTCCAAATTCCAACACCAATTGAAACCGGATTTCCGGATAAATTAGTACTTGAACCACAAATATTTTGAGGACCTCCTGCTACTGCTATAGTGGCATCCATCACTCTGGTGATAGTTACCTGACTGACTGAATTAGGGCAAGGCGGATTACTGATTATCCACTGATACATGCCGGAACCGACTCCAAGTCCAGTGACGGTTGACGTAGGTGAATTAGGGTTTGTTATTGTTCCGGTGCCGCTAAGCTGTACCCATGTTCCTGTACCAACTAATGGTGTATTTCCGGCTAAGGTAACAGTTGGTCCACATACTGTTTGATTGGGTCCGGCTGCAGATACGGTTGGATTGGCAACTCCTGTTATGGTTACCTGACTACTCGATGCAGGACAAGGAGGATTTGTGATTGTCCATTGAAAAACATTTGCTCCCACACCAAGTCCGGTAATTCCCGATGTTGGAGAAGAAGGTGTGGTGATGGTACCTGCACCACTCACCAGTGTCCATATTCCTGTGCCCACAATAGCTGTATTTCCTGCCAAGGTTGCAGTTGTTCCACAAATTGTCTGAGCAGGCCCTGCGTTTGCCACAGTCGGATTAGCAACTCCTGTAATGGTGACCTGACTATTGGTTGCTGGGCAAGGAGGATCAGTAATCGTCCATTGAAACACATTAGCACCTGCTCCTAAAGCTGTAATACCTGATGTTGGAGAAGCCGGATTGGTAATGGTACCAGCCCCGCTCACAAGTGTCCATGCTCCGGTTCCCACTAAAGCGGTATTTCCGGCAAGCGTTGCCGCTGTTCCGCAAATGGTTTGATTAGCTCCGGCTGATGCTACTGTTGGTGTAATACCTGTTACTGTTACCGTGTTTGTTGCTACACACATATTGGCATCTGTTACAGTAACCGTATACGTGCCGGGTCCTAAAGCAGTGGCCGTTTGAGTAGATTGCCCTCCCGATGCCCATGAGTATGTATAAGGTCCGGCAACACCTATTGGCGTTGCTGTTGCTGTTCCACTATTTAAACCAGAACAAGATGCTGTACTTGCCATATTGGGCGGGCAACATGCAACCAGAGCATTAAAAGCAGTGGCCCCATCTGTAACACATCCTGCACTTGTCCAGGCAGCCGATTCTCCGTCTCCTGATGTATTAATATTTACCGCCAAACTCATACCGGGATTACACCCTGTTGTTACAGTTATATCCCAACAAAAGTCCCATTCAACTGGTAAAGGGTTTACATAACAATTGTCACAGGAAACGCCATCCCCAAAATTATTGCCGGGGTTACCATCCGTAACACAAACATAGTCTCCGAATATATCACAACATTGATATTCTCCATCAAAATAAAAACCAGCAGGCCATGATGTACCATTTGCTGAACTAACAGTTCCTGCAGGATAATAAGACCAATTACCGCAAGCCGCAAGAGCTCCAACGCCCCAGTATGCAGGAGTATTCAACAATGGTGGAGGGGGAAAAGTTACCAAACTACCTAGATTCCATCCTGCTCCGAAAGTCATCTGAACTCCATGAAGCCAGTTATTTGATATTTGAGTAAACTGGTCAATGTGGTAACAGAAATGAACGGTTTGTCCCGGCTGATAACTGCCGTTTACAGGTAAGGGAGTTATGGTGAGAGAGGATGCATTTAAACAGTTAGAACAATCCTGATAAGCATTTACATTTAATGTAAACGTTCCCGTTTGTCCAGTGTTACCACTAATGAAAATGGTGTATTGATTTCCAGGAACCAATCCACTTAAAATGTTTAAGGTTGCTGTACCTCCTGCTCCAACAATACAGCCCATTCCAGACAAACTGGAACATACAGCACCACTGTATAAAGCAATATTAGGATTGGCAAAAGTAGCTCCGGTTACACTGACCACTACACCATAGCCATTTGAAGGTTGAGTAAATGTATACCATACACTATTAGCAGGCGATGCCATGCCACAACCGGTTAAGGTAGTATAAGGCGATTCGGGTGTAGCATTCACAAGGGTTCCCGCCACAGAGGTTGTGGCACCGTTTAATACACCAGTGCCGCAAGCACCCGGAGATGCCAAAGTGCCGAGGTTTTGAGCTCCCGAACAATTGTCGTTTGCAGGTTGTGCAAATGCCACTGCCGAGATAAAAATAAAATAAAATAACAGTAATCTTAACTTCATGAGCAGCTATTTTCTTTTGATTGTTTATTGTGAAGAGATTCTTTATAAAAGTTTTCTTTTTCGGGCGACTTATTATTTTGGATTGTAATGCTGTTTGGCAATGTTCTGTTTTGTGCTGAAATGCTACCAACACTAACTAAGTAAACAAGAACAATACTTGAAATGTAAAATTTTATTTTCATAGTTACTAATTAAAAAAAACTTGGTAAAATATTTTTCGTAAAAATATAACTTTTTATGGATAAAAAAAATTCATTTCGTCAAATATTACCATAATATCGTTCATTTTCATTTTGCTTTAATAAAACACACTTCTTTAATTTCTTCCTATCTATAGGTCTTTCTTTTCAATATATATCATAAAATGAAAAAACGAAATTAATCACCCACCTACTTATAAGACGATAAAATAATTCAAAAGGTTGCATGAGGATTGAGAATTTACAAAAAATGGAATAAAAGCTCTTACCCCAGCTGAAACAGGAGTTTAAAGTTTCAAGTTGGCTTACTGGAAAAGTTTACAGTATATGGTTTCTTTTAAATTCGCTTATTGCAAAAGTTTGCAGTATATGGTTTCCTTTTAAACTGCTTACTGTAAAAGTTTGCAGTATATGGTTTCCTTTTAAACTGCTTACTGTAAAAGTTTACAGTGTATGGTTTCCCTTTAAACTGCTTACTGTAAAAGTTTACAGTATAAAGTTTCCTTCTAAACCACCTATTGTAAAAGTTTACAGTATATGGTTTCCTTCTAAACTGCTTACTGTAAAAGTTTACAGTACATGCTTTCCTTCTAAACTACTTACTGTAAAAGTTTACAGTATATGGTTTCTTTTAAATCTGCTTATCGCAAAAATTTGCTGTAAATGGTTACAATCCCCCCTACCCCCCTCCCCCCATTCATAATACATAATTCACAATCTATAATTCCCCTTCCCCCCTTTCTAAAACTTCCGGTATCGGCATTAACTTATTTTATTACATTTGCACCCCAATAAAACGGAGAGGTGTCAGAGTGGTCGAATGAGCAAGCCTGGAAAGTTTGTATACTCGCAAGGGTATCGCGGGTTCGAATCCCGCCCTCTCCGCCAGCAATTATTCTTTTAATTAACCATTAAGCAATAAATTCGTCCTTCCTTCTCTCTTTAGGAGAGGAGATAAAGGGGTGAGGTAGCGGATGAAAACCAAACTATCAAACGACAATCTTCTTCTTCTGGCCATCCTGTTTATAGCAGCTGTACTTCGTTTCTGGAATTATACCAATATGCCTTACATGCACGATGAACTCAGTGCATTATCCCGAACTCATTTCAATTCATTATCCGAACTTATTACCAATGGAGCTCGCACAGACGGGCACCCCATAGGTGTTCAGGTTTTTCTGTATTACTGGACCATGTTGTTTGGCGAAAACGAAATGATAGTAAAGCTGCCTTTTATTTTACTCGGATTGGCAAGCATTTATATAGCTTACCAAATAGCTGCCCGCTGGTTTAATGTTTCGGTTGCCCTTGTAGTGGCTTCGTTTATGGCCGTTATGCAATACATGGTTACTTACAGCGAACTTGCCCGACCTTACATAAGTGGTGTTTTCTTTACCCTGATGATGGTATGGTGCTGGAGCAATTATTTGTTTAACGAAGATGGTAAACAAAGAAAATGGCTGATAAAATACATTGTATTTGCTGTTCTCTCGTGTTACGACCATCACTTCGCCACATTGTTTGCTTTATTGGTTGGGCTTTCCGGTTTTTTCTTTATCACCAAAATCAATTGGAAAGGTTATCTCATTGCATTGGCTGGCATTCTTGTTCTGTACATTCCCCATATCAGCATTACCCTGTATCAGTTCAGCAAAGGAGGATTGGGAGGTAATGACGGATGGCTTGGCAAACCCGACCCTAATTGGTTACTCATGTATTTTCAGTATGCTTTGCATTATTCCTATGTAATGTACGGTCTGGTGGTGGTACTTCTGTTGTTCAGTTTAATAAAATACAGCAACCGAATAAAAGAAACACAAAAATTCAGAATGGTTTCGGCCCTGTGGTTTCTGTTGGTATTTTTTATTGAATATTATTATTCATTAAAAGTAAATCCAATTATTCAGTTCTCCACCATGATTTTTGTGTTCCCGTTTCTCCTCATGTTTGTGTTTTCTCTCCTGTCCGAACTCAACTTTTATTTCAAATCGGTTATTGTTTCGCTTATTTTAATTGTCGGAATCATCACGCTGAGTGTAACCCGCAAACACTTTCAGTTGTTTTACCACCAGCCTTATCAGGAAATGGTAACCAATACCTATAAAACGCTTGACGAAATAGGCGGTGAATCGAAAGCCACCATCGAATTGCTTATTCCTCCAACCTACAAGGAACATTATTTTAAAAAATTCGGACGCGAGTTTAAGTGTATTTACTACAACCCATTCGACACAAAGAAAGACACCAAAGCTTTCCGCGAATTTGTAAATCATCTCACCACCGACTATTTTATTTTTGGTAACCCTCCTTTGGAATACATTCAAATTATTAAAGAAAAATACCCTTATATAATGAAGAAAGAAGAAGGGTTTACCTATTCGTTTTACTGTTTCTCCAAACAAAAACCAGCTTCAGAAATAAAAGAAGACATCATCATTTCGAAACCGATAGACCTCACAGCAGGCACCTACAAGCTTGATTCTACTATGGAATACGGCCCTGCATTTGCAGATAAATTAAAAAACTTAACCAAAGGAAGACATAATATCCTTACCATTTCCGCATCTGTCTATTCTCCCGACTCGCTCGATAACCCCACCATAGTGGCCGATATACAAGAAGATGACAATTCGTTATACTGGAATGGTTCGGATTATCAGAATTACAGAAACAATACGACAGGAGCTAACACCGTATATTTCTCCAAACTGATGACCGACTTTAACCTGAAAGGCTATCCTCGCCCTCAAATTAAAGTGTACATGTGGAACAGAGGGAAAAAGAATATCACTGTGGAAAATGTGAAACTGGAAGTCATCGAGAGCAATCCGGTGATTTATGGTTTGTTCGAACCACTGGATTAATCACCAAAAAAAATAACCACAAAGCACTTTCAGATTTTACTTACCGAAGTGAGATTAATACTGTAATCTCTCTTGACGAATAACCGCTGACTTACTTTGTGGTTAAAAACCAAAAACCAACTTTATTAATACTCTATAGCCTCCACACCCGGCAAACTTCCGCTTTCGATGTATTCGAGCAATGCACCTCCGCCAGTGGAAACATAACTTACCTGATCGCCCAAATGATATTTATTAATGGCAGCTACCGAATCGCCACCACCTATTAAAGAGTATGCCCCTTTTTTAGTAGCTTTAACAATAGAATCGGCAACAGCTTTGGTTCCATGTTCGAAACTACTCATCTCAAACACGCCCATAGGCCCGTTCCATAATATTATCTTAGAATTTTTAATTACTTCATCATAGTTTTTCTCTGTCACAGGCCCTATGTCGAGTCCCATCCATCCATCAGGGATATTGGTTATTTCTACTGTTTGTTTCTTTGCATCGTTCGAAAAAGCATCTCCAATAACAGTGTCTACCGGAATATAAATGTTCACTCCTTTTTCTTTTCCTTCTTTCAGAATTTTTAAAGCAATGGCCAATTTATCTTCTTCCACAAGCGAACTTCCTACTTTGCCATGCAATGCTTTTATAAAAGTATACGCCATTCCACCTCCAATAATCAGGTTATCTATTTTGTCCAGCAGATTTTCGATAATCAATATTTTTCCGGAAACCTTAGCTCCTCCCATAATGGCAGTAACAGGTCTTTCTTTACTGTTCAGCACCTTATTGATACTTGCCAGTTCATTGGCCATAACGTATCCAAACACTTTATCATTCGGAAAAAATTTAGCAACAATGGTAGTAGAAGCATGAGCACGGTGAGCGGTACCAAACGCATCGTTTACATAAACATTGCCAAGGGTTGATAATTCCTGAGCAAACGATTCGGTACCGGCTGTTTCCTGTTTGTGAAAACGAAGATTTTCGAGTAATAAAACTTCACCTGCTTTTAAATCGGCTGCTGCTGTTTGGGCTATTGCACCCACAGAGTCGGTAGCAAACTTAACAGGCAAACCCAGCAAATCGCTTAAATGAGCAACGATATGTTTTAACGAATATTTTTCTTCGGGTACATCTTTTGGTCGCCCGAGGTGAGACATTAATACAACGGCACCACCGTCCTTCAATATTTTATTAATGGTAGGCAAAGCAGCACGCATACGAGTGTCGTCAGTAATACTGAATGCAGCATCGAGCGGTACATTAAAATCAACTCTTACTAAGGCTTTCTTTCCAGCGAAATTATAATTATCAACGGTTTTCATAATCAGAATTAGAATTAGTTTAACATTAAGGGTGCACAAAAGTAACTTTTCTATCGATTCGGCTTAACAAAAAATAATCTGATTAATAGCAACAAAAAATCCCGAATTGCTTCGGGACTTTTTACGCATGTTGAGAGGCACTATTTGATTAACTTATTTTAAAATCAAGCACCACAGTGGCACCGTTATCTTCGAATGATACTTTATCAGCCAGATTGCGCATAAGGAATACACCTCTGCCATTTGGTTTGTCTATGTTGTCGGGGTTAGTTGGGTCGGGAAGGTCGTTGTAGTTAAACCCTTTTCCCTCGTCTTTGATAATAAATGATACCTGAGCGGGGGTAGATTTGAAAAAGATGTCAATCCATTTGGCAGGATTGGCCTGATTACCGTGATAAATGGCATTATTAACGGCCTCCGTTATGGCCACCAAAATATTACCATAATAATCTTCGCTGATGTTATACAAATCGCATACATCTTCTATCATCCGTTCAACAAGAATAATGTTTTCTGCTCGGGATGGGATTCTCAATTTTTGATTCTCTGACAGTACCATGTTCTTCTATTTTTCTAATTGGTTAAAATATAAGTTTACTTTTTCTTTGTAGAAAGGATTTAATGATGGCGAAACCGTTTTCAGTAATTCCGTCTCCTTCTCTCTTACTCTATTATACTCCAAAAATCCGATTTGGTTGCGTTTATTTTCATCCTTGGCCTCATTCGACTGTCTTTTCTCGTCCATTTCCCTCTCTTTCTCAGCCTTTTCGCTCTCCAAAAGTTTTGTTAAAATTTCTTCTTGTCTATTCAAAGTTTCTTGCGAAATCATCTTATTTACCAGGTCGGTTTCGGTTTGTTCCATCTTATCGGCCAATTTTCCCATCGAGCCTCCACCCTTTCCATCTTTATTAATATTATCGGCCATTTTCTGAATTTCCTGACGAATGGCCGCTTGCTGTGCTGCCAGTTTGGCCAGCTCCTGACTCATGCCCTGAGTGCCCATCCCCGATTTATTTCCCGGTTTGTTTCCGTTCTTTTCCATGCCTTCTTTCAGCTTTTTAATCTGAGCATTTAGTTCTTCCTGCATTTTACGCACACTTCCTGCCGATGGCTTCTTGCCTTTACCTCCGGGCTTTTTACAACTTCCGCTTCCGGGAGGCCCGTTCTTAGGTTTGGCTTCGGCCTGCATCTGCTGCAGCGATTCGTTGAGAATTAATGCCAGATTATTAATAGAAGTCATAGCAAACTGCTGACGACTTTTACCTTCTTCCTTATGATTTCTTCCATCCATCGACACCGTTTCCGATTCCTGTATTTCGTCCACAGCCTTTTCCATATTCATGTTTATGGCCGATATCTCTTTGTTTACGGTTTCCTTAATTTTAGGGTTACGTTTACTTAATGCCAGCAAACTATCTTCAATCATCTTGGAGTCGTCCTGCAATTTCTTTTGTTTTTGCCCCACTTTGGCTATCTGAGGGTCGTTTACTTTAGTTTTGTTAAACTCTGCCATCAACGATTCCTGTCCAAACGAAAGATGAATCAAATTTTCTAATATCTGACGCAGTTTGTCTATGTCCTCTCCTTCTTGCTCCTGTTCTTCTTTTTCCTGCATCTCGGCCATTTCTTTTGCCATCTTTTCCATTTTTTCAGCCGCGCTCTTCTGCGATTTCGAAGCCCCTTTCTTCTGTCCGCTTTTCAACTGCTCGCTGCTGCTCTCCATATCTTTTTTAATGTCTTCGCTCTTTTGTTCGGAGCTTTCCATTTTTTTCGGTTCCTCCAGCTCGCTGTTCTTTTTCTCCATCTCCTTGAGGTCTTTCTTCAGGTCTTCCATTTGTTTGTTCAACTGGTCCTGCTTTTCTTTTTGCTCCTTCGCATCCGACTTTTTATCCTCTGTTTTTTTTGCCTCTTCGTTTTCCTTTTTGGCCAAATCATTCAACTTATCAATGTTCTCCTGAATTTTTTGTTCCAATTCCATCTTTTTAAACAATTCCATATTACGGTCGAGTTCTTTCATGATGTCTTTGTTATCGAGCTTCATTTTATCCAACGCATCCTGCACTTTTTCCTTATCCATTTTCTCCAACAGCTTTTGGAGTTCCTCATATTTTTCTTTCAATTCGGGAGTCATTACTTTATCAAAAAGTTCCTGAAGCTGCTGTTGTTTTTCCAGAATCTTTTCGTCCATCTGCTTGTATTCGCTTTTCTGTTCGTTGTTTTTCTGATTTTCATTCTTCACATTCTCCACCTTTTTCTGAAGGTCTTTCTGCTTGTCGAGCAAATCCTGCAATTTCTTTTTCTCTTCCCAGGTAAGATCTTTTTTCTCGGTTACTTTGCGTTGCAAGTCGGCCAGTTCTTTCTGAATATCCTTGGCCTGTTTAATACTTTCCTGTAGGTCGTCTTTTATTTTGTTATTGTTCAAATCTGTATTTTCAGCCAGTTCTTTAAGCGATGGAGCCTTGTACACCATTTTTTGCGTACGTGCCGATTTGCTTCCCGTTACACCATCATTGTCCCAAATTTCAAAATAATATTCTATCTGATCTCCGGGCGAAATGCCAAACTCGTTCATATCCCAGTAATGATAAAACTGGTCTTGAGTAGCTGCTTTGTTAACGGCAATAGTGGTTGATTTTATTTCCTGTTTTTTCTCCTTTTCGTTAGTGGTGGCCAGTGTATCGCCCGAAACAATAAAACGATAATTAAACGTAAGTTTATTAAACCCATAATCGTCTTTTACCTCACCATGGAAAGAAATTTTGCGAGTAGACAAAGTATCTTTTTTCTCTTCCACCACTATTTGCGGATAAGCATCCGGAATAACATTGATATTATACGTTACCGAATCTTTACTTTTCAAAAACTGATTAGAAGTGGTTACCGAATACGTTTTATCTCTGAAATAACGCGAAGCATACATAAAGCTATTCTCCGAACTTGGCGACACCGCAAACGAAGTATCGTTGAAATTCAACTTAAGCGATTTGGTGTTTTGTGTAGTAAAATTCAAGCTTACTTTGGTTCCTGCCGGTATCACCAGGTCGCCAGTGTTTTTTAATACTTCATCCTTTTTGCCAAGATAAGCCGGATAAGCAAGGGCAATATCAAAGTTGAGCAAAATAGGATTGGGCAATGCCACCAGCTCGTATTCCTTCGATTTAAAACCATCGGCCAACAATTGAAAACTTATGTTTTTCTGAACATTTTTAAACAAATAATTAAAGTTCACAATGTTTTCTTTGTTCAGCTTAAACTCGTTTCCTTCTATTTCTACAAACACATTATCGGGCACTTCGTTTCCGGTAAGTTTTACTTTCAACTCAAAATCCTGCTGAGCTACCGTTTTCAAATCAGTATTGGTAATAACAAACTGAAAAGGGGCTTGTTTTTCGAAATATTCGCTGTGCTTTACCAGCCTCTCGGTACCATCGGCAATAATGCCCGGTGCGGCAAACAAAATAACCAGAATAAGCACCACCGGAGCCACTGCATATTTTAAATACTTGCGGTTTTCGCCAAAATCTACTGCCGATGTAAACGGAATAGGTTTCAGTTCTTTTGTTTTTTGCTCAATGCTGGCCTCTATTAGGGAGGATTGACTATTGCCTATAGAATACTGCGACAGTGGTTCGTCAGCAAACTGCTTGCACTGTTCCTGCAGTTGCAACACATTTAATAATTTATCCTGAACGTTCGAAAAGTGCTGTCCTATTATCTTTGCCGCATCGGTATACGAAATTATAGTTCCCATTTTGTACAAATGCGAAAGCGGAATAAAAATATACTTTACCACCACAAAGCCTGTGGATATCACAAACGAATAAAACAAAATGGTACGAACAATGGTATTGAAGTGGGCAAAATACTCGAGAGCGGTAACCGAAATAAAAAACAACAATACCAGCGCCACACTATAAATCAGCCCTCGCAGCAACTGATTTTTATAGTATTTCCGGATAAATTCATCCAGTTTCTCTAATAACGACTGATAGTTTGTTTTCAACATTTCCTTCCTTTACAGCAAAAATTATTCCTTTTTACCGAACTTCAAAGGTAGGTATTCTTATCACTGTATATTAATCTGTGAAAAATAAATTTTGTTAAAATGAGATGAGAGATAGGATGGGTGGAAAAGAAAATTATGAAACCGAAATTTCATCCCTGAACAAAAGTGCTTTTACCTTAACATTAGTCTCCATTTCTCTTTTTTGAGAATATAAATCGAGGCAGAAGGAGAATTGCCTTATTCAGAAACAAGCATTTTATCATTATGACATTCCAAGTTTTGTTCAAGCGATGGCTTCTTTTGTTTGCCTCAAGTCTTCCTGTTTTGACAGAAAATAAGTGCTTACATGTCAAAAACCACCATTTGTTAAAGAGATTCATTCTCTTGTTAAAATTACTCAACAGTTTTACAAGAGATTCTATCTTGCGTTAAAGAGAATCGTCCTTTTGTTAAAGAGATTCATTCTCTTGTTAAAGAGCTGAAGTTTTTGCACGAGATATTCAATCTTGCGTTAAAGACATTCAATGTCTCGTTAAAGAGATTCCATCTCTTTAACAAATGGAGATTTCTAGCACTTTCGAAGTTTTACTCATATTAATAACAACATAACAGAAAATGAAATCTAACTTTCAGTTACGCAAGTCATGGGTTTAATGAAATAAATCATTAAAAATTGGAAGTGGAAAGCCCTTGGGGAGCGCTCAAACTTAATATAAACGTCCCAAACATTCCCTCCCCTCCCCCAACCTGAAATCCGAAATTTGCAATCCAATTTTTTTTTACCGCCTCAAAATCTCCCCTCATCTCCTTTTTAATTCTTCAATCAATTTAATTTTTACTTTTGGCAAATAAATAAATTTATAAAAATGAAAAAAGTTACACTCATCTTATTCTGTTTGTTTTCCCTCGTTGGCTATTCTCAAACATTAACCACCAAACAAGCAAAAACAATTAATAAATTATTTAAGCACAAAACCGAAGTATATTTCACCTTCAACATTTCGAATCCATCCGAAATAACCACCCTCACCCGCATCATTTCTATTGACAATGTAAAAAACGGTGTGGTATGGGCTTATGCCAACAAAAACGAGTTTACCAAATTTATAGTGTTAAATTATAAATACAAAATACTAACCAATCCCTGCGATTTGATAAAGGTAAAAACCAAGAGCAACGCCACCTTTGGTATGAACAAAACCGTAACAGCTTATCCCACTTATCCCGCTTACGAAGCCCTGATGTCACAATACGCCACCACATACCCTTCCATTTGCAAACTCGTAAACATTGGTACATTGCCCAGCGGGCGCAAATTACTTGCTCTTAAAATCACCGACAATGTAAATGTAAGAGAAGATGAACCTCAGTTTTTGTACACCTCCTCTATGCATGGTGACGAAACAGCAGGTTATGCGGATATGCTTAATTTTATTGACTATTTGCTCACCAATTACGGAACCAACCCTCGCGTAACGTCCATGATTAATAATGTAGAACTTTGGATAAACCCATTGGCAAACCCTGACGGAACCTATGCCGGAGGCAACACCACTGTTAATGGAGCTACGCGTTACAACGCCAACATCATCGACCTAAACCGTAACTACCCCGACCCTGCAGCCGGACAACATCCTGATGGAAATGCATGGCAACCCGAAACAGTTTACTGGATGGCTTTTGCCGATTCTATTAATCTTACTCAGTCGGCCAATTTTCATGGTGGTTCAGAAGTTGTAAATTATCCCTGGGATACCTGGGCTGCCTTGCACGCAGATAATAACTGGTGGATGAGAGAAGCACATAAATATGCCGATACCGCTCAAGCCAATGCCGCAGCCGGCTATTTTACAAGTGTAAATGCAAACGGAATCACGGACGGTTACGCTTGGTACACCATTACCGGAGGCCGTCAGGATTACATGAATTACTTTAAACATTGCAGAGAAGTTACCATCGAGTTATCGAATACCAAACTTATTCCTACCACCGAATTTGCTTCGAATTACAGTGCCAATGTAAAATCGTTTATGAATTACATCGAAGAAAGCGAGCGAGGCATACGCGGTATTATTAAAGATGCATGTACCAATCAACCCATCAAAGCAAAAGTATTTATTACCGGTCACGATTTCGACAGCTCTCATGTATATTCAGCTTTACCCATTGGCGACTATCACCGTTTGATTTATCAGGGATCATACAATGTTACCTTTTCGGCACCGGGATATGTTTCTCAAACCATCAATGGTGTAAATGTGGTGGATGGCATTGCCACTGTTTTGAATATTAACTTAAGTCCTACCCCTCCTGTTTCCAGCTTTGCTCTTACCTCTATGGACAATTGCAGTGGCGTGGTTAACTTTTCGGATATGAGCGGAAGTGCTAACACATGGTCTTGGCATTTTGGTGACGGAACCACATCCAACGTTCAAAACCCAACACATATTTATACCGCCAGCGGAACTTATAATGTAAGTCTTGCTATCTCTAATTGTGCCGGCTCCGACTCTTTGTATCAAAGTAATTTTATCACCATCAATGTTACCAGCACACCGGTTACTCAAAGCGATTCTTCACTTACCTGTTTGCCTGCTTCGTTAACCTTAACCGCTGCTTCAGCAGGAACCATTAACTGGTACGATGCTCCAACAGGAGGAAATCTGGTAGGAACAGGAAGCTCATTTGTTACCCCTGTATTGAATACCACCACCAGTTATTATGCTGAAAATGTTGTTACGGGGGCTTCGCAATATGTAGGCCCGGTAGACAATACCATTGGAACAGGAAATAATACCACTTCTGCAACATATCACTATTTAAAATTCACTTCCTCCGTTCCTTTCACTTTGGTGTCCGTTTGGGTATCGGCCGGAACTGCCGGAAACAGAACAATAGAATTACGCAACAGCGGAGGAACAGTATTGCAATCGGCAGTGGTAAACGTACCGGCAGGAGCATCGCGTATCACACTTAATTTTGCTGTGCCTGTTGGTACCAACCTTCAACTCGGAACTGCTGGTGGAAGCAATATGTACAGAAATCAATCGGGTGCGGTTTATCCTTATACACTAGCCGGAATTGTTTCCATAACCGGTTACGATGTTAACTCCGGGCCGGGATATTATTTCTTTTACGATTGGGAAGTGGCTGCATCTTGCTCCAGCGCTCGCGCTATAGCTACTGCTACTATCAATCCATCAACACCTGTAGCTAATGCTATTTCTTCTGCCGATACTTCTATTTGTGCAGGAGCTTCAGCTGTGTTTACTGCCAATGCCACCAACGGTGGAAACTTCCCGGTTTATCAATGGTTGATTAACGGAAGCAATGCAGCCGGTAATATCAATCCTTTTACCACATCAGCATTGAACAACGGAGATGTAGTGACTTGTATTGTTACCTCTTCGAATACATGTGCTACCAATAATCCTGCATCTTCTAACAGTATCAATGTACTCGTTCATCCTTTGCCTACCACTCCTGTGGTTACTCAGGCAGGAACAGTTTTAAATTCGAATGCCTCGTCAGGAAACCAATGGTATGCCAATTCATCAGGAATGATTGGCGGTGCTAATGCAACTTCATACTCTCCGTCTGCATCTGACGGATATTATACCATCGTTACAGATTCTTACGGCTGTACTTCTGCTGCCTCTAACACCATTCAGTTTGTGTGGACAGGCATTGCTTCGTTCAGCAACAGCAGCAGCGTTCACATGTATCCAAATCCGGCAGGAGAAGAAATAAATGTGGATATTAATGCAGGCAGCAATTCTGAAGTAACCATCGAAGTATACAATACCATAGGCAAACAAATTTTCAGTGAAACTACTTCTGAACCGAAAACAAAAATTAACTGCACTAATTATGCTAACGGAATTTATTTCTTAACAGTGAAAAGCGGAAACGAAATTCATACAGAGAAATTTATTGTAAAGAAAGTAAATTAGGTTTGCTGAAAACACAATAGCAAAAACAAAAAAGCTTCTTATTTAAATAAGAAGCTTTTTTGTTTAAACCGGTTTTCTTTCCTGTGTTGTTTTAATCTAAATTAGATAATGAGAAAATAAATTTAGTAATTTTATGCAAAATTTATTGCAATGAATATTCAAACTGAAAAATTAGAATTGATAAAAATGCTGATGTCGATACAAGACGCAGCGGTTCTGAAAAAGATAAAGACTCTTTTGGAAAAAGAACAAGAGCAAGACTTTTTCGACAACCTTAACAAAGAACAAATAGCATCCATCGAACGAGGTTTGGATGATATTGCGAAAGGCAGAACTATTCCCCATGCCCAAGCAAAAAAGCGTTACCAGAAATGGCTTTAGAGATTATCTGGTCGCAGGAAGCAGATAATAATCTTGCTGCTATTATTTCTTATTTAGAAAACAACTGGACTGAAAAAGAATTAAAAAAATTTGCAAGTATACTAGAAGAGAAAATTAATCTGATTGCCGAATATCCCCTATCCGGAAAACAGTCTCAACGGTTACATGGAACCAGAGAGTGCATTCTTACCAAACATAACACATTATTTTATGTGGTGAATAAAACCAATCTTTATATAGTCTCTATCTGGGACAACCGACAGAATCCGGATAAATTAAAACAGAAATAGCTATTTTCTTGGCGGTCGTTTACCTTTACTAAATCCTTTCTTTTTCGGAAAGGATTTTTTCTTTTTAACAAGAGGAGTGTACTCGGGACCTTGCCCAATGCTTGGCGGAAGGGGAAGTTTTTTCACTTCACTTCCTATAAGTGTTTCTATCTGTAAAAACTTTTGCTGGTCGTATTCGTTAATAAAGGTCAGCGCCACACCTGTGGATGCTGCACGAGCCGTACGCCCTATCCGGTGAATATAATCTTCGGCATCGCCAGGCACATCATAATTAATCACCAGTCCTATATCTTCTATATCTATACCTCTCGAAAGAATATCGGTAGCCACCAATATCTGCAACTGCTTACTGCGGAAATTGCGCAACACCTCTTCTCTTTCGTTTTGTTCCAGGTCGGAGTGAATTGCTTTTGCTTTGAGATGGGCTTTTTGCAAATCGCGCTCCAGTTCTTTTACTTTAAGTTTGGTAGAAACAAAAATGATTACACTCGTTAATTCTTTTCCTTCGAGTAATGATTTTATCAATGCATTTTTCTGCGTATCGTAAACCAGGTAAGCACCCTGCATAACTCCTTCGGCAGGCTTAGAAATAGAAATGCTGATGTGTTCCGGATTATGAAGCAGTTTGGTAGCCAAGGTACGAATGGCAGAAGGCATGGTAGCCGAAAACATAAGTGTTTGTCGTTGTTTCGGAAGGTAGGTAGTAATTTTTAAGATATCATCCACAAACCCCATGTCGAGCATACGGTCGGCTTCGTCCAGAATAAGTGTTTCCACATTATCGAACTTAACATAGCCCATATTCAAATGCGCCATCAGTCGGCCGGGAGTAGCAATAATAATATTAGCACCATCGGTAAGTGCGCGTCTTTCTTTTTCGAAAACAATACCATCACTGCCTCCATAGATAGCAATGGAACTAACCGAAGTAAAATAAGAGAACCCCTGCAATGCCTGATCAATCTGCAAAGCCAGTTCTCGAGTAGGAACTACAATCAGTGTATTGACACTGTCGGTAGGATTAACGGAAAGTTTATTAAGTATAGGAAGCAGGAAGGCAGCTGTTTTTCCAGTACCGGTTTGTGCGCAACCTATTAAATCTTTATTGTTTTGAATGATGGGAATGGCTTGTTCCTGAATTGGTGTTGGGTTTTCAAAACCCATTGAATCCAGCCCTTCTTGCAGGTTGGTTTCAAAATTAAAATCTTTAAATGTCAAATTGTTTTTTCGTTTTATTTTTACGAAGGTAGGTTATTTTTTTGGATTGAAAAAAGTAAACCAATATCGGGGCTGATATTAACGTGCTCTCTTAATTTCAAAATCGCCTGCACCAAACGCATAAGCGGTAACATCGCCATCATCGTTATAATGCGGTTCTACTTTCAATTCGCGACCGGTTACTTTGCTGATACCTTTGGCCACTACTCTGGCAATGTCCCATCCGTTCAACTTTTTCAAACGTCCGCTTTTCTTCTCGGCAGCCAGTGCTTCTTTGTTCAAAGTAGCTTCTTTCATTTTCTTCACTGCCATTTCTGTTAACGAAAGGTATTCATCCGTTTTTACCGGTGATTGATTATTGGCAATGGGTGCCTGAATGTCAACTTTAGAATTCTCCTTCTTTGCAACAGGCTCAACTATTTCATTGGTTGGCTCATGTACCTCATGTGTCGACTCCATTACATTCACCAGTGATGGTGCGCTTACCTTATCATGAGCTGATTCTTTTATTTCACTTTCTAAAGGAGAAGAATGATGCGAAGATTTTTTTGCCACTAAGCCATTTGCAGCACGAGGAGCAGTATTAGTATTTTTCTTTTCTACTTTATTGTCTGATTTTTCCAATGCCTTAGGCTGAACAACAGTTGCTACCTGAACCGGTTTTTTACTACTATTTATATTTGCCAGTTCCGCTCCCGGGTGAGGAGTGTTAAACATAAAGTACAAACCAAACATTAATAAAATGGAAGCTGCTGCAGCCATGTAATAATACAATGGTATCACTCTGCGTTCTCTTCGTTTCAAAGCATCTTTGTTTTCGAACACTATAGCGGTATCGGGTTGTAGTTTTGCTTTCTGATAAAGGGCCAGCTCTTTTTGCAAACCACTATCCGATTGAATTTGCTTTCTCAGCACACGCTCTTCGGCCGGTGACAATAAACCTTCGGTAAGCGCAATTAGTGCCTCACCCACATTTCCATTTCCAACGGATATGGCAGGGGTGAGGGCTTTTTTCAGTGCATCTTTATTTGCGAAAACCACCGACTGGTCGGATTGTAATTTTGTTTTCTGAAATAAAAGATACGTTGCTCTGGCATGGGGATGTTGAAGCAAATAGTTTTCGAGCATGCTCTGTTCAGTTGCATTCAGGGCATTTTCTACTGCTCTGATAAAATACTCCTGCTGATTATGCTCGTTAATTTCTTTTTTTAATTCCGATTTATTTTCAAATGTAATATTCGAAAAATCATCGAGGGTGATGTTTTCGAAACTTTCGAATTCATCTCTTAATTCGGGATTTTGTTCTACAAACAATAACAAGTCCGCCACCTGCTCAGGTGTCAGATTTCCCTCGTGATAATCGAGGAAAAATGCTTCGTAATTGTTTTTAGTTATTTTCATTTAAATTACATTCTCCAATTTACCGATGTACTCTTTCAAAAATGTTCTTGCTCTGAAAATGTACACTTTTACCTGTGATTCTTTTAGTCCGGTAAGGTCGCCTATTTCGGCATAATTATACCCTTCGTAATCTCTTAGCAAAATAACAGTGCGCTGAATTTCGGGAAGTTTACTCAAGGCCTCATTCAGCACTTCTTTCAAATCGCTGTACTGTTCGTTTCGGCCAAGGTTTTTATTACTTACCTCTGTCAGGTCGGTTTTGTTTTTTTCGCGTTTTATGGCATCGAGCATGGTGCGGTAGCCGGTAGAAAACATATACGCTTTGGCATTGCTACATTCCACATCCGACACTTTGAGCCATAATTTCTCGTATGTATCCTGCACAATATCGCGCGCTTTCTCTTCGTCCCTGATATTACTCAGAATAAACCGAAACAGATTATCAGCATATAAGTCAACTGTGTTGTTGAATTCTTCAACTGTCATAAAAGCATTTTTTGTGCAAGATTTGTAGTAAGACGACTAAAGGGGGTGAAAAGTTACAGGGTTTTAAAAATAAATTTTTAAAAGTTTAAAATTTTACCTCGCCACCACAAATTTCCTTGTCTATTTAACAATTTGAATGTTTCCGAAACTGAAGTAAGTTCAATTTGTTTTCAAATTCAAAAGTAAGGTTTTATTTAATTAGGTAGGGAAAAGGAAGGGCGTTTTTGATAAGCCAAGGATGAATTTCATGGGATATTTAACACTAAAACGATTGAAAACGAAGCTATTTTTCCGCTTCATGTCGTTTTTTATCTAGGCAATAGCGTTTATCATTTCCGCTTTATCGTTTTTCATTTCCGCGATAGCGTTTCTGATTTCCGCGATAACGATTTTCATTTTCGCTATAGCGTTTTTCATTTTCTCAATAACGTTTTTTGTTTTCGCATCATCGTTTTTCATTTCCGCTTTAGCGTTTTTCATTTTCTCAATAACGTTTTTTGTTTTCGCATCATCGTTTTTCATTTCCGCTTTAGCGTTTTTGATTTCCGTGATAGCGGAGAGAATTTTAGCTTTATTATCATAAAAAAAGGTTCTCCTTTTTTCAAAACAGAACCTCCGATTTATTTTATTTCACAAGGGTAGCGCTTCCTATGTATTGCCGAAATTTATGATCGACATCATCGGTAAAAGAAATTTTATAGATAAAAACATCCGAAGCTGCCGGGTGCCCATTGCAGGTTCCGTTCCATCCCTGATTTAGATCCGATGTTTCGAATAGTTTTTCGCCCCAGCGGTCGAAAATTAAAAACTGATAATCGTGTACACCCAGCAAAACGGGTTTAAATACATCATTCAATCCGTCATCACTAGGTGTAAACGCATTGGGCAACCAAAACCGAAATTCGGGACGAATGATAACTTCGCTCTTTGCTGTGTCGGTGCAGCCATATATGTTGGTTACAATTTGGGTAATGGTATAGCTGCCCGGATGTGTATAGATGTGAAATGCATTGCAGTCGTTACTGCTGCTTCCATCGCCCCACAATACTTCACAACTAAAAGCAGAAACACTTTGGTCGGTAAGGGTTATGAGAGGATAAAAAATGGAAGTGTCGTTAGGAGTAACTACAAAACCCGCCCGCGGCAATGGAAACACCTGCACATTGTTAGGTTTGGTAATGGTGTCCTTACATCCATGCTGAGTGGTTACTATTAAGGTTACATTATAATTTCCGGTGGATGCATAAGTGGTGGAAGGAAATTGTGCGTTAGAAGTGGTATTGTTTCCAAAATTCCAATTGTATGCAAGAGGAGTATCGGCATGAGAACTATCGGCAAAATAAACAGGTTGCATCTGACAGGCCACCGTAGAAATTAATCCGAAGTTGGCATCAGGTTTTGGAAAAACGTTCACATTATTAGTATAACTTGCCGTACAACCATTTTCGGAAACCGTAAGCGTGACGGGAAATGTACCTATCGAATCGAATGTAATATTGGAAGGGTTCATTAAATTACTGGAAGCAGGATGAGCATTGGTTCCAAAATTCCATAAAAAACTTCCATTGCCCAAAAACGAACCTCCGGGCGTAAACGAAAAACTATTTCCCTGTTCGCATTGCCCGGGGGGCGGAATAAAAAACGGTGCTAGATTAGGATAAATATAAAAAGTAGTTTGCCCAGTGTCTGAACATGGTGTACCCATATTAATAGTAAGGCTTACCACGTAAACTCCCGAATCGGCATACGTCCATGTTGGAGCAGAAAGATTAGATGTGTCGGCCAAGGTAGTAGGGTCGCCAAAATCCCAATGATAACTAAAGGCATTGATGCTGGTATTATTAAAATTTACGGTGTTGCCAAAACAAAATGTGGTTTGAGATGGAATGGTGGATGCCGCAACCACAGGGCAATTGGTAACATTAAACTGAAAATCTCTGCGGTGAATATCCAGCAAAACTCCATTGCGGTATTCGCTCACACAAACGGTCATTACCCATTGTCCAATCATATTAGGTGTTCCTGTTAACTGCCCAGTTTGATGATTAATGTTGAAAGCCGGAGCCGAACTGATGGGATAAGCACCACTATATGGAGAAAGCCACTGCACTGTGGCATAAGGAGGAGGAGGAATAACCGCGGGGCAGCCTGTTCCGGCAGCAGCTCCTGCTATGGGGCAAGTAGAGTTTAACCCTTCAAAGGCATCACATAACTCGTAATATAAGGAATCACCATTGGGGTCGGTTGCGGAATTGTTATAAATCAACGGAACCCCAACACAAAAAAAAATGGATGGAATTGTATTGTATCGCGGACTACTGTTTCCTGTTGCCAAGGATGGGTCGGGAATATGAGCCATGTAAGTGGCACCAACCGTTCCGGGAGTGACCAAATTCATTACTGTAGTGTTTCGACAACACCGCTGGTAAACGATATCCTAGCCCCCGGCAAGCGGAGGTAAATTTAATGTGGTTTGATATACAGCTTCCTCCACACAAACGTTGTTTGGAGCAGTGTAACAAGGATTATTAATGGTAACCGGCAGTGATACCGAACCAGGGTAAGCAATACCAACACTATCCACTAATGTTCCAGACGAATTAAAAACAAACAAAGTTGCAGGATTATCGTAAGGTGCTTGTCCGTTAAAACAATCTCGGTATATTTTTAAGGTGATTTTATAATTATTGTTTCCAAGAAAATCGTAATAGATTTCGCCTCCTACTATGTGGGTGGCGAAAACACTAAACGAAATAGCAGTGAAAATAATTGATATGAGATACTGCCTTATTCTCATGAATAAATGGTTTAACTATTATCCCTCAGGTTGGGTAAAACACTAAAATTGTTATAGTATCGTAAGTTTATTATTTAGTTAAATAAAAATCTGTATTTGCAACAGAAATATATAAAACCAAATTGCCTTTATTATTTTTTTACCAATTGAAAAAATCCTGGAATAGACCTGCCATCAGCAACTGTTAATATAAAGTAATAGGTCCCGTCAGAATATTTACTTCCGCTCCAATCGTTCAGATAGCTGCTGGTTCCATATATCTTTTTCCCCCATCGGTTATAAATCACCAACGAACTTCCAGGAAATTTGTCTAGATTTTCTACATAAAAATATTCGTTAATCGCACTACCACCTCCTATTGAAACAACATTAGGAATGGTAAGCACACAACTTAGTTCAACATTTACCTGAACAGTGTCGGTTCTTAAATAATGACAAAAATCCATTACCGTAACCATATACACACCGCCAGCATTAGTACTGATTAATGAAGTGGAAGGACCACTGTAAGTTGTCAGTGAATCAGTACCCGAAATGATGGACCAACTATATAAAAGTGGCGCAGCTCCACCGGTTGTCAGCGTATTTAATCCAACAGGATCTCCGGGACAAACGGTTATTGCATTTCCGGCATCCACCGATAATGAATTAGAAAGAATAGCTGTTATTCTTGTACTATCTACAACAGGAGGTGTTGGGTCTGGATTACCTGCACAAGCATCGGTAACAGTAAGCACATAAGTAGTAGTGTTGGAAATATTCACTGTTGGGTTGGCAACAGAAGCCGCTCCGTTACTCCAAGAATAGGTGTATGGTTCTACCCCCCCGGTTACACTGGAGTTTAAAGTAAATGAAGTTGGATTACATAGTGTGGTATCATTGCTTACCGTTAATGTCATTGGCTCGTGCTGGCCTAAATACAAACTTGCAGTGTTAGAAGTAACACAGATATTTGGTGACACTAGTGATATGCTTATATTTTGCAAAGCAGTAACCGAAGAATTAACAGTACCGCTCACACAATAAACCACAGTATCAACTCCGGCAGGGAATACAATTTGTGAAGGCATTGCAGTTCCTGCAGTGTTATAATAATAATCAGTTCCATTTACAGCCGAACCAGTAATATTCAGTTGAACTGTTGCGGCAACTCCTAAATAAGAAGTACGCACAAAATAAACACAAGCCGTTCCACATCCTCTGTATAAAACTGTATCTGCTACTCCACCATAACTTATAACCGGGGTAATATTTACATTTATAGCAGGAACAACCGTAACAGCTACTGAGTTGGAAACAGGAAGACTTGGGTCAGTTGGTGTAGCTGCACATGCATCATTAACAGTAACCATATATGTAGTGGATGTTCCCAGAGTAACTGAAGGATTGGCTACTGGGGCAGCTCCGTTGGTCCATAAATAGGTGTATGGTGCAATACCTCCTGACACGGTTGAATTGAGGGTTAAAGTACCCGAAGCACCGGAAATACAAAATGTGGTATCGTTAGAAACCGACAACTGAAGTGGAGCCACATCATTTATTGAAAAGGTTAGATTGTTTGAAGTGATACAAGTATTAGCCGGAAATACTGATAAAGTAACGCTTTCCAATCCTTCTGTAATCATATCGGAAACGGCATTTATACAATAGGTAACAACATTTACTCCTGCCGGGAAAATAAGTTGAGTTGGCAAGGGGGTTCCCGGATTGTTGTAATAATAATCCACCCCATTCTGAGCAATTCCACCAATATCTAATGTAAGCGTATCCGCATTTGTATTGGTAGCCGTTCGTGTAAAAGTAATACATGCCGTTCCGCACCCTTCATACAAAGTGGAACTGCTGATACCTGAATAACTGATTGCAGATGTAATATTAACAGCAACTGCATTTAATGGAATTGCAACCACATGTATGGAATCAGTAATTGATGGTGTGGGATCGGGCAATCCGGTACATGCATCGCTAACAGAAACAACAAAAGTAGTAGGACCAAATACTGTTACTGTAGGGCTAGCAACAGAAGCCGCTCCTCCAGACCAAGTATAGGTATATGGTTCTACACCTCCGGTAACATTGGCGTTCAGCGTAACAGGAGCCCCTACACCCAAATCGCAAAAAGAAAATGTAGTATCGCTTACCGTCATCTGTAGTGGTTGGTGTTCGTCAATATACAACGACACAGTAGTACTTGTTGTGAGACATGGACCCGTTTGGTTAATGGATAATACGATGGATTCCATCCCTTCGGGAATTCCATCCGATACAGCATTTATACAATAAGAAATTGAATCTTGTCCGGGAGCAAATATTAATTGGCTAGGCAACATAGATCCTGCTATCCCTGTATTATAATCAACCCCATTAGTCGCCGAACCTGAAATAGAAAAATTTACAGTATCAGCATTGGCTAGATTAGTTGTTCTAACAAAATAAATACAAGCTAAACCACAACCTTCATATAAGGTGGTATCGTTAGCTCCTCCATAACTAATTTCGGGTAAAATCTGCACAGCTTGACTTGAAAAACTTCCAGCTTCAAGAAACACACCTGAATCGAGAATCCAATCCATACCGTCTGCAATAGCTATTTTAATGTGATACGTTTGTCCACATTGTACTGGACTAATCGCAGTTAAAGGAACTGTAAAACCATTGTATTGGATAGTTAATCCATCAGGAGCAGTACCCGATCCTGACCCATCTCCATTATCAAAATAATACTGTGAGTTTACATTCAAATTCAAATTATTAATGGTTACAGGTATTGTGGTTCCTGGAATCAAAGCTATATTAGTTGAGTTATTCGAGAATGGCCCTGCAATTCCAGGTCCGCTAATAAAGAATCCAAAACCGTCATTAATACCACCTCCTGCATACACCATGTATTCGTCCGAACCAAATACATATCTAAATTTTACCGTATCCGAAACAGGAACAAAGTCGAACTCTAAAACAGATGCATCATGACTAGCGTAAGGCGACATAATGATATCCAAATCAGGATCACCATTTAAGTTATTATTCATTGTTACGGAGGATTGATTATTCGGGCCAACTGCATCTTGAATACTACCTGACGTTAATAATACTCCAGACTGGAATCCAATATTGGAGGCGCTGCCATTAAAGGTACCCGAAGCCTGAGCTGCTCCCGTGTAGGTTACATTGCTTACAGTAATTCCAGTTCCAACCAGATAATTTTGCACCCATTGGGTTGGAGTTAATGTTCCATTAACTGTTAGCTGAGCATTAGCTGACAAGGATATTATTACTATTACAAAAATTGCAACTGTTTTTAAAAATGTAGTTTTTGCTTTCATTGTTTTACTATTTATAGTTATCGTATTAAATTAAGGTTTCCTATTTTTCTTATTTCTTTGTTATTAAAAGTTTCTAAATCGAACATACATACATACTCTCCTGCAGGAGCTTCACCGCTCATGTAAATGCCATCCCAACCTTTGGTTATATCTGTAGAGATATAGATTAATTCACCCCACCGATTATAAATTGTCATCCGATAAGATTTTAGTCCAATACCATAGCCCGTAAAGATATCATTTTTTCCATCATCATTAGGAGAAAATGAGTTAGGAAAGTAAAAATAAAAGTCGGGCAGAATAACCAATGTTTGAAAAACAGAATCTTTACACCCTTGTGCATTAGTTACAACTAGCGACACAAGATATGTTCCGTCAGTTGAATAATAATGCACAGGATTTTGGGTATGGGATGATGAATCGGCCGAGCTGTCACCAAAATTCCAAAGATATGAAGTCGCTCCGGCTGAGACATTATTAAATTGGATATTTTGATTGGTGGTAAAATTAAAATGAAATCCTGCTTGGATAAAGTTGGTAACAACCGTAATCGGCTGAGATAAGGTTTGAGAACACTGATCGGTAACACTAACTGTGTAAGTAGTGGTATTTGCCGGATTAACAACCAATGAATCGAAACTTGAATTTCCGGGACTCCACGAGAAAGTATATGCAGGACGACCTCCGGAAACATTTGCTTTTAGTGTTAGCGCATCACCATAACATATATTTGTATCAGGTGTGACCGATAAAACCATAGGTGTATAGGCAGTAACTGTAATATGCATACTGTCGGTAGCACTGTTTCCGCAAGCGTCTGTAACGGTGACGTAATATGTTGAGGTTTGCTGTGGATTAACAGTAGCAATATCAGTTGTACTATTTGCGTTTATCCAAGTGTACTGTAAAGGTGTGGCTGTAGTTCCTCCAGTGGTGACAGCATTTAATTGCATACTGCTGGGTGGACAAGAATATGTAACATCAGGGTTGAGATTGACGGTTAGAGGAGGTGAGTCAGAAATTGTCAAAGTAATGGAGGCAGGAGGAGTAGAATTAATTATATTTAATATAAAGGTTTCATTTCCTTCCGTCAACAAATCAGGAGTTACATTGATTAGCATCGAAGCCGTATCAACATTAGCAGGAAAAATAATACTATCTCCAATTGCACTGTAATCTGCACCATTCAAGGCTGTTCCTCCTATAGTATAATATACAGTATCTGCATAAATCAAATTACAGGCAGTTCCGATTCGTTTAAAATGCAGTCTGGCTTTACCACAACCTTCGTATATCAAAGTGTTATTGATGGCAGGTTGATTATTCATAAAAGTATTTGATGTAATTTGAATTTGTTCCGGACTGGAAAAACTTCCTGCTTCTAAAAACACACCTGAATCAACGGAAGAATCGAAAGCATCTGCAATGGCAATTTTAATATGATATGTTTGGCCGCAGATAACAGGAGACATTGCAGTTAAAGGAACAGTAAAACCATCGTATTGCACTGTTGGTCCATCAGGAGCCGTTCCATTTCCGGATCCATTACCGTTATCAAAGTAAAATTGGCTGTGATTATTTAAACTTAAATTATACATGGTTACCGGCAATGTAGTTCCAGGAATTAAGGCTATATTTTTGGCGTTATTACTGAAAGGACCTGTAATTCCGGGACCGCTAATCAAAAAACCGAAACCATCATTAACAGTTGCAGGCAGTGGAGGAGAATTCACATATTCCATATACTCATCTGAAGCGAACACATAACGAAACTTGACGGTATCCGATCTGGGAATAAAATCAAATTCGAGAATACAAGCATCATGACTAACTGCAGGAGAAGTAATAATATTCAAATCAGCATCACCGGGAAGAGAGTTTACATTTGTAATACTAGGGTTATTATTTGGACCACATGCATTCGAAACGTGACCAGTGCAAAGCAACACACCCGAAGTCAATCCGATATTCGATGCGGCACCGCTGAATGTTCCTCTCGCAAGAGCTGCACCAGCATATGTAATATTGGTGGCTGAAATACCTGAACCCAATAGTACATTTTGCACCAGTTGTGCTGGAGTCATTACCGAACTGGTTGTTAATTGCGCTTTCGAAATAATAGATACGAAAAACAACAAACAGAAAAATACAGACTTCTTATAATTTAAAAAACTCATTGTGTTATTAATGTCCTCCAATTTTAAATGCAAAAGTATAAAAACTATCCCCGCATTTGACAATTAAAACTGAATGACTTATTATATTTTTAAACGATAACGTTCTTTAACTTGATTGAATCATTTCAATCATATAGATACATTTTTTATTAAAAAGGTTGCATTGGTTTTTATAATATTTCGCTATAAAATGGCATTTTGACTTTATTTTACGTTAAAAGTTTTACTTTCGCAAAAAATCAATCATTCGCATGTTTAAATTGTTTTATAACTTGATGGGGTGGAAAGTGACTCACTTTCTTCCGGCTGAAATAAAAAAATGTGTAATTGTAGTGGCCCCACACACCAGCAACTGGGATTTTATTTATGGTATGGGCACAGTGGCTATTATGAAACTCAATCAAAAATTTGTAATTAAAAAAGAATGGATTCGTTTTCCATTCAAAAAATTATTTCTGTCGCTCGGAGCTTTGCCAATCGACAGAAATAAAAAATCATCTGATCCGAATAAAAGTAGTACAGTACATGCTATGGCAGAACTATTCTCTAATCACACAGAATTACGTTTGGTTATCACTCCGGAAGGCACTCGTTCGCGTAGAGAAAAATGGAAAACCGGATTTTATTATGTAGCGATCAAAGCCAATGTGCCAATTGCTCTTGCGTTTATTAATTACGAAACCAAAACCTGCGGGATAGACAAAATTATATACCCTTCGGGAGATTACAAGAAGGACATGAAAGAAATAATGGATTTTTATAAATACTTGAAAGGAAAAAATCACGAAAATTTTTCGATCGATCTAGAATTATCACAATAGTCTTGTTCGAATAATTGGTTCGTATCCATACTCTTCTTTTTACAAAATGAATGGGATGAAAAAGGCGACTTGTTCATGTAATACTTAATTTATTTCTTAGACTAACAAATACAGACAATCGGATATTAATTAGGTGTTTTGGAGTGAAAGTAATAAAGCAACTTGGTTAATGACTTTAAGTATAGAACTTTTCAGTGCCCTTTCGACATTATGCTAATATTAACTTAATGTAAACCTTGCCGATTTTAATAAAACAATACAATTAAAAAGTATATTTGCCCACTTTCAAATCAATGATTAATTTTTATTAAATTATAAGTAATGAACTTAAATATTTTCAAATTTTTCCAGCCAAAAGACAGAATTTTTTATTTACTTTTCGAAAAGTCATCGGCTAACGCGACCGAAACTTCGAAAGTATTGGTTGATCTAGTCAACGCCTCTACTTTTGAGCAAAGAAGAATTTTGGTAAGAGAAATAGAACGATTAGAGCATATCGGAGATAGTATAGCTCATGATACATTTAATGAATTAAGTGCTAATTTTATTACCCCATTCGATAGAAGCGATATACACGACTTGATTTCTGCTATAGATGATATCGTAGATTCTGTGCATGGTGCTGCTAATCGTATCCAACTTTATAAATTAGAAATATTAACTCCTGCTATTATAAAATTGGCTGAACTAATCTTGAAAGCATGTGAAGAACTACAGTTGGCTATTTCGGAACTTCGGAATATGAAAAACATTAGTAAAATTAAAGAAGCAACAGTAAGGATAAATAGCATAGAAAATCATGCGGATGTTATTTTTGATACTGCAATTGGGTCATTATTTGATAGCGAAAAAGATGCTATTGAATTAATTAAAATGAAAGATATTCTTTCGGTACTCGAAAAAGCTACTGATAAATGCGAAGATGCAGCCAATGTTATTAATACCATACTCATTAAAAATGCCTAGAATTAAAAGTTTAATTCTTTAATTCTTTATTTCAATATGCTTTTACTTATAATAATAATAATATTTGCAATTGTTTTTGACCTTATTAATGGGTTTCACGATTCGGCAAATTCAATAGCTACAATAGTTTCCACTAAAGTGCTCTCTCCTTTTCAGGCAGTTATTTGGGCTGCATTCTTTAACATCATAGCGTTTTGGATTTTTGATTTAAAAGTGGCAGACACTGTGGCAAAGATTGTAAACAATGATGTGATTAATTTTACCGTAATTTTTGCCGGTCTGCTTTCAGCTATTAGCTGGAATTTGCTTACCTGGTGGTTCGGAATTCCTTCCAGTTCATCACACACATTGATGGGAGGACTGGCTGGTGCAGCCATAGCCTATGCAGGTTGGGGAGTGGTAAACCAGGAAAAAATTATCAAAACCTTCGCGTTTATTTTTCTTGCCCCTATTATCGGACTCATTATAGGTGCAACAATTAATATAATAATAATTAATATTTGCAAAAAGGCTCATCCGGCAAAAGCTGAAAGGTGGTTTAAAAGATTACAATTAGTTTCCTCCGGATTATTCAGTATAGGACATGGTGGTAACGATGCACAAAAAGTAATGGGAATAATTGCTGCAGCATTATTGGTTTTCGCTGCGCAGCTAAAAGCTAAGGGAATTGAAATTCCGCATTGGGCAACAATAATTCAAGAAGTAAATTCAAAAGGCCACATGGAAATTAAACATATCCCCGATTGGATTCCGGCTGCATGTTATACAGCTATGGGATTAGGAACAATGATGGGAGGATGGAGAATTGTGAAAACAATGGGAACACGAATTACAAAAGTCACTCCCTTGGAAGGAGTAAGTGCAGAAACAGCCGGAGCAATCACTCTTTTTGCCACGGAAAGGTTAGGTATCCCTGTAAGTACCACTCATACCATTACCGGTTCAATAATAGGTGTGGGTGTTTCAAAAAATGTATCTGCGGTAAAATGGGGAGTTACTATAAATCTGCTTTGGGCTTGGATTTTAACCATTCCTATTAGTGGATTGTTGGGCGCAATTGTATTTTGGATACTTTCTGCAATTGGAGTAAAATAAAAAAGAATTCGGCTGAAGAAATTATATTTTATATAGAAGCAAAGGTGCTGAAACACCTTTCAAAAACAGAAAAAACGAAGAAATAGTCTTCGTTTTTTCTGTTTTCACCCAATTCGTGTCCTATTGGCAGTTTTCTTCGGAAAGAGGTTCTTTCTGCATGCAAAAAACTAACAACAACACACAATCACCTTTAATACACATTTTTAGATTAAATCCACTTCCAAAATAATACATATTTTGGGTAATAAAACGCTATGTTTCGAATGGACTGATCACTATATTTTTTTTTATACTTGTCTTTTTGTCAATTATACTAGTCTAAAAAAAATTATACAAGTCATTTTACCATTTATACAAGTCTAAAAAAAATTATACTTGTCTTTAAGTGCTTTTGAGTAGTCTGAAAATAATTATACCAGTCTTTGAGGGCTTTTGAGTAGTCTTTTTTCTTTTTTACTACTCATTTTGTCATTTATATTAGTCTAAACTAAATTATACAGGTCTTTAAGAGGTTTTGAGTAGTCTTTTTTCTTTTTTACCAGTCTCTTTACTATTTAGACAAGTCAAAAATGAGTTATACTGATTATTCAATTTAACAGATACATGAAGCCAATAAATACTTTTGCATTCCATATTAATGCAGTGTTTAAATTCTGAAAAAACTATAAAACATCTCCAACCTTCTTCTTCATTCAGTCTTTTTCTGACCAATTCAATATCTTTGCACCGTGAAAACCCACAAAAGTTTATTTATTATTCTATTTTTGATGCTGCCTCACTTGGTGAGGGCTCAACCCGCTTTAGATACCATAAAACTCTGCCTTCGGGAAAAACCTTATCCATTTTTTAAATTCGATAATCGCAATTCGTTTATTGAAAACAGCAGAGCCAAAATATTAGGCATAAAGGCGGGAATTTGCTATGGGCACCGGCTACAGTTTGGTATCGGGTACAATCAGCTGTATCCTCCCACCACCAATTTCGATAATCAGCATCATTTTATAAATAATTACGGGCAAAAAGATAGTGTTACCGAAAAACTGAAATTGTTTTATGTGTCGCTGGATGTTGAATATTCCTTTTTTCAGACTAAACACTGGCAGATAAGCATGCCTTTACAAATAGGTTTAGGAGACTCTTATTATAAATACACAATAGGTAAAGAAAGCACCAAACTGGGTGAGAATTTTAATTTTGTTTACGAACCGGCTGTGTCGGTAGAGTATAAACCCATCAAATGGGTTGGTATTGGTGCTGATATAGGGTATCGATTTATGATTACACAGGAGCAAAAGCTGAATCAAAAATTCACTTCACCTATTTATGCGTTCAATTTGCTGATTTATTATTCTGAAATCTTAAAATATTTTTTTCCTAAGAGTAAATTTTTGCTCTAAAAGGAGAAAAAATATTTTTTTCCGCTTTTGGATTTTTTACGAAATTTCGATTTTGAAATGCTGTGTTGTAGTAACGAAAAAGGGTTCCAAGCTTTTTAAACCTGAAACCCTTGATTTTTCTGCTCCTTCTGCTGGACTTGAACCAGCGACCCTCTGATTAACAGTCAGATGCTCTAACCAACTGAGCTAAGAAGGAATGACCTTTTCTAAAAAGGAGTGCGAAAGTAGTAGGTTCTGTTCAATTATGCAATATATTTGTGCAAAATTTTTAAAAATATTTTCAATTATGAGTTTACTTGTTGTAGGAACTGTTGCTTTTGATGCAATAGAAACCCCTTTCGGAAAAACCGATAAAATCCTTGGTGGCGCTGCTACATACATAGGTTTGGCAGCCTCTTATTTCACCAAAAATATCAATTTAGTATCGGTTGTGGGGGGCGATTTTCCGGCTGACAATATTAAAATGTTAAATAAGCACCATGTCAATACGGATGGTTTGCAGGTAAAAACCAACGAAAAAACCTTCTTCTGGTCGGGAAAATATCATAATGATATGAATAATCGCGACACAATTACCACAGAATTGAACGTTTTGGAGACATTTAATCCGATAGTTCCGGATTCGTATCAAGACTGCGAACTATTAATGTTAGGCAATCTTAGTCCACAGGTACAATTAAATGTATTGGCACAATTAAAAACTCGTCCGAAATTAATAGTGCTCGACACCATGAATTTCTGGATGGAAATAGCCTTACCTCAGTTGATGGAAATAATAAGCAAAGTGGATGTGCTTACTGTTAACGATGCCGAAGCTCGTCAGTTATCAGGCGAATACTCGCTGGTGAAAGCTGCTCAAAAGATATTAAAGATGGGACCAAAATACCTTATTATAAAAAAAGGCGAGCACGGAGCTTTGCTCTTTAATAAAGAGCAGGTGTTTTACGCTCCGGCTTTACCGCTGGAAGAAGTGTTCGATCCGACAGGAGCGGGCGACTCGTTTGCAGGAGGGTTTATTGGATACCTGGCCCAAACAAAAGATATTTCGTTCGACAATATGAAACGTGCTATTATTTTTGGGTCGGCTACAGCATCTTTCTGTGTTGAAAAATTCGGAACTCAAAATTTGGAAGGATTAACCCAGAAACAAGTAGACGAAAGAGTGCAGGAATTTATTAGTCTTGTGCAGTTCGACATTTCCCTGGTTTAATTGCTTGGTTAGTTCTACTGTTCAGTTGTTCTATTGTTCAGTGGTTCTATTGTTATTAATTAATACACTAAAATCCCGCTCTGAGCCATCAGAGCGGGATTTTTTTTGAAATTACTTTACCAAAACTGATATCTGTCATTTTTTTGGTAAAGTAAAGGTTGTTCCTTAGCGCCCTCAATTCCTTATAATAACTTAGTAAAATAAAATCTACTTGAAACATTGAAACTCGTTCGTTTGCAGGTGAAAAAACACCTGCAAAGGCATCGTTTCTGCAAAATTTAGAGAGGAAGTATGGAACACCAACAAGGGCTAATGGAATATATTTTCTAAAGTTTGAAAGTGATACATTTGACTCATCCTATATTAAATTAATTAAGAATTAATTCTTGTGTTTTGAATTTCAAATTTAATACTTTACTTATTATATTATTTTTGGCAAATAATTTATTTGC
>CAIYIS010000036.1 GCA_903926385.1 uncultured Bacteroidota bacterium
ATTCACAATAATCCTTGTCAAGAAAAATGGCTATTAGCAGAGAAACCCGAAGACTATAAACACTCAAGTGCAAGTTTTTATTTACTTAATAGTAAAGAATATGATTTTTTGATGAGGTATGATGAAATACTGTAAATTTGTGTGATGGAAAAAACTCGGTATATTAACAGTCGTTCGTTTGCAGGTGAAAAAACACCTGCAAAGGCATCGTTTCTGCAAATTTTGAAGAGTAAGTTAGGAACACAAACAAGGGCGAAAATTGATGCCGGTGCTTATTATTACAAAATATCTGTAAATGATAAATTAGTGGAAAATAAAAAATTAATAATTATCAAATAAAATTCAAAAGACATCTTGTGCATTCGCACAAGATGTCTTTTTTAATAACCAAACATGAAAAAAATTATCAGTCTTTATATAATATTGAATTTGTGTCAACTTTCTTCAGTAAATTCGCAAAATCTTGTTCCGAATCCTTCATTTGAAATAGATACCGCTTGTCCAAACAATTATAGTCAAATATATTATGCTGTACCTTGGTTTGTTCCTCATACCAATTGGTCTTCTAGTGACTTGTTTGATACATGTTATTTAGCTATATCATCTGGGCAAGGAGTTCCGTTTAATCAAGATGGTGTTCAATGGGCAAGGACAGGAGTAAAATATGCAGGAATAATAACATATACAGATACTATTAATTATCGAGAGTATATTGAAGTGCCGTTATTGTCTCCACTAATAGTGAATAGAAATTACTGTGTTCAAATTTATATTTCATTATCAGAATTATCAAATGTTGCAATAAGCAATATAGGTGCTTATTTTTCAATAGACAGCGTTTTAGACTCAACTCATGGCCATGCAATCGATTATTTTTTTCCACAAGTAGAAAATACAACTACAAATTTTTTAAATGATACAGCCAACTGGATGCTTGTGTCAGGCAATTTTATTGCCAATGGAGGGGAGCGATTCATGACAATTGGGAATTTTCATAATCCTTCAAATACGAATGTACAAAACATTTCAGGGAGCTCTCAGCAATATTCTTATTATTATTTGGATGATGTAAGCGTTATTGACTGCACTGATGTGGGGGTGGATGAAAATAATAAGGAGGATATGGTAGAGGTTTATCCAAACCCTGCAACGAACCAACTAACAATAAAGACTGCACAGTTTAAAGAAAAAGAAATAAGAATTACAGATGTTTTAGGGAATTTAATTCAACAATCCATGCTTAACAGTCACCAATCCACTATTGATATAAGTAACCTTGCTAAAGGAATATACTTTATAGAACTACAAACAGAAAAAGGAATACTGCGAAGGAAGTTTGTAAAAGAGTAAATATTGCAATCAAATAATTAAGTAAACAATTAAAAACCCTTTTGTACTTTTGCACAAAGGTTTTGTTTCTTTTTTATGATGAATAAAAACATTAAAATAATTTTCTTATTGTTCTGTCTCTGTCATCAAATGAGGTTGAATAAAGTTTATTGTCAAAACTTAGTACCAAATCCTTCCTTTGAAATTGATACTGCATGTCCTAATAATTATAGTCAAATATATTATGCAGTACCTTGGTTCCAACCTCATATTTTTAATGGGAATACTTCAAATAGTTCTTCAACAGATATACTTGATTCATGTGCTCAGAATTACGCAACAGTTGGTGTTCCTTGTAATTCATTTGGAGATTGTTTATATCCAAGAACAGGAGGAGGAGATGCTGGTTTTTTCCCCATATATGATACCTTAAACTATCATGAATACTTAGAAGTACCGCTTACATCATCACTTTTAGCCAACCATAGGTACTGTGTTGAATTTTATTTATCACTCTCCTTAAGTATGTCTGATGCTGCAATCAGTAACTTAGGTGCTTATTTTTCAATTGATAGTTTGTTAGATACTACCCATTGGCATGCCATAAATTATGTAATACCTCAAGTTGAAAATCCAATAGGAGTATATTTAACAAGTACGTTGTGGACATTAGTGTCTGGAAGTTTTATTGCAAATGGAGGGGAAAAATTCATGACCATCGGTAATTTCCATCTTTTCGCAAATACTGATGTCATTCCTATTGTTGTTTCCCCTCCTTCTCTTGTATCCTATTATTATATTGATGATGTAAGTGTGGTGGATTGTATGGCAGATGGGGTAAATGAAAATAATAAGGAGGATATGGTTGAGGTATATCCAAACCCTGCAACAAATAGCCTCACCCTAACCCTCAATAAAGGAGAGGGAATAGTAGCACTCTATAATGTGCTTGGAGAATGTGTGCTAACAACAAGTATAGTAAACCATAAAAAAGAAATAGATATTTCGTTTTTACCAAAAGGTGTATATTTTGTAAATGTAAAAAGTGATACACAAAGCATGAACAGGAAGTTTATTAAAGAGTAGAAGAAATTATAAATTATGGATGATAAATTATAAATTAGGCTCGGGGCAGATATGTTCGGGGCCTTTTTTATTGGTGATTGATTATTGTGTATTGATTATTTTTTATTGCCTATTGCCTATTGCCTTTTCGCTATTCACTATTCCCTTTTTATTCTCCTCAAGTAGCGTGTCATTCCGAACGCAGTGAGGAATCTCTTTTTATTGGTGATTGGCGAAGGTTTATTGCCTATTGCCTATTCGCTATTCGCTACTCCCTATTGCAAAATTGCCTACTGCCTAATTGCCAAATTTGAAATCTGAAATTTGAAATTTGAATTTCCCTACCTTTGCAATCACCAAAAATCATTTTACACTAAATAAATGACACAATTTAAAAACGAAAATCTAAAGTTTACGCTTCGCAACAAAACCATTCTGAAAAAATGGATTTCGGCTACTATTAATAAGGAGAAGAGAAAAGAGGGGGATATTACTTTTATATTTTGTTCGGACGAGTATTTGCTCCACATCAATAAGCAATACCTCCAACACGACACGTATACCGATATTATTACCTTCGATTATTCGGAAGGAGACAGCGCTCAGCCCATTTCGGGAGATATATTTATAAGTATAGAAAGGGTAAAAGAAAATGCAGAAAAATTTTCAACCACTTTCGAAAATGAGTTGCACCGGGTGATTATACATGGTGTGCTGCATTTGCTGGGGTATAAGGACAAAACCAAAGCCGCCAAAGCCCAGATGACCTCCAAAGAAGATTATTATTTAAAACAACTCAAATAGCCCCCCAAAAAGAGAGAGCTAGTACATTATTACATTATCAATCAGTCTCACCGTTTGGAGTTGCACTGCTATACAAGCCACAGCCGAGCGGCTGGTATCGAAAGCTGCAATGGGTTGCAAGGTTTCGGAATCTACTATTTCAAAATAGTCGAGTTTAATAAGAGCGCTTAATTTAAAGGCCACTTCCACCAGTTTTTTCAAATCGGCTATAGTCGCAAGTTGGTAATTCTCTTTTACAATGCTCAGGGTTTGGTAAATTAGTTTTACTTCATCTCTCTCTTCAGCCGAAAGTCTTCTGTTTCGGGAGCTCATGGCCAGTCCGTCAGTTTCGCGCACTATAGGGCAGGCAATAATTTCTATGGGCAGGTCGAGTTGTTTCACCATACTGCGGATAACAGACAGTTGCTGAAAATCTTTTTGTCCGAAAAAAGCTTTCACAGGTTGCACAATTCTGAAAAGTTTGCTCACCACCTGAGCCACTCCGTTAAAATGTCCGGGACGATGAGCCCCTTCCATTACTTTATCCAAAAGTCCGAAATCAACGGTTTTTCCCATTGTCCAGCTTTTGTCTTCCATGTGTTGTTGTTTTAGTTCCAGTTCGTGAGCAGTATAAATTTCGCTTACTTCGGGAGCAAACAGAATATCGCATCCGGCCGAACGGAGAATAACACAGTCGGCATCTATTGTGCGCGGATATTTTTCTAAATCCGAAAGGTCGTTGAACTGAGTAGGGTTAACAAAAATACTGCATACCACAATATCGCATTGTTTTTTGGCGGCAGTTATCAAAGAAACATGACCCTGATGAAGAGCGCCCATGGTTGGGGCAAAACCAACAGTTTTACCTTCTTTTCGGATTTCGGTTAGATAACCGTTTAGTTTTTCTACAGAATGAATAATAATCATAGTTGTTATTTTGGGTGAAACATCAGTAAAATCAGTGCTAAAGAAGCACTGCTAATAAAAAAACGACACAAATCTAATATTAAAATTTTGAAATATCGAAAATAATTGTTTACTTTTGCACTCTTTTTAAAAACTTAACAAAAATTTATCCACATGAAGAAGAAAGCTAGAATTTTGTATGTTTCCACAGAAATCACACCATATCTTGATGAAACCCCTATGGGGAAGATAGGCCGCCATTTACCTCAAGGCGTTCAGGAGAGAGGGCGAGAAATAAGAACCTTTATGCCCAAATTCGGTCATATAAATGAAAGACGTAATCAGCTGCACGAAGTTATTCGCCTTTCGGGTATGAATCTTATTATAGAAGGCAACGACCATCCGCTTATTATAAAAGTAGCATCTATTCAGGCTGCACGTATGCAGGTTTATTTTATCGACAATCAGGAATATTTCGAAAGAAAATTTGGATTGGTAGATAAAAAAGGAGAGCAATATGCCGATAACGATGAGCGCGCTATATTTTTCTGTCGCGGTGTTATCGAAACCGTTCAGAAACTTGGATGGGCTCCCGATGTGGTGCATTTGCAAGGCTGGATGACCAGTTTGATAGCCATATATCTTAAAAAAGTGTTTAAAGACAATCCTCTTTTTGTGGATACCAAAATAGTTTTTTCGGTATATGACGATGATTTTCCAAATCCTTTGAACAAAGACATTGTTAAAAAATTAACATGGGATGGAATTGATAAAGCCGATATTCCTCATTACAAAAACCCTACCTTTGTCAACGTTTGTAAACAAGCAATTGATTTGGCAGACGGAGTTGTAAAAGGAAGCGCTAAGATTAATTCGGAAGTAGAAAAATACATTAAAAAATCGGGTAAATTAGTTTTAGAATACCCTTCAATAGATGAATATGTGGATGCTTATTCCAACTTTTATGATGAAGTGATGGCAGAAGCAGGTGTATTGGTCGACTAAAAAAAATCTATGAAATTAGTATCAGTTAGAAGTACAAAAACTTTGCAAACGCTCTCGTTTGCAAAGTTTTTTTTGTTGCCTTGTGCGGTATCGTTGATGGTTAGTATTTCGTCATGCGATAAATCCAGTACATTGGGGTTAAATGTTCAACCCGTTGGCGATTTGCTAAACGTGTGTTATGACGATACCACAAAACTGATAACAAAAACAGTGAGGGAAACACATCTGCGCACCGATCAGGGGCTGATAACTTCTGGTGCAGGACTTATCGGAAAGTATATTGACCCGATATTTGGCCGCACAGAGTCGGCACTTTATACACAGGTTCGTCAGATTTACGATTATAATTCCAATAGTTTTGGAATTAATCCGGTTTGCGATTCAGTGGTTTTATCTTTAGCCTATGGCAATAATGTGGCAAGCAACAATTCTTTGGGTAAGCCATGGTATGGTGAAGGGATTGGTAAAAGTCCGTTAAAAAATCAACGAATAAATGTGTACGAAGCCACCGAAGCGTATTCGCTTTCTACCGGTTATTATTCCGATACCACAAGACCTTTTCACGCCAATCATGATTTAGTGAAAGGTACATTTATGTTCAATCCGGAGTTATCAAATTATGTTACTATTGGTGGTATAGTTTACCGTCCACAATTGCGCATACCACTAGAAAACGAATTCGGACAAACGATATTGAATAATCAAACTACAGGAAATCTTGCTAATAACACAGCCTTTCAGTCATTTTTCAAAGGCCTATATATTACAGCAACCAATACTACCGGATTGGGAGTGGGTGAAGGGCGAATTACACTTTACGATTTAGAATTTTCGACACTTACCGTTTACTTTAAAAACGATACAAGTACCATTCAATCTAAGTTAGTGTATACACTCAGTGGTGAAGGGCGATGTATGTACTTCGACAGAGATACCATAAACAGAGCTTCAGAAATTAATGTTCAGGTGGCTGATACCAACAGAACACATAATTATTCTAGAACGTATGTTCAGTCTATGGGAGGGTTAAAAACATTGATCAGAATGCCATATTTAATGGAAAGGATTAAAGGTGGAGCTGTTTCCATTAATCAGGCAGAGTTGATAGTAAAAGTGGATCCAACCACTATAGATTACCATCAGGATACTTTTGAACCGCCTTACCTGCTTTTATTATTCGGAATTGACGATTCCGGCAACAGTTATTTAATTCCCGATTTGTATGAACACAATTACTCACCAGGTTATTTCAATGCTAATTATGATGCGACTACGCATGAATATCATCTGAAACTTTCGAGATATGTTCAGCAGGTACTCAACAAAAAAATTAATAACAATGGGTTGTATCTTGTCGTTTCTCATATTAGAGCAGCTTCTACTGCCAATCGGGTTGTGATAGGAGGAGGAGACAATAGCACTGGCACCAACAACCTTCAAATGAAATTAAATATTACATATACTAAACTACATTAATTATGTGTGGAATTGTTGCATATATAGGAAATAAGCAGGCTTATCCCATTCTCATCAAAGGTTTGCAACGTCTTGAATACAGAGGGTACGACAGTGCCGGAGTTGCCATGATTGAGAAGGATGAATTGAATGTATACAAGTGTAAGGGCAAGGTAGGAGATTTAGTTAAATTCATTGGAGAGAAAAATACCAAAGGAACGATAGGGATTGGCCACACCCGATGGGCTACCCATGGAGAGCCTAACGATGTGAATGCTCATCCTCAGTTTTCGGCTTCTCAAAACATGGTGATGATTCATAACGGAATCATTGAAAATTATGCACCCCTAAAAGAAGAGTTAAAAAAACGTGGTCATATATTCTTAAGTGATACCGATACCGAAGTATTAATTCACCTTATCGAAGATATCAAACAAAAGGAGGGGGTAAGACTCGGAGAAGCTGTACGTATAGCCTTGAATCAGGTGGTAGGAGCGTATTCCATCGTCATTCTTTCCAAAGAAAATCCGGATGAATTGTTTGCTGCTAAAAAAGGAAGTCCAATGGTAATAGGTATTGGGGTGGATGAATTTTTTATTGCTTCAGATGCCACACCAATTATAGAATACACCAAAAATGTGGTGTATATGGAGGACGAAGAAATAGCTTATATAGAAAGAGGGAAAGATCTAAAAATAAAGACGATTAAGAATAAAGCAAAAACTCCTTATGTTCAGGAGTTGGAAATGAAACTGGAAGCCTTGGAAAAAGGCGGATACGACCATTTTATGCTAAAAGAAATATACGAACAACCCCGTTCTATTAAAGACAGTATGCGTGGTCGTTTGAGTTCCGAAAACAGGATTGTAAATCTGGGAGGAATTACTGAATACGAGCAAAAGTTTATTAATGCAAAGCGAATCATTTTTATTGCCTGCGGAACTTCTTGGCATGCCGGTTTGGTAGGAGAGTACTTATTCGAAGATTTGGCTCGTATTCCAGTTGAGGTGGAATATGCATCAGAGTTTCGTTACCGTAATCCAATAGTTTACGAGGATGATGTGGTTATTGCCATTTCGCAATCGGGAGAAACTGCAGATACACTTGCTGCGATAGAGTTGGCTAAATCGAAAGGAGCTACAATTATTGGAATATGTAATGTTGTCGGTTCATCCATTGCACGAGCTACTCATGCAGGGTCGTATACTCATGCCGGACCTGAAATAGGTGTTGCTTCTACTAAAGCGTTCACAGCACAGGTAACGGTGCTTACATTAATGGCATTGCGAGTTGCTTTTATGAAAGGTACTATTTCCGCTTCTCGTTTTAATGAGTTGATAACAGAGTTGGAAGCCATACCAGAAAAGGTGGAGAAAGTTTTATTAAAAAATGATCAGATAAAATTTATTGCAGATATATACAAAAACTCAACCAATGCCTTATACCTCGGAAGAGGATATACATTCCCCGTGGCACTGGAAGGGGCTCTTAAGCTAAAAGAGATATCTTATATACATGCCGAAGGTTATCCAGCTGCAGAAATGAAACACGGCCCTATAGCATTAATTGATGAAGAAATGCCGGTTATTGTAATTGCTACCAAAGGTGCCTCTTACGAGAAAGTGGTAAGTAACATACAAGAGGTAAAAGCCCGTAAAGGAAAAATTATCGCTATCGTTACAGAAGGAGATTCAATTGTAAAAGAAATGGCTGACTATACTATTGAAATTCCTGAAACAGATGAAATATTGGTTCCGTTGGTTTCAGTTGTTCCGTTGCAGTTATTGTCATACCATATTGCTGTAATGCGTGGATGTAATGTTGACCAGCCACGCAATTTAGCTAAATCGGTTACGGTGGAGTAGGGGGTACTGAATTACTAATTCAGAATTATTTATTCCAAATCAAACAAACTTCCTTTTTGCGAACGGGGAATTTTCCCCAGATGTTTATAGGCAAGGTCAGTGGCTTCGCGTCCTCTCGGGGTGCGTACCAAATATCCTTCCTGAATTAAAAATGGTTCATACACCTCTTCTATAGTTCCAGCTTCTTCACTTACAGCGGTAGATATCGTAGTAAGTCCAACAGGGCCTCCTTTAAATTTTTCAATCAAAGCCGAAAGTATTCGGATATCCATTTCATCCAGTCCGTTCTTGTCTACATTTAGAGCAGACAACCCGATATGGGCAATTTCAAGGTCGATGGAACCTGTTCCTTTTATCTGTGCAAAATCTCGGATACGTCTGAGCAGTGCATTTGCAATTCTGGGTGTTCCCCGACTTCTGCGGGCTATTTCACTAGCAGCTTCATCGCTGATGGGTACATTAAGAATACTTGCCGCACGGATAATTATCTTTTTCAAAAGAGCTGCATCGTAATAATTCAGTCGGGAATTGATTCCGAATCTTGCTCTTAATGGTGAGGTTAATAATCCAGAACGAGTAGTAGCACCAACCAATGTGAAAGGATTCAGTTTAATCTGCACACTGCGGGCATTAGGGCCGCTGTCAATCATGATATCTATCTTGTAATCTTCCATGGCAGAGTATAAATATTCCTCCACAATAGGACTTAGTCGATGAATTTCGTCAATAAATAAAACATCGTATTCTTCCAGATTGGTAAGCAGTCCCGCTAAATCACCGGGTTTGTCAAGTACCGGGCCAGAAGTAATTTTTATGTTAACACCAAGCTCGGCTGCAATGATATTGGCCAATGTGGTTTTACCTAACCCGGGAGGGCCATGTAAAAGCACGTGGTCTAATGCTTCGCTGCGTTGTTTGGCGGCTTGAACAAATATCTTTAAATTCTCAACCACCTCCATCTGACCTGTGAAATCAGAGAACTCGGCAGGACGTAAAACTTTTTCAAACTCTTTTTCGGCAGAGTCTAAATTTTCACCATCAGGATTAATGTTAGGATTCATTTATTTTAATGTAATGCTGGACTGACCTACAATAACATCATCGCAAATAATATCAATCAGATATTTTCCTGCAATAAAAGGATTAGGACTGGCACAAAATACATCCACAGCAACATCTTCGTTTGAATAGCTGACATCTTCACGGGCGGCATAAAACCCTTTTCCTCCGTTAAACTTTACCATATTGTCTTCATCAGGCGATTTGCAAAGTTCTTTTCCGTCAGGTGTGGTAATACGCACGAAAACGGTACGGTTGCCCTTTTTGGCGATTTTATTTTCACCTAAAACAAAAGAAACTTTGATACGTTCCACACGCGATGCCTTGGTAGTTTCTATTTCTTTTTTTCCTCCCGAACGGAACTTTACTCCTTTTACAGTAGGGTTTTCGGCTTTTAAAATAGAACCCAAATTAATAGTGTTAGACAGTGCTTCTTTATCTTTGGATAACTTGGAAGTTTTTTCTTTTTCCGAATGCAAATCGGAAGTTACTTTTTCTTTTTCGGCTATAATCACTTTATTCATTGTGTTCAACGAATCAATTTCGATTACATAATGCTGCATGATTTTGCGAAGCGTTTCGGTTTCTTTTTTTAGCTTAGAAATAATGTAAGCATCACCCTTATGTTTTTCGGCTTGCTCAAGCAAATCGGCTATCTGAGCGCGTTTTGCATCCAAATCTTCGTTCAATGTCTTGTCGTTGGTTTGCAGTGTAGCGTACTGTTGTTGCAAGTCGAGTAGGTTTGCTTTTACATTATCGCTTTCGATAATTACATTTTGTTTCTCGATAACCACTGTGTTGGCACGACCGCGTTCCTGCAGCCAAAGCCATGCGAATATTCCATTTCCGATTAATAATAATCCAAGTAAAACAAGCAATAACTTGTTGTTCGATTTTTTTTCTTCCGGCTGAGATTCCATGTTAGTAAGATTAGTTAATTTAGTGCCTGCAAAAGTAATACATTTTTAGTGTAAAAGAAGAACACCATGATAAAAGACTTTTTTGCTATGTTATTTCCTCAGGTTTGTGTTTCCTGCGGAAAGCCTTTGTACAAATACGAAAAGCTTATTTGTATGCTGTGTGAGTATAAGCTTCCTAAAACCGATTTTCATTTAGAAAAAGATAATCCCATAGAAAAATTGTTTTGGGGAAGAGTTCCTATAGAGGCAGCTGCATCGTATTACCGATTTACGAAAGGAGGAAATGTGCAGCATCTGGTTCATCAACTCAAGTACAAAGGCAAAAGAGAAATAGGAGTGGAGATAGGTGAATTATACGGAAGGGAATTGATGAAGAGTGAACGATTTTCAGAAGTGGATCTTATCATTCCCGTTCCTCTGCACAAACGAAAGCTGAAGGCAAGAGGTTATAATCAGAGCGAAGTATTTGCTCAAGGTCTTGCCAAAAGCATGAAGAAGAACACGGACTTTGTAACGTTGTATCGCGCGATGGAATCGGAAACACAAACCAAAAAGACTCGCTTTCTGAGATGGAAAAATGTTGATTCTATTTTTCAGTTAAAGGATGAGACAACCTTAATGGGTAAGCACATTTTGCTGGTGGATGATGTTATTACAACAGGAGCTACCCTCGAAGCCTGCATACAGACTCTACTCAAAATTCCTAATGTAAAAGTAAGTGTTGCATCCATTGCCTGGGCTACTCATTAGAGGCTATTTGGCCTTCTGAAGAACTCAACCGTCCTCTTTCGATAATTTAATCTATTTTTGCACCACCAAAAGCAGAAAATGGCGGAGTCGATTATCATTTCGGGAAACAATAAAAAAGAAAAATACGAATCGTTAATTCCTCAGTTGATAGCATTAACAGAGGGCGAAACAGATGTGATAGCAAACATTGCTAATGTTGTGGCGGCATTAAAATATGCTATGGAGTTTTTTTGGGTTGGTGTGTATTTTGTAAAGGGAAACGAACTGGTACTCGGACCTTTTCAGGGACCTGTGGCCTGCACTCGCATTGCTTTTGGCAAAGGCGTTTGCGGAAAGTGTTGGGAAGAGAAAGAGACCATCATAGTGCAAGATGTAGATAATTTTCCTGGACATATTGCCTGCAGTTCTTTATCCAAATCTGAAATTGTGTTGCCTGCAGTTAATAAAAACGGAGAGGTAACAATGGTGCTGGATGTGGACAGCGAACACCTGGCTGAGTTTGATGAAACGGATAAATTTTATTTAGAAAAAGTAATAAACATAATTGAAAACAGATAAACACATAGTAAACTTTCTTCCGTATTATTCTTCAAAAAACGCTGTGTTAACTTCGGCTGTTTTTTTGGTGCTATCATTTCTATTGTCATCATGCGCTCAGGTGGTGACTCCCGGTGGAGGAAAGAAGGATACCACACCACCAAAAGTTGTTAAGTATTCTCCCGACAGTGCTCAGGTTAATTTTAACACAAAATCTGTACTCATCACTTTTGATGAATTTATTCAATTGAAAGACCTCACCAATCAATTGATTGTTTCGCCTCCGCTTAATAATACTCCTGATATTACTGTTAAAAATAAAACACTATCTGTTGTGTTTGACAAAAAAGATACGCTTAAACCAAACACTACATATTGCATTAGTTTTGGAAATGCAGTGCAGGATATGACCGAAAATAATCCGGTAGATAATTTTAAATACATTTTTTCCACAGGCAATCTTATTGACTCGTGTTCGTTAAAAGGAAAAGTTGAAAACGGCTTTAACCACACCACCGAAAAAGGTTTGATGGTTATGTTGTATGCCCGGTTTACTGATAGTATTGTGTTCAAAAGTTTGCCCGATTATTTTGCTAAAACGAAGGATGATGGCTCGTTTCAGATTAATAATATTAAAGAAGGTAAATACAAACTGGTGGTGTTGAAAGATGCAAATGCAAATTATAAATACGATGGCGATGCTGAAAGTATTGGTTTTATTGATGCTCCTGTGGATGTGACGGAAAAGAAAAGTTTGCTGATCGATTTGTTTCAGGAGCCGGCAAAGAAATTACATCTGAAAAAAGCTACCTACGATACGTATGGAAGAATTGTATTTGTGTTTAATAAAAGTGCCGACAGTCTTGAAATTAATCCTATTAATTTTACATTTAAAAAAGGAGACGTATTACTCGATTATTCTAAAAACAAAGACTCATTGACCTATTGGTTCAGAAATATTGATAAAGATATTTTGAAACTTCAGTTGAAGAATGGAAGTAAAGTAATAGATACACTCGAATATAAAATCATTACTAAAGAAGAAGCTCTGAAATCAAAGAAACGACCACTGAAATTATATGTGGTAAATAATTTGAACGGCAGTCAAAGTGTAGATTTAAACAGCGAGTTGTGTTTACAGTTTTCTCAACCTATCGATTCCATTGCTAAATCTGCTGGGGCGGAACTAAAGGAGAATACGCCAAATGCTAAACATTTCGAATTGTCATTAGATGATAATGAAATTCATAAACGAGTCAAAATTGCCAGTTTGGTTTACGATTCGACAATGGTAATAGCTGACCCAGCTAATCCCGAGAATGTGCTTATTCCCGGACATTATAAAACAGTTATTACTTCTAAAGAAAATGCCAAATACCAGCTTTTCATTCCACCTGCCACTTTCACCGACTTTTTCGGATTGAAAAACGATACTATAAAAATGGATTTTAAAACACAGGAAGAAAAGTTTTACGGTACAGTTAAGTTAAAACTTAGCATTCCTGCTCCCAAGGGGCAGTATATTGTTCAATTATTAGACGATAAAGAAAGTGTGGTTCGTTACAGTTTTGTGAAAGCTGATGAAGAAATTTACTATGAATTTTTGCACCCTCAGCAGTACAAACTGAAAATAATTTATGATGAAAATGAAAATGGGAAATGGGATACCGGTAATTACTTACAAAAGATTCAACCCGAAAAAGTGATTTATTATGACGGCTCTATTAATATCCGTTCCAATTGGGATTTGGATTTAGAATGGAAGGTAACCGAGGATAAAAAAGACTAGAAATAGCCCCCGATATTCACCTGCTTTTCTTTACCCGAAAAAACACTTTTTCGTGCCTTTTATGGGTACATTTACCTGAAATTCTACCTCAATACCTAGGTAGTCTGACTCCATAACATATCCTTTTGTTCTTATTTTCAATGTATTTTATCCTTTTTTAAGATTGATTGTTTCCAAAAACATGCTCCTTACCTCCGTAAGCAAGTTGCTTAGCTTCGTAAGTACTTTCTTTATCATCGAGAGGACTTACTCTTTCAAACAACGATAGAGTTTGATTAAGTAAGCACTTTCTTTACCTTCGCGAGTACTTTGTTTGGTAAACAAAGTACTTTACTTACCATCGAGAGCACGTTACTTACCATCCAACCTACTTTGTTTACCTTCGAGAGTACTTTACAAGGTACCGAAAGTCCTCGCGATGGTAAGGAACACGAAAATGGAGGTTTTGGCCCTTTTTACGCTCCAAAGTGGAAGGAAAATGAAGGTAAAAAAGAAGAAAATGGAAGCAAATTACTTCCTTATGGAGGAGGATAACCTAAGTGTTCGGACATAAAAATTCGAATAGAGGGTGATGCTGTTGATATAGCATTAACCTTTGGGCTTATGCAGGTGGATACAAACTATCTCATATTTTAAAATTGCTAATTCTTAATTATCCATTCTTAATAAATTCGTTCCTTTGTACAAAACATTGAACAATGAACATTCTTATACTCGGTTCGGGGGGCAGGGAGCATGCTTTTGCATGGAAACTTTCTCAAAGTCCCAACTGTAACCAATTATTTATTGCACCCGGAAACGCAGGCACATCAGCCTTCGGAACCAATCTGGCAGTATCGCCTACTGATTTTGCAGGGGTAAAAAAAATCGTTTTGGAGCAGGACATATCCATGGTGGTAGTCGGCCCGGAAGACCCTTTGGTGAAAGGCATTCACGATTATTTTATAAACGATGATGAACTGAAAAGGGTAAGTGTAATAGGCCCTCAGGCCGATGGGGCCCAACTGGAAGGCAGCAAAGATTTTTCGAAACAATTCATGGCTCGCCATCGCATACCTACTGCCCGTTACGAAACATTTACACCAGCCACATTAGCCGATGGGCTCTCTTTTCTGGAAACACTATCGCCTCCTTATGTTTTAAAGGCCGATGGACTGGCAGCCGGTAAAGGAGTGGTTATTCCGCTTAATCTGGCCGATGCCAAATCAGAACTCCACGAAATGCTTGCCAATGCTAAGTTTGGTAATGCTTCTTCAAAAGTGGTTATCGAAGAGTTTTTGCATGGCATAGAGCTTTCGGTATTTGTACTTACCGATGGTCATTCGTATAAAATATTGCCGGCAGCCAAAGATTACAAACGAATAGGAGAGCAAGACACCGGGTTGAACACAGGGGGCATGGGAGCGGTGTCGCCAGTTCCTTTTGCCAATACTGATTTTATTAAAAAAGTAGAAGACCGAGTGATAATTCCAACCATCAATGGACTTAAACAAGAAGGAATAACCTACAAAGGATTTATTTTTATTGGTCTGATGAATGTAAACGGTGAACCTTTTGTGATAGAATACAACGTTCGTATGGGCGACCCTGAAACAGAAGTGGTCATTCCTCGCATCAAATCCGATTTACTCGATTTGTTTTCGGGAGTGGCAAATGGTAACCTTAACGAAAAGTCGTTCGAAACGGATAGTCGCTATGCCACCACAGTGATGCTGGTTTCGGCCGGTTATCCAGAAGAGTATGAAAAAGGAAAAGCCATTTCGGGATTGGATAAAGTATCCGACAGCATTGCGTTTCATGCAGGAACCACAAATCAAAAAACAAGTGATGATGCAGAACAGACGGTAACTAACGGTGGACGAGTAATAGCTGTTACGTCTTACGGAACCACTATGGCAGAAGCATTACAAAAATCGTTTGCCAATGCCGAACTCATCCACTACGAAGGAAAATACTACCGCAAGGATATTGGGGAAGATTTGAAAAAGTACTTTAATTGAAAGTAGTAAGTGAGAAAATCTGGATAAAGGACACAAAAAAACACCCTGCAAACAGTATGCAGGGTGTTTTTTTATAAAGTAAAGGGTTACGCTAACTTGTTATTTGCTTCCGCTTCTTTGTTGAATTTTCTTTGCATAAATAGCCAAGTAACAACAAGTGAAATAATAACAAGCCAGAAAAACAAATTAACACCAAAGCCAATAGGTTTCATAAATTGGAAAGTCCACTGAAAAAAACTTCCTATTCCGTAAAAAATGTCTGTCATGTTCATAGTCAATAATTTTTTAAAAGTGGTCAAAAATACAATTATTATTTATACGCGCCATAATTTTTTTTAGCCTAATTTTATCCGCTGAATGTTTATCCGATTTTTCAAAAACAATACGCCTTCTTATTTTTTCATTTTACCACTGTTCGCGCTGGTGTTTTGGATAGTTGCTTTTATGGGCGTTCCTCCTTTGGTCAGTTCTCATTCCTCTTCGCTGTTCAATGCTATGGCTGGTTATGTAAATGCCTTCCGGTTTATCGGCACCTGTGTTTCGTTTCTGCTGGTTACCACCGGAGCTTTTTTAATCAATCTTGTATTTAACGAAAGCGAAATTCTCGAACGTAAAACCTTTCTTCCGGCTTTGTTTTACTTTGTTTTTATGAGCAATAATGAGTCAATGCTGGTGTTTCATCCGGCTATGATTGCCAATATCTTTATCATTCTATCCATACATTCCATGTATAACGGCTATCGCAAAACGGTTGCGTTCTCGCAGCTTTTCGATGCGGGAATGCTTTTGTCTGTGGCTTCGGTGTTTTATTTTCCGTCCATTATTTTGTTTCCGGTGTTAATCTTTGGGTTAATTGTGTTCAGGGCTTATAACTGGCGCGAGTGGCTGATTACTCTTTTTGGAGCACTTGTTCCATACTGTTTCGTGCTTACTTATTGTTTCTGGAACGATTCTCTGCTTGCATACTGGCATGATAAGCTGGCTTACTTTGTTTATCACGACCGGCCTTCGTTCGAATTTACTTCTTCCTTCTATTTCTTAATGACAATGGCTGTTATCATTGCTTTTTTATCGTTGAGTAAACTGGCTAACTCGGTTTTGGCAGGTTCGCAAAAGGCTAAGAAGAACTTAATTTACATCATCTGGTTTTTTCTGTTCAGCATCGCTTCGTTACTTCTGGCTCCCGATTTGGTTTCGCCTTACTTTTCGGTGCTGGCCATACCTTTCACCTTTTTTGCATCGTCTTATTTCTTTACCATGAAAAAAGAAGGTTGGGGCGAAATTCTTTTTCTTTTGCTTATCTCCGCTATTTTAGTGAACGATTTCGCAAAGTATTTTTAACTTTACAGCCTGAATTGGTTTAGCATTTACACTATATATAATTAAAGGAATATGAAATTTGGAGTAGTTATTTTTCCGGGATCCAATTGCGATCAGGACATGATTTATGCATTACGCAACATCATGAATCAGGAAGTTGTTGAGTTGTGGCACAAAGATACCGACCTTAAAGGGTGCGATTTTATTGTGCTTCCGGGTGGGTTTTCGTATGGCGATTATTTACGTTCGGGTGCCATTGCCAGGTTTTCTCCTATCATGGAAAAGGTAATCGAATTTGCTAACAAGGGAGGTTATTTATTGGGTGTGTGCAATGGTTTTCAGATTCTCTGCGAAGCAGGACTGGTACCGGGAGCATTGATGCATAACAATGAAAGGAAATTTGTTTGTAAAAATGTTTTTATAAAATCTCAAACTAAAGATACATTAATCACTTCGACCATACCGAGCGACAAAGCACTTAAAATTCCGGTTGCTCATGGCGAAGGAAAATATTATGCCGACTCAGCAACCTTAAAAGAGATGAATGCTAACGGACAAATTATTTTCCGTTATTGCGATGAAGGAGGAAACATTACCGAGGCTTCTAATCCGAACGGAGCAACAGATAATATAGCAGGTGTTTGCAATGCAGGTAAAAATGTATTTGGAATGATGCCTCACCCCGAGCGTGCGGTGGACAGTAACTTGTCTAACGAAGATGGTCGTTATATTTTCGATTCCATATTATCTATGATAGCGGAGAATAAATAAGGAATAAAAGAATACATTAGTAGAATAAAAAGAGGTGGCCTTTTAAGGACCACCTCTTTTTATTTTATAAACAGGATTCTTATTAATTGAACGCGTTGAATCCGGTTATGTCCATACCTGTTATGAGTAAGTGGATATCATGAGTTCCTTCATAAGTAATTACCGACTCCAGATTGGTCATATGGCGCATAATAGGATATTCGCCTGTGATGCCCATTCCTCCATGTATCTGACGAGCTTCGCGAGCTATCTGCAAGGCCATGTTCACATTGTTTCGTTTCGACATTGATATTTGAGCAGGAGTAGCACGGTGTTCGTTTTTAAGCACTCCCAAACGCCAGGTTAACAACTGTGCTTTGGTAATTTCGGTAATCATTTCGGCTAATTTCTTTTGAGTAAGCTGAAATGCACCGATGGGTTTACCAAACTGAATACGTTCTTTTGAATAACGTAAAGCTGAATCGTAGCAATCCATAGCTGCACCTATAGCACCCCATGCAATACCGAAACGGGCAGAATTTAAACAGCTCAATGGGCCTTTTAGTCCTTTTACGTTAGGGAATATATTTTCTTTCGGAACTTTTACATTCGAAAACACTAGTTCACCGGTGGCACTTGCACGCAAGCTCCATTTGCCATGTGTTTCGGGTGTTGTGAATCCTTCCATACCTCTTTCTATAACCATACCGCGAATTTCGCCTGCTTCATCTTTTGCCCATACCACTGCTATATCAGCAAACGGAGAGTTAGATATCCACATTTTAGCACCATTCAGTAAGTAGTGGTCGCCTTTGTCTTTAATATTTGTAATCATTCCCGAAGGGTTAGAACCATAATCAGGCTCGGTAAGTCCGAAACAACCCATCATCTCGCCTGCGGCAAGTTTCGGAAGGTATTTGCGTTTCTGATCTTCCGACCCGAATGTATAAATAGGAAACATAACCAGCGAACTTTGAACAGAAGCTGTACTGCGCAATCCGCTGTCGCCACGCTCAAGCTCCTGCATAATGATACCATACGAAATCTGGTCTAGTCCTGCACCTCCATATTCAACCGGAATATAAGGGCCAAAAGCTCCAATCTCGGCCAATCCTTTTATCCATTGTTTAGGAAATTTTGCATCCTGACACGCTTGCTCCACTATAGGAGAAACTTCTTTTTTTACCCATGCACGGGCTGTTTCGCGAATCAGTTTATGTTCATCCGTTAATAATTCATCCATTAAATAATAATCGTGTGCTTCAAATCTGTCTGTTGCCATTGTCTTTGTTTTTTAATTTTTGAGATGCAAAAGTAAGTATTTTGTGTTACGCTTAACCTAACTAAATATTTAACTACTGGCTTTGCTTCTTATTAGTGTTTTTGCGGAAAGCTTGATAAATAAGGCAAAAAGAAATGTTTTGCCACCTGCTCAGGCCGATTAGATGGTGTGAGTTTGTGATAAAAATCATACTATTGATGTGTGCAGAAGAAAGAGGTTATTGGTTTTTGGGTTTGTTTTCTTCCTTCAGCAGCTTATACATTTGCTCTATAAAGCCAAATCCGCTCCTGCTCAGATTAATTTCATTAGAGGCGAGAAGAATGATATCGCGGTTAAAGGTTTGTTGTTTCAGATTTAGGTTTTCCACAGCCGCTGGCAAGTTATCGGGAGTTTGTTTCCATTCCACTTCTCTGTTATAATACCAAAAGGCGGAGTTGTTGCCGAATTCATGCGGAAGGAAATTATAAAACGAAATCCAGGAACGCACATAACTGTCGCCAATAACGAGCACGTTAGGTTTGGTTTTAGTAGTATCGTTTCTGAAAATAATATTCGGATAGTACATGGGGTAAGAAGGGATATCGTGTATCAAATCCATAGCTTCTCCTATATCGGCATCTGTGTTTCGAGGTATGGTGGTTTCTTCTCCACCGTTTATAGTAAAATCAGGAAGATCAATATTTCGAAGTTTTTCGATGTATTTAATTAATGTGTCTGCAGCCACAGTGCTTCCGTATCCGCTCCAGTGCACACCGCATCGAGTGTTGAGCGGATGTTTTACGGTAGATTTTATTTTCAGAAAACAGGAACGAAAATCAATATGATTGATTCCTTGCTTTACAAATTGTTCGGAATACGCATCGTAATTACTCCTCGATTTTTTGCTTAAGTCGTATTGAGATGGGATATACTCAGGCTGAATGGCGGGCTTGCCCGGACAGATTACAAACATCAAATCTACGTTTCGTTTTTTCAATTCATCCTGCACATATTTTAGCTTCATTACTTGTGAAGCTATGGTATCATCGCCCTTAAAATCCATGCCCAAATAGGCTTCTATATATCCTCCACCAAATAAGTTCTGGTCTTTTCCCAAAACTACTTTACTTACTCTTACTTCGTCAAACAATGAGTAGCCTATCTGATTGCGCAAACGAACAAAGGAAGGATGCAACTCCGCTTGCTGTTCGAAATAAGTAACAGCACTATCCTGATATTTTCCGCTTAACCAGTTGGATGTGGTGAAAGATGGTTTGGGTATAACATAAATAGCGCCCTCCAGCTTTAGGGTGTGAATAAATGGAAAGTAGGTTTGAATTGTTTCACCAAAACAAATAAGCACGAAAAACAGAAACAAAACATTTTTTATTTTGTTCATATTAAAATCTGAAATAAATAAATGGATTAAAATCGCTGGCGTTGATATCGCTTATGCAAATGACAAAAAGCAAGAGCAACATAGTTCCTTTACCAATGAGATAAAGCTTTTCCCATTTCATTTCTGCTTTTTCGAAACTTACACGAAACATGGGATAAAACGAAAGCACGGCAGCAATGATAAACATGGTCCAGAAACGAGGTTCGAAAACAGGCTGAGCAAAGTTTGTTTTGGTAAACGAAAATAACTTTTGAATATACTCTAGTGCAAAGTTCACATTGCCCGCTCTGAAAAATATCCAACCGATGATGACCATAAAAAAAGTAAGTAGTACTCGTAATGGGGCCAATAATTTGTCGGTTAGTTTAATTAAAAACAACCGCTCTATTATGAGTAACAAACCATGATAAGCTCCCCAGACAATGAACGTCCACGATGCACCATGCCATAAGCCGGAAACAAGAAAAACAATCCAGAGGTTTAACAATACTCTTGTTTTCGATACTTTATTTCCTCCCATAGGTATGTAGAGGTAATCTTTCATAAATCGGCCTAAGGTAATATGCCATCTTCTCCAAAACTCTGTTATGTTTTGTGATATATAAGGAAAGTTAAAGTTTTCGGGAAATGTAAAGCCCATCATCTTGGCTAAACCTATGGCCATATCTGAATAGCCTGAAAAGTCGAAATATATCTGAAAGGTATATGCCAATATTCCTATCCAAGCTGTGAGGGTGGTCATATCGGCAGTGTGGAGGGCAAACACAGCATCAGCAGCGTTGCCAAGCGGATTGGCAAGTATTACTTTTTTAGATAATCCTTTAACAAAACGAAACATCCCTTCCAACCGATTGTCGATGTTGTAGGCACTATCTCTATTTTCTATCTGGTCGGCTATTTCGTTAAACCTTACTATGGGGCCTGCAATTTGGTGAGGAAACATAATAATGTATAACACATAATCGCTGAATTTATCCAGCGGCTTGTGTACTCTTCGGTAGGCATCTATAGCATAAGTGAGTTTGTGAAAGGTGATAAACGAAATACCTATGGGCAATGCCACCGTTGTCCAGTCCACCTGTTTCACTCCAAAACTCTGCAACATCAGATTGGTGTTTTCGACAAAGAAATTAGCGTATTTAAAATAACCCAGCAAACTTATGTTGAGAATAACCGAAATGATTAATGCCTGTTTGCTTGCTTTTCCTTCGGTTTGGTTAATCTGTTTTACCAAATAGAAATCGATAAACAACGAAAGCAACAAAACAAAAATAAACTTGGGAGCGCCCCATGAATAAAAGAAAATGCTTGCAATGAGAGCAATCAGGTTTCGGTGTTTGTACGGAGCGAGATAATAGGCCAGCAGAAACAGTGGTAAGAACGAAAGAATAAAAAAATTATTACTAAAAACCATTGAGTTGTTTTGTTTCTGTTGCAGCTTTGTTCATACCTTTATGCACAACGCTGCATTTTACAATTCGTTTGAGTTGTCAAATATATTAATTTTACAGCATCTGAAAATAAGTCAACTCATCTTATGATAAAGTTAAATTCTGTTTCTGCTAACAAAACAATCATTCCGTTTGTACGTGTTTTGCTTCTGCTCATGCTTATAGCGTATATTGTTTTTCGCATCCTTTATTTTCTTGGCTTTTTTATGGAAGATATTAATTGCTCTGCCGAAAAAGTGGTGGTGAAAGAGAATAAAGAATGTTTGATATCCGACAATGGTTACCGTTTTGATAATTCGATAGGCCGAACAGACGAAAAAGCGTTTGAAGGGAAATACTCGGTTAAGCTCATACCCGAAAGCCAATACGGAATGCCCATCACCTTTGATGTGCCAAAGGGAGGAGAAGAGTTTGAAGCCAGTGTTTGGTGTTTTGAGCAAGTTACTTCGGCCGATAGTGCAGGTTGGCCTTATCTGGTGGCATCGGTTGGTTTGCAGTTTTGGAAAGGGGCTAATGATGTTTCCGACCGCAAAGATGGATGGACAAAACTCCATTTTAAGTTTACCATTCCTCCTGCCAATTACACCGCACCTGTGGTGTTTTATTGTTGGAACAACACAAAGAATGCTGTGTTTTTCGACAACCTTACCATCAGAAGAAAAAATATCTGGAAGTTCTTTAAACAGGGAAACTAAACAATTATTCAATTGTACAATTTGTCAGTAGGCAATTGAGTGTTTAATAAATTGCCTATTGTTCAATTGCCAAATTGCTCAATTGATTCAATCTGGCTTTTGGTGAATAACTCCATACTTAATATGGTACCAAATGCGCTCGTGCCAGTAGTACACTATTACTTTCAGGAACAATTCGGCTACTACCACTTTAGTGGCCATGGTAGTCATTTCGGGATGGTTTTTATTGAAAAACAATGCTAAGGCAAAGGTTACAAACGAGCCCAGAATACGCCACGTTATCGACTTGGCAATATGCCTTACGCGCGAAACAATATCGAAATCGAAATTAATATGATACCATATCCGCTCGTGAGCCAGATATAAAACCATTTTAAAAAAGAACTCACCAATAGCTATTCCCGATGCTATATCGGCTGCATTTTCTTCTTTATGAAAGATAAGTAAAACCAGAAAATAAGTAGTAAAAAAGCTAAATACCCTCCACGTAATCGACTTTACGATGTGTCGTTTGTAAAGAATAACAGGCTTTTTGATATTGTTTAATGGCATTTGTTTTTAACCTTGTGAGTTTTCAAAAGTAATTCAAAATTCAATAACTCCAACTACTTTTTTCAGTTCGCTATTTTTTCTTTTATCAACCTTTCTCTTTCGTTGTAGCACCATACAGCCGCACCTATAAATTCATCCAGTGGCGAAATACCTTTTTGTTCAGCATTTTTAATCATTTGATTTTCCCATTCTTTATTTTTAGGAATAGTACGAATGGTTTCGGTTATGAGAATGCGAAATTCTTTTTGTTTCAACTTTACATACTTGCTGTCGTGAGGAGCATATTGCTCATAAGCTTCGTCAATAAAACCAAAAGGAAAAGCAGCCAGAGATGCATCTGTAGCCATAATCAAAATAGCATTTCGTTTTTCTATTTCCTTTTTAAAGCTAAATGTTTTATCCGTTTTATCTGACGAAACTCCTTTGTTATAATTCCAGTAACTCCAGTTGGCAAACAAACTATCTATACAACCTGTAGCAACCATATTACTGAAATAACTATCGGATATGGCAAGCAAATTAGGTTTTGTTTGATTAGTATCGCGATGATACCTGTAAGTTAAATATCCCATTTTGTAATGAGGCAATTCAGAAAACACATTCATCAAATCGCCTTCGTCATTATCTGTTCTGATAAGCGTATCGCGCAGTTCGATGCTGTTTATGGAAGGTTTGTTAAGCCTTGTGTGATTTAATTCTTCCAGTCGTTTGGCAATGGTATCGATGGCCACAAAACAAGCATACTGCCCCCAATGCACTCCCGTTTGCGAATAAACAGGATATTTACTTTTACTTTTCTGCGAAGTAAAATAACTTCTCAAATCAATATAATTCAACTCCGATAGCTGAAGCAAGCGGGCATAACATTGATAATTGGTGCTATCTGCCGCAGGCTGTTGTTGCTTTAGTGCATCCGGAATATGTTCCGGAAAATAACTTGCTTTGCCGGGGGCTAATGCAAACAGCAGCGTAATGTTTTTCTTTTTCAATTCTCTTGCCACCACTTCTGCTTTCTCCACCTGAAGGGCTATACGTTCTTTACCAATAAAATCTTTCCCCGTGTATCCGTCTATGTAGGCTTTGTCATACAGATAACCATCTTTGCCAACTATCACAGTTTGAAATTTAGAAATGTTAAAGATGCTGTAGTTTATCTGACATTGCAATTTTACCAGCCAATCGTGAAAACCTGCATTTTCGTTAATGGCTTTTTCCATCTGTGGTTGATATGCTCCCGCATTCCACGATTGTAGCGTAAACTCAGGAAAGGCAGCTATATCAAAAAAGCCTTTTAATGGTTTTTCGTTTACCAAACGAAATTGCTTTTGCACCATGGGTATAAACAGCGAAACCACCATCAGCGCCAACACCAGTTGTTTTAAACCCATTTTGTTTTTTTCTTCGGTTACCTTTTCCATTGTTTTCATCAGCCTAACGGCTAAAATTTATAATAAATAAAAGGATTAAAATCGCTGCTTATAACCGAACTGATGCTCAACATCAGCAGAGCGTAACACACTGCTCCCATTACCAGGGTTCGTTTGTTGGTAAGAGTGGCGGTAAACACATTTTGCTGCCAGCCTTCAAACTTATTCCACACCCCTGCAAACGACAGCACACCTGCCACCACCATCAGCACATAAAAATCGTTCAGAAAATAAAAAGGATGACGGGTAGTAAAATCGAAGGCAAACATTTTTTGAACAATGGCATTGGCTGTAGGCAAATCGGGCGAACGGAAATACACCCAACCTATGAGCACAATACAATAAGTAACCACAATGCTTGGCAAACGACCAATAACTTTATAAACACGCAACAAAAAAACACGGTCGGCAATAAGAAAGAAACCATGAAAAATGCCCCATACCACAAAGTTCCACGAAGCACCATGCCATAAACCCGACAACAAAAACACCACAGCCAAATTAAAATACAATCGGGTTTTTGTTTTCACTTTATTTCCTCCCAGCGGAATGTAAAGATAATCCCTCATCCAGCGGCCCAGCGTTATATGCCATCGCCTCCAGAAATCGGTTATGCTTTGAGCTATGTAAGGATTATCGAAATTTTCGGGAAACTTAAAACCAATCATTCGCGCTATACCAATGGCCATATCAGAATAACCCGAAAAGTCGAAATAAATCTGAAACGAATACGCCACCACACCCAGCCATACCACCGGAGTGCCCACTGTGGTCATGTCGGCAGCAAACAGCTTATCGGCTTCGGCACCCACCACATTTGCTATCAACACTTTTTTGGACAAACCAATACTAAACCGAAACAGCCCCATCAGTTTATTATGTATCGTTTCCTGATTTCTTCGGTCGGTTATCTGGTCGGCTATTTCGTTAAACCTTACAATGGGGCCAGCTATAAGTTCGGGAAACAAAAGGATAAACAACGCATAGTTTTGTAGCTTGTCGAAAGGCGCATGTTGCCCCCTGTACACATCCATACAATAACTTATTTTTTTAAAGGTAAAAAACGAAATGCCTATGGGCAAAGCTATTTGGGCTATAGGCAAGCTATGAATGTGCAACCCGCTCAGCACAGCACTTATGTTTTGAACAAAAAAATTGAAATACTTAAAATACCCCAGCAAACCCAAATTGAGCAACAACGATACCAGCAGCCATTGCCGTTTGCGCCTTTCCTCGCCAGCCTTATACATGGCCCTTACCACATAATAATCGAGCAAAACAGACCCCAGCACCACAAACACAAACAACGGTGCGCCCCAGTAAAAAAACAAAACACTGGCCAGTAACAAAAACAGATTCTTGTACCGGTGAGGCATACCAAAGTACACCACCAGAAACACCGGAAAAAAATACAGAAGAAACAAACCGGAACTAAAAACCATTGGTTACCTCAACATTGCTTTATTACTCATGAGGACAAATATAAGTAAAACACTATTGCAATTGAGCAATTGTTCAATTTGGCAATTTGTCAATTGTTCAATTTGGCAGTAGGCAATCTCATATCTCAAATCTCAATACTCACATCTCACATCTCCATTGTTCAATTGGGCAATTTGTCAATTGTTCAATTTGGCAGTAGGCAATCTCACATCTCAAATCTCAATACTCACATCTCCATTGTTCAATTTGGCAGTAGGCAATCTCATATCTCACATCTCAATACTCACATCTCACATCTCAATACTCATATCTCACATCTAAATAGTAGGAGTGAGGTGTTAATTATCGTTTTCTTTTATCAAACTATCAAGTTCTCGCAGCAACATATCAAGTTCTTTCATCAACATATCAAGTTCTCGCATCAACATATCAAGTTCTTTCATCAACATATCAAGTTCTTTCATCAACATATCAAGTTCTTTCATCAACATATCAAGTTCTCGCATCAACATGTCAAGTTCTCGCATCAACATATCAAGTTCTTTCATCAACATGTCAAGTTCTCGCAGCAACATATCAAGTTCTTTCATCAACTTATCATCTTCTCTCAGAAACATGCAATCTTCGTTCAGAAACATGCAATTTTCGATTTTCAGTAAGCAATCTTCTCCCGGCAACTTATCAACTTCTTCCAAAAACCTGCTTTTTGGGCTTTACAGTTATCAATTAATATAATTCATAATGGTCTAGTCTTTATGTACTCCATAATTTATTAACAAATTGTCATAAAAATGTATTTTGTAATAATATTTATTTATATCTTTGCAGAACAATTAATAATAATTTTAATTCTAAAACTTAAAAAACATGTCTCAAAAACAAGTATGTAAAGTAACGTGGGTTAAAAGCGACCCACTAGCAATGGCCTCTCAAGGCGAAACATCAGTAACTAAAATGACAAGCAACTCATCAGTGCCCACGCCAACAGTTCCTTTATCGGATATGACGGCAGCCTGTAGTGCTGTCAGAAGCACTTATCCCACCCGACTGGGTGACGATGAAGAACGAATTGCATTTACCAATGCAGTAAATAACTTGGATGAAAAACTACATTTGCAAATAACTTATGTAGACGAATGTGCAAGCGGTGACCCCGTTATTATTATTGGCTGCGGATTTACTCCCACCTCTTTAACCAAAACACGCGCTACTATTACCGAACCTATAACTGCTATTAAATTGACACCTAAATCGGGTGGTAACTTAAAACTTTTGATAGAGAACTTACCCATAGGTTGCAAATCGGTTACCTATGTTATTTTTACAAATGGTGTGTACGATATTATATTAGATAGCAACAACACACTTATTATACCTGACGGAGCCAAAGGCATACGTATTATTCCGAAAGGAAAAGCCAAACAAACCGTTCGCGGATTGTCTACTTTTACATCGGTATCTCTTATAGCTTATTCGGTAAATGCGGCAGGCATGAGCGCACCCAGCGGTGTGTTTTCTACCAAACTTCTATAACCATTACCTTGTTTTAATTTAAAAACTAAAATCCTGCCAACACTTTTGGCAGGATTTTTTTTACCCTATACCTATTATATATGTATATTTGTTTGATGAAAAAGTCTAAAATAATTTACTTCCTTCTTTTCATGCTCAACTTGTTTCTGCATGATTTAGCTTTTTCTCAAAATCTTGTGCCGAATCCGGGGTTTGAAATAATTGATTCTTGCAACCTACATGTTGGAGCAATTTTTTATGGACAAGTTTCATACTGGGACAAACCAACATGGGGGAGTCCAGATGCGTTTAATGCATGTACTCCGCTTATTAACTCAGTTAGCGTTCCTTCAAACACTTTTGGGTTTCAATATCCGCATTCAGGGAATGGTTATGCAGGTGAAACCTTTTATAGTCATTGTTGTGCAGGTTCTGTGGTTAGAGAATATATGCAAGTAGAATTGGATACAGCCTTGATAGCTCAACAGGTATATTGTGCAAGCTATTATATTGTTTTAGGAAATAAAATAAAAATTGCAAATAATAATTTCGGAATGTATTTTTCAAATACACATGTATACATCGGAGCTTCCTTTAATGGAATATTGAACTTCATACCACAAATAAATGATACGAATATTGTTACAGATACACTGAGTTGGAAATTAATTTCAGGGAACTTTATTGCGCAAGGGGGAGAACGTTATTTAATCATCGGAAATTTCTATGCGGATTCTTTAACAGATACAGTTCCCATTATTGGGACAGATAATGAATCTTACTATTACATAGATGATGTGAATGTGCATTGCTGTAGTTGCGATACAACAAGCCATATAGGCATAAATGAAATAACAGATATCAATACACTAACCATCTCCCCCAACCCCGCCAACAGCGAAATAAAAATAACAACCAATGATAATCTTAAGCTGGGAGAAGTAAAGATATATAATAGTATAGGAGCATGTGTGCTATTATCTCCTCCCCTGCGGGGAGGTAAGGAGGGGCTTTTAGATATATCTTCTCTCCCCCAAGGTTTGTACTTTATAGAAGTAATAACCCATAAAGGAATACAACGAAAGAAGTTTGTGAAGCAGTAGCGTTTCTTTACCAAATACAAATGCTACTAATTTACCCCTTAACGTCTCACCCCTCTCTTGTGGAGAGGGGTCGGGGGTGAGGTGTTATCTTAGCCCTCCATAACCACCCAAAGTGATAAGGATTTTTGTTACTTTTGTCGGCTTTTAAAAAAACAAGTATTAAAACCAACTAAAACCAAAACCTATGTTCAGAGCAATTTTTTTAACCCATTTAATTTCGGTAAACATATTTTTAATTGTTTATCTCGTAAAAACCATTTTGCTGGTAAGCAATAAAAACACCGCCCTTGCTAAGTTTACCAAGGTAGTTAAAGTTCCCGAAATGATTGTCAGCACACTTTTTCTGCTAACAGGAGTTTATTTAATTATGCAAACCGGAGCATCCAAACTATTAATTATAAAAATAATATTTGTGTTGGTTTCCATTCCACTTGCAGTTATCGGGTTTAAGAAAGGCAATAAAATACTGGCTGTTTTGTCCATGTTGCTTATCATAATGGCTTACGGCTTTGCCGAAATGAACAAAAAGAAAATAGTAAAACAAGAAATAGACCCTGTGTTGGCCAATGCAAGTTTACCAACTTACGATATCTTAAAACATGGAGCAGCGCTGTATTCGGCCTATTGCCAAAGCTGTCACGGAGTGGAAGGTGCCAACGGTGCAGGAGGAATTAATCTTACCATTTCGCAAAAAAATATGGAGCAAATGAAAGAACAAGTAAGAAAAGGCAAAAGTTCTATGCCTCCTTACAAAGACTTTTTGAACGACCAGGAAATAAATGCTGTAGTGGCTTATGTAATGACGCTAAAGAAATAGATATGAGATATGAGATTTGAGATGGGGTTACTTAAGGTAATTCGTAATCTCACATCTCATATCTCACATCTCAATACTCAAATCTAACATCTCAAATCTCAAATCTATCCCGTGCACGATACATCATCAAAAAAAGAAACAGCTGTACTCATTGGTCTGATTAATAAAAATCAGGACGAAGAAACCATTACAGAATATCTTGATGAGTTGGAGTTTTTGGCCGACACTGCCGGTGCTACTATCAAAAAGCGTTACACCCAGCGTCTCGAACATCCCGACACACGCACGTTTATTGGTTCGGGTAAACTTAACGATGTTCGCACCTTTGTTAACGAAAACCTCATAGATATTGTTATTATTGATGACGAGTTGAGTCCTGCTCAGCAACGCAACATCGAAAAGGATATTAATACCAATCCAAAACATAAAATAAAAGTACTAGACCGCACCACTCTTATCCTCGATATTTTTGCATCGCGTGCTCGCACAGCACATGCCAAAACTCAGGTGGAGCTGGCCCAATATCAATACCTTCTTCCTCGACTTACCAAAATGTGGAGTCACCACGACCGTATTAAAGGTGGTATTGGTATGAAAGGAGCCGGAGAAAAAGAAATAGAAACCGACAGACGTATCGTTCGCGACCGCATAGCTCTTCTTAAAGAAAAGCTAACTACCATCGACAGGCAAATGGAAACACAGCGCAAAAGCAGAGGTGAACTTATTCGTGTGGCATTGGTAGGTTATACCAATGTAGGCAAAAGCACCATTATGAATTTGCTTAGCAAAAGCGATGTGTTTGCAGAGAATAAATTATTCGCTACGCTTGATACAACAGTGCGAAAAGTGGTGATAGAAAACTTACCTTTTCTGCTTTCGGATACTGTAGGATTTATTCGCAAATTGCCTACCACACTTATCGAATCGTTTAAATCTACATTAGATGAGGTGCGCGAAGCCGATGTTTTATTACATGTGGTAGATATATCTCATGCAGGTTTCGAAGACCAGATAAATGTGGTGAATCAAACATTAACCGATATCGGTGCAGGCGATAAGCCCGTAATAATGGTGTTTAACAAAACCGATGCATTTACATTTGACGAAAAAGAAATAGACGATTTATCTCCTATTACCAAACGAAACATCAGCCTCGACCAGCTCGAAAAAACCTGGATGAACAAACTCGAAATGCCTTGTTTGTTTATTTCGGCTATTAATAAAGACCACATGGACGAGTTTAAAAAAGTGCTTTATGATGAGGTGAAAGCACTGCATCAAAAGCGTTATCCTTACAATAAGTTCTTGTATTAAGAAATCACCGGGCTTAATCAGTCCTTACACCACCTCCCCGTCACTCAGGGTAATGATGCGGTCGGTGCGCTCGGCAAAGTGCATATCGTGAGTTACCACCACTATGCTTTGATTGAAGTTATCTTTTAATTCTTTAAAAATATCAAACACATTTTGTGAGTTTTTCGAATCGAGATTACCGGTTGGCTCATCTCCGAATATTATTTTAGGTTGATTAATAAGTGCACGGGCAATGGCCACACGTTGTTGCTGTCCACCCGAAAGTTTATTTGCTTTCTTTAATGCCTGATCGCGAAGCCCCAATAAATCTAGTTTTTGATAAGCATGTTCTTTTATTTCTGCATCGCTGAACCGGGCCAGTTTCATAGCCGGCAAACAAACGTTTTCCAGCACAGTAAACTCCGGAAGGAGGTAATGAAACTGAAACACAAAACCTATCTTCTCGTTACGAATCTCTGCCAATTGATTTTTTGTTTTCAAACTTAAATCATCTCCGTCAAAATAAATATGTCCGGTATAATCGGTATCGAGTGTACTCAATACATATAATAAAGTACTCTTACCACTACCCGATGAACCAACAATAGCAACAAATTCTCCTTGTCCTATTTCGATATTAATATTTTTCAACGCCTGAAATTCTACAGGGTCGTGAAAAGATTTATTCAGATTTTTGGTTTCTATTATTTTAATCTTTTCCATTTCTATTTCGACCGTATAATATCTATAGCATCCACTTTACCTGCTTTACGAGCCGGAATATACCCTGCAATGGAAGTTGCAATAAGCCCGAACACAAAAGCAAAAACATAAAACCCGGGCGAAGAATTGAAGTGAAGATATTCCATCGACACAAATCCTTTTATATCCATCCTGATGTTTCCCACAATTTTTTGCATGATAAAACCAATTACCAAACCTAACAATCCACCGAGAATACCAATGATTAACGATTCGGTTAAAAATATTTTCTTGATGTCGCTGTCTTTATAACCAATGGCTTTCAGTATGGCAATGTCGGGCATTTTCTCATAAATAATCATCATCAGAATATTGAAAATACCAAATCCGGAAACAATTAAAATGGAGATGATGATTAGGTAAGTAACTAAGTTCTGAATCTTAAACACGCTGAATACACTTGCATTTGCCTCTTTCCAGTCGATGGCTCTGAAACCAAATTTGGCGTGATAATATTTGGCCAACTCTTCGGACAAGGCAAAATCTTTCAGTTTAATATTGATGTCGGTTATGTACGATCCGTCAACTTGCAGTAATTTCTGAGCATTGCGAATGTTTATGTAAGCACGGCTTTTGTCTACTTCTGTCAATCCGCTGTGATTAATACCTACAATTTTCATGTCCAGATTAACACCAAGCGGAGAAGTAACCATAATGTTGTCGCCCATCTTTGCGCCTAGCAGGTCAGCTAATCCATCGCCCAGAATAATTCCATTGGGTATTGTTTCCAGTCGGGTTATATCACCTTGTTTCATGTTTTTCGAAACATCAAACAATATGTTTTCTTTTATAATATCCACTCCCGAAACACGACCCGCTATCTGCGAAATACCAACTTTAAAGATAGCTTGCGAACCCAGAAAAGGAGAAACACCAGCCACACGTGGGTCGCGTTCAAGAATAGAAATTATCTGGTAACCGTTCTTAATCTTGTTTTGTTCGTCCTTCGGCTTTTGATTTTGTACCACATTCCAGTGATTTTTATCATCATTTAGTTTGCTGATAATTCCTTTTCTGTTCTTTTCAGCTTCATTAAAAATACGAATGTTGGCAGTAGAGTTAACAGTTTCTTCAATAAAATAAGCCTGAAAGCCCGACATCAAACCAGCCTGAAATATAAAGATGGCGATACCAAAAGTAACTCCCAACATAGCAACAATGGTTTGCCTTTTTTTAGCAACCAAATGTGTTAATGCTATTTTGATAACCGGTGTTTGTGTCATTGCTGTTAAGGTTTCACTATTTCGGTAGTTTCATCAATACCACTAAGTACTTCCACAAATTCTAAATCTTCCGCTCCCTTTGTAATCACGGTAAGTTCTTCGCTTCCTTTTTTCTTTACTTTATTTCCTTCTGCCAAAAACTCACGTGGAATCACCATGGAGTTCTTTTTCTCTGCCACAATAATATTTGCTTCAACTGACATACCCGAGAATATTTTGGTGCCTGCATCCAGCGTTATTGTTGCCATTACTTTCGAAGTCTTGTTGCTCTGATTGATTCGCGGATAGCTCTCCACAAGGTTTCCTTTAAACACAGCATCTTTGTAAGCATCTATCACGTATACAATTTGCTGATTGTATTTTAATAACGACACATCCGTTTCGTCAACACTCAACTCTACTTCAAAATGAGAAACATCACCTATCTCCATTACCATTATCTGGGTGTTCACCAGTTCGCCTTCTTTTGGCAGAATATCATACACACGTCCGTTTACAGCAGAAGTAATGGTATAATCGTTTCTGTTCGATTTCTGAGCGTCATATTGTATTTGTGCATTCTCCAGCTCCACTCTTATTTTATCTCGTGTAGACGAAAGAGAACTAACCGCCTTGAGGTAATTTTGTTTGGAAACATCAAACTGCGTTTTGGCCTGATCGCTGCTAAGTCTTGAGGTAGCATTATCTTTCATCAGCGACACATAGCGATTATAGTTTATTGAATCCAGTTCATATTTCGATTTAGCTGTGGCTACATCTTGTTTGAGTGCGGTGAGGTAAGCAGAGTTTTCGTTTGCATTTTTTTGTGCAAGGTCGAGTAAGTTTTTAGCGGTATTCACATTCAATTCGCTTACTTCGCTTTTAATGGTCATGAGCGGTTGGCCCACTTTAACCGTGTCGCCTATGTGAACATTAATTTTTTCGACATACCCCGGAAGCTTGGTAAATACCTTATAATCGTTTAAAGGAAATATTTTACCCGAAGCATAAATAGCTTGAGTTATATCCTTCCGAACCGGTTTGGTGGTGTCTGCCGATTTTTTGCAAGCGGAAAACAAAATAATTACTGAAAAGAAAAGAGCGATATTTTTCATATTGATGTTATTTTTTACCAATTATTCCTAAATGTGTATTATTAAAACTATCCTGATATTTTAAACCATAGCCCATTACTCTGTCCATGCTCGAATGAGCAAAAAGAATAATGCCGGTGAATTGAAGCGAAGTGTTCTTAAAATAGATTCCTGCAAGGTACACAATAATAGCAAGTGCTTTGTGATGTATAAAATTATAAAGAAGGGCACCAACTTTAGGATTTGCTAAGTATCCAATCATGCTTAGATCGGGCACAAAGAGGAATGCTGTAAACCACCACCACGACATACCCAAACCGTTGAACAGATACATAGCAAAACTCAACATAGCTAACTCCTCAAGTTTGATAATTTTTATCATTTGTTTAAGTTTAATCAAGCTTTGCTGCTCAGCAAAGCCTGTTTAGATTAGTGATCTAAATCTCCATAATCCAATTTCTTTCCTTGTATAAGCAAGATACCACGGCAAACAAGAATATAGAAAGGAATGTACATAGCAGATTTTGGCATACCGAAATGTTCAAGTATAATCAGTGATTTACGTTTTAGTCGTTCTGCAATTAAATACATGGCCGGAACCAACAACAAGGTAAGGAAGGTTGCAAAGCCCAATCCGAATATCATTGTCCATGATAGAGGTCCCCAGAAGATTACGTTATCTCCTCCAAAATAAATATGAGGATTGCCATGTGTTAACAAGGTTTCAAAGTCGATGTTTAATCCTACTGCTAACGGAATTAAACCAAGTATAGCTGCAAAAGCAGTAAGTATAACCGGAGTCATTCTGGTTCTGCCTGCTTCTATAGTTGCATCCCAAAGGCTCATTCCTTCGTGGCGCGACAACTCAGCAAACTCCACCAACAAGATTCCGTTCCTCACCACAATTCCGGCAAGAGCAACAATACCAATACCAGTCATAACAATACTCATGTCCATTTTGAAAATGGCAGTACCCAGCAATACTCCAATAATACTAAAGAATATTTCGGTTAGAATAATAACAGGTTTACCAATAGAATTAAATTGAGCCACCAAAACAAGTAGAATGATTAAGATGGAAATTCCCATGGCACGACCAAGGAAGGCACCTGTTTCGGCTTGTTCTTCTTTTTGTCCGGTCATAGCAATTTCTACACTGCCTTGTTTTTTATATCCTTTCAATGCTTTCTGAACCGAAGCGGCTACTTCGTTTTCGTTGAATCCAGCTGAAGCGTTTGATGATAACGTAATCACTCGTTTCTGCATCTTACGTTTAATACCATCATAGGTATTGCTGTATTGAATGTCGCAGAAAGCAGCCAATGGAACACTTCTCAAAATACCTCCCATGTTCATATCACGGAAAGTTATTTTCAGATTTCGTAATGCTTCAATATTATTTCGCTGATCCATTTTATAACGTATTTGTATTGGATACTCATCATTTTCATCTCTGAACTTGGATGGCTGATCAATTCCGTACACAGCATTACGAATTTCCATTGCAATTTGTGCAGTTGAAATTCCTTCTCTGTTGGCTCTTTCGCGGTCGATATTAAAAACAATTTCAGGTTTATTACTTTCAAAGTCGGACCTGAGATTATCCAAACCTGGTATTTGTTGACTGTTGAGGTATTGTTTCAATAGGATGGAATTGCTCACCAACTCATCAAATTTATCTCCTCTAATCTCAATGTTAACAGGCTTTGCCACTGGTGGTCCGTTTTGTTCTTGTGAGACCGTTATGTCAGCTCCAGGAATGTTCCAATGCAATTTTTGTAACTGCCTGAGATATTTCATAGTCGATATCCCTCCACGATATTCGAACTCAACAAACGAAATAGCAATCTTTCCTCTATTCGGATAATCACTTTGATCTTGGTCGCGAGGGTCGGTGGTTTGTTTGGTAACGTTAGTAATGATAGATTTCACAATCTTATTCGAATCGCCCAATACTGAATTTACTTTTTTCTCTACCTGCAACATCACATTGTTGGTGATGGAAGGGTCAGTTCCAGTAGGTAATTTTACATATACATATACAAAATTAGGATCGCCTTGAGGGAAGAACACTACTTTAGGACTTCTCACCGCAAAAAAGATTGCAGAGAAAACAAACAAAAAGAATGTTCCAACAAGCGCCATCCAAGGACGTTTTAGAAAACGAATTAAAAAACGAGTATAACGTTCGCGGAAAGCAGGCCATGTTTTGTTTTGGAAATTCTCAATCACCTTATATAACCAGAAACGGTGAATCAACATAAAGGCAGCAAAGAAAAGAACTAAGTTACCGAAAGCAGGATGGCCTAAAGCGTGACCAAGAAGAGAAGCTATTACATAAAGTATAATGCGCATTATTCCCATTCTGTTTAGTCGTCCGTAATTCAATCGTTCTTCTTCATGTGTTTTCATAAATCGAACAGCAAACACAGGATTAATAATATAAGCAACTACCAACGATGCAAGCAAGGTAGTGATTAAAGTTACCGGAAGGAAGAACATAAACTTACCTACAATACCACCCCAAAAAGCTAGAGGAATAAATGGAGCAAGTGTAGTAACTGTTCCACTAAGCACAGGAAGGAAGACTTCACCTGCAGCCATCTTGGCTGCTGTTTTAATATCTCGTTTTCCATTTTCGAAAAGTCGATGGGTGTTTTCAATTACCACAATGGCATCATCCACCACAATACCAAGTGCAAGCAAGAAAGCGAACAATACAATCATGTTCAACGAAAAGCCATACATAGGAAATACCAAGAAGGCAAGGAACATGGAAAGCGGCACAGATGCTGCAACGAAGATAGCATTGGTAACGCCCATAAAGAACATCAGAATGAAGGTAACCAAAATAAATCCAATGATGATGGTGTTAATCAAATCATGAAGCGTGCTTCTTGTTTTCTCCGACTGGTCGCCAGTTACAGTTACTCTTAAATCAGAAGGAAGCTCTTTTGATTTTTGCATAAGCGCGATGGCATTGGTAATATTATCGCTTGCTTCAATCAAGTTTTCACCCGAACGTTTTACAATATTCAACGTGATTACATTCTTTCCTTCGAGACGAGCATAACTTTCTTGGTCTTTGGTTCCATCTTTTACTTCCGCTATATCTTTCAAATAAAGTTTAGCGTTGGTAGCCGAATTGATAACCAAGTTTTTTATTTCTTCAACCGTTTTAAACTCGGCTTTTACAGTTAAGTTTCGTTTCATTCCATCCATCGGAACTAATCCTCCCGACACATTTAGATTCTCCGAACGCATAACATTTTTAATATCGCCAAGAGAAAGGGATGCTGCCTGCAATTTATACATGTCGACATTTACCTGAATTTCTCTTTCCAGATTTCCAACCATTACTACTTTCGAAATCTGCTTCATGCTTTCTATTTTATCTTTCAGCAAGTCGGCATATTTTTTCAGTTTGTTCAAGTCAATGTCTCCGGCCAGATTGACATACATAATCGGCATATCGGAGAACGCTACTTCGAGCACATTAGGAGTGGCTGTTAAATCTTTTGGTAAATCGGTGGCTGCTTTATCCACAGCATCTTTTACTTTTTGTTTGGCTACAGCAACATTTACATCGGTATTAAACTCTACCATGATAGACGATACATCTTGCAAAGAAGTACTGTTGAGTTTTTTTACTCCCGAGATAGATTTTAATTGTTTCTCAAGTGGCTTGGTAACAAGGTTCTCGATATTGGTTGGAGAGTTTCCGGCATACACGGTAGTAACATAAATGGTAGGCACCACAATGTCGGGGAAACTTTCTTTAGGTAAATTATTATACGATTGAATACCGAGAAAGCATAGGATAAAGGTGGCAATAAAAATAGTTACCCTATTATCTATTGCCCAGCTTGAAGGTCTAAATTCTTTAAAATTCATAGTTATTGAGCTCCTTCAACCTCACTTAAGAGAGGCCTCGCAGAGCGTTTTTATTATTATTAATATTTACTTTTCATTTCAGTTGCATCACCTCCTCCCTTTCGGAGAGGTTGGGGGTGGCTGTGTTATTTTTTATAAATAATGGTGCTTCCTTCGTTAATCACATCATAACCCGAAACGATAAGCTGGTCGCCTTCTTTAAGCCCTGATGAAATTTCGGCCATACCATTATATACTTTACCAAGTGTTACCAGGTGTTTTTTTACAGCATTGCCTTCGGCTACGTATACAAAGGATGCATTGTTCTCATCTCTTTGAATGGTTTTTACGGGAACAATAATTTCGGGAGCGGATGATTCGTAATCTTTAATGTTCAAACGCGAAATCATGTTCGGGTGATATTCCTGTTTGTTATCGAGCAATACTTCTACTGAGAACGAACGAGTGCTGTTGTTGATAGCTCGTGCCACAAAATTTACTTTTGTAATCAACGAGTCATTGGTATCAGGGAAACGAACAATTACTTCGCTACCTTTTTTAATTTTAGAAGCATAACTTTCGGCAACATCTGCTTTCACTTTCAGGTTAGAGAAATTGATAACACGAATGGCAGCTAAGCCCGGCATTACCATTTGTCCTAATTTAATATCCACTGCATCTACAGTACCGATGATAGGCGAAATGATTTTAGACATACGCAATTGTTCTTGCAATGCTGCCATCTTTTTCTCCATACTTTCTTTGTTGGTTTTTGCTTGAAGGAACTGAACTTCGGTTCCAATTTTCTGATCCCACAATGATTTTGTTTTATCATAAATCTGATTTACCAAATCGGTGTTGGTTTGTAAATCGGATATTTGTTGAGCTATGGCACGTGCATCGGTTTCGGCCAATACATCGCCTTTCTTCACTTCATCGCCTGCTTTTACATTTATTTTAGTAATGGTTCCGGGCATTTCGGAACTGATGCTTACGTTTTCATCTGCTTCAACATGGCCAACCACATCGATAAAGTTTTTGAACACTGCTGTTTTCAACGAAGCTACACTCACAGCAATTCCACTTTGTACCGAATCAGACTTGTTGATTTCTGCTTCAAGCGTTGCAATTTTCGATTTTAATTCCGCTTCTTGTTTTTTCAAATTATCGAGTTCGGTTTGCTTATCGGGTTTCTGAGAGCAGGCTGTCAACATTGAAATTACACTAATGGCTAATACTATTTTTTTCATATTGTTAGTTTATGCAGCCCTTGTAATCTCCCCGAGGGGAGGCTTTGCAGAGCGTATTATTATTTATTTATATTTTCGTTTTACTAATTTATTTTAAGTTACCGTTTGCTTTGTCAAAATCTATTTTAGCAATTATAGCTTCGTACATAGCATTGAGGTAATTGGTTTGTGCTTCTTTCAGTGTTGTTTCGGCAGTAACCATTTCCAGATTGCTTCCTACTCCCTGGTCGTATTTCTTTTTCGAAACACTTACCACATCTTCGGCTAACTTTATATTTTTCTTTTGATTTTCGAGTGATGACGAAGCATTGGTAAGACTTGCCGAAGTAGCAGCTAAATCCATGTCGATAGATTTTTTAATAAAATCCATATTGTTCTGTGCTTTCTCTAAAGATATTTTTGCTTCTTGACATTTGATGCCACGCTGAAAACCTGTAAAAATAGGCATCTTGATAGTTCCTCCAACCACTGCTGTAGGATACCAAGGGCGATACGTATCGAAAACAGTAAATTCATTTCGGTAGGCATTTCCACTCAAACTACCATAAAGAAAGGCAAACGGAAGAAAGGAATAGCGCTGACGTTTTAAATCAAGTTGAGCAAGTGTAAAATTAGTTTCCATTAAACCATATTCAACACGTTTGTTGTAATCAAATTTGTCAGATTGAGCAAGCGTGCCAATATCGAACTTTACATCTTCTAATTTATCTGTCAAGGTAAGGTCGGCATTTACTTCCATTCCCATTTGATATTTTAATAAGTAAGCACCCACATTCAGCAAACGATTTATTTTTTCTTGTTCTACCAAAAGGTTATTATACGTAACGGTTAAGCGGTCGAAGTCTAATTTTTCGGCAAAGCCGTTATCGTATAAAGCTTTTGTATCATCCATTGTTTTTTTCAATCGAGCAATGTTTGCATCCATTAGTTTTGCACGTTCGGTACTGATAAGAACAAGGTAATATGCTTTGCTTACCGAAGCAGTAACTTCAATTTTGCTGCGTTGAAGCGCTTTAGTCGACAATTCAGTAAATACTTTTGATGCTTTCAGTCCCAGAAAGAAATCTGAATTAAACAACATTTGACTTGCATCTAAACCTGCCGAAGATTGATATTTGCTACCAAACTGAACAGGAATTCCTTCGCCTGCCGGTAACTCTGCTCTTGGTTTTAGTCCAAATCCATACTGATTAATTTGATAAACTGTAGGGCTGATGAAATCGGGCATTACCTGAGTAGGAATTTCAACAAAGTCTTTCAAGTCGAAGCTTGCATTAATCTGAGGTAAGCCGGCACCGGTAATTTCCTTCACTTTTCTCTGTGCCATTTTTTCATCTAATACAGCATTTTTTATGTCGTTTTGGTTTTGCATGGCATATTCTATGGCTTGCTTTACCGAAAACGAAAAACTTGCTTTTGTTTGCGAATGACTATGGAGAGCCATCAGCATTAATCCTGTTCCTAAAATTATTTTTTTCATATACTTTTTGTTTAGCCTCACCCCCGGCCCCTCTCCAAAAGAGAGGTGTGACGAATTGTGAAGTGTTTAGTTTATTACTTTTTTCATTAAATGTTTTACCCTCTTGCCCCTCTCTTTGGGAGAGGGTATAAAGGGGGAGGCAATTATTCGTCCTCTGTTACTTGTTTATATTGATTAAATAGTTTATGTCCTTTAAGTGTACAAATTCCCAGTAAAAAATGGTCGAGCAGGGCCACTTGTACCTCAGTCATTGTAAACTGGTCGGGAGGAAAAGCAGCAGGATTTAATCCCATCTCCACTTCTTCTATACGCAACCGCGAAAGTATTTTTGCATTTACATCCGAACGAACCAGGCCTTCTTCAATTCCTCGTTTTATCGAATCTTCCACCATTTTAGCCATACAGTCTTCTTTGAAATTGCGGAAAATTTTCCAGGCACCGGGATGGTACTTTTGTAAGTCGTAAAACAGGTTGGCGTTAATTTTCGAAAACATAGCGTCAATATGTTTCATCAGTCCGAACACTTCCACAATTACATTTTCGGCTTCCTGATTAACCTTCATAAATTGTGTTTCGTTGTGTTTTAATGTTGTTTCCATTAGCGTTTCCACGAGTTTGTTTTTGTCGGGAAAATACAGATAAATTGTTTTTTTAGATATAGCAAGGTGTTTGGCTATATCGTCCATGGTAATACTCTTGATACTGTATTTAAAAAACAGCTCACGAGCACCATTAACAATTCTTGTTTTTACATCTAATTCCATTTTGTTTTTAAATTTTCGGGTGCAAAACTATGGAAACATTTTTAATTCCCAACGTTTCCTTAGTGATTATTTTTACATTTATTTTTTATTCTATTGAAAAGTAATAGGGTTATGGAAACAAAAAAAGTGTTAAAAGTTTCCGAAAAGGGGTAAGAGATTCCAAATTTCAGATTTCAGATTTCAAATTGAGTGTCGGGAGGGAAGGAATTTTAGAATTCTAGATTTGTAGAATTTTAGAATGAAAGGGGAGGGGAAGGTTAGCCAAAAAATATTTAAACCAACAAAAACGAGTTGAGTTAAGAGGCAAAATACCCCTTTTTAATTGTTAATAAATTTTTTGAGCAGTTGTGATTTGCATCACGCCTTTTTTTTGCTGAAACCAATAAATTTGCAGTACAAAATTATTAAAACTTTAGATTAACTAACATTTTAACCACTCATTAAAATGGCTCAAAACACAACAATAACAAAGCATATCGCAAGGTGCATACAGAAGGGTACGAAACCCTTTTGGTTATTGAGTTTTATCTCTTCCTTTTTATTTAATAAGCTAAATTTCTTTATTCATCAATGTTTTGGAGGTTATACAAAAAGCATTTTCAACTTCATTGGTTGTCTATCCAAATTTTCAAAAAGATTGGTTTTACTGACTCATAGGCCTAAATTATTTTCCAAAATGAGTGCTTGGCTTACCAAAAAGCAACCTTTGCCCACCGGTAGCCGATTATTGCTAACCAAAATCCTAACCTTGCCGACTCCCCGGCTGATATTGCTGACAGGTAAGCGAACTTTTTTTACAGGTATCCGAATATTGCTAACCGGTAGCCAACCTTGGGCTACCAATGGGCAAGGGTTGGCTACTGATGGCGAGCATTGGCTACTGATGAGAAATCATCGGCTACCGGTAGCCAACCATTGCTTACCTGTACGCAACCATTCGCCACCAGTATGCAAACTTGGAATTTTAGTCGGCAATGGCACTTGCCTCTATGCCGGCACGCATACATAAAACAAAAATAAAATCAATTAAATTATAATACTTATAACAGATGGGTACATATGTTAAACAAGGCGATGGAGCGTTTGCCGACCAGCTTACTCTTTTTGCAACTAAAATTCCGGTTTATCAAGCTCTGCTTGGTATTACGGATGCCGAAAAAGACAGCGCAATGGCAGATTCAAAATTGTTTAGATGGACACTCGATGTCCAGATTCAGGTGCAGGAGTACGCTCCACATATCACCGGTTTCAAAAATTTACTGCGTTACGGAGACGGCAGTTCAGTATTAACCACAGTTCCGGTGCCTCCGGTGTACATAACACCTCCGGCACTGGTAGCAGCCAATGTTCAGTTGCGATTTACCAAGCTGGTAGACCGCATTAAAGGCTCTCTAAACTATACTACTGATATAGGAAGAGAAATGGGCATTGAAGGCACTCATTCGGATTTTGTGCCGAATGACGGAACGCCCGACTTGAAAGGCAAAACAGCCTTTGGAGGGCATCCACTTTTGCATTACACCAAAGGCAAGTACGAAGGTGCTCAAATTTGGAAAGATTTAGGTGATGGAAAAGGGTTTGTATTGCTTGCAGTAAGCAATCATCCCGATTTTCTCGACTTAAGTGCTTTGCCTGCCACCAACGCTTCGGCTGTGTGGAAATACAAAGCTATTTATCTCTACAAAGGTGGCGTAGTGGGCAACTGGAGCCCAGTTATCGAAGTAACTGTAACCGGTGCGTAAATCGAATAAGGCTTTTGGCCCTTTTCGATTTCCTAACAAAAAAAAATCCTGCTCCTAATGGGGCGGGATTTTTTGTGGATGGCCTCACCCCTTAATCCCCTTTCCAAAAGAGAGGGGGAGAAGCAAGAAGGTTGTGGGGAAAGAATTTAGAACAATTGAACAAACGAATAGTGAATATTGAAGTGACTAGCACCATTCTAAATTCAATTATTCAAATGTTCAGTTGTTCTATTGTTAATTTAATACCCAACAATCCTGCTCCTAAAGGGGAGGGATTTTTTGTGGATAATAATAGATTATATATTTGCTTGATTGAAAAAACTCGATACATATACAGGTGTTCGCTTGCAGGTGAAATAACACCTGCAAGGGCATCAAACAATAAGCAAAGTACAAAGCCCGTTGGACAAATCGGGGCTTTAATAAAGTGCCTTAATCTGTAAACAAAAGTGCGTTAATTTTTTGGGGTAAATGATATTGAATATTTTAGTAGTTTTGTAAGTGCATATATTAATATGTTATCAGTAATGCTAAGGGAAGTGCTAACTTGAAACAGACGAACACTTAAAACGAAATCTAGAAAACAAAAACAAAAATACAAATGAAAAAAGTATACTCCATTATTTTATTTATTGCAATCGCAATAAATACAAATGCACAAGCACCATTAATTAAGTGGGAAAAATCTTTCGGAGGTTCAAGTGACGAGACAGCATTTGTAGTAAGGCAAACCTATGATGCAGGTTATATTGTGCTTGGGCAAGCCAATTCCACTGATGGAGATTTAGCGGGAGAATTAGGAGGATATTGGTTAATAAAGTTAGATAGCACAGGTGCTATCCAATGGCAACAGTGTTATGACGGTGGTGGCTCATATTTGAATTCTTTAGATATTACATCAGACCATGGTTATGTAATTGCAGGGGGTGTAGGCAGGCCGCAAATAAGTGGCATTTTAGATTTTAATTTTGGTATAATAAAAATTGATTCTATTGGAACTATTCAATGGACAAAATCACTTGGAGGTTCTGATATTGATTTTGCAAATTCTATAAAACAGACTAAGGATGGAGGATACATTGCGGCTGGTATTTCAAAGTCAAACAATGGTGATGTAAGTGGACATCATGGAGATACTCTTACATATGATTATTGGATTGTGAAACTTGATAGTTCCGCAAACATTCAATGGCAAAAATCATATGGAGGAGTTTCTTCTTACTGTGGTTCAGATTCAGATGATGGGGCTTATGTAGTAAGACAAACAAAAGATGGTGGATATATTGCGGCTGGTTATACATATTCTAATAACGATGATGTAAGTGGAAATCATGGAGGAAGTGATTATTGGATAATTAAACTTGACACGGTAGGCTCATTACTTTGGCAAAAATGTTTAGGCGGAAGCGGTAATGATTATGCCTATTCTTTAGAGCCAACTCTGGAAGGCGGGTTTATAGTTGCAGGAAGTACTAATTCATATAATGGAGATATAACTTCCTATCAGGGAAATCAAGATGCTTGGGTGGTTAAGCTCGATTCAATAGGGAATATTCAATGGCAAAATTCAATGGGTGGGAGTTCTGATGATTGTGCAAAATCGGTTAAACAAACTTCCGATGGAGGATTCATTGTTACAGGGGGTACACTTTCAAATGATGGAGAAGTTTTAGGAAATCATGGAAATTACGATTGCTGGGTTATTAAATTAGATTCTTCGGGAATAATACAGTGGCAGAAAACATTAGGAGGGACTCAACAAGATTTTGCTAATTCAGTTGAACAAACAAACGATCGAAGCTATATTTTAACTGGAGGTTCACTATCTAATGATGGTGATGTAACAGGACATCATGGCACTTATTGGTACGCTGATTGTTGGGTTGTAAAACTCGATACTGTTTTCGCAACAGCTATTACTGAAATCAATAATCAACAATCATCAATTCATATTTCTCCAAACCCAACAACATCAGTTTTTTCTATATCTTCATTAGAAGAAAAAATAATAGAAATAGAAATTCATAACATTGTTGGTGAACTCATTTATAAAACAAGTACTACAACACCACAAACAACAATAGATTTAAGCAAACAACCAAAAGGAATTTATTTTGTGCAAGTAACAGACACTAACAAGAACGTAACGAACAAGAAAATAATAATGCAATAACCCTTGAAATACTTGACACGAAAAGAAAACACTACTGATAACATAAGTAGCCGTTGCACAACCCTCTTTTTAAAACAAAAATAAAACAGAAACCGGAAAAACCGACCTCAATAGATGCGTTTTAAGAGAGGATGGGATTTTTGGGATGGAATGTAGTCTGCTAAATTGCCATTGCTATAAAGCGAAAAAATAAGTTTGTTGGTAAAATAAAGACTAATGCGAAAATAATTTGCAACAATTCAAAAAGGTGAAAAAAATAATAGTGTCGATAGCAGTTGTAATTGCATTTGCAAATTGCAATAACCATACTACAACAAAAAAAGAACGCCTAGGCGAGCCTGACATTTATTCGGTAACCGACCAGGATTCGGAAATGAATGATGCCATTAAAACAGCTAAAGAAACACTCAACAAATTTAATGATGCTTTAAAAAGTGGCAATACTAATTATACCGACTTCTGCCTTAAAGTGCGGTTTAAAGCACCAAACGGATGGGAACATATTTGGCTCAGCGATATAAAAATTAAGGACAATAAGTATATTGGAGTGATTAGCGATTTACCTGATTCGACCACAGAAGTAAACCTTGGCGATACCATACAAATAATCAACGAGCATATTACAGACTGGATGTATACTGATAACAAAAAATTACGCGGAGGCAATACAATTCGGTTATTAAGAAAACGAATGACCGAGACCGAAAGAAAACAGTTTGATACAAACAATAATCTGATAATAGAAGAATAATGATTCTCTGGAGTTTCTGTATCCAACTTGAACAGCTCCCTTCTTTTGTGCCCATAGCGAGGCCTCAGCGAACTTTGTGGTAAAAAAATATCTGTAATTCTATACTCAAAATTTTACAGCAAACTATCATTCAAAAATTTTACAACTATCGAATTCTAAAATTCATTTTCAGAATTTGCGGCTAACTTTTATTCTATAAAACCACAAAAATAGAATTTCGGAATTCTTTCAAAAACCCACATTTGTCAATGTTTTTGCCTGTTACAAGAGCTTCAAAAAAAGGCATCAATAAAATGCAAGTTGATTACTTCTTTAATCATTTTTCTTAATCGCCCTAGTTCAAATATGATAACAATCAATATCAAAAACGGGAGTAAATAAATCAAAAAAGCAGAAGTAATGAAAGGCTATATTTTACAATGTTTTTCGAACATAATTAAAGTGTAAAAACAGTGCAAACCTGCGAAAAGGCAGGATATTACATGACTTGGCTCATCATTCAGTTCGTAAAGGCTCTATACATTTGTCCCGGTTTTTAAATAGAATGTTTCATTAAACACAATTTTGATTACAAAAAGAAAACAAAAAACAATTATTATGGAAAAAGAAGATGACAAATCAGACCGTAGGAAGTTTCTAAAGCTTGGCGCCATAGCAGGCGGAGCAGTACTGTTAGGTTCGGCAATGAGCAAAGCCGTATCACTCGACAGTGTTAAAGAAACCGGTGAGAAAATAAAAGTTCTTACAGCGGATGGTAAAGTGGTTGAAGTGGATAGTAGCGCAATTGCACATCCTTCGGCCGAAAAACTTGCTCAAATCTCAGTTCGTGACGGTATTCCCGGCCGCAAACTGATAATGGTAATAGATCTTGCCCGATGTGCGAATGCAAGAAAATGTGTAGAAGGATGCCAGAAGATGCACAACTTGCTTCCTCCTATCGAGTACATGAAAGTAAGGAAAATGCAGGACACTCCGCTTACCTCTCCTTATTGGTTTCCTACAGCATGCTATCACTGCGACAATCCTCCTTGTACAAAAGTTTGTCCTGTAGGTGCTACTTATAAACGTTCGGATGGAATTGTGGCTGTAGACAGCGACAGATGTATAGGTTGTAAATTTTGTATGGCAGCTTGCCCGTACTCGGCTCGTACCTTTAACTTTGGCCGACCAGAACAAAGGGAATATAATGAAACCCACAAACGATGCGATACACAAGTAAATTGCTGTGTAAGTAATGGAGGAATTGAAGGTACTGTTTCTAAATGCGATTTTTGCCCATCTCATGCTGCCGAAGGCACTTTGCCAATGTGTGTAACCGAATGCCCGAACGGAACAATTTTTTACGGAGATGAAATAGAAGATGTGGTTACAAACGGTGAAGACACTTTCAGATTGAAAAAATTATTGAGAGACAGAGCCGGATATCGCGAAATGGAAGAGTTAGGAACTAAACCACGTGTGTATTTCTTACCACCGGTGAAACGTAATTTCCCATTCGAAGAAGCGACTGAAGTATATAATACAAAAGAATAATTTTTATTAAAAAATAAACTTATGTTAGAAGAAAATAATAGAAAAGAAAGTACCCAATACGAAACCTTTACACAGGAAGAGTATATGGTAATGAAGGATGATTTACTTCGTCCGATGCGAAAAATAAGACTAGGCGGTAAAGTTTGGATTGGATTTTTAATCATGGTTTGCTGTGCCGGTATTTATGCTTATTATATACAGGAAACAAAAAGTAAATACGTTACCGTTTCGCTTAGAGATACAACATTCTGGGGAGTTTACATTTCTAACTTTGTGTTTTTTGTGGCACTTAGTTTAGTGGGTGTACTTATGTCGGCTGTGCTTAAACTCACCAATTTCGAATGGTACAGACCACTTTCCAGAATAGCAGAGATTATAGCAGTGGCTGCTATTATGCTTGCGGGAGTTAGTATTGTTGCGGCAATGGGTCGTCCGGACAGACTACATTATTTGGTAATTCACGGGCGTATTCAATCTCCTATTGTTTGGGATATCATAGTTATTATGACGTATCTGGCGACAAGTTTGGTTTTGCTCTACATACCTTTAATTCCATCTTTGGCAACCTGTAAAAATCACTTGACCAATTTACCAAAATGGCAACTGAAAATGTATAATTTTCTTTCTTTTGGTTGGGAAGGAACTCCTGAACAATGGAAAATATTAAAAAGAACAGTAAAGGTTTTGACTGTATTAGTTATTCCTCTTGGTATTTCCATCCATACGGTTACGGCATGGCTTTTTGCTACTACACTAAGAGCAGAATGGGATAGTGCAAACTTGGGAGCGTATTTCGTTTCGGGAGCCTTCTTATTAGGTGTGTCTGCAATGATATTGGCTATTTACATATTCAGGAAAGCCTATAATCTGGAAAAATACCTAACCGAAATGCACTTTGATAAGCTCGGAAAAGTGCTAGTGTTAATGTCTTTAATTTATGGCTACTTTAACATTAATGAATTTTTAGTACCGGCTTATAAAATGTCGGGATTGGTTAGTGATAAATTGAAAAATTTATTCAATGGCGAAGAGTCTGTGTTTTTCTGGTCAGTTTTGTTATTCGGAATTGTGTTACCTTCCATTTTACCATTATTCAAGAAAATGAGAAAACCTTTACCGTTAACCCTTTTAGCCCTGGGGGTGTTTATTGCAGGTTGGTTTAAACGCTACTTGATTGTTATTCCTGGCCAGGCCGATCCATATCTTCCTATTCAAAATGTTCCGGATTCATGGAGACATTACAGTCCAAGTTTGGTGGAATGGACAATTGTTGCTGCAACCTTTGCAGCCATGATGTTAATTGTAACATTGTTTTCGAAGTTTTTCCCTATCATTTCTGTTTGGGAAGTAGCCGAAGGCAGACTGGAAGGTAAAGAAGAAATAATAAACTATAAATAATAAACAAGATGAAAAATATAATATATAAAATTGCTATTCTGGCATCGTTTATATTGGTAGTGATGCCAACGTTTGCTCAGGATAAAGAAGCAAAAATCGCGTTGAAATTTGATAAAGTCGACTCTACCAATGTTTGCAAAGTTTCTGTTACTTCAGAAGGTGCAGCGGTTAAGGGGGTAAGCGTAAGTTTATTTGTAAAACGCATGTTAAGCGACTTAATAATTGGAGAGCCTGGAACTACAGATGAGAGTGGAATGGCTAGTTTTACCGTACCAAAAGATATTCCTTCATCTGATGGAAATCTGACCTTAGTTGCTAAAATTATTGATGACGAAAATTATAAAAACACCCAAAGTAAAGGCGATGTAAATTGGGGAGTCGTTGTTGTAAGCGATAATTGTAATGTTGACGAACGCTCCATGTCGGCAGCCAGAAACAGAGCACCGGTATATTTAATAGCCACATCAATTTTTATTATCACTTTGGTTTGGGGCACATTAATATGGGCGGTTTTACAAGTATTTAAAATGAAACGAATAGTTAAACAAAAAAAATAATAAGATAAATAAAGTTCAATAAAAACAAGTTCAATAAATAGTTAAACAAACAATTAAAATTAAATGTTATGAAAAAAGTAAATCAAATTGCTCTACTACTGAGCGCAGGTGTTTTCTTAGTTGCTATGTCTTTTGGTACCGCCAAAGCACAGGCAAAGCCTAAAGGGAAAGAATGGAAAGTGGCCGATGCTGACGCAAAAAAGAAAAGTGCTGTAAAGAATGATGACGAAGCAACCATTAAAGCAGGTAAAGATGTTTGGAATGTTCAATGCAAATCGTGTCATGGTGCAAAAGGATTAGGAGATGGTCCTAAAGCAGAAAAAATTGACATTTCTTGTGGTGATTTTTCATCAAAAGAAATTCAGGATTTATCTGATGGTGCGCTTTTCTATAAAACTACTGAGGGAAGAAAACCAATGCCATCTTTCAAAGAAAAACTAAGCGATACTGAACGCTGGCAAGTAGTAGCGTATATCAGAACGCTGAAAAAATAATTACTTTAAGTAATTATCCAAAACCCACAATTGATATAATTAAGACTCCCGAAAGCTCTGTTTTCTTAACAACTTTTGGGCTCTTGATTTATATCAATTGTGGGTTTTTATAAGTTTAACACCAACCCACGGCTCACCAATTTGGTATTAAACATTGACCTCTGTATTCCCTATAAACAGAGACATTTCTTCTAAATTCCCCTCTCCATTTTTGTATTAGTTTATTGCTATACTCACTTAATCTATTAGTCGTCTCAAGCCTCAAAACAGCAGTATGTATGACAAATGTCATAAATTGTATAGTTTTAAGCGTATACTTTTGCTTCCGATAAGACGCTTAGACAAGCATAAATAACATTATATCAATAATAAAAAATAATATCATGAATAACGAAGATAACCAATCAGACCGCAGAAAGTTTCTGAAATACGGATTTCTTGCTGCCGGACTCACAGTAGTCGGTGGTGGTTTACAAAAAGTTCTTTCACAGGATAAAGATAAAGATGCAGGGAAGAAAGTAAAAGTAATGACCACTGACGGAAAAGTTATAGAAGTGGACGATGCCCATTGTAAGGCAGCTCAATCTTGTTGCTCTCCGGCTACCCCTGAAGGAGCTAGACAAGGAATTCCAGGAAAGAAGTTTGTTATGGTAATTGACTTGTCACGTTGTGGTCATGAACTAAAATGTCAGCATTCTTGCCAAAGGTACCATCACCTTTCCGGTATGAATGTATGGTTGAAAGTTTTCAAAATGCAAGAAGGAGAACACACGGCCCCTTATTGGATGCCTAAGCCTTGTATGCATTGCGACAAACCACCATGTGTAAAAGTTTGTCCGGTAAGTGCTACTTTTAAAAGAGAGGATGGTATTGTGCTTGTGGATAACACTCGCTGCATCGGTTGTCGATTCTGTATGGCTGCCTGTCCTTATTCAACCCGATCATTTAATTGGGAAGAGCCACAATTGTTAAATGAGACAACAGGCGTAGTATACTCTCCTGAAACAGGTTTCCCGCAAAAGAAAGGAACGGTTGAAAAATGTGACTTTTGCCCAGATATGCTAAAACAAGGGAAACTTCCACATTGCGTAACAGCCTGTCCAAATGGAGTCTTTTTTATGGGAGATCTTAACGAAGATACAGTTTCAAACGGTGCAGAAACTGTCCGTTTTAGCAAACTAATAAAAGATAAAGGAGGCTACAGATTGAACGAGATACTAGGTACCGAACCAAGTGTATATTATCTTCCAGCTGTAAAACGTCTGTTCCCTTTCCAAGATCCACTTCCTGGTGAAAGTAATGAAGATAAAGAAAAAAAAGGATAGAATCTCATTTCAAATTGTAAAAATTTAGGAGTGCATTAGAAATTAGCTGACGATTAAGGGAAGCATTATTAAAAATAAATTATAGTTGACAATGGAAAATAAAGAAAGAAAAGAATTGACGGAAACTGAAGCAATTGATTTATTGCATGAGTTAAACGAGGATATGTTGCCAAAAAAATTCGGCATAGTTGGTAATTCATGGACTGCGCTGCTTGTGATCATGCTTTTGACAGGTATTTATTGCTATATCAATCAAATAAGAAATGGTTTGTCAATTACAGGTATGAGGGATTTTGTGTTTTGGGGAATTTACATTTCCAATTTTGTGTTTTTCGTTGCCATAAGTTTGGTAGGATCATTAATAACAGCGGTATTATATCTATTAAAAGTTGAGTGGAGAGCACCATTATCTAGAATATCTGAAGTAATTGCAGTTTCTGCAATTGTTTTCGCTGGTTTAATTATCATTGTAGATATGGGGCGACCAGACAGGATGATAAATATGGCACTTCACGGGAGAATTCAATCACCAATTATTTGGGATGTAATGGTTGTATCTACTTATATGACGCTTAGTTTTCTGCTGTTGTATTTCCCACTTCTTCCTGGTATCGCATTTTGCAGAGACCGTTTAAAAGGAATACCAAAATGGCAACATAAGATGTATCAAATTCTATCATTGGGATGGAAATACAGTCCTCAACAATATGCTGTAGTTAAAAAAGCAATTACCATTTTATCAATAATTATTATTCCGGTGGCTCTTTGTATACATACCGTAACATCTTGGCTATTTGCAAGTACCTACAGACCTGGATGGGATAGTACCAACTTTGGAGCATATTTTGTATCAGGGGCATTTTTGGTTGGTTCCGGAGGAGTTGTGGCGGGGATGTATATCCTAAGACAATTCAATCCTGCGTATAAAAAATATCTTACTGATATGCATTTTGATAAGATGGGTAGGCTTTTGGCACTTCTTGCTTTGGTGTATGCATACTTCTCAATTAACGAGTATCTTATTCCGGCATACAAAATGAAAGGGGAAGAAGCTGGCCACCTCAACGAATTATTTACAGGCTATTATGCACCAATGTTCTGGTCGGTACAGTTTTTTGGTATGATTCTCCCTATTTTGGTTCTTATGTTTAAAAAAGGTAGAAAACCATTACCAATGTTTATAATGGCAGTTTTTGTAATTGTTGGTGCGTGGTTTAAACGCTATTTGATTGTAATTCCTACTATGTCTTTTCTGCCAGTGCAGGAAATTCCGGAAGCGTGGAAACATTATTCTCCCACGTTTCAGGAGTGGGCAATTACGGGAGGTTCATTAGCTGGTGCACTTTTGCTTATCACACTATTTGTAAGATTTTTTCCTATCATCTCAGTATGGGAAGTTGCAGAAGAAAAAGGAGTGTCTCATGATATTATTTACACACATTTACACGAAGGAAATGAAAAATAATCAACAAAATTCAATCGTAATTATCACGCGTTTCAAGGCTATTCTTGCTTCGCTTTTATTAGGTGCTTTTGCCCTTAGTTTCAATGTTGCTGTTTCTCAAGAAGCAAAAAAAGCAACTTCAAAACTTGCTTTTAAAATGAGACTTAGTTCTATTTTAACTAATGGTATAAGGAGTGTGAAAGCAAATTTGAGTAAAATGGAGGACGGAAAAACTGTCTCTGTTGAAAATCTTGCATCTCCAATCAGGCTTTATTTGAGTGAAGTAAAAAAATATGATCCTTCTAATGGAACTGGTTTAATCAGCAAAGCATATATTAATAGAGAGGGAGAAGGGGAATTCGAGTTTCCTGACAATTTCAATAAGGTTACATCCGGAATGCATGAGTTTACCTTCATTGCTAAGTTAGAATCAGATTCTTTATATCAAGATGTGGAAAAGGAAGTAACTGTTTCAGATGCAAAACTAACTATTGAATATAATGGAAAGGATTCTATCAAAACTGCAACAGCTTGCCTGGTGGAGTGGAAGGGTAAGGAATATGTTCCTGTAAAGGAGGGAGAACTTAAACTTTGTATTAAAAGAGCTTTCAATTTCCTTCCTTTTGGGCCAAATGCACCTTCAACTGATGAGAACGGTAATGTTTCTGGAGAACTACCCCTTGATGTTCCGGGAAACGCTAATGGTACTTTGACTATTGCAGCAAGATTAGAAGATCACGAAACTTTTGGAACGCTGGAAATAACCAAAGATGTTCCATGGAATATTCTTCCAAAAGTAAATAAGGAACACGGGCGAACTTTATGGTCTCAGGGCGACAATGCCCCCTTATTATTGGTAATTTCATCATTGGTAATAATAACTGTTATTTGGGGTACAATAATATATTTGATATATTTGCTCACTAGAGTAAAGAAGTTTGGAAAGATGCCTTAAGGCAAGATACACAAAAAACGCTATGAAATAATTGAATTTTCAAAGAGTATAGAAAAATTGATTTCATTGGCACAATAGTTGTGACATAGTGTAAAATTCAATGAGTTTCGAAAATTATCAAAAGAAACATGAGTATTTCACAATTTTTTTGAGCTTGTGTAGTCAATAAAATAACAAAATTAAAAAGTAAGTAGTAACAATAAATAAATAATAATTAACAATTTAAAAAACAAATCGTATGAAAAAAATCAGTAAAGCGGCTCTAATATTGGGCGCAGGAATGTTTATGGTAACTTTATCAATTGGCAGCCTAAGTGCCCAAGATAAACCAAAAGGTAAAGAATGGAAAGCTCCTGATGCAGAAGCCAAAAAGAAAAGCGCTGTAAAAAGTGATGAAGCTACACTTAAGGCAGGAAAAGATATTTGGGGTCAACAATGTAAATCTTGCCATGGTGTGAAAGGGCAAGGCGATGGTCCTAAAGCAGAAAAAATTGATATTTCATGTGGAGATTTTACTTCTGCAGAAGTTCAAGGTTTAAGCGAAGGAGCTCTTTTCTGGAAAATCACAGAAGGAAGAAAACCAATGCCATCTTTCAACGAAAAATTAAGTGAAACTGAGCGTTGGCAGGTAGTTGCTTACATCAAAACTCTTAAAAAATAAGTAAGCAATGCTGTTTTGTCGAATGTATTAGTTCGAAAAAATGAATTACAAATACCCGGAGTCAACACAGTTTGCTCCGGGTATTTTTTTTCTGATTATATGACAATACTGATTCAACTGGTTTTATTTTTGTAAAATTGTAAAAATTATAATTAACACATTTCTCTAAATGTTAGTAGACAGCTTTAACAGGCAACATGATTATCTCCGAATTTCACTCACAGATAAGTGCAATTTACGATGCACATATTGCACAGTGGAAAACATACAGCAAGGGAGCAATGGCAAGTTGCCAATAATTACAGCAGATGAAATAGAAACTATCGCATCTGCTTTTGTTAAGCTCGGAGTAAACAAAATACGACTCACCGGAGGAGAACCACTAGTTAGAAAAGATGCTAAGGACATTATTACAAGGCTTTCAAAATATCCTGTTGAACTTACTATTACTACTAATGGAGTTTTAGTAGATGAGTATTTGAGCACTTTTAAGGCAGCCGGCATACGTTCGGTTAACGTTAGTTTGGATACTTTGAGTAAAAAAAGGTACTTTTCCATAACCAGACGAAATGAGTATGACAGAGCGTTAGCGAATATCAATTTGCTACTACAGGACGATTATCATGTAAAGGTGAATGTTGTAGTGATGAAGGGAGTTAACGATGATGAGGTGCTCAATTTTATTGAATGGACCAAAAACACTCCGGTTCATATTCGGTTTATTGAGTATATGCCTTTTTCGGGAAACGAATGGAGCAGTGAAAAAATGTTTTCGCATCAACAATTATTGGATTTGATTTCATCAAAGTATGAAATAATAAAATTACTGAACGAAAAGAACGATACGGCAAAAAAATATTTTGTGCCAAAACACAAAGGAACCTTTGCTGTTATTAGCACCATGAGCGAGCCCTTTTGTTCAGGATGCAACCGGATGCGACTTACCTCGGATGGTAAGATGTACAACTGTTTGTATGAAAAACAAGAAATGGACTTATTAACGCCCTTGCGCAACGGAATGAATATTGAATCATTGATACAGGAATGTGTATTGAATAAAAAAGCTATGCTGGGAGGTAACAATGAAAACGAAAATTGGGGTAAGCTGAATACTGAGACTCGCGAAAAAAGTATGATTAACCTCGGGGGATAAATTTTTTTATACCTCGTTATTACTATTTAAACCTATCGAACAAAATGATATCCGTTAATGAAGCCAAAAGTCTGACAGAGGAAAACAGTCTTGTACTGGAACCAACGGAGGTCTTATTATACGAAGCTACCGGAAAGATTATCACATCAGACATTTATTCAAACACAGATATGCCTCCGTTTAATCAATCATCCATGGATGGGTATGGATTCAGATATTCTGATTGGAATCATCAAATCCCTCTTGAAATAATTGATGAGATTCCTGCAGGAGTGTTTAGCGAAAGAAAACTTTTGCCTAATACTGCCGTTAGAATATTTACCGGAGCTCCTGTCCCAGAAGGATGCGATACTGTGGTTATGCAGGAGAAAGTAAAAGTAATTCAAAACAAGGTTTATATTAATGATGAATTGATAACCGAAGGGAAAAATGTTAGACTGCAAGGTGCACAAACTGCAAAAGGAAGTATTGCAGTAACAGCTGGAACTAAAATTACGGCAGGGGTTGCGGGCTATTTAGCAGGATTAGGTGTTGAGAAAGTTTCTGTTTACAGATATCCTAAAATATGTATCATCACCACAGGAAAAGAACTTACCCCACCCGGACAACTATTAAAAGCGGGCAAAGTATATGAATGCAATTCATATACTTTGAATGCTGCATTAAGAGAAATCAATTGTGAGCCAGTTACAATGATAACTGCGGACGATAATGAGGCAGAAATAACTAATGTAATTGAAACAAATTTGCTTCTTTGCGATATAATAATTGTTTCGGGTGGAGTTTCCGTTGGCGATTACGATTTTGTTGCAAAGGCATTTGATAACTGCGGTGTAAAATGCATATTTCACAAAGTGAAGCAAAAGCCCGGAAAGCCTATTTATTTCGGAAAAAAGAATAATACTTTGGTGTTTGGATTGCCAGGCAATCCTTCAGCATTGTTGACTTGCTACCATGAATATATTTTTCCGTCAATTATGAAAATGACAGGACATATACCACAAAAAAGTGATAAGCTGATTCTCCCGTTAGCTAGTACTTATAGCAAAAAGGAAGGACTAACTTATTTTCTTCAGGGAAAAATAAAGGGGTCACAAGTGTTTCCGTTCTTGGTGCAAGAGTCATTTCAGATGAGTTCTTTTGCTAGTGCAGATTGTATTATCCAAATAGATGAAGAGGTGACAGAAGTTAAGGAAGGGTCATTAGTTGAAATTCATATTTTAAATCAATATTAGATGAATAAATATGAAATAAAAGGAAAATTGTGGATGGAAGTGGACAAGCTTCATATTGGAAAAGGCAGAGCAAGATTGTTAGAGAAAATAAAAGAACATGGTTCGATTTCGAAAGCTGCGCAATCTGTTGAAATATCGTACAGACAAGCCTGGGCAATGATTGATGATATGAACCGCACATCGGAAAAAGAAATTGTTATAAAATCGATAGGTGGAAATAAAGGCGGAGGAACTATTCTGACACAAGAAGGAGAGAATCTATTAAAACAATTTCAAAAAATGGAAAACGAGTTTCAAAAATTCCTGTTGTTATTTTCAAAAGAACTTAATCAGAAACATTAATGACAACCACTCTGCTGCTTTTTTATTCATTGCTATTAATCATTGCATTTCTTTATGCATCTGTAGGACATGGAGGAGCCAGCGGCTATCTGGCATTGATGACTTTCTTTTCATTTTCGCCTGACACCATGAAACCTGCTGCATTGATAATAAATATTGCTGTTTCGTTGATAGCTTTTATTCAATATTACCGCAACGGTCATTTCAGATGGAGTTTGTTTTTGCCATTTGCTGTAGCTTCAATTCCTGCCGCTTTTATTGGCGGACTTATAACTGTAAATGCTGGATTCTACAAAAAAACACTTGCTGTATTATTGCTCTTTTCTGTAATAAAACTTTTAGGAGTAAAAATTAAAATTAATAATTTCGAATTGAAACAAAACATTTTAATCTCAATTCTGATAGGAGCCTTTATAGGTCTTTTGTCTGGTATGATTGGGATTGGCGGAGGTATAATATTAAGTCCATTGATTTTGTTGTTGCACTGGGCTGACATGAAACAAACAGCAGCAGTGTCGGCATTGTTTATTTTTGTTAATTCACTAGCTGGTTTGGCTGGTTTATTTATTAAGGGATTTGATTATAAACCTGAAATAGGAATGATGCTTATAATTGCATTTGTGGGAGGATTGGTTGGTTCATATTTCGGAGCCAAAAAATTTGAAAGTAATTTGTTGTCAAAAATACTGGCACTCGTTCTTGTAATAGCTTGTGTGAAATTAATTATTACGTAAACAATGAATAGAAAACGAGATCCTGTGAACGGTTACATTCTTGCGGGAGGGAAAAGCCTGCGTATGGGAACTGATAAGGCTTTTCTTGCATTTAGGGGTAAAACTTTAATTCAGCATGTAATCGAAAAGTTAAGCCCGGCAGTGGACGAAATAATTGTTATTTCGAATAATTTGAGTTTTTCAGAAATGAAGACTGATGTGATAAGTGATGTGATAAAAGATAAAGGGCCGGCCGGAGGGATACACGCGGCACTTCAACATTGCAGTTCTTCAAAAATATTTGTTGTTAGTTGCGATATGCCTTTCGTAAATACAGAAGCAATAAAACACATAATAAAGAACTCTTTGAATACTCAAATTACTTTGCCATTTCATAAAAATAATCTTGAACCATTGTTTGGAGTTTACTCGAAAGATTGTTTTTTGCAATGGGAGCAACTAGTGCAACAAAACGTCTTGAAACTATCGGATATTATTTCTCATTTTTCATTGCAGAAGTTAGTTACTGATAAACACCCAGTGTTTACTAACGCAATGTTCACAAATATCAATACAAAAGATGATTTTATAAACGCACAAAAAGTAGACACCAATGGAAATTAATTTACTTGTGTTCGGGCAACTATCCGACATAACCAAATGCTCAGAAATGAAAATTGCTCACGTGAACGATACACAGCAACTCATCATCAAACTTACTACTCAGTTTCCGGAGTTGGCATTATCAAAATATTCTGTTGCTGTGAATCGGAAGGTTGTTTTTGAAAATACAATGTTAACGGATAAAGATACAGTGGCTCTGCTTCCGCCATTTTCGGGTGGATAATAAAGTAAAAAAGAATGGCAGAGAATAACAGATATCATAGGCAAATAATTCTGAAAGAATTCGGAGAGTCGGCACAAGTAAAACTGAAGCAGGCGAAAGTGTTAGTTATTGGTTCGGGCGGTTTGGGCTGTCCGGCACTTCAATATTTAGCAGCTGCAGGTATTGGTACGATAGGAATTGTCGATTTTGATTTAGTCGACTTATCTAATCTGCAACGTCAGACACTTTATTCGATGAAAGATATTGGTAAGCCCAAAGCATTAGTAGCCGCTTTTAAACTTAACGATTCGAATCCCGAAATAAATGTTGTACCTTATACCTTTAAACTTACAAAAGAAAAAGCGTTGGAATTATTTCCGTTCTATGACATTATAATGGATGGAACAGATAATTTTTCATCGCGTTACTTGATTAACGATGCTTGTGTGATATTAAACAAACCTTTGATATATGGTGCTGTTCTGCGTTTCGAAGGACAGGTGGGAGTTTTCAATATGGCGGATAAACAATCAGGAATAAAAACCAATTACCGCGATATGTTTCCTGAACCACCCGAAGCAACATCTGTAATGAGTTGTAAAGAAGCGGGGGTGCTTGGTGTATTGCCCGGAATTATTGGTGTAATGCAGGCCACGGAGATTATTAAAATTATTTCAGGAGTTGGCAAACCGCTTTGCAACAAAATTATTTCTTATAATTCGTTACATAATTCCTTTCATGATTTCGAAATTTATCCGAGCACTATAGCGACAAATAATTATCCAAAAGATGAAGCAGAATTTTTGAACTTTGATTACGATTGGTTTTGCGGGGCATGTTCGAATGTTAAAGAAATTACTGTTGACCAATTTGACAGTATGAGAAAAAATGAAAAAGTGATGATTATAGATGTGAGAGAAAAGGGCGAACACCCACTGATAACAGAATTTGATTATGTCAATATCCCCTTAAATGAATTTCAGAAATCTATGTCAGGTATATCAACAGAAAATAAGATTGTGATATTTTGTAAATCAGGTAAACGCAGCGCCACCGCTGTGAGTATGCTTAATGAAGCGTTTCCTCAATGCGATGTATGTAGTTTAGTCGAAGGCATTGAGAATTGGAAAATGATAAATCAATAATTAATAATGAAAGAAAAAAAGAAACATACAGTGTTGGTTGAAGGCCCTATAACCGCAGCTTTTATAGCCGACAGCATACAAAAGCATAGTAGTAAAACAAACATTGGAGCACATGATATTTTTCTCGGGCAGGTGCGTAATGATTTAATTAGCGGAAAAACTGTTGTTGCTATTGAGTATTCAGCATACAGTGAAATGGCAGAAGAAAAATTTCATGCCATTCGCGAAGCAGCATTTGCCAAATATAATTTGGTATGTATGCATATTTATCACAGCACAGGGATGGTAAAAGCAGGAGAAATTTGTTTGTTTGTTTTCGTTTCGACCAAACATCGTAAAGATGCTTTTGATGCATGTCGCGAAATAACAGAGCAAATAAAGGCATTGGCACCGGTTTGGGGAAAAGAAATTTTTGAAGACGAAACCTACACCTGGAAAGAATTAAATAATGGTAATTGATAACAATACGAGATGATAGACATAACCTATAAATCGAACACACTTAGAACAGCCACAGCACAGGCTATTGTAAAGGTTAGTAAACAAGAAACAATGGATGCGGTGCTCAACAAAACTGTACCAAAAGGAGATGTTTTTGAAATGGCCAAAACAGCGGGCTTGTTTGCCGTTAAGCGCACCAGCGATATGATTCCGGATTGTCATCCCATGCCGGTAGAATTCACATCTGTTCGATTTGCTGTGAACGGACTTGAAATTACTATTGAAACCGAAGTGCACACTATTTACAAAACGGGAGTGGAAGTTGAAGCTATGCATGGTGCTTCTGTGGTTGCCCTTACTGTTTACGATATGCTGAAGCCTATTGATAAAGGAATAGAAATTTGCTCCATAAAACTGCTGGAGAAAAAAGGTGGCAAATCCGATTTCCTTGACAATTTCCGTAAAGATTTAAAAGCCGCTGTTATAGTTTGCTCCGATAGTATTGCTGCCGGCAAAAAAACAGATAAAGCTGGAAAGGCAATTATTCAGAAACTTGAAAAGTGTAATGTGTCGGTTGCGAATTATATTATTATTCCCGATGATAAAGAATTTATTCAAAAAACCGTTTTGAAACTTCATTCAGAAAAAACAGACCTGATTATTTTGACCGGAGGCACGGGGCTTTCGCCACGAGATAATACCCCGGAGGCAATTAAACCTTTGTTAGATAAAGAAGTTCCGGGAATAATGGAAGCTGCCCGAAATTATGGACAAAACCGAACACCTTTTTCCATGCTTTCGAGAGGAATAGCAGGCATTAAGGGCAGTACGCTTATTTTGACTTTACCCGGTTCAACAAAGGGAGCCTACGAATCGATGGATGCATTGTTTCCATACATTCTCCATATATTTAGAGTAACAGCCGGGGCCGAACATGAGCAGGGTAATTGAAATTCTGGCCTAATCATTAAGTTTCTATTTTAGCCCAAGAGGCTGTTTTTATCAATTATACCATGAATAATCCTGTTTTTTATAAAAACAAGTCTGGATAACTTCCAATCTTGGTATTCCCCTATTTCCTGAAATACTATAAGGCTGAATTCAGTTCTGCTGTATCATAAATGAATGAAATTGCGACAATAAGATAGCTTTTTGCACATTAAAAAGATACTGAAAAATGGCAAAAAGTAAGGTTTCTACGGTGGTACCGAAAGTTTCGGCACCACCGTAGAACTTTTCAGCACCACCTTAGAAAGCTCTGGCGCTAACGCAGAAAATTTCTGTGCTACCGCAGAAAATTTCTGCGCCACCGTAGAAAGTTTCGGTACTACCTTAAAAACCTGCTTTTCTATTTTTTTCCCTAATAAAACAAGTTCAAGAGTGAGTACTTTATCCATATCATATCCTTACCAATCATTTTCATGGCACAAGAAACCTAATTGATGTAATTTACAATTTACCATAAAAATTTAGTTATTTAAAAGTATGACGAAGTAAACTGTTTAATAAATGAAATTGCACGAAGTTAAAATATCTTTAACTCTGTTAAATTATCCTAAAATAAAGCGTTTCGCTGCAATTAAGGATACTTTTGGCACGTATTTTTCTGTTGAGCCTAAGTATGAAATTTTTCAGATTTGTTATTGTTGCTTGTTTCTTTTTGCTGAGCGCTTTGCCCAGCAAGAGTATTACAACAATGTATTGCTTACCATTTACTGAATACGACATTGCCCAAAGTCCACTTTCTGACGATGAAACAAATGCTTCCGATATTAATATTGATGAAATAGCGGAGTTTGATTTTGATGAATCAGACGAGAGTAATACCAGTGCTCCAGTAAGTAAATTTATTTCATTCGAAGAGTTTAGTGCTCATTTTAAAACAGCAATTTCTGTTGTAATCATTAATTCTAATCAGCAGAATTTTAATTTTTCTGATCTTTATCATTCCCCGAGTTACCTTCAGGTTTTTCTTATCTGAGAAACTTTTTTCTCTTTTCAAACACTCCAACTTAGTTTTTAATAATTTAATTTCACGTTTCTAATAAATTTATTTATGAGATTCAGTATTCTTATACTGCTCATTCCAGCATTTATGCAGGTTCAATCAGGCAGAGGCTTGTTTCGGTTGGAAGCAATTCATCTAGATAAAGCCAAAACCGATCAGAGCTTTATGAATAAAAGTTTGAGTTTCGTTGCAGTCAAGTACAATGTTGATAGTACTAAAGCAAATGTGAAAGAAATAAACCGGAACTGGAAAAATAATTTTTATACAAAATACAATTAATCGCAATGAATAAAACAATTTCTCTGATTAGTCTTATTTCCTTAATTGGATTTACTGCCTGCAATTCAAAAGTAGAAGAAAAAAGCCAAGAAGGTATTTATACAGTTACAAGCCCAATGGTAATGGATACCTCATTTACCAAAGAGTATGTTGCCCAAATTCAATCTTTACAGAATGTGGAAATACATGCAATGGTAAAAGGGTACCTCGAAAAAATTAATGTTGACGAGGGACAATATGTTAGTGCAGGTCAGGTGCTATTTAATATTCGCCCGATAGAATTTCAAGCTGAGTTGCTCAAGGCGAAAGCAGAGGCAAAAGCTGCAGAGTTAGAATTGAAAAATGCAAAAACACTAGCCGATAAAAATATAGTTTCACAAACAGAACTTTCGTTGGCACAAGCTAAACTTGATCAGCAAAATGCTGAAGTAGAACTTGCGGAACTCAATCTTTCCTATTGCGAAATTAAAGCTCCTTTTAATGGAATAATTGACAGAACAAAATTTAAGGCAGGTAGCTTGATTGATGAAGGAACGCTATTAACCTCCATTTCGAACAACAATGATGTATATGCGTATTTTAATATTTCGGAAATGGAATATCTTGATTATAAATCAAGGGCAAAAGATGATGAACAAAACATTGCAACCTTGGTTTTGGCAAACGGGCAAGAGCATAAGTATAAAGGAACGATTGAAACAATAGAAAGTGAATTTGACAACACTACTGGAAACATTGCTTTCAGGGCAAAATTCCCTAATCCCGATTTGCTTTTGAAACATGGTGAAACTGGTAGAATACGATTGAGAGTTCCCATATCGAAAGGACTCATCATACCTCAAAAAGCAACATTTGAAATTCAGGATAAGGTATATGCTTACATCGTTGACCAAAACAATGTTGTAAAATCAAGAAATATAACCATTAAGCAAAGATTATCTAACCTTTACATCATCCAATCAGGACTTACTGCAAACGACAAAATATTATTGGATGGAATTCAAAATGTAAAAGATGATGACAAGCTTAAAACAAAATTCATTCCTGCAGCTGAGGTTATTAAAAATTTACAACTCATTAAACAATAGTAGTTTTATAACTTAAATAATATGTTTCAGAAATTTATTCATAGGCCTGTTTTATCTATTGTTATTTCACTTATCATTTTGTTGTTAGGTGCTATTGCAATGGTGCAACTTCCCGTAACACAGTTCCCTTCCATATCTCCACCCAAAGTAAATGTTACTGCAGATTATCCGGGAGCTAATGCGGAATTATTAATAAAATCTGTTGTTATTCCTTTGGAACGAGCAATCAATGGAGTTCCAGGTATTAAATACATTGACTCGGATGCAGGAAATGATGGGGAGTGTACTATTTCAATAATTTTCGAATTGGGCACAGATCCTAATATTGCATCAGTAAATGTTCAAAACAGAGTGGCTAGTGTTGTTAATAAACTGCCTCCAATAGTAGTGAGAGAAGGCGTAAAGATTACAAGAGAGGAATCCAACATGCTAATGTATTTAAATTTATACAGCAAAGATTCTACTCTTGATGATAAGTTTCTATACAATTTTGCGGATATAAATATTCTTTCAGAATTAAAAAAAATAGATGGTGTGGGCTTTGCCGATATTCTTGGAAATAGAGAGTATTCGATGAGAATTTGGTTGAAACCTGATAAAATGCTGGCTTATAAAATTTCGGCTGACGAGGTACTAACCTCTTTAAACGAACAAAGTCTGGAAGCATCACCCGGCAGAACTGGTGAAAGTTCAGGAAAAAAATCACAAGCATTTGAATATGTTTTAAAATACCCTGGTAGATTTACTACCAAAGAAGGGTATGAGAATGTAATTTTAAGATCGAATGCAAATGGAGAAATACTAAGGCTAAAGGATGTGGCTGATGTGGAGTTTGGAAGTTCTTATTACGATTTGTACTCAAAGCTGAATGGAAAAACGTCAGCAGCAATTATGATTAAACAATCGTATGGTAGTAACGCAAGCCTAGTAATAAAAAACATTAAGCAAAGAATGGAAGAGATTAAAGCAGCTTCTTTTCCAAAAGGTATGGATTATGAAATAGGATATGATGTTTCAAAATTTCTGGACGCTTCCATCGAAAAAGTGCTTCATACTCTTCTCGAAGCATTCCTTTTGGTTGGTCTTGTAGTATTTATTTTCCTTGGAGATTGGCGTTCTACTCTTATTCCTGCTATTGCTGTGCCTGTGTCGCTTGTGGGTACTTTTGCTTTTATGCAAATGTTTGGTATTACACTTAATCTGATTACCCTATTTGCATTAGTACTTGCCATTGGTATTGTGGTGGATAATGCCATTGTGGTGGTGGAAGCGGTGCATGCTAAAATGGAGGAAAAACATCTGAATGCGAAAGCAGCAACTGAATTGGCTATGTCGGAAATAAGCGGGGCGATTATCGCAATCACTCTTGTGATGGCAGCTGTATTTATTCCTGTTGCGTTTATGTCGGGGCCGGTGGGAATTTTTTACAGGCAGTTTTCCATTACGATGGCTACATCCATTATTTTATCTGGAGTTATAGCGTTAACTTTAACACCTGCTCTCTGTGCTATTATGTTGAAAAACACACATGGTATTGAGAAGAAGAAAAACCTATTGAATCGTTTTTTGACCGGATTTAATAATTGGTTCAATCGTGTTAATGCTAAATATAAAGGCATTTTAGGATTAATTGTAAACAGAAGAGTTGTAACATTTTTAACACTCATTCTTTTTTGTTTAGGTATCTGGGGTATTAACTCTAGGCTTCCTTCTGGATTTATACCCAATGAAGACCAAGGTGTTTTTTATGCTATTATTCTTACACCTCCAGGTTCAACTTTAGAAAGAACGGATGAAATTAGTACGCAGATTCAAAAAATAGCACAAAATATTGAAGGTGTACAATCTGTTTCATCTCTAGCAGGCTTCGAGCTTTTGTCGGAAGGAAATGGATCAAACACGGGAACCTGTTTAGTGAATCTTAAACCTTGGGACGAAAGAAAACATTCTGCCAAAGAAATTATTCAAGAATTAGAAGAAAAAACAAAAGATATTGAAGGTGCTACCATCGAGTTTTTTCCTCCTCCTGCTGTTCCTGGCTATGGTGCTGCTGGTGGTTTTGAAGGACGACTGGTAGACAGAGCAGGAAGTGGCGATTATAAAAAAATGGAAACCGTGAGTGCTGATTTTGTGAAAGAGCTAAACAAACGACCAGAGCTATCCAGCGTTTTCTCTTTTTATAGTGCAAGTTATCCTCAATATGTTTTAAATATTGATAATGAAAAAGCGCAACAAAAAGGCGTAACCATCGACAATGCGATGAATACATTATCAATACTTGTGGGAAGTGATTATGAAACCAGTTTCATAAAATTCGATAGGCAATACAAAGTAATGGTACAGGCACTTCCACAATACAGAGAATTGCCTGAAGACATACTTAAACTTTATGTAAAAAACAATCGTGACGAAATGGTTCCTTACTCTGCCTTTATGAAAATGGAGAAAGTAATGGGTCTTTCGCAAATAACACGACATAACTTATTTAACTCTGCCGAAGTAAGTGGTGGACCAGCTCCGGGTTATAGCAGTGGTGCTGCTCTTAAAGCTGTTGAAGAAGTAGCTAAGAATAAACTGCCAAAAGGGTTTGGTATTGATTGGGCTGGTATATCTATTGATGAGGCCAGACAAGGTAATCAAGCCATTTATATATTTCTTATCTGTTTGGCATTTGTGTATTTGCTGTTGGCTGCACAGTACGAAAGTTTCTTGTTGCCTTTCCCTGTTATTCTTTCGTTACCTGCCGGAATTTTCGGAGCATTTCTTTTACTTTCGGTATTAGGTTTAGAAAACAATATTTATGCTCAGGTGGCCATGGTGATGCTGATTGGGTTGTTGGGTAAAAATGCGGTGTTGATTGTTGAGTTTGCTGTTCAAAAACACAAGGCGGGAAGCACTGTATTGCAAGCGGCTATCGAAGGTGCATCTGTTCGTCTTCGACCTATATTAATGACCTCCTTCGCATTTATTGCAGGATTAATTCCTCTTGTTATTGCCTCAGGCCCTGGTGCGTTAGGCAACAGAACGATAGGTGCTGCTGCTGCAGGCGGCATGTTGTTCGGAACGTTATTCGGGGTGCTAATTATTCCCGGTTTGTATTTCATTTTCGCTAAGATTTCTGAAAGGCATATCCTTATTGAAAATGAAGAAGAAAATCCTTTAACTGAAGATATTGAAGCATAAAATGAACATATTCGGAAAATATAAAACTATAGGTGTATTGTTGATTTGCTGTGTTTTTGCAAGTTGCAAAATGCTTACTCCTGTGCAGGATAAGGACAAGGCAATGCCTCAATCGTATGCCGATTCGAAAGACTCTGTGAACTCGGCACAAATAAAATGGAAAGATTTTTTTGGGGATAAAAACTTGGTGAGCATTATTGATACCGCTCTCAAAAATAATCTTGACTTGATGATAACCATGCAAGACATCGAAATGGCACGAAATGATGTACGATTGAGAAAAGGCATGTTATTCCCGGTGGTAAACGGTGTGGCGGGTGCTAGCATTGAAAAGGTTGGACTATATTCTAGTCAAGGCGCAGGTGATGCATCGGCCGAAATAACGCCTGGACAGTTGGTGCCTGAAAATCTTGGTAATTTTTATCTTGGATTAAATACTACTTGGGAAATAGATGTTTGGAAAAAACTCAGAAACGGTAAAAAGGCTGCATTTACTAGATACCTCGGAAGTATTGAAGGCAGAAATTTTGTAATAACAAATTTGATTTCCGAAATTTCTAAAACCTATTACCAATTACTTTCGTTAGATAATCAGCTCGACATCATTCGAGAAACAATAAAATTGCAGAAAGATGCGTTGGAAATTGTGAAGATTCAGAAAGAAGCATCAGTGGTTACCGAATTGGCAGTTAAAAAATTTGAAGCCGATGTATTGAATTCGCAACACATGGAGTTTGATGTGCTTCAACAAATAAAAGAAAGTGAAAACAAAATTAATTTTTTGATGGGCAGATACCCACAAGCTATTGTGCGCGACAAATCTACTTTCATGACACAATTGCCTCAACAAATAAAAAGCGGAATTCCTTCTCAATTGTTGGCCAACCGACCTGATATTAAACAAGCAAAATTCGAACTGTTTGCCACCAAATGTGATGTAAAATCGGCACAAGCCGAATTTCTCCCATCGTTTGGCATCACTTCCGGAGTAGGGTTTCAGGCATTTAAACCATCGTTTTTATTTAATACACCACAATCGTTGATGTATAATTTGGCTGGAGATTTAGTGGCGCCATTAATCAATAGGAGCGCCATAAAAGCTGAATTTAATAAAGCCAAAGCCCGCCAAATAGAGGCCATGTATAATTATCAAAAAACTATTTTGAATGGCTTTGTAGAGGTATCGAACCAATTGTCGAACATAAATAATTTAGGGCAGGCATTCGATTTGAAAAGCAAGCAAGTGGATGCTTTGACACAATCGATAGATATATCGAACGAACTTTTTAAATACGGCAAAGCCGATTATTTCGAAGTGTTGATGACGCAGCGTGATGCACTTGATGCTAAATTGGATTTAATAAAAACAAAACAAGAACAATTTAATGCTGTTACCGATATTTATCAGGCATTAGGTGGGGGGTGGAAATGATTAATAGAGATCTAAAAAATATTTGAATTTGAACTGTTTAATTAATAATATGGGGTTTGTGAAGTCGTCATTTTTATAGTTTGTAATGTCAGCTTCATGTTAAACACCATTCCGTCCTGCATCTTGGTGCAGGACGTTTTTTGCTTTTTATGTATGATTAAAAAAAAATTAGCTCTTGTATTGTTTATCGCCTCACAATCGATTAAAATGATTGCTCAGTCGCCTGCTTTGAATGATGCAGAAGTTTGGGAGAATATTTATCTTGAAAAAAACATTACACCCAAATTGGTTGCTCGGATCAACGAGGAAGGACGAGTTACAGACAATATGGCGCATCCAAGTTTTATTTATGCTGATGTTGGTTTTAACTACAAACTAAATAAACATGTTCATTTAGCGCTTGCATACGTATTAACTCAGAAACAACAAAAAAACGAAACGTGGAGTACCCGTCATCAGGCTTATTTTTCTGTAACATTAAAAAAGAAATTCAAAAACTTTGTTTTTGATGACCGTTCTATGTTTCAATGGCAGGTACAGGATGTTTATTCATCGCCAACTGGTCGATATGCGGAGTATTATTTAAGAAATAAATTCTCTATCAAATATGAAAAGTTTTTTAAGATTCAACCTTATTTAGCTGAAGAAGTATATTATTACATAAATCAACCCTATGTTTATTGGCTTTACGATTTTAATCGTGTACGCTATTTTGCGGGGGTGTATTATAACATCAGTTTGATTAATCAGTGGGAACTTTATTATTTGTTTGAGAATAATTTTAATCAAATTTCTACAAGTCAAACTAAAGTAGCCATAAATCCACAAAACAATTATATCCTTGGATTGGGGTATTCGCATACGTTTTAATTCAATTATTGTTCTAGAATTGTGGTTCAATAAAACGGGAGTTTTCCAATGAGGGATTAAAAGTAGCTCCATCCAAAAAATCTTTTTACCTTCGTTGTGAAAAAATACTAATCCAATGCTCGAAAATATAAAATTATCGGATGTTTTGTTTCTGGATGTAGAAACCGCCCCTGTGGTTTATAAGTATGTCGATTTAGATAAGACATTAAAAGCACAATGGGACTCCAAATTTCGTTTTCAGAAAGAAGAGACACCTGAAGCAGGATATAAAAAAGCAGGGATTTATGCTGAATTTGCAAAAATCATTTGCATCTCTGTTGGTATACTGACGGATACTACATTTCGTGTAAAATCATTTTATGGTGATGATGAAAAACAATTATTAAAGGAGTTTGCGGCATTACTTAACAAACATTACAACAGTAAAGACAAAATGTTATGTGCTCATAATGGAAAAGAATTTGACTTCCCATTTATTTGCAGACGGATGTTGATAAACGGAATTAAATTACCCAAACTGCTTAACATTGCCGGGAAAAAGCCATGGGAAATAAATCACCTCGATACGATGGAACTATGGAAATTTGGTGATTATAAGAGTTACACCTCCCTCAATTTACTCGCTACCATTTTTGATATACCTACTCCAAAAGACGATATTGATGGTTCTGATGTCGCCAGTGTGTATTGGGAGGAGAAGAATCTCGAACGTATTGTTACCTATTGTCAGAAAGATGTTTTGACAGTAGCACAATTGTTATTGAGGTTTATGAATGAACCATTGATATCTGATAAAAATATTATAATTGCATAATCGCGGTTTCATTTCTTTCTACCTTTACCCATAAATTTTTTGAAATGAAATATTTCTTATTAAAACAAAAACCTGAGTTCACATTATTATTTCTCTTGATTCTATTGGTTTATTCATGTACTTCTCCTACTTCTAAAATGGCTAAATACGGCCATGTTTTCGAAAGTGTGATGCGTTCTGAAACACGTGTTTTTAGAGGGCTCAGCTTAGGAGATAAATACGATTCGGTGCAGTTGAAGGAAACGATTAAACCCATAGAAACGGATAGCGATTACCTATATTATGAACTAAAACTCGACACTACCGGAAGTTTTAACATTACCTATAGTTTTGATGAAAGTGGACTGGATGAGATACAATCTGATATTTTAATTAACAATGCATCAAGTGCAGATGAAGTATTCTCCAAATTCAAATTGTATTTTGATGAACATTATGGCGAAAGCCAGAACAATCAGGGATATATTGTTTGGACAGTAAAAAGTGAAAAATATGGATTGGTTAGAATAAACCTGAGTAACGAAAGTGCTAATTTTGCTGCGGAGAAAGCACCTGGGAAAATTTCTCTCTGGATATACCCTGACAAAGATTAAGGACTGATGACAAAAGAAATTTTGTTGGAAATAAAAAATCTGGTTACTGAGTTTCGTAGTGATGATGATATTGTAAAAGCGGTGAACGATGTTTCGTTTTCGCTTTCCAAAGGTGAAACCATAGGAATAGTAGGCGAATCGGGTTCCGGCAAATCGGTTACTTCACTTTCTATAATGCGCTTAATTCCGAATCCTCCAGGAAAAATAACTGGAGGCGAGATTATTTTTCATTCAACCACAAATGGTAAAGTAGATATTACTAAGATATCGGAAACAGAAATGCGCACGTTGCGCGGCAATGAGATAGCCATGATTTTTCAGGAGCCCATGACTTCTCTTAATCCTGTGTTTACATGCGGCAATCAAGTAATGGAAGCTATTCTGCTGCATCAGCATGTTTCGAAACAGGAGGCAAAAGCGAAAACAATTGCCCTGTTTATAAAGGTTCAATTACCCCGACCTGAAATAATATTCGACAGCTATCCGCATCAACTATCAGGCGGGCAAAAACAACGGGTGATGATTGCCATGGCCATGAGCTGTTCTCCGAATATATTGATTGCTGATGAACCAACCACTGCTCTTGATGTTACTGTACAGGCCACCATCATCGAACTGATGCAGGAACTGCAGCGGGAGAATGATATGGGAATTGTATTCATAACACATGATTTGGGTGTGATTGCCGAGTTGGCAGATAAAGTGGTGGTGATGTATAAGGGTAAAATAGTGGAGCAGGGTAACGTGCTCGATATTTTTTCTAATCCTCAGCATCCTTATACCAAAGGTCTTTTGGCTTGCCGGCCGCCTCTGGACAAACGACTGAAATGGCTGCCTACGGTTTCCGATTTTATGACGGTGAATGCTTCCGGTGAAATTTCGGAAAACAAACAATCGGTAAACGACATTACCCAAAAGCTGGTTGTAACTGCCGAAGAACGTGCCCTGGAACATCAAGCAATGTATGCCCAACAGCCGGTTCTTCAATTGAAAAATCTGAAGACGTCATTTCCGGTAAATAAAGGAATGTTTGGAAAACCAACCGCATTTGTAAACGCTGTGGATGATATCACCTTTGATGTGTATCCGGGCGAAACATTAGGACTGGTGGGCGAATCGGGCTGCGGTAAAACTACTTTGGGAAGAACCATCCTCCGGTTGATTGAACCTACATCGGGTTCCATTATTTTAAACGGACAAGATATAACGCATATCTCCTCCCGCGAAATGATGGCGCTGCGAAAAGATATTCAGATTATTTTTCAAGACCCGTATTCTTCTCTCAATCCCCGCATCACCATCGGAAATGCCATTATGGAGCCTATGCAGGTTCATGGAATATTGAAGAATGATGCAGCACGAAAAAAGAGAGTGATTGAATTACTGGAACGCGTAAACATGAACGAAGCCCAGTTTAACAGATATCCTCATGAGTTTTCGGGAGGGCAACGGCAACGGGTTTGTATTGCACGAGCCATAGCACTTCATCCTAAATTCATCATTTGTGACGAATCGGTTTCAGCACTGGACGTGTCGGTGCAGGCACAGGTATTAAATTTATTGAACGAATTGAAGCGCGAATTCAATTTTACCTATATCTTTATCTCCCACGATTTGTCGGTGGTTAAATTTATGAGCGACCGAATGGTGGTGATGAATAAAGGAAGGATAGAGGAAATGGGGGATGCAGACAGTATCTACAATAACCCGAAAACAGAGTACACGAAAAAACTTATTCATGCTATTCCGAAAGGACTGCTGAATGACATCAAAGAATCAATTGAAAAGAAAAAACAAATACTAATTTAACTATAAACGATGCGTACATTTATCTTACTTTCTTCTTCATTATTAATTTTTGCAAGTTGTTCTAAAAACGAACCGCAAACCAAAACCCCTGTGGCAACTTCCTACAATGGCGCTGAAGGCGATGAATGGGCAGGTACATATTTGATTAAAATTTCAGAAAATGCACATTCCGGAAAAGCAGTAGCTTTTATTAATTCTAGTGATGTTTTTAGTTTGCAATATTTGAAGTCATTGGAAAATATAAGCAAAACAAAAATTGATTCCGTTGTCTTTTCCTATTGGATGTTTTTTAGGAATGAAAAGGCAAGTGCTAAAACTGTTATTAGTATTGATAAACCAGACAACACAAAAAATTTACTTTGGGTAGGAAACCCAGTTGAACAAAAAGTGAAGGAATACAACAAATGGATTTATATTTCAGAAACGTTTAAAGTGCCTTCGGGATTAGATCCGAAAAGTATAGTGAAACTTTATGTTTTAAACACTTCTAAAGAAGAAATTCTATTGGATGATATGAAAGTGAATTTTTACTAGAATAATAAAAATGCAGACTTCAACTTGTTCACTTTATAATGCCACAAAATAAAATTAAGAAACAATTACTGATTTTTTCAGCCATTATGTTGGGTGGCTTTTTTGTGTCGTATGTTATTTTAAAAAAATATCATAACCCGATTGCTGCATCCGAATCTGCTGTGGTGATTAAAAAAGATTCTGTTACCGTAAATGAATTGTTTTCAGAAAAAGAAGACTTCGAAAAGGTTCCTAATGTTTGCAATGCGAAAGCCTCTTCCGGAAAAAATAGTTATAAACTCACACCTCAGATAGAATATGGATTTGGTATAACTCGCGCCATTAAAGATATTCCCAATTATACGGATTTGAAACAGGTGGATGTAACGTTTAAATGTTGGGCTCAAAAAAATGTGGATGCAGTATATGTTATTTCTATAGATGATAAAAAAGGTAAGAATTTATTGTGGGACAGCCGACCGCTCTTGTGCGACAAGCCCGATAACTGGTCGGAGCAACACTTTACTTTCGAAGTGAAACCGAAAGCAGTGAATGCTGAATGCAGCATTAAGATTTATCCCTGGAATAAATCGAAAGAGGAATTTTATTTAGATGACATTACGATTCGTTACAATGCAGTGGTATCAGTTGGTGCAGCTCCTGTAGTACAAACATCAGCAACTAATTTTCTTTTCGATTTCGAAACTGCTGAAGGATTAACCGGAGGAGAAAGCATTAAGCAAACCACTGCACATTCGGGCAAGATGGCTTGCGACCTGAGCGGAGGAAAAGAATATGGCCCATTGGTGATAAAACTAATCAGCGATGTGTCGTCCACTCCGCTTACCAAAATAGGAGCAAGTGTGTGGATTTATCCGTTAACCGAAAATCCCAATGCAGTGCTTACTGCTTCTATCACCAATGCTAAAGGAGAAAATGTTTTTTGGGATGGAAGAACATCGGAAGGAAAACCCTTTCCGAAAGGCAAATGGACTAAGATGAATGCGTCCTTTTTTCTCCCTCCGGGCAAATGTACAGTGAATGATAAAATTCAGGTGAATGTGTGGAACAAAGGACGAACCGATTTGATTATTGACGATATGGAAATAGTGTATGGCGAAAGTGCCGACCGCAAAGGCGATGTTTCTACTATTGATGCCAACAGCATTTACGAAAAGAAATTTGTTGCGCCTAAAAACAAACCTCCTTTCAAAACCATTTACTGCATTCGTCAGGATGTAAACTGCACAGCACTTATGGGACTTACCCCTAATGATGATTTTATTGCAGGAGATTTTATAAAAGACAAAAACAATCTGGATGAAGTGGCCTGTATCAGAAACGGCAAAGCCGAGCTCTATACTTATTTGCCCGATGCCAAACAGTTTCGGGCCACTGGCAGTAAATCACTTTCGGCTGATAGTTTATTAAAAACGTGTAAAGCGTTGGAAGCATTGAAAGAAAGAGCACTCTTTAAACCCACCGACCAACTCTTTTGGGGCGATTACTTAGGTGATAAAAACACAGAAATATTAGAACTCAATACCGACTGGAGATTTGATTTTAAAATAACCCAGAAAGATAAAGACGGATATCTGATTCTTGGCAATGTCGATTTTAAAGGGTATACCAACGATTACAATCCGAAATATTACGAGTACAGCAGAATAGTTTCGGGCCGATTTATCAGTGCCTCTAAATCTTCCTTACTTGTCATCAGCTGCAATTGCGCTGATGCCAAGTTTAACGGAACACATTGCAATAAATTCGAAAACATTCCGGCTTTGCCAAATAGTATTAATGTATATAGTTTTGAAAATGGAATTAAATAAAGCACCTCTCCCCTTAATCCCCTCTCCACAAGAGAGGGGGAGGCAGGTGAGCTTCCTGAAAAAATGCATAACTCTTCCAATTAGGACTAACCTTTCATACAGCGTGCAGCTATTCCTGCTTCTTTTTCTTTCTGTGCTTATTACTTCGTGTGGTAATAAAACCGGCACTTCCGGCCCTGCCTTATCGTGCGAAATGTTTACGGTGCAAAATATTCATCCTATTACCAACTGGCAGCCCGACAGCGTTTCGAACAAAACAATTTTTATCGACTACGACAATGCCAATGGTGGTTTTGTGATTCCTTCGGCAAAGCAAGTGAAAGAAGGAACCTTTACTTTCGACTTTGAAATAAAAAATAACACGGCTTCTCCTCAAAAATTTTATTACAAACTCTATTATCAAAACGAAAGCTATAAGTTTCCGGAATACGATTCGGCAACAGGCAAAGAACATACGCTTGCGGAAGAAAATTTTTACGGCAGTTGGGAAAACACAGGAACTGCATTTAAAGAAATTACGGTGGAAGCCGACAACAGTTTTCATACCATACACGATGTTTTTCGGATGGCGGGCAATCCCCGAAACGAAGAGCGTTACATCAGCAATGGAATAAATAACCGCTGGCAACGCAATCCTCGTGTGGGGCGTTATAGTGTGTTGCTGGCTGTGGTATCGTCCACCGATTTGACGGCTGTTCCTGTATACATCAAAGACATTCATCAAAAACAAAACGGACATTTTATTACTCCTTATTATTATTATCTGTATGGTGACGGCAGGCAATTAAAAAATTCCATTGTGCATAAATCGGCCGATGTGATTAAAGTAACAGCGCAGCCCAATCTGGGCAATGGAATTTTTGTGAATGATAATTCGTTTGGAGGAAAAGAGTTTGATAAGTCGCATTACTGCGCCACTTGCGGACAAGACAGCAATCTTTACCGCAATGCACCCTTTCAGCAGTTTATTAATTATGTGGATGCTTCCACCAAGATGGACAATATTCCGGTGATTGCAGATGTACTGAAAGATAATTATTCGAAAATGGATTACAACTGGAACAAGAGTTTTTATACCAAAGACGAACTGATTCCAACCATTATTCAAACGGCCAAACACCCTTGCCAAACGGTGTATTCCGACCCGAAAGAGAAAAAGATAATTATTAAAAACCCCGGAACTACCTATGGAGAGTGGAAAAAGGAAAGTGTTGGCGTTATTACCCGCCACGGACTGATGTACGGCAAATACCGTGTTAAAATTAAGATGACCGAATTACTGAATAAGAGCAATGTGTGGAACGGGCTTACCAATGCCATCTGGCTAATTACACAAGGCGGGGGCGACTGGAACTTTCGCAGAAACTGCGTTAAAGACGGATACATGGCCACCTACTGGGGAGGGCCGGACGATAAGCGAGTTCCTGCTGTAGACTATACCGAAATAGATTTTGAAATTCTAAAAACTCCGCCTTACTGCCCCGACAATGCTTTTCCGCCTCTTTACAAAAACACCGTGGCCGACAATAAAAATGTAAGCAACTGGAATACGGCATTGCCAGATGAAATTACCAACACCGATGATAAGATAACTGTGGCCTGCACCAATTGGGACATGGCCTGCTCCGAACCCAAAAACTTTGGTATTGGCTGCAATTCGGTGCCATATAATGGCCAAACCTATTACGCCCACCGTTGGGATAAAAACTATAGAGCACTTACCGAAAAGAAAGAAGAAAACGATGACGAACTGTTTGCCGGAAAATTTTATTATTTCGAAATAGACTGGCGACCTACCGAAGTTATTTGGCGCATCGGCCCCTCGCCCGACAAGATGCGAGAAGTGGGGTACATGAACGATAAAATTACTTCTATTGCCAATAATCAAATGCTCCTTATCATCACTCAGGAATATCACAACACCAAATGGTGGCCCGGCACTCCTTATGCTCAGGATAATATTCCGTTTCCGGCAAACGATATTCCCGGTGAGATTTATGATTTGACGATAGAGTAGGACAAAAGGCAAAAGGCAATAGTTAATAGGGATTAGCGAACAGGCAATAGGCAATAACCAACCACGATGCCTTTTTTCCTTTAACTGTTTGTTGGTAAAAACACCAACAAAGGCCAAAGGGAGATTACTATTCAAATTTTAAATTAATCTATGTTGAACTGATAAATAATTTTTAATCATGGAAAAGACACTGATTTTTATTGTTTCCTTACCCTTGTTTGCTGCGCTATGGATGAACGGAACAACGGATACACTGAGCGCAACCGGTTATTCAACTACAGACACCATTGCTGTAACCACCCCCATGACCGGTGAAAACGTCTGTCTGAATTGTCACGACAAAATAGTGGGAAAGAAAAACAAACATAAGCCCTTAGAAAATAACTTATGCGGTGATTGTCATAATACTGAAATCATTGACCACTCGGAGGCAAAAACCGGAACACTCAAAGAAGTGCCGGAGTTATGCTTTTCGTGTCATGCAGAAAGTAAAGAACTGATTTCTTCCTCCCCTTTTGTTCATAATGCCGTACAGTTAAAAAAACTGTGTGTCAACTGCCATTCACCTCATTCGTCTGATAACAAAAAGTTATTGCTGGCATCCCGAAAAGAGCTTTGTTTGAGTTGTCATAACAAGTCCATGAAGGCAGATAAAACACCAGCCATCAATTTTGAGAAATTAATGGAGAGCAGGACCCTGCATCCTCCGTTCGAAGGGTGTGAAAAAACATGTCATAATCCGCATGCAGGAACCGGCAGGCTGATGTTTAATACTCCTTTTGCTGTAGATAATTATATGAAAGTAAGCCCCGACTCGTTTGCGCTTTGCTGGGAATGCCATGGCAGTGATATGATTGAAAAGCCAAAGTCAAAGGGGGCCACCAGTTTCCGTAACGGAGAAGATAACCTGCACTGGCTGCATGTAAGCGGAGAAAAAGGAAAAAGCTGTTTGATGTGTCACAGTCCGCATGCTACCGACAACCTGCATCTCATCAGAACTACGGTGAAATTCGGAAGCTGGAATTTTAATATGAATTATAAAGCTACCGAAACCGGAGGGTCGTGCCTTCCGAGTTGTCATACCGAAAAAACATACACCAGATAGCGTATCCTTTGCCTTTGTTGGTGTTTTCACCAACAAACAGAACATCTAAAAAAGCCCCGAATATTTCTGAACGGGGCTTTTTGATTATATCCCTTTTGGGATTACGAAATAGGACGACCTCCAAATGGGTCGCTCCAAACTCCTCCTCCCTCCGATATTGTCGGCCGATACTTTTCCTACCATATCTCCCGCAAATACTCCAAGTCTATTGTTGGTGTTTTTTTCGCTCGAAAAGTGGTTTTTGAATAATAATCCTAACGAAATCATATTTATTTATTAAATGTTAATTCTTGTTAGTTCTTGGCTTGCAATCTGCCTATCGCAAAAGTTTCCGGTATATGGTTACCTAAAAATCGGCTTATCGCAAAAGTTTGAGATGCCATCTAAAATTGGCAGGCACACCTCCCAAAAATTTCCACACTATATAATATAGGTAGTTTGTAAGGAGTTTTTTTATTGCCCAATGCCCAGCTGAGTGCAGGCGGCTTCGGAGGCCAGTTGTTCGGCTCTTCGTTTGGATAAATGCTGAGCAGCACCCACCACTTCGTTGTTCACTATTAAATGCAACAGAAACAGTTTGTCGCTTGCTCCGTTACCATCCGTAATGGTTTCGAAGCGGTATTGTTTTTTTTCTTTTTGAGCCCATTCAATAAACTTGCTTTTAAAATCTATTTCTTTTGTTTCCACTTCGTCCATGTCTATATGAACATTGATGATGCGGGTAAGCATAAATGTTTGAGCAAAAGTATATCCCTTGTCGAGGTAAATGGCCCCTATCAGGGCTTCGTAGGCATCTCCATTTATAGAACTCGAAAACGAAGAGCGGTCGTTATTGGCTTCGAGCAGTTTGTTAAGCCCCAGTTTCAGGGCTATCTGATTGTGCTGATTGCGGCTCACCATTTTCGAACGCATTTTGGTAAGAAAGCCTTCGTCCTTAAACGGAAATTTTTTGAATAAATAATCGGCCACCACAGTGCCTATTACCGAGTCGCCCAAAAACTCGAGACGTTCGTTACTGTCTTTTATGCCGTCTTTAATAAGTGTGGCAGCAGAGCTGTGGCGAAAGGCCGATTTGTATAAAGAAATATTGCTGGGATAAAATCCTAGTATGTTTCGAAGCGATTCGTAAAGTTTTTTGTCGGGAGAAAAATAAACGCGTAAAGGTTTAGTGAAAATCGGCAAAAGAAAAAGTTAAGCGATGTATTTTTTTACAATCACAGAAGCATTGTGTCCTCCAAAACCAAATGTATTGCTTAATGCAGCACGTACAATTCGTTTTTGAGCTGTTCCGAATGTAAAGTTCAATTTATTATCCAAAGCAGGGTCGTCAGTAAAATGATTGATGGTTGGGGGAACGATATCATTTTTAACAGCAAGTATAGCCGCCATAGCTTCTATAGCACCTGCCGCACCGAGTAAATGCCCAGTCATTGATTTGGTTGAACTGATATTTAATTTATAAGCGCTTTCGCCAAACACAGCCAGAATAGCTTTTGTTTCGGCCACATCACCCAGTGGAGTGGACGTACCATGAACATTTACATAATCTATTTGGTCGGGTGTCATTTCGGCATCCTGCAAAGCAATACGCATTACATTACGTGCACCTAATCCTTCGGGATGTGGAGCTGTAATGTGATTAGCATCGGCAGTCATACCTCCGCCTACTACTTCGGCATAAATTTTAGCACCTCTTTTAATGGCGTGATCTAAATCTTCGAGAATAAGTGCACCTGCACCTTCGCCCAACACAAAACCATCTCTGTCCAAATCGAAAGGACGGGAAGCTGTAGAAGGAGAATCGTTGCGGGTAGATAAAGCATGCATAGCATTAAATCCTCCCACTCCTGCCTGACAAACTGCAGCCTCAGAACCACCGGCAATAATTATATCGGCTTTACCTAATTTAATATAGGTAGCAGCATCGATTAAAGAATTGGTAGAAGAAGCACATGCAGATACGGTAGTAAAGTTAGGGCCACGCATACCAAAACGTATGGAAATGTGACCAGAACAAATATCTGCAATCATTTTAGGAATAAAGAAAGGATTAAAGCGTGGCGTACCATCACCTCTTTCGAAATTAAAACACTCGTCCTGGAAAGTTTGTAATCCACCAATTCCGGAGCCCCAGATAACACCAGCTCTGTCGGGGTCGTAAGCATTTTCGCCATCTAATCCGGCATCGGCTACCGCCTGAATGGCCGAGCACAAACCGTATTGAGAAAACGGATCGAGTTTACGAGCTTCTTTGCGGTCGAGATAATCTTCCGGATTAAACCCTTTTACCTCGCAGGCAAATTGAGTTTTGAACTTTGAAGCATCAAAACGAGTAATAGGCGCAGCTCCGCTTACACCATTAATAAGGTTGTTCCAGTAATCTGTAACATTATTACCAATAGGTGTTATAGCACCAAGACCTGTAACTACTACTCGTCTTAACTTCATTAAATAAATCTTAAGGAATTATTTTGCGTTAGCTTCAATGTAAGTAATCGCGTCACCAACGGTACCAATTTTTTCAGCTTGGTCGTCTGGAATAGCAATATTAAATTCTTTTTCAAACTCCATGATCAACTCTACAGTGTCCAATGAGTCTGCACCTAAATCATTCGTAAAGCTAGCAGTAGGTGTTACTTCTTTTTCGTCAACTCCTAATTTATCAACGATAATAGCTTTTACTTTTGTTGCAATGTCTGACATTTTTTAAATGTTTAAAAGGTTAATTCGGGTGCAAAGATAGAGTTATGTGTAGAATAACAAAAAAAATAATGATAAAATTAACGTTGGCATAAAATTTCAAGCATCTTGTGCTGCTATTTATCAGTTTTTTAGCCATGAGTTGCCCCTTTAAAATATTTAATAATGATAGGCATTTAACTTATAAAAGTTAATTTTGCCCCATGAAAGTATATAATATTGCCATTTTTGCATCAGGCGATGGGAGTAATGCTCAGAAAATAATAGAGTACTTTAAAGGCAGTTCGACTATAAAAGTGGTGTTGGTGGTGTGTAATAAACCCACTGCAAATGTGCTGAACAGGGCTAAAAACGAAAATATACCCAGCTTGCTCATCTCCCGGGCCGATTTTTACGAATCTAATCGAGTAACGGAACAACTGCACTCCTATAATATAGACTTTGTTATTCTGGCCGGTTTTTTATGGCTTATTCCTCAAAACCTCATTACTGCTTTCCCCGACAAGATAATTAATATTCATCCGGCTCTGTTGCCTGCCTACGGAGGTAAAGGAATGTATGGAATGAATGTGCATGAGGCCGTAATAGCTGCTCGCGAAAAAGAAAGCGGTATTACCATACATTTGGTAAACGAAAAATATGATGAGGGTAAAATTATTGAACAACATCGTTGCTCAATTTCCGAAACCGATACGCCCCAAACATTAGCACAAAATATTCATCAGCTGGAGCATCGTTATTTTCCGGCTGCCATCGAAAGGTTTATTCAAAACAATAGTAATGGAATTTAATTTAAAAGAACTGTTAACTGTCACCATGATTTTGTTTGCGGTGATAGATGTTATTGGCTCGCTGCCCGTATTACTCGATTTGCAAAGCAAACACGGAAAAATTCAGGCCGGAAAAGCCACTTTGGTTTCGGGATTAATAATGATTGCCTTTATGTTTCTGGGCGAACAAATATTAAATGTAATTGGTATTGATGTGAGTTCATTTGCCATTGCGGGCTCGTTTATCATCTTTGTGCTTGCCCTCGAAATGATATTAGGTGTAAAGTTTTATAAAGACGATTCAGCAGCTACAGCATCAGTAGTGCCCATTGCTTTTCCCCTCATAGCTGGAACAGGAACGTTAACCACTCTGCTTTCCATCCGTGCCGAATACAGGGTGGAGAGTATCATTATGGCTATTCTGATTAATCTGGTGTTTGTTTACTTAGTTCTTGGAAATACCTATCGTTTAGAAAAACTTTTCGGGCCGGGAGGAATTAATATTTTACGAAAAGTGTTTGGTGTTATTTTATTGGCCATAGCCGTAAAATTATTCAGAACCCATGCAGGTATTTAAGAAATGATGATTTGTGAATTATTAATAATGAATTACCATTTATGATTAAAATATATACAGACGGAGCGTGCAGGGGCAATCCAGGGCCGGGAGGATATGGGGTGGTAATGATTTATGGTGAGTTTCGAAAAGAGATGTCGGATGGTTTCAGAGAAACTACCAACAACCGTATGGAACTACTAAGTGTTATAGTGGCACTGGAGACTCTAAAAAAGGAAGGTTCGTCTGTTACTATTTATTCGGATAGTAAATATGTGGTAGATTCGGTTGAGAAAAAATGGGTGTTTGGCTGGGAGAAGAAACAATACAAGGACAAAAAAAATAAAGATTTATGGATACGTTTTTTGTCCATCTATCGTAAACACATTGTTAAGTTTGTATGGGTAAAAGGCCATGCTTCCAACAAAGAAAACAATCGCTGTGACGAACTGGCAGTGGCCGCAGCTACAGGCAGACATCTAAAAACAGATGACTGGTTCGAACAAATAGGCAAAAAGGAAAACGAGAAATTATTCTGATAAATATCAACTCTTACTTTTAATTGGGTTCTGATTATTGTTTTTTAGAGCATCTGTACTCTCAACGCCCTGTAAACAATGAATATTTGAATAGTGGTTTCTCAAAAGCCCCTGTTTTCGTATAATATGACAGATATCAGTTTTACCCCTGCTGACAATCTAATGACAATTGCCCCTCGTTTAAGAAAGACTTTTGTGACGTAAAAAAACAAATCTAATTATGGAACGTATAAAAGTTATAGCCTTTACTCACAAAACAACCGATTTAAACAACATCGGAAAATTGCATATTGGAGATGATGAGTTGAAAAGCCGTTTGGAATATTTGAAATTACAAGCTGGTTTGGATGAACTACTTTATCTGTCCACTTGCAACCGTGTAGAATTTATGATGGTGAACAACACACCCGTTACACCTGAATTTCTTCACACCTTTTTTACAGCATTCGATACCACATGGACAGCTTCAGATGTAGAATGGGCCATTAATAACACCAATGTATATGAAGGCGAAAAATCATTCCGTCACTTATTTAATGTAGCTTCTTCGTTAGACTCGTTAGTAGTTGGCGAAAGAGAAATCATCACTCAAGTGCGTAATTCATACGATAAATGTTATGCACTAGGAATTACAGGAGATTTGATTCGTTTAGCTGTAAAAAGAACCATAGAAGTTGCCAAAGACGTTTACACCAATACCAATATTGCTAAAAACCCTGTTTCAGTGGTATCTTTAGCATACCGCGAACTGCTTGACTTAAATGTTCAGCCGGATGCTCGTTTTATTATTATCGGTTCAGGTGTTACTAATACCACCATGGCGAAATATTTGAAGAAAAATAAATTCTCCAACTTTACCGTATTTAACAGAACATTGGCTAATGCAGAAACATTGGCAACTGAACTAAACGGAACTGCTTATCCCCTTTCTGAACTTAAAAACTACAAAAAAGGATTCGATATCATTGTTACCTGCACAGGTGCTTCAGAAAGTGTTATTACTCCTGAATTATACAAAAGCCTTGTAGGCGATGATACTTCTAAAAAAATTGTTATCGACTTAGCTATTCCAAACGATTTGGATGCTGAAATTCTTAGCCAGTTCGATGTTAAATTTATTGCCATCGAAAACCTACAAGCAGTAGCAAAAGAAAATTTACTAGCTCGCGAACAAGAATTGGAAGCTTGCCATGCTATCATCGAAAGAAACATGGATGAGTTTAAACAAATCTTAAAAACTCGTAAAGTGGAATTAGCCATGAGCGAAGTGCCTAAAAAAGTAAAAGAAATCCGTACTACCGCCAGCGAAGTTTTTGCAAAAGAACTTTCGCAATTAGATATCCAGTCGAAAGAAATATTGGATAAAATAATGGTGTATATGGAAAAGAAATTTATCAGTGTGCCAATGAAAATGGCAAAAGAAATAATGCAGGAGAATGCCTGATAACTGTTAATTATCTTCTGAATAAAGGCGCAAAGTTCGCTGAGAAACATACCCGATTACCCCTTTTCGAACTTTGCACCTTCAGCAGAAAGTTGCACCCTCCTCTCTTAATAGTCTAATCTTCGTAAACCAAACAACAAGAACAATGGATAGAAAAATAATCATCGGAAGCAGAGGCAGCGATTTGGCCCTATGGCAAGCAAATCATGTAATGCGGAAAGTTCAGAAATTAGGCCTTACAGCCGAATTAAAAATTATCACCACACAGGGTGATGCCATTCAGAATTTAAGTTTCGACAAACTGGAAGGCAAAGGTTTTTTTACAAAAGAAATTGAAGAAGCTCTACTTAAAAAAGAGATTGATTTGGCAGTGCATTCACACAAAGATTTGCCTACCACATCACCTGCCGGACTTACCATAGCTGCTGTTTCCGAACGCGAAGATGCAGCAGAGTTAATTGTTATCCGTAAGGAAAGTGTTGAAGCCGGACAAAAATTCTCTTTCAAAAAAAATGCAATTGTTGGTACTTCTTCGGCCCGCAGAAAATCACAATTACTGGCATTCCGAAGCGATATTATTATTGAAGACCTTCGTGGTAATGTGCCAACACGTATTCAAAAATTGCGTGATAAAAAATACGATGCCATCATGCTGGCTGCTGCCGGAATCGAGCGTTTACACATCGATTTGAGCGAGTTTAAAGTAGTTCGACTAGACCCTAAAGAGTTTATTCCTTCGCCTGCTCAGGGTGTATTAGGGTTACAAATCAGAGAAGACGATTTTGAATTATACGAATACATTCGCAAACTAAGCTCCGAAAAAGTAGAAGATAACATTGGTATCGAGCGCAAGGTGCTCAACTTGTTTGACGGAGGTTGTCAGTTGCCTCTGGGTGTATATTGCATCAAAGAAGAAAACAAATTTAAAGTTTGGGCATCCAAAGCCGATGCATGGGATGCCATGCCAAGACGCTTGTATTTCGAATCGTTTACCGATACCGGTTTTGCCGAAAAAATTGTTGCAAAACTAAATTCTATTACAGGAACATCGGTATTGATAACACGCGATTTGAAAGAAAATTCATTCTTTCAAAATGTGCTTCAGGGTAACGGTTACACAGTGGAAGGAGTTTCGTTTATTGAAATCAAACCGGTAGCTTTTGGTAATATACCAGCCACCGACTGGATATTTTTTGCCAGCGGAAATGCCGTAAATCACTTCTTTTCTCAAAATCCGGATATAAAACCGAAAACCAAATACGGAGTAATAAGCAAAGCCACCGAACAGGAATTAAAACGTCATGGCAAAAATGCAGCATTTGTTGGATATATCAACGATACCAAAGTGGTAGGTAAAAAGTTTGCCAAAGCCGTGGGCGAAGAAACCGTATTGTTTCCTCAGGCCAAAGGCGGATTGCACACCATTCAGCAGCAATTTACCGACCAGAGCAAATTATCCGACATCATTGTTTACGAAACTGTAAAAAAACCAAACATTGTATTGCCTCAGGCAGAAGTGGTGGTATTTACCAGTCCTTCCAATGTCGATTCGTATTTCGAAAAAGGAACCCTTGCTCCCAATCAAAAAGTGGTGGCTATTGGCAAATCTACCGAAAAAGCATTGCTCGAAAAAGGCGTAGCCAAATGCACCCTTCCTGCATCGTTTGACGAAGCCGGATTAGCCGAAGCTGTTTTTGGATTGTAGGTGTTGAAAAAAACTTCATATAAAATTATTTTTTTCTCACAGATAAATTATAATTTAGTGTCCGAAAATTTTATATCGGAACTTATTTATTAATCTAAATTCTATTTTCAATGATACAAAGACCCCGCAGACTGCGCAAAAATTCAATCATTCGCGAAATGGTTGCAGAAACTCGTCTTTCTAAAGACATGTTTATTTATCCCTACTTTGTGGTAGATGGCAAAAATGTTATTCATCCCATCGATGCCATGCCCGGCATCAACCATTATTCGGTTGACGAACTGGTAAAAGATGTCGAAAAAGGCCTGAAATTAGGCATCAACAAAATATTATTATTTGGTGTTGGCGAACAAAAAACCGAAGATGCCAGTTCATCTTACAGCAACAACTCTGTTGTGGTAAAAGCCATTGTGGCGCTTAAAGAAAAATTTGGCGACCAGCTTTACATCATCACCGACATCTGTGTATGTGCTTACACTACCCACGGACACTGCGGTATATTGCATGGAGACTACGTACACAACGATTCTTCTGTAGAGGTGCTTTCCAAAATGGCTCTTGCACACGCTCAGGCTGGAGCCGACATGGTTGCTCCCAGCGATATGATGGATGGACGTATTGAAGGCATGCGCACCTTGCTCGATGCTAACGGTTACGAAAACACAGCCATCATGTCGTATTCCATCAAGTATGCTTCTGCTTATTATGGCCCGTTTCGCGAAGCTGCCGACTCCGCTCCTCAAAAAGGCGACCGCAAATCCTATCAAATGGATTACCGCAATGGTAACGAATCCATGACCGAAGGTATTCTGGACGAAGCCGAAGGTGCCGATATTTTAATGGTTAAACCTGCTTTGGCTTATATGGATGTTATTTTTAACCTCCGTCAAAATACCCTTTTGCCCATCGCCTGCTACAATGTTTCGGGCGAATACTCTATGGTTAAAGCCGCTGCTGCCAAAGGATGGATTGACGAACAAAAAATAGTTATGGAAAACATGCATGCCTTTGTGCGTGCCGGTGCCACCATTATTATTACCTATCATACCAAAGATATCTTCGAAAAAGGCTGGTTATAAAAAATACCTTTCTCTACTTATAAAAAAAGCCCCGCAAATTTTGAGGGGCTTTTTTTGTTAAAGTTTCAAGCAAAGGGGGCAGAAAGGTTAGCCACAGATTCACAGAATAAATTTCAGAATGAAAAGGGCTAGATTAGCCATATATTCTGGGATTGGAATTTCAGATTCGTATTTAATGATCACTTTAAATAGTACCTTCGCTAATCAGGGGCGGTAAGTCAACTACTCGCTCTGTTTCGAGGAGCCTATACCCACTTTAAGAGACCAAATACACGCTATAAGGAACCAAACACACGCTATTTGCAACCAAATACGCTCTATTTGCGACTGCATACAACATGTTTGCTCTTCTTGTCACTTTTCTTTAACTAATCAATTACGCTTATGGCAATATGGCTAATTGTTGCCCTATTTTTTGCCGTATTATCCCTATAAATTAACATTCGTTTTGTAAAATGCTTGAAATATAGTATTTTAAAAAAGAAACAAAATAAAAAAGCTCGATTCCTACGTACAATGGGAGTGTTCCTGCGCACATAGAAAGTGTTCCAACGTGCATAGAAAGTGTTTTTATATACATAGATAGTATTTCTATGCTATAGTGTGAGCGCGTATGCACTCAGAAAGTGTTCCTACGTGCATGGAAAGTGTTCTTGTGTACACAGAAAGTGTAGTTATGCAAGCGGTGAGTCTTCCAATTTACGTAGGGTTGCTTCCACTGTACATAGGTTTGCCTCTATTGTAAGTATGTTTGCTTCTAATGTAAGTATGTTTGCTTCTGATGTACGTAGAAAGTATCCCCCCTCGCCCTCGTTTGTAACGGGGGCGGTTGAGAATGGCATTTGTAACGTCACACTATTAAACTTCCCATTGCTAATTCTAAAACCCTACAAATCTAAAAATCTAAAATTCCTTCCCCTCTCCTTATATCCCATCCTCCAAAAGTCGTTCAACCAGGGCCGGCAAACCAACAGTAGCTTTTTGTTTTAGTATGCTTAGGTTTTTAACCCCCGCAGGGTTCATTTCGTTCGGGTCTATCAGGTATTTCGGTATATCATCAGGAGCATAAGTTAGTATCCCGGCAGCCGGATACACCAGCAGCGAAGTACCCACCACTATCAGCACACTGGCCTGGGCAGTTACCTCATAAGCCCTTTCCATCATCGGCACTTGCTCCCCAAACCAAACTATATGAGGCCTCAGTTGCGAGCCCTTTTCGCACACATCTCCCAGGTTCAGTTCGCTCCCTTTTATAGTATATATCAACGTTTCGTCCACCGTACTCCTGCTTTTTTTTATCTCTCCGTGCAAATGGATAACACGTGTAGAGCCGGCTCTCTCGTGCAAGTCGTCTATGTTTTGAGTAATTATCGTCACCTCATATTTTTCTTCCAGCTTTTTCAACGCCTCATGAGCCTTGTTGGGTTGGGCTTCCATAGCCTGTTTTCTCCGTTTGTTGTAAAACTCCAACACCAGTTCCTTATTTTTATTCCATGCCATCGGAGTAGCCACTTCGTATATGTTATACTCTTCCCACAAACCATCGCTGTCGCGAAACGTTTTTATGCCGCTTTCCGCACTAATACCCGCTCCCGTAAACACTACTATTTTTTGTTTCATTTTCAAATTAGCAAATTGCCTAATTAGCTAATCAGCTAATTACTTTTTCATCGTTTGCTAAAATAGAAATATTATTTCATACCGTTTTTTAAAAAACATCAAAATGTATTAATCAACTTGTGATAATTGATTAATTACTATATTCGCAACTCTAAATTTTAAAAATATGGCTAAATTAAGAAAACAAGACGCGTTGGATTATCATTCAATGGGTCGTCCGGGCAAGATAGAAGTAATACCAACCAAGCCTCACAGCACTCAGCGTGACCTTTCATTGGCATACTCACCGGGGGTTGCAGAGCCTTGTCTCGAAATAGAAAAAAATCCCGAAGACGTTTATAAATACACTGCCAAAGGAAATTTGGTAGCTGTAATTTCTAACGGAACAGCAGTTCTTGGTTTGGGAAACATAGGTGCTCTTGCCTCCAAACCGGTGATGGAAGGAAAAGGTTTGTTATTTAAAATATTTGCCGACATCGATGTATTCGATATCGAAGTGGATGCTTCCGATATCGACACCTTTGTGCAAACCGTTAAAGCTATTTCTCCCACCTTTGGTGGAATTAATCTCGAAGACATCAAAGCTCCCGAGTGTTTTGAAATAGAAAGAAGATTAAAAGAAGAACTCAATATTCCGCTTATGCACGATGACCAGCACGGAACAGCCATCATTTCGTCTGCAGCCATGCTCAATGCCTGCGAAGTGGCGAATAAAAAAATTGAGAAAGTAAAGATTGTTATCAATGGTGCCGGTGCTGCTGCTATTTCCTGCGCTCGCCTCTATATGGCTGTTGGTGCCAAAAAAGACAACATCATTATGCTCGACAGCAAAGGGGTGCTGAGTGTGTATCGCGAAGACCTCGATGAGCAGAAAAAACAATTTGCTACCACCAACAAAACCATTAAAACATTGGCAGAAGCCATGAAAGATGCGGATGTGTTTGTAGGTCTTTCCAAAGGAAATATTGTAGACGAAAAAATGATTCAGTCCATGGCAAAACGCCCTATCGTATTTGCTTTGGCTAATCCCGACCCCGAAATACCTTACGACCTGGCTATGGCTGCTCGTAAAGATATCATCATGGCTACAGGCCGCAGCGATAATCCTAATCAGGTTAACAATGTACTTGGGTTTCCGTTTATTTTCCGCGGAGCACTGGATGTACGCGCCACTCAGATTAACGAAGCCATGAAACTGGCCGCTGTATATGCCATAGCCAATCTGGCCAAAGAACCTGTTCCCGAAACAGTAAATTTGGCTTACAACAGCAAGAACATTACCTTCGGTCCGGAGTATATTATTCCTAAACCTATCGACCCTCGCCTTATCTTTACTGTTGCTCCGGCTGTGGCCAAAGCAGCGATGGAGTCGGGTGTGGCTCAACGCAACATTACCAACTGGGAAGCCTATACTCAGGAACTCATTAATCGCTTGGGCTTGGATAATAAACTTATCCGCGACCTTGCCAACAAAGCCAAACAAAACCCAAAACGAGTAGTGTTTGCCGAAGCCGATCATTATAAAATTCTGAAAGCCGCTCAGCAGGTAGCTGACGAAGGTATTGCCAAACCAATACTTTTGGGTGATGAAGAAAAAATCAGAAAACTGATTGCCGATAATAACCTCGATTTAGGCGATATTCCTATTATCGATACCCGCAGTCCTCAGGAAGAAGACCGCAGAAATTCCTTTGGCGATTTGTTTTTCCAAAAAAGAAAACGCAGAGGATTTACTCTTTTCGAAGCACGAAAAATTATGCGTGAGCGTAATCATTTTGGAGCAATGATGGTAGAAACAGGTGCTGCCGATGCTATGATTTCCGGATTGACCCGTAAATATTCCGACCCTATTAAACCTGCTTTGCAGATAATAGGAGTGCAGGAAGGAAGCAAACGTGTGGCCGGTATGTATATCATCAATACCAAACAAGGGCCGTTTTTCTTTGCCGACTGTACCATGAATGTTAACCCTACTGCTCAGGAAATAGTGGATATTGCTGTGCTTACAGCCAACAGTGTAAAACAGTTTAACATCATTCCTCGTATTGCATTGTTGTCTTATTCCAACTTTGGTTCAGCCGAAGGCGATATTCCGCACAAAATGCGCGAAGCTACCGATATGCTTCATACCAATTATCCGGGAATGATTGTAGACGGTGAGATGCAGGCCAATTTTGCATTAAACAATGATTTATTAAAAGAACAATTTCCGTTCTCTGATTTGGTGGACAAAAAAGTGAATACACTTATTTTCCCTACTCTTGCTGCCGGAAACATTGCTTATAAATTGATACAGGAAATGGGCGGTGCCGAAGCCATAGGGCCTATTTTGATAGGAATGAAAAAACCGGTACACATTGTACAGCTTGGAAGTTCCGTTCGCGAAATTGTAAACATGGTAACCATTGCGGTTATTGATGCACAGGCGAGGAAGTAAAATGCCCCTCCCAGCCTCCCCGAAAGGGAGGAGGTGAAAGGCGAGAAAAGTAGAATATAAAACGAATTAAAAAACAACAATACTAACATTACACAGACTCTCTCCCCTTTGGGTAGAGTCGGAGAGAGGCCTATGATATATCACATCGAAGGGAAATTGGTAGAAAAAAATCCTACTTACGCAGTAATAGATGCTGGAGGGGTTGGGTATATTATGCAAATTTCGTTGAATACATTTACTAAAATTGGCAACAGCGAACACTGCAAATTATTTACCGAACAACTTTATATCCGCGATGATATGCCTCGCTTTTTCGGATTTGCCGATATAGCCGAACGCGATTTATTCCGCCAGCTGGTATCGGTTTCGGGTGTGGGCGGAACGAGTGCATTGCTTATGCTTTCGTCACTCAGCGCTGCCGAAATTCAGAGCGCCATTGTTACAGGCAATGTGGCTTTACTGAAAAGTGTGAAAGGTATTGGCGAAAAAACAGCTCAACGAATTATTGTTGATTTGAAAGGTAAAATGGGTAAGGAAGAACTTTCTTCTGAGTTTTTTGTGGGCGGAGGAAGTAAAGTAAAAGAAGAAGCTTTATCTGCTTTGGTTATGTTAGGGTTCAATAAATTGGCAGCTGAAAAAGTGCTGGATAAGATATTGAAAACAGAAGGAACAGGTCAAACGGTGGAGCAAATGATTAAATCGGCTTTAAAAAATCTTTAGTTTAGAGCAATATTTTTGTTGTTTTGTTGTTTATTAAGTTAGTTTTGTTGGCTTATTTAAACATGCGAGGGCTGAAATAAGTTTAAAGTAAAGGAAAATCAATAAACAAGGGACAGGTTATTAAACGATAACCGCATGGCCCCATGGGAAATAAAAATTTAAAAAAGAATAAGAGTTTACATTTTGACTAAATCAATAGCCAAATACATAGTTGCAGGATTAGCTTCGTTCGGATTGCTTACATTTATTGTAAGTTCTGATGCCAAAGTAAGCCCTTATAATCATGCTGAGAATCTGGATACGTACGACCCAATAGTGGTTGTGGATACTCCGATAACACCAATCACCCTGCATTACAATTTTCAGGATCAGAGTAACAACGACCCGCTAACATACCCTAACGGGGGAGGATTGATGCTTAATAATCCATCTAATATTCACACCTCTGTGGATTACGACCCTGTATCGGGAAATTACATCATGAATCAAACCATGGGAGGACTTAATTACCGTCCGCCAACATACATGGAAAGCGAAGAATACCAGGATTACATGTTTAAAAAACAAGTAAAAGGTTATTGGGAATCGAAGGTTCATGCCGATTCGAAAAACGCTGCCAATGCCACCAAGATTCCGAAATTACAAGTGGGAGGAGAATTATTCGACCGTATCTTTGGTGGTAATACCGTTGATATTCGTCCTAATGGTTCGGCCGAATTGATATTTGCGTATAATGCTACTAAAACCGACAACCCGGCTTTACCTGTTAAGCAACGTAAGATTCACACATTCGATTTTAATGAGAAAATACAATTAAACGTTATTGGTAAAATAGGGGATAAATTAAAATTAACCACCAGCTACAACACAGAGTCCACTTTTGATTACGAAAATCAAATGAAACTGGAGTATACCGGTTACGAAGATGAAATTATTAAAAAGATAGAAGCCGGAAATGTTAGCATGCCTTTATCGGGTTCGTTGATTACCGGAAGTCAGACTTTATTTGGTATCAAAACTCAATTGCAGTTTGGGCGATTAACGGTTACCAGTATTTTGTCTCAGCAGAAAGGAAAGAAATCGGAAGTGGAATCGGCAGGGGGTGCTCAGGTAACCAAGTACGAAATAGCAGGCGACAACTACGAAGCCAACAAACACTTTTTCCTTGCTCAGTATTTCCGAGATAATTACAACTCTGCGTTAGCAGGTTTGCCTTTTATCAATTCACAAATTAATATTACTAAAATAGAAGTTTGGGTATCCAACACTAATAATGTTACACAAGATATCAGAAGTGTTGTAGGTTTTTCGGAGTTAGGCGAATCGAGCCCTCATATACCTGCATCACAGCTCACGGTTGGAAGCAATCATGGTATTACACCGATTAGTACAACTGCACCATTTTTACCGGAAAATGGTGCTAACTCTTTGTATGAAGATTTAACACATAGTGGGTATTATCCAAGTAATGGTAGTAAAGACTCTATGTTTCGTATGACGAACTATACGGTGTCTGGAATTAATTCAAAGTTTCATGGTAAAATGCAGCAAACAGCACAATTTGAAATGCTGAATGCAAAAAAACTACAGGCTTCGGAATATACTTTTAATCCAAAATTGGGTTTTATATCCCTTAATCAGCAGTTAAATCCTGATCAAGTGTTGTGTGTGGCTTATCAGTATACATATAACGGAAAGGTTTATATGGTAGGAGATTTCTCTGAAAGTGAAGCCGCTCCAAAAGCCTTATTTGTAAAATTGCTGAAGAGCTCTTCTGCAAACACACATTTGCCTCTATGGAAACTAATGATGAAAAACGTTTACTCTATTGGTTCGTACCAAATAAATTCGGCTGATTTTAAATTGGATGTTTTTTATAATAATTCTAAAACAGGTACAGATATTAACTACCTTCCTGTATCGCAATGCCAGACTAATATTCAAGGCAAACCATTGATTCAAGTGTTAAGTTTTGATAAACTAAATTCGCAAAACGACCAGACCCCCGATGGGCAATACGACTTTATTGATGGAGTAACTATTAATGCCAATACTGGCCGAATTATTTTGCCGGTAGTGGAGCCGTTTGGAAGTTATCTGGCATCCAAATTTTCTGCAGGTTGCGATCCGTTTGAATCTGGGAAATATGCTTTCCCTCAGTTATATGATTCTACACGTGTGCAGGCACAGCAATTGCCCAACCTGAACAGGTTTAAGATAAAGGGTTCTTACAAATCAACAGGAGGTTCGGAGTTAAACTTGGGTTCTCCTAATGTGCCACAAGGTTCGGTAACTGTTACTGCAGGGGGAGTGAAGCTAACCGAAAATGTGGACTATACGGTGGATTACACTTTGGGAAGAGTGAAGATTATTAACGAAGGTATTTTAAATTCGGGGACACCTATTAAAGCCTCTTTGGAAAGTAACGCTATGTTTGCTGTTCAGCAAAAAACTTTGATGGGTACTCACCTTGACTTTAAAATTAATAAAGATTTTAATGTGGGCGCCACCATTATGAATTTGAAAGAACGGCCACTTACTAAGAAAGTGAATATAGGTGATGAGCCTATTAACAATACGATTTGGGGGCTAGACGGAAATTACCGAACAGATGCCGCCTGGTTAACTCGTTTGATTGATAAACTACCTCTTATTGCTACAAAGGAGATGAGTACTATTACTACATCTGCCGAGTACGCTTATTTAATACCTGGCCATAATAAGGCGATTGGTAAAAACGGAAATGCCTACATTGACGATTTTGAAGGAAGTACATCTACCATTGATTTACGTTCGCAGGGATCATGGAATTTGGCTAGTACTCCGCAAGGGCAGCCTCAGTTGTTTCCCGAAACAGCCAACTTGGACACATCATTACGCTCTGGGTTCAACCGTGCAAAGTTAGCATGGTATGTAATTGATCCATTGTTTTTGCGTCATGATAATGCCTCCACCCCAAGTAACATTGATAATAATGCTATGTCAGACAATTTTGTTAGAGAAGTACCCGAAACAGAGGTATTCCCAAACAAACAATCGGCAACCGGAATACCTGTTAATATTGCAACACTTGATATGGCTTATTATCCAAGAGAAAGAGGGCCATACAATTATTGCCCTCCCGGAGGCGTGCAAGGTATTGCGAGAGGACTAACCTCGGATGGTTTTTTGGATCATCCAGAAACTAGATGGGGAGGAGCTATGCGGGCTATTTCTTCTAACGATTTTGAGGCTGCTAACATAGAATACATTCAAATGTGGGTGATGGATCCTTTTAATGCTGACAACGTATCACCAAACAGTACGGGTAATTTGTATTTTGATTTAGGAAATGTATCAGAAGATATTTTGCATGATAATTACAGAAGTGCCGAAAATGGATTGCCTGCCCCAAGTACTGCAAGTAGTAACAATGGTCAGAATGTTCCGGTAATAACTACCGCGTGGGGAGTTGTTCCACAAAATCAACCTTTGGTAAATGCTTTTAATTCTGATCCGGGTGACCGTACCTCTCAGGATGTTGGTTTGGATGGATTATCCGATGCTGCTGAAGCAAATTTTTTTAGTTCCTATCTTAGTTCATTATCTCCTTCACAATATGCCAAAATATCTCAAGATCCTTCTGGAGATGATTATCATTATTTCAGAGGCAGTGATTATGATAATCTTCTTACTCGTGAACGATATAAAAAGTTTAATGGAATGGAAGGTAACTCGCCAGTTTCCTCTGGTACATACCCAACCTCATCGTCCACCCTGCCGAATGTAGAGGATATCAACCATGATAATAACTTATCTACTGTTGAAAGTTATTTTCAGTATCATATTAGTTTAAAGCCAAGCGATTTTGCAGCAGGCGTTGGACATAATTACATAACCGATGTTTATAATACTACCGGGCAAAATATTAAGAACGGACAAACAAAACCTATTACCTGGTATCAATTCAAAATTCCAATCAAATCGCCCGAATTAAAAGTGGGCTCAATTGAAAATTTTCAATCCATCCGCTTTATTCGTATGTTCTTTCAGGGAGTTGACGATTCTGTATTATTACGTTTCGCTCGTTTAGAGTTGGTAAGAGATGAATGGAGAAAATACGGTTTTGATTTGTTGCAACCGGGGCTATATATTCCGAATGATGACGATTTGACAACTTTCAACGTTGGTGCAGTTAATATAGAAGAGAATGGAGCTCAACAACCTGTAAACTATGTAATGCCTCCGGGAATAGACCGTGAAACAAATGTGGCCTCTGCCAATTTGAGTAAACTTAACGAACAGTCGTTATTACTTTCGGTATGTAATCTTGCAGATGGAAAGGCCCGGGCAGCATATAAAAATACAGATCTGGATGTTCGTAATTACAAAACCATGAAAATGTACATACATGGTGAAGCTTTTCCGAATGCCTCAATGCCATTAAATAATGACGATTTGGATGTGTTTATTCGTTTGGGAACAGATTATACTGATAACTACTACGAATATTCAATTCCTTTGGAGGTGACCGCCCCGGGCAGTTATAATGGGACATCTGAGGCAAGTCAGTATTTAGTTTGGCCTTCAGGAAACGAAATGGTGCTTGAATTGGACAAGTTACTTTCGGTGAAAGAAAACAGAAATAAGAACATTAATGGAAGTAATGTTACATTAAGTACCGAATATTCGGAAGCAGATGGTACACGAACGATTACTGTAAAAGGAAATCCAACCATAAGTGCGATAAGAACCATTATGATTGGTATTCGAAATCCAAAGAAATTGGCCCCGGGCGGTGGAGATGACGGATTGGCAAAATGTGGTAACATTTGGGTAAACGAGTTACGATTAACTGATTTTGATCAGAAGGGCGGATGGGCAGCAAATGCAAGAGTTACTGCAAAACTCGCAGATTTGGGAACATTGTCATTGTCGGGAAGTATGTACACTCCTGGATTTGGAAGCTTGGAAAACAAAGTAGACCAGCGTAAAAAAGAAACCATGAAACAGTATGACGTTTCTTCCAGTCTGGAATTAGGTAAATTATTGCCAAAAGATTTAGGTGTACACGTTCCGATGTATATAGGCCGTTCAGAAACTTTCATTACCCCAAAGTACGATCCGTTAGATCCGGATGTATTGTTAATGCCTGAGCTGAAAGCAATGGACAAGCAGGAGAGAAAAGATTATAAAGAAATCGTTCAGGATTACACAAAACGAAACAGTATAAACTTTACCAATGTTAAAAAAGATAAGGGGAAAAATCAGAAGAAGGCACATATTTATGATGTCTCCAATTGGTCGGCTTCTTATTCCTACACAAATATTTTTAAACGTAACGTAAATGTAGAATACAATGATGTGAAGAGTTATCGCGGAGGTGTTATTTACAGTTATTCTCCTCAACCTAAAAACATAAAGCCGTTGGCTAAAGTGCCATTCTTGCAATCGAATTATTTATCCCTGATTCGAGATATTAACTTTTATCTAAAACCTGCACAGCTTGGATTTAGTACTGATTTAATTCGCTCATTTGCAACCGCAAAAGATAGAAATATTACCGGAGACGATATTATCATTCTGCCTACCTATAATAAGCAGTTTAATATGAACAGAGGATACACATTTAAGTATGATATTACAAAAGCTTTGAAACTCGATTTTTCGGCTAATAATCAAGCAAGAATTTTTGAGCCTGCAGGTGAAATTGATGATAAATATAAAAAGGATACCATTCGCCAAAATTTAATGAACCTAGGTAAAACAACAAATTACAATCATCAGGTTAATTTGAATTATACAATACCTATTAATAAGGTTCCTTATCTTGATTTTACATCTGCTTCGGTCAAATACACTGGAACATACACTTGGCAGCATTCACCATTGTATGATACAAAATATGTAAAAGATGAACATGGAAATCAAATACCTGTGCATGTCGACACGTTAGGTAATACCATTCAGAATTCGAGAAACATTCAGTGGAATGGACAGTTGAACATGATTACTTTATACAATCGCATTCCCTATTTTAAAAAGGTAAATTCGAAAGCAGGAGCAAGTAAAGGGCAGACTGATCCAAAAGCCGGAGGAAAGGCTCAGGACTTAAATCCGAATGACACGACCAAACATAAAAAGAGCGAACCTCACGGGGCTATGCTTTATACCGCACGTTTGTTAATGAGTTTAAAAACGGTGACTGTTACTTACGCAATGATAGACGGAATTATGCTAAACGGATATAACCAGGGAACTCAAATGATGGGAATGGATGCGCATTTTAAAGGACCTACTACAGGATTTATATTTGGAAGTCAGCGCGACATTCGTCAATTAGCAATTGATAATTCCTTGCACGACTCCGAACATAGAAATGATGACTGGTTGGTGCATACACAATCGCTAAACACACCTTACACTACCACATCGAGCCGAAACCTAAGTGTGAAAGCCAACTTGGAACCTATGCCTGATTTGAAAGTTGAATTAAGTGCTACACGCGCTCAGTCTAAAGGAACGAGCGAGTTTTTTAAGTGGGGAGGAACAAGCGATCCTGAATTTGTACATCAATCACCTACTGAATCGGGTAACTTTAGTATGTCTTATTCAGCTTATCGTACTTCGTTTATGAAAGGGGATGCCGTGTTTGGAAATTTCCTAGACTCTCGTCAGGCTGTTTCCGAAAAATTAGGTGAAAACAATCCTTATTCACATGGAAGCATTGACGGATATAAGGAAGGTTATAATTCCGTTTCTCAGGAAGTGCTGATTCCGGCATTTTTGGCAGCTTATTCAGGTAAGATTGGCGGTCCTACATCTACAAGCTCGTTTCCAAAGGTTCCGAAGCCTAACTGGAGAATAACTTACGATGGTTTATCGAAATTGAAAAAGGTGAAAAAATATTTCAAGACTGTTACCTTAAGCCACGCGTATCGTTCTACATATAGTGTAGGTGGGTACACATCAAATCTCTTGTTTCACGATGCAGGAGGAGGTTATACACCAAACAAGGATACTGTTTCCACCGACCCAAATCCAAATTTCTATTCTGATAAGTTAATAAGCGGTGTTACCATTATGGAGCAATGGAGTCCGTTAATAAAAGTGGAAGTAGTTCTTCTTAATAACGTATCATTGAATTTTGAATTTAAACGAGATCGAAATATTTCGCTCGGATTAACAAGTAAAACAATTACCGAAGTTGCCGGACGTGAAATTATCGTAGGAGCTGGATATCGAATTCCGGGTATCACCATGCCGCCAGTTTTCAATATCAAAGGCAAGCCGATAAAAAGTGACTTAAACCTGAAAGCAGACTTGTCGTTCCGAAAAAACATTACAACCATAAGGCGAATTGTGGAAAATGTTAGTCAGCCAACAGGTGGGACCAATATAATTTCTATAAAAGTATCGGCTGACTATGCAATCAACACCACATTAAGTATTCGATTATTCTATGATAGGATAATTAATAAACCGGTTATTTCATCTTCGTTTCCTACAACAAATACTAATGCAGGTATTAGTTTAAGACTTACACTTTCTAACTAAATTTCATTTTCTGAATTAAATTAAAGAATGATTTTACATAAGGAGAGCCTTTTTTACTTGGATTAATAATAATTAGAAAGGGAATCCTTTTTATGAAATAAGATTAGTTGAAAAACGAAGAAAAAGGGAAATTTTAGACACAAAAAATTGAACCTATTAAATTGTAATTTTGGAAACCTTTAATAAAATAATGATGATAGAATAAGCATCATCCCCTGCAAAATCATCATTCCGTCTATTCCTGCTACAAAAAAATATTCGCTCCTTTTACTGTTGCTGAGCATAATAAAAACCAAAGTTATAACCATGTTGATTAATAACACCACAAGTGTTTTGAGGGAGGTAATACGGAATATGTATTCTGAAATAAGAAGCATACCATATATTATAGTAACAGATAATGCTAAATTACGTGAACGTTTTTCTCCGAATTTTTGGGGCAATGTAATAATGTTTTCCTCCGCATCCAGTTTCATGTCGCGAAGGTCGAAAGGGATACAAATGGCTAACATAAAACAAAAGCGAGTGGAGATATGCAGAACAATTCGAAAGTAATTCTCAGGATAATAATTCCAGATCAACTCAGCCAGATGCATATTCATGTTTTTTTTTAGCAATATTGGAACCAGAGCGGTGGTCAGTGTCCAAACTAAAGCAAGAGTAAAAAGTTTAACCCAAGCATTGTTACGAAGTTTCACCAATGGGAAGAAATAAGCAATAGACAGGACAAAAAGAGGTGAAAGGAAAACCAGAATTCGAATATCGTTGAAAAAGAAAAGAATTGTCATGCCTGCAAAACCAATAACAGTTAGTATTTTTATAAGGTTCTGATTCCTGAAGATCCATATTCTACGAATAGATTGGTGGCTTTTGTTTTCCGTTTTCTTGTAAAATATCCTTTGTAAATTATAAATAAAGACTGTGGCAAAAAACACAAAAGCAGAGTAATAAAAAAGTGGGGATGAAAGGTTAAACTGCACAACAGTGCTTTGAATGAGGAAAACTGCACCTAAGGCAACATAAATGTTCCCAAAAAGAATAAAGTCGAAAAAACGTTTCATTTTTACGATTTACGAAATAGAAATAAAAAAATGAATCCGTTCTGTTCTATTAAAGAAAGTAGTGGACTTTAAAATATAAAGTTAATTTTTAATGAGAGAGTTGCCTGTGTTTTTAAGAATGATCGCTGCTCCCAATCCTCCAACTAAACCGATACCTCCTCCAATTAATGACCTTGTCTTTCGTTTACCTCTGGCAATATGCTCGTATCCTAAAATATAAGTGTCATGTTTTAGATATTCCAGATTTGAAACAGTTGAATGTTTTATTTTTACTTTTGTCAAACCTGAAAGTGCAGTAAATGCGAAAGGCGGAATTGGGCAAAAGAAAGATCCAGTGGCTCCCGAAGCTAGTCCTATTCCAATATTAGCCCAAAATGCTCCATGAGGTTTAAAGCCTTCTCTGGCGTCTTGCTGTCCTTTTATATAATAGCGCATTTCTTCTATAGTAAGATCGTTTTCACCTGCTGTATCCTGAACATATTTTATCATTTCTCCTTTGCTGTTTCGAATTGAAAATACGTCTGAAGTTTCTACTGTGATTGGGTCTCCATCAGGTTTTGGGTTTTTATATGTAATATTTCCGAAGGAAGTATCATATACCATCGAAATCACTTCCTGCCCGCTCATCATTAATATGGTGTCGTTGCTGCTTTGCGCAGTGGCGGTTTGTGAAGTGATGATGATTAAAGCTGTTAAAACAATTGAGAATATTTTGTACATAATGACTATTAAAAATTTCTCAAATATAACTATTATCAAACACTCAGAGGTACATGAGTCCAATTTTTTAATCTTGTTCAAGTAGTACCACATTTAATTTGGCTCAAGCGTAATTCTGATATTTGTCATGTTTTGATTTTTTTATTTTTTATTCCTTATCCCCAATTCTAATTATATTTGCCTTCTTTTAAAAAAATACTACAGATGATATTAACAGACAAATTTGTGAACCGTCATAACGGTCCTCGCGAAAGCGATGTAGCAGTAATGCTTAAAAAAATCGGAGCTTCCTCCTTAGATGAATTAATTGCACAAACTATTCCTGCTGGAATAAGGTTGAAAAAGCCACTAAACTTACCGGTTGGTATGTCAGAATATGCATATCATAAGCATCTACGCGGAATAGCTGCAAAAAACAAAGTGTTCAAAACATATATCGGGTTAGGTTATTTTGATACCATAGTACCTCCGGTTATTCAACGTAACATTTTGGAGAATCCGGGCTGGTATACAGCTTACACTCCTTATCAAGCTGAGATAGCTCAAGGACGTTTGGAGGCTTTATTGAATTTTCAAACCATGATTATGGATTTAACGGGAATGGAAATTGCAAACGCATCACTATTGGACGAGGCAACTGCTGCCGCTGAAGCCATGACAATGCTTTTCAGCAACCGTAATCGTGATCAAGTGAAAAATGGTGTAAACAAATTCTTTGTTTCTGATGAATGTTATCCTCAAACTATAGATTTATTAAAAACACGTTCAACTCCAATCGGGATTGAATTAGTAATTGGTGATTATAACACGATGCCAACGGATAATACCATATTTGGTGTATTGGTTCAATATCCTACTAAAGCTGGAAAAATAAACGACTATTCTGAATTTGTAAAGAAAGCGAAAGCTAATGGAACTTCTGTTGCTGTTGCTGCTGACGTTATGAGTCTTGTACTATTAACTCCTCCTGGAGAATGGGGTGCTGATGTGGTTGTTGGAAATACACAACGATTTGGTGTGCCAATGGGATTTGGTGGTCCACATGCTGCTTTTTTTGCATGTAGGGAAGAATTCAAAAGAATTATTCCTGGTCGTATAATTGGTGTTTCTGTAGATGCTCAAGGTAATCAGGCCTTACGTATGGCGCTTCAAACACGTGAACAACATATTCGCAGGGATAAAGCTACTTCAAATATTTGTACAGCTCAAGCTTTATTAGCTATTATGGCAAGTATGTATGCGGTTTATCACGGACCAGAAGGAATAAAAGGTATTGCACAGCAAATACATTTATCTGCTCTTGCCATATCAAATGAACTAAAGAAATTAGGATATGCTATTGAGCATAGTTCTTTCTTCGATACAATTCAGGTTAAATTACCTTCTGGAATGAGCGTTGATGCTATTTGCAAATTAGCTCTGGATAGTTCGGTTAATTTCCGTTATACGGGCAAGGATTGTGTTTTCATTTCGACAGACCAAACAACTGACGTAGCAGACATTAATTGTGTTATTAATATTTTCGCAAAAGCTGCAAACAAGCCAACATCGACAATTACAGAAGAACAGTTGTTCGGAATGCAATCAGCAATTTCTGTTCGTAAATCAGCAATTTTGACTCATCCTGTATTTAATTCGTATCACTCCGAATCAGAAATGATGCGTTATGTAAAACGTCTTGAAAATAAAGATTTGTCTTTAACACATTCCATGATTTCGTTGGGGTCTTGCACCATGAAATTAAATGCAGCTTCCGAATTGATGCCAATTACTTGGCCTGAATTTGCAAATATTCATCCATTTGTTCCTGCTGATCAGTCAGCAGGTTTCCTTGAAATGATTAATGAACTGGATAAAGCCTTATGTGAGATTACCGGTTTTTCTAAGATGAGTTTTCAGCCGAACAGTGGAGCGCAGGGAGAATACACCGGCTTACTGGTTATACAGGCATACCATCAATCAAGAGGCGATTCGCATCGTAATATTGCTTTAATTCCAACTTCCGCTCACGGTACCAATCCGGCTTCGGCAGCAATGTGTGGAATGAAAATAGTATTGGTAAAATGTGACGATCATGGAAATATTGATGTGAACGACATGAGAGAAAAAGCCGTTTTACACAAAGATAATTTATCTTGTTTAATGGTTACTTACCCAAGTACACATGGAGTTTACGAAGAAAGTATAACTGAAATCACTGATATTATTCATCAAAACGGTGGTCAGGTATATATGGATGGTGCAAACATGAATGCACAGGTAGGGTTAACAAGTCCCGGAAATATTGGTGCTGATGTTTGCCATTTGAATTTACATAAAACATTTGCTATCCCTCATGGAGGAGGAGGTCCGGGAGTTGGTCCTATCGGAGTAGCTAAACAATTGGTTCCATTCTTACCATCTCACTCAGTAGTGAAAACAAGCGGAGAGCAGGGAATACATGCCGTATCTGCTGCCCCATATGGAAGTGCTTTAATATTATTAGTTTCTTATGGGTATATAAAAATGCTTGGAGGGACAGGCTTAGCCGAAGCAACTCGTTATGCAATACTAAATGCTAACTATATTAAGGAAACCTTAAACGGATATTACCCTACATTATATACAGGTAAAAACGGACGTTGTGCACACGAAATGATTTTAGACTGTGTAGCATTTAAACGCGAAGGAGGAGTGGAAGTTGGTGACATAGCAAAACGATTGATGGATTATGGTTATCATGCTCCAACTGTTTCTTTCCCTGTTCACGATACCTTAATGATTGAACCAACCGAAAGTGAGTCGAAAGAAGAATTGGATAAATTCTGTTCGGCTTTGATTTCAATTAAAAAAGAAATAGATGAAATTATTTCGGGCAAAGCAGACAGAGAAGATAATGTTCTGAAAAATTCACCTCATACGGCTAAATCTGTCATTTCAGATGATTGGAAACATTCGTATTCACGTGAAAAGGCTGTTTATCCATTAAAATGGGTAAAAGATTCGAAGTTCTGGCCTTCAGTAGCAAGAGTTGATAATGCTCATGGAGACAGAAATCTAATCTGTGCTTGTCCACCAATTGAAAGTTATGCAGAGGCTGAGTTGGCTTAAATTATAAACCGATTTGCGAATAATTAGATATTCTGTTTTTAGACAAAAAAAGCAATTAGATTTTTGTTGTTAATTAATAAATTTATACTTTTACCGCATTATTAAACAAATTTACTAATCATAAAAAAATAACTATGAAAAAAATTTACACATTAATCGCAGTTGCTGCTCTTACAACTTCTGCAATCGCACAAAACAGAGCGATGCTACCTGTAGCAAATACAGTTCATAGCCATGCTGTAGCTATTCAAAAACATGAATTAATTAATGCAAACCGTGCAAACGGAGATACATTAATGTGGTTACCATTGCTAGGTGTATACGTTGCAGATAGCACAAACAACTTTAATTTCAGAATCTCTATTGAAGATGTTGATGGTTTGACGCCTAATAATGCTGGAGCGGATCCTGACTTTGGAATTTATTACAGTACCGACACTTCAGGAATGGCAGTAGGTCATCCTTGGGGAAGCAATTATTATCATCCGTATGAAAATCCTGTTGCGACAGGAGGTACAGATTCAACTTGGTTTTGGCATGCAACTTCTTGGTTTTCTTCTCCAGGAACAGCTAACAACTGGTTAAATTTTGGTCCTATTACAGTGCCTGCAGGGGGAGCAAGCATCAAATGGTATGACAAAACAAACCCTGCGTATAAAGATGGATATAAAGTTTATGTAACGTCAACAACCAATTCACCTGATTCGGCTTCATGGACTGACTTTAACGATCCTGCAATATTTACAATGGCTGATGGCCCTCAGCCTCCAGCTGTTTCTTCTACTGCTCTATATGATACAACTTGGGTGATGCATTCTGCAACTTTACCAGCTATGTACACTGGTCAAACTGTTTGGTTTGGATTTAATCATAATGCAGTTGACATGGATGTTTTGTATCTTGATGATTTTACAGTAATTGCTGGTCCTTTAGGAATTGCTGAAAATGATTTTGTGAATGGAGTTAAACTTGGTCAAAATAGCCCAAATCCATTCAACACTTTCTCAACTATTAATTATGAGTTAGCAAGCAAATCAGAAGTTGCTTTATCGGTTTACGATGTAACCGGCAAAAAAGTTGCTGAACAAGCAGAAGGCAATCAAACTGTAGGAGCGCATACTATAAAAGTAAATGCTACCTACCTTTCTGCAGGAGTTTATTATTACTCTCTTCAAGTAGGAGGTAATACATCTTCTGCTAAGAAAATGGTTATTGTGAAATAAGAATTATCAACTCTAAAAAGAAGCCGTACGTCTCGTACGGCTTTTTTTTTATCAAAAATATTTTTTTGTTCTAAAATATTAATCTACTTTTACCATTAATTAATTATTAACTATCATTTCAAAAAAAAATTATTATGAAAAAAATTTACACAATTCTTGCTTTATCAGCATTGGCAGTTAGCGCAAATGCGCAAACTGTGGAAGGTTCACAACCTTTCGTTCACAAAACATTACCTTTTCAGAACTCAGTAGGAGGCGTTCGTACTATCACAAGTCCTGATACAACAGGTATTGTAAATGTTACTGACTTTTTGCCTGCCTTCAATTTTACTACAGGTCATCCTACATTTTATTCTTACGGATCATCTACATTAACCACTGGTTACTTATTTGGTAATAATGGAAGTACATCTGGCTTTAAACAAGTTGCTCAAGGTTACTTAAATGTTAATGGTAGTGACATTGGGATAATTGGTGTTTTATGTTGGTTTGGTGGAAAACAAAGTGATTTAGGTAGCTCTATTACCTCTAAAGTTGTTGTTAAGGCTTATGACATGCAACCAAACAAGGCATATAACGTTGCCGGAGGAGCTGTTAATACCACCACTCTTAACTGGGAAGGGCCAAGTACGTTAAAAGCATCAGGAGATATTTTATATGCTGATATCGACACTGTGAATTTTAATTATGTTGCATTCGGGTCGGTGGCTTATATGTCTGGTGCATCTAACTCTGGTAGTTTTGCAATTTCTTGCGACTTTTCTACATTAGCTCCTGGCGATACTGCAGGGTTGGTATCGGATGCAATGAACGATGCATTGAATATTGATTATGCATTTCATCAAACCGCAAGCGGAAAATGGTATGTGACTGATGAAATATTCAGCGGGGCTACTGCAACTGGTGGACTTGATAACGATATCGCTTTATGGGCAGTGGTAACTCCGGGAACTGGTGTTAACGAATTTTACAATGGTATGAAATTAACTACTTACCCTAACCCTTCTGTTGATAATGCTGTTATTGAATATTCTTTGGAAAAAAATTCGAAAAATGTTGCTTTACTTATTATCGATCCTTCAGGTAAAAAAATTATTGAAAATCAATACGGAAACCAACCATCAGGAAAGTATTCTGTAAATATCGAGACTACTAATTTGGCTGCTGGAACTTATTTTTATCAATTGAGATCTAACGGACAAGTTTTCACAAAACAATTTGTTGTTACTAAATAAAATTATACAGTATTTATTTGAATAAAAAATGTCCCGCAATTTGCGGGACATTTTTGTTTGTATAAAATAATAACCTACTTTTACATTGAAAATTTTAAGTATTCAATTATTTAAGCTATGAAAAAAGTATTCGCTTTGATGAGTTTTTTAGTAATGTTGTTAGGGGTTTCGGCTCAGTCGTTCGAATCTCCTCAACAGTTCATTTCAGTAACTTCGCCTTGGGGCCATACAGCAAACTCGGTGCGTGCCATCGGAATGGTAGATACTACAGGAATAGGGGTGGATACTTCCTTTAATTTTTTTCCGGTATTTAATTTGTTGCCTGGGCATCCTTGTTTGTATACGTTTGGATTGGGAACTTCGCTTACCGGATATTTGTATGGAAACAACGGGAGCTTGAATAACTTTACTGAGGTGGCTCAGGGATATAAAAACGCGAATCATTACGATATTTGTATTTCGGGTGTGTTGTGCTGGTTTGGTGCTAAACAAAGCGATTTGGGTAGTTCGCCTACTTCAAAAGTGGTGTTGAAAGTTTATGATATGGATACGACTGTAGCATATAATGTTGTTGCAGGAGCTTTTAATGCAACACTAAAAAACTGGCCAGGGCCAAGCATTTTAAAGGATTCTACAGATTTATTGTTTTCTAATATTTCAGATTCTATTAACTATTCTTACGCTTCCTTTGCCACTCCTCCTTGGATTTGGTCGGTTTCCGATTTTGCAATCGGATGCGATTTTACACACTTGGCTGCGGGCGATACCGTGGGGCTGATGTCGGACAAAAAGAATGATGCATTTAATTTAGATTATGCATTTCACAAAGCCGGTAACGGAAAATGGTTGGTTTCTGACGAAACCTTTAGCGGGGCTACAGCCAATGGCGAACTGGATAATGATATTGCTTTGTGGGCTGTGCTTTCGCCAGGAACAGGTGTTCAGGAATATTATAATGGAATGAAATTATCTACCTATCCTAATCCATCGGTAGACCAGGTAACCATTGAATATTCGTTAGAGAAAAATTCGAAGAATGTTTCGTTATGGGTTATCGACCCAACGGGTAAAAAATTAATGGAACAAAATTATGGCGAACAATCATCGGGTGTTTATTCTGTAAATATTCAAACCAATCAATTATCAGCAGGTAATTATTTTTATCAATTAAGAGCCAACGGGCAAATTTTTACAAAACAATTTATTGTTTCGAAATAGATAAATTGTTTTTCTAATTATTCCATTTGTTTAGACATCTATTCAACCCGAATAGCCAAATGGAATACTCCAAAAGCTAAAAGATGGGCTAATAGTGGCTTTCCTTTGTCCAAAAATCGGTAGTAATTTTTAAAAAATTACTACCGATTTTTCTAAAAGGGCTGGCAATTTTTCTAAAATCGCTAGTAATTTTTTTAAAAGGCTAGTAGTTTTCAAAAAATCGGTTACCTTTTTCCGAAAAAGGTTACCCTTTTTTCAATAAAGGGTTGCCTTTTTTCAATAATCGGTTACCTTTTTCCGAAAAAGGCTTGCCTTTTTCGGAAAATTGCCAGTGATTTTTTTAAAATTACTACCGATTTTCAGAAATTTACTAGTTATTTTTGGGCTTTATAAAGGGGTAAATCAAGAAAGGTAAGCAGGTAATTGTTATTAAATCAGGGTGTTGTGGTGGTTTTCGTAAAATCCTGCCTTTGGGCTGTTCTATTTGCAACTTTCGAACCATAGGAAATCAAAACTTGTTTCTAAGTTCTCTCATAAATTTGGTGGCGTATACAAAATCGTGCACTTCTTTGTTTTCGGTTTTTAGTATTTCCAGTTTATTGCCTTCCCACCATTTTTCTCCTTTATAAATAAAGATGATATTGTCGCCTATTTCGATAACCGAATTCATATCGTGAGTAATAACCACGGTTGTAATTTTATACTCATCGGTAATTTCTTTTATCAGGTTATCAATCACAATGGATGTTTTGGGGTCTAATCCCGAATTGGGTTCATCACAAAAAAGATATTTGGGTTGAACAGCAATGGCTCTGGCAATGGCTACGCGCTTTTTCATCCCTCCGCTTAATTCGGAAGGATACAGATTATTTGCATTATCCAGATTAACGCGCTGCAGGCAAAAATTGGCCCTGTCTCTTTTTTCGCTTACGCTTAAATCGGTAAACATAGAAATAGGGAACACCACATTTTCTTCAACCGTTTTAGAATCGAACAATGCTCCGCCTTGAAACAGCATCCCAATTTCTTTTCTGATTTCTTTCTTGCCTTTAAAATCGAGGGTATAAAAATCTCGTCCGTCAAACAGCACTTCGCCCGAATCTATTTCGTTTAATCCAACCATACATTTCAGCAAAGTGGTTTTACCCGAGCCGCTTTCGCCAATAATCATATTGGTTTTGCCGGCTTCGAAAGTAAACGAAATATTTTTCAATACCTCTCTGCCCGAAAAAGATTTAGATATGTTGTTAATTTGTATCAAGCCAATAAAAGTTGAGTTAAAATTAAATCGAAAGCAAGAATAAGCACACTGCTATATACCACTCCTTTTGTACTCGAACGGCCTACTTCCAGCGCTCCACCTTTGGTAAAATAACCATGATAAGCCGGCACCGAAGCAATAATAAAAGCAAATACTCCCGATTTGATTAATGCATAAAACACATTAAACGGGCGGAAATCGTAGGTAATTCCGTAAACATACTGATGAGGACTAACCACACCCGCCAGCGCTCCAAAGAAATATCCACCTGCAATGCCCAGAAACATGGAGAAAACAATGAGTATTGGATTAAATAAAACCGAAGCAATTATTTTTGGAAAAATAAGATACCCTGCCGAATTAATTCCCATTATTTCGAGTGCATCTATTTGCTCTGTTACACGCATAGTGCCTATTTCGGAAGCAATGCTACTACCTACTTTGCCGGCAAGTATAAGACTAACGATGGCTGGAGAAAACTCCAGAATCATAGAGTCGCGAACTGCCACACCAATGGCATAGTAAGGAATTAAAGGGCTTTCGAAATTAAAGGCAGACTGAAGGGTGATAACCGCTCCCATAAAAACAGAGATGATAGCCACTATACCTAATGAACCAACTCCAAGAATATATATTTCTTCGAATATACGGTCTATGTAAATAGAAACCTTCTCCGGCTTGGCAAAAGCCCGCCTGATGAGAATGAAATACCGACCGAAATTAAAAAACAGTTTCACTGAATTGATCAAAAAATTTTGTTAAAAATAAGAATAAATGGCAATATCAAAGTCGTTTTGTTTTGCATATATTTGTGCCTCCTAAATTAGAACTATGAAATTTGATTTGAAAAACATCAAAAATTTGCTCATTGCAGTTAGTGTGTTTGCCCTCATTGCAGGATGTGCCGGACATAAAAAGAAACATTGCAACGATTGCCCTAAATGGAGCAAGGCGAGCCATCATTCATCATCACAAAACATCGGATAAAAGATTATTGCAACCAATCAGTAATTGTATTTCCTCGCTTTTCTGAAAATACTTGCCAGGGCCGCAAGTATTTTTATGTAAAAGAAGAAAATAGAACTACTTTTGCCAACCAAAATGAAAAACAAAAAGGTTTTGAAAAATTTAGCGCAGTTAAAAATAGGGGAGAGCGGAGTTATCGATTCGTTTACTGACAAAGATATGGCCCTAAAACTGCTCGAAATGGGATGCACACCTGGCGAAACAGTTACCCTCGACAGAATTGCTCCCATGGGCGACCCCATAGCCATTATGGTGGCCGGATATTTATTAAGTTTGAGAAAAGAAGAAGCATCTACCGTTCTTGTATCAATGATTAATCCTAACTAAAACGTATTTCCTGTTGTGGAATTAAATAGCGCTTTTGTAAATTTCTCAGAAAAATCTTCTTTAAAAATAGCTCTGGTTGGTAACCCCAACAGTGGGAAATCTACTTTATTTAATGCCCTTACCGGTTTACATCAAAAAACAGGAAACTTTCCGGGTGTAACCGTTGATAAAAAAACTGGCTTCACAAAATTAAGTGCTCAACTTACAGCCGAAATAGTTGACTTGCCCGGAACATACAGTCTCTATCCTAAATCGCTTGACGAGAGTGTTACGTTCGAAGTACTTTGTAATCCCGAAAATCATAATCATCCCGACATCACTATAGTGGTGGCCGATGCGAGTAATTTGAAACGAAACTTATTTCTGGTTTCTCAAATTATCGATTTAAAAATACCGGTTATTCTTGCCCTCAACATGATTGACCTGGTGGAGAAAGACGGAATTATAATAGATACCGTGCGTCTTTCCGAAAGATTGGGAGTAAAAGTAGTTGCCATCAGTGCTCGTAAAAAAGACGGAATAGAAGAGTTGCGTTCTGCGCTTTTGCAGCCGCTGCCGGTTCCTCAGCTTGATTTTATTGATGTAAACAAAATAGCAGGCGAAGTGATAGCCAAAATAAAATCGGTGATAAAACTCAACAGCGATTTTGTGGCCTTTCAAACCATCAGTAATTTTTCTCAGATTCATTATCTGGATAATCATGCTAACAAGCGAGAGAAAATAGGCGAGATAATTAAGAACTCCGGTGCAGATGTAAACAAACTGCAAACTCTGGAAAGTGTAGAACGATACAAGGTAATTAACCGTATGGTGGCCGAATGTGTAACACATAAATCGGCTGTGCAGGACGAAACATTTACTCACAAACTGGACGGAATACTAACTCATAAAATATTTGGCTTCGCTATATTTTTAATTATTCTTTTCTTTCTTTTTCAAACCATCTTTTTTCTTGCAGCCATTCCTATGGGATGGATTGAGAACTTTTTTGTTTTTATCAGCGAGTTTGCCAGCCGAACATTACCTCCGGGCGAATTAACCAATTTGCTTGTAAACGGAATTCTGGCCGGACTGAGTGGTGTGGTGGTATTTGTTCCGCAAATAGCGCTTCTGTTTGCTTTTATTGCTGTGCTCGAAGACACCGGTTACATGGCTCGTGTTAGTTTTATAATGGATAAACTCATGCGCAGGTTTGGACTCAACGGTCGTTCGGTTATTCCGTTGGTAAGCGGTGTGGCTTGTGCTGTGCCTGCTATTATGAGTACACGTACCATCAGCAGTTGGAAAGAACGAATCATCACCATTATGGTTACTCCTCTTATGAGTTGTTCGGCTCGCCTTCCGGTTTACACACTTATTATCTCACTCGTTGTTCCTAAAGAAAAAACACTTGGCTTTTTTAATTATCAGGGATTAATTTTAATGTGCCTTTATCTGGTAGGATTTATAGCCGCCATGGGCGCTGCTTATGTTTTTAAAGTAATATTAAGAGCCAAGGAGAAAAGTTATTTTATTATGGAATTGCCTGTGTACCGCTCTCCGCAATGGAAAACAGTGAGCATAGCCATTACCGATAAGGTAAAAGTATTTTTGTTCGATGCCGGAAAAATTATAGTTGCCATTTCAGTAATTCTTTGGTTTCTGTCATCGCATGCGCCCGGCAACAGAATAGAAACGATAGAGAAAAAATACGCCACCACCGAGATGGTTTCGAAATATAACGCCACCGAATTAAAAGCTAAAATCTCTTCCGAAAAATTAGAATCGTCTTATGCCGGAGTGATAGGCAAATGGATTGAACCTGCTATTGCTCCTTTGGGTTTCGATTGGAAAATAGGTATTGCCTTGGTTACTTCTTTTGCAGCCCGCGAAGTGTTTGTAGGAACCATGGCTACTATTTACAGTGCCGGAAATACCGATAACTCCACAACCATCAGAGATAAGATGCATTCAAAAGTAAACGAAACTACGGGTATGCCTTCGTTTTCTATGGCTGTTTGTTTTTCCTTGCTTATTTTTTATGCTTTTGCGATGCAATGTGTAAGCACCATGGCTGTGGTGTATAGAGAAACCAAGAGCTGGAAATGGCCTTTGTTTCAATTCCTTTATATGGGCACATTGGCTTATCTGGCTAGTTTCATGGTTTACCATTTTCTTAAATAATGAGTCAGCTTGAAAGAAACCAATCCATACTAAGAAAATACATTCCCGAAAATGCAGTGGTAACCATTGCCGAATGGATATATGTGTATGATTTTAAATTGAAGGTTAAAAAAAGCCGTTCTACTAAACTTGGCGATTATCGCGCTCCTCATAGCGGAAAGAACCACGAAATTACCATTAATTTTAACCTCAATCAATATGCATTCTTGATTACGTTGGTTCACGAAATAGCTCATCTCACCACCTGGAACAAACATAAAAACAAAGTAAAACCTCACGGAGAGGAATGGAAAATGCATTTTAAATTGCTGATGAATCGGTTTTTGATTCCCGAGGTGTTTCCTGACGATATTATTTATTATTTACGGAAACACATGAACAATCCGGCTGCTGCCAGTTGTTCCGACATTGGGTTGTTGCGTATTCTGAAAAAGTATGATGAAAAAGACGGAACAGTGCTTCTGGAAGACTTGCCCGTAGGAACTTTATTTTCGTATAACGACACCCGTCATTTTATTAAAGGCGAAACCAACCGCAAACGAATAAAATGTGTGGAAGCACATAGCAAACGAGTGTATCTCTTCAACCCTATTGCCGAAGTAAAAGTATTGGAAGAGTAAATTACAATCCTCTTATTCTATTATTATTTTCTTTCTCCTTACCCCTTTCTCTGTGCTCACTTCTGCAAAATACATCCCCCTTGCCCATTCGCTCACTTCTATATTTATTTCGGATTTCGGAATTTTTATTTCGGATTGATAAACTTGCCCTCCCATGCTATTATAAATTATCACTTCCGTCATCCTGAGCTTGTCGAAGCATGTTATTTTTATTTCGCTGTTGGCAGTCAATAAAAAAACGACTTCAAGCAAAATAAAAGCGTAATATCAATAAGTTATAGAATTAAAGTCAATTGTTAACTCGTAGAAAACAAAAAAATAATGATAAGGAAGGCAAAACTCTGAAGCATTTTAAATGATTTGTCTGAAAGCAAACAAAGGAAATACCCACCTATAAAATCATTCATTTCATCATTTTAATGGTTCTCAAATTTCAACCTTCAAATATTAATCTTACATTCGCGGTTCAAAAAAATTTATTTATATGAAAAAAGCTACAGTAGTTGTTTCCCTTCTGTTTTCAATGAGCAGTTTGTTTGCACAGGGCACAAAGAAAAACACAGATGAAACAGGATTTATAACATGTTCTCAGTTTGGAATAACCAAACCATTGAGCGAAATGTTTCCGGTAAATGCACCTGAAAAGAAGAAAAGACACAGAGATAAAGAAGTGGAAGATCATGAGAATAATATTCCTCAGAAATTCCCAAAAACAGTCGAAAAAGATGGTCCTGCTTATGGAAATGATGATGCGGCTACTCAAAAAGAACCCGGAACAATACCCAACAAAGCACCTATACAAAACTTTACCGGGCAATCAGGAGCAAATATATATCCATTAGACCCTACAGGGGCTGTAGGACCTAATCATTATGTACAAATGATCAATTCTACAACATTCAGAATTTATTCCAAAACAGGAACAACTTTGCTTAGCGGAACCCTTGGTAACTTATGGGCTACTGCTACTCCTAACGATGGTGACCCTATTGTGCTTTATGATAAAGCAGCTGACCGTTGGTTTATGGCTCAATTTGGTACAACTGGGAATAAAATTTATATCGCAATTTCTCAAACACCTAACCCTACCGGAAGTTGGTACACTTATACATTTACATCACCAGCGTTTCCTGATTATTTGAAGTTTTCTGTTTGGCAGGATGGTTATTATATGACATCCAATCAGGCTCAGAAAGTGTTTGCTTTCGAAAGAACTCAAATGCTTTTAGGTAATGCTGCATCCAGAGCTGTTTACCATACCTTTTCTCCTCCTGCATCAGGTTTCTTTGTACCATTGCCAGGCGATTCGGGTGATGGAACCTTAGCTCCTGCAGGAACTCCATGTCCTATTTTCTCTTATTCTGACAATGGTTGGGGTGGTAGTAATGTGGATGCAGTAAATGTTTTTAAATGTACCACCAATTGGGTGCCTACCACTCCTACTATGACCATTGCATCTGGCGGTAGTGTGTCATGTGCTGCTTTCGATGCCTCCTACAGTTCTTCATGGGATGATATCTCTCAACCTGGAACCACTCAGAAATTAGATGGTATTGGAGGTGTGTGTATGTTTCGTGCTCAATGGAAACCATGGAATACTGCAGGATATAATTCGGTTGTATTAAATTGGGGAGTAAAAATAAGCACCGCACAAAGAAGTATTCGTTGGTGCGAATTACGCGAAGATCAAACAACTCATGTATGGAGCATGTATCAGCAAGGAACCTACACTCCTGATGCAGATACTCGTTGGCTAGGAAGCATTGCAATGGACGATTACGGTTCAATCGGATTGTGTTATATGAAATCAAACGCTACCAGTATTTATCCTGGATTGTATTATACCGGTCGAAGAATATGTGACCCTTTGGGGACTTTACCATTAACTGAACAGGTAGCTCATGCCGGAACAGCTTCGCAAACAGTGAACATTAACAGAGATGGTGACTATTCAGAAACAACATTAGATCCAGATGGTGCTACATTTTGGCACACGGGAATGTATATGGGAGCTGGAGGTGCTCAAAAAACTCAGATTTATTCGTTTCAAATCACACCTTGCATCATAACTAATCCTCCTGTTGCAGCTTTTACTACTGTTAGTACTACTGTTTGCAGCAACAGAGCAGTTACTTTTAATGATCAAAGTACCAATTTCCCTACATCTTGGTCATGGTCTATTCCAGGTGCTGTACCTTCTACTTCTACTACTCAAAATCCGACTTTTTCATTTCCTTCTGCAGGTACATATAGTGTAACACTAACTGCTACTAATGGAAACGGAAGTAATACGCTTACACAAACAAATTATATAACTGTTAATGCCACTCCGGCTACACCTTCTGTAACTTGCAATACACCTATATGCTCTGGTACTGCTAATACAATTACATTTAGTACTGCCACAGTTGCCGGTGCAACCTGTAGCTGGACAGGCCCTGTTTCATTTACATCTTCGTTACAAAATCCAACTAGACCTGCCACTTCATTATCATTTGCAGGTAATTATATACTTACGGTTACTTCCGGAGGATGTACATCAAATCCCGACACAACAGTGGTAGTAATTAATGCAACACCAAGTACTCCTGTAATTACAGCTAACACTCCTGTTTGTCTAGGAAGTACATTAACAATGACTATTCCTGCAGTTACAGGAGCTACGTATAGCTGGTCGGGTCCCAATTCATTTGCATCAACAACCCAAAATCAGTCCAGACCAAATGCTACATTAGCCATGGCAGGGACTTATTCGGTTACCACTACTTCTCCCGCAGGTTGTGTTTCGGCTGTAGGTACAAAAGTTGTTGTGGTAAATGCAGTGCCGGCTACACCTACCATTACCCAAAGTTTTGCTGTACTTACAGCTAGTGCAGCTTCAGGTTATCAATGGTATCTTAATGGAACTTTGATTACAGGGGCTACTTCACAAACATACACAATGACTCAAAACGGTTCGTATACGGTAGTTGTTACCAATGCTGCCGGATGTGCATCTCTTGCATCAAGTGCTTTAAATGTAACTAATCTTGGAATAAATGAACTAAGCGAAGGCAATTCGCTTACGCTTTATCCTAATCCTAATGATGGACAGTTTACCGTTTCGTTTAACGCCCCGGTGAAGAAAAACTATAAGCTTAAACTTGTGAATGCTCTAGGTCAACTTGTATTCGAAAAATCATTAACTAATGTTTCCGGAAGTGTTTCTCAAACAATAGACATCAGCACTTACGGTAAAGGTGAATATATGTTGATATTATCGGACGATAAAGATCAAACTGTAAAACAGGTATTGGTTCACTAATAAAATTCCTATTGAAATAAAAAATCCTTTTCCGATATTCGGAGAAGGATTTTTTATTTTATGAAAGTTTAATTTGTAAAAGCAGGAGTGAAATTTAACCTATTCTATAATATTGCTGGCTATATTCTGTATAATGTTGAAAGATGATTCAAGCATGCTAAAACACTACAAACACCCTGTTCTTCCTCCATCCACCGGAATATTTATTCCTGTAATGTAAGCTGCAGCCGGAGAAGCCAGAAATGCAACAGCATTTGCCACTTCATGTGCTTCGGCAAAACGCCCCATTGGAATTTCGTGTATCATTTCGGTTTGCACTTCATCCACAGTTTTGCTGTTTTTCTTCGAATTGTTTTCGATGATGTTTTGCAAACGTCCTGTTAGTGTTCCTCCCGGAAGTACATTGTTTACTGTTATTCCAAAAGGGGCCACTTCTGTGGCAAGTGTTTTACTCCAGTTGGCCACCGCTGCACGAATGGTATTAGATACACCTAAATTCTTCAATGGCATTTTAACAGAAGTGCTGATGATATTAATAATACGGCCAAACTGAGTTTTTTTCATTCCCGGAGTTACAGCCTGCATTAAAATATGATTACAGATTAAATGATTATTAAATGCCGAAAGAAATTCGGTAGTGTTGGCATTTTGTATTAAGCCACCGGCAGGGCCTCCGGTATTATTTATCAATATATGTATCGTTCCGTTTTTTGTAATAAACGATTCTACTTTTTCTTTTAATACTTCCTGCATCTGATAGTCGGCACAGATATAACCGTGTTTTTGTCCGGCCGAAACATCGAGGTCTTTCAAACTTTCCTGAAGCGATGCTTCATTTCGGGCCAGTAATATTACGTTTGCTCCAAGCAATGCTAATTCGATAGCTGATGCTTTACCTATTCCTTGTGTGCTGCCGCAAACAAGCGCTGTTTTTCCTGTTAAGTTTAAATTCATGGCGCAAAGATAAAGTTAATTGTTTAACCGTTGAGGTGTTCTGCTAATCGAAGCAGAGGTTAATTATAAAAGTTGTAACCAAACTTTACAATTCCTATGGAAGCATTCTGATGGTCGCGGTTGGCTTCCGACTGAGGTAAATTAAAGGCAGGGTCGTACAGTATATTTATTTCATCGGTTACTACATCTTGTTTTATTTTTTTTTCTCCGATCAATGCACCGTTTGGACTGTATTCATAATACGATTCGGTTTTTACTATGCCGTTAGCATTGCTGGTAAATGTTTTTTCTATCAAACGATTTTTGTCGTCATATTTATAACTCGATTCTTCCCTCATCCAGCTAACAATAAATTCATAATTTTCAGAAAGCTTATTACCTCTGTCATCATAATTAATAATGGCTTTTTTGTACACACGCCCTTCGTCATTGAGGCATGATTTCTTAATTTGTGTTGGTGTTTGCACAGCATATTCAAATGTTTCGGACGAAAGTACATTCTGAACACCTAACTTAAATTCTTTTTTATTTTCACTTACATTGGTTTCTTTACAATGCAGTTCTTTCGAAAGGCGTCCGTCTGCATTGTACTCGTAATAATAAGTATCATAATAATCGCCCGACTGAATCCGTTTTGAAATAATTCTGTTTTGATGGTCGTGAAAAAGGTTTACAAAAATGGTATCGTTAACATATCGGGTTACCGTTCGTGTGCCGGCAGGACGAATAACTCTGCCATGACGCACCAAAGCAGGTACTTCTTTTTCTTCGGTTTGGGCCAGACTGAAAATGGTGTAATAATAACGGGTAACATTTCCCAGTGTATCGAATTCGTAACCCTGTGTATTGCCTTTGTCTACTATCACTTCTCCATCGGGCTTATCCACTATCACCATTAAAATACTTTTGATTTTGTTTTGTTTAATCAGTGTAGGATTAAAGGTAAGCTGACCTGCAGAAATATCTTTTGGTTTATTAACGATGAGTTGAGCAGAGCACAGGGTGCTGAACAAAACGGAAAGTAGGAGTAATACAAAAGTCCTCACGTTAGATAATTTGTTTAATCGCTTGTTCGGTTTCACTAACGGGTTGATGACATGTTTTTCCGGTACACACATATATTAACGTGTTGTTTTCGGTAAAACGATGGGTGAGTAATGGTAAAGAACTTTCGCTTGTGCTTCCTGCAAACAGTGTGTTCGGGAGAAAATGCGTATGAAATGTTTTTCGTTTCTCTGTGGCAGATTTTCCGGCAATAACTATTTCGTGATACGGTTGAGTAAAGTGTTGCAACAGCATCAGCCAGTTGCTGTATCCTTCGGGATAAGCTGCAATATGGGGAAGTACATTGTTCAACATGTGTCGGCAGGTGTCCATGTAGGCTTCGTTTTCGAAATGATGCGACAGAAGAAACAATGATTTTGCAATACTCGAATTAGAAGCAGGAATCACATTGTCCGATAACTCTGTTTTACGACTGATAAGTGCTTTGTCGGTATCGGAAGTAAAATAAAACATCTTGGAATTGGTATCCTGAAAATGAAGAAGACAATATTTCATCAGTTCGTTTGCCTGCTGAAGATAATGTTCATCGAAGGTGCAGCTGTATAAAGCAAGTAAAGCTTCTGTCAGAAAGGAATAATCTTCTAAAAAGCCACTGCTGTTTTTCCCTGCCACATGCGACAGGGATTTATCTTTGTTTACAGCATTTTCAAAAAGATAATCCACATTCTTAATAGCTATCTCAAGAAAATGAGGTTCGTTAAAAACAGTGTAGGCATCTGCACATGCTTTTGTCATCAGGGCATTCCACGAAGTGAGAATTTTATTATCCAATCCGGGACGGATACGTTTTTCTCTTACTTCTAACAGTTGTGTTTTGAATGCAGCGATAATCGTATTTAATTCTGCTATGGTAATTCTATGCTTATTAGCCACCTCTTCATCGCTGTCGTTTCGCAGCAGAATATAATTATCATGTTCCCACAAACCAAGATGATTTACATTGTAATAATCTGCTATGATATTGAATTTGTCTTTTGCTATTTGCTGCAATTCTTCTTTATTCCAAACATAATATTTTCCTTCCACACCTTCTGAATCTGCATCGAGAGCTGAATAAAAACCACCCTGAGCAGAGGTTAATTCCCGTTCAACAAAAGCAATGGTATCGTACACCACTTGTTTGTACAACGGATTACGAGTAGCCTGAAAAGCCTCCGAATAAAGCGTTACAAGCTGTGCATTGTCGTAAAGCATTTTTTCGAAATGCGGAACTTTCCAATATCGGTCTACCGAATAGCGAGAAAAACCACCGCCTATCTGGTCGTAAATGCCACCGTAAGCCATTTTTGTAAGCGTAAGTTCTATGTGTTCGTTCAACGCTTCGCGCTCCGGGGAAGTAAGAGCAGAAGAATAACCCAGACGAAGCAGAAACTGATAATTATTGGGCAATGGAAACTTAGGTGCTCTGTCGGGGCCGCCTTCTCTGTTGTCGAATCGTTTTTTCCATTCACGATAGCTGGTAAGCAATGCATCTGTGCTCAATTCACCTGGCTCTGGATTTACCTTTACTAATTCGGCCAACTTAACACCTTCGGTTAATTGAGTGGCATATTCCATCGCCTTTTCTCTTTCGTTTTCGAAAAGCTCGGCTATGCTCGATAAAATTTGCATCCATCTTTGTTTAGGAAAATAAGTTCCTCCATACAGAGGTCGCCCATCGGGCAAAGCAAAACAATTAAGAGGCCAGCCTCCTTGTCCGGTCATGAGTTGCACAGCTGTCATGTATATCTGGTCTACATCGGGGCGCTCTTCGCGGTCCACTTTGATGCAGATAAAATGTTGGTTCATCAACTCGGCTACCTCGTTGTCTTCAAAACTTTCGTGTTCCATTACATGACACCAATGGCAAGCCGAATAACCAATGCTGATTAAAATAGGTTTATCCTCCTGACGTGCTTTTTCCAGTATCTCATCGCTCCATGCATACCACTTTACGGGGTTATAGGCATGTTGCAGAAGGTAAGGACTGGTTTCGTTTATCAGAGCATTAGTGGCTCTTTTCTTTTCTTCCCCGGAGGGGAAAGACGAAGGTTGTGAAGTGTTTTCGGGTTGGTTGGTATTCATTACATCTTTTGGTGTTGCTCATTTCCCGAAGGGGAAAAAGCAAACAAGTTGGGTTGTTATTTAATTAAATTTAAGGGTACACTCTTGGTTATGTCGATAGGGAAACTGTGCTTAATAAAAAGCTTTCCTGCTTTTAAATTTCCTTTTAGTTCTATCTTCACAGTCTTGCTCATAGCCATGGCAATGATTTTAGGAATATCAGTAATACTCAGGTTACCGAAATCTGATTTAATCTTAAACTTATAGGTGTCTTCGGAGTTTCTTTTAATCCTTACATTCTTTTCGAGATGAGCTTTGCCCACATTCATGCCGTTAATGGTTACATCCATTTCGGAGTGATAAATGGTAAAACCCTTGTTGTTCGGATTATTTATTTTTGCTGTAAGTTCTGCTTCCACCCCGTTTTGCGATAGCTTCAGTAGTTTCATGTTTTCTATTCCGCTAAAAGTTACCTGCTGATAAGGGCCACACGAAGCCAGCAGCAGTGTGCATAGCGAAAGAAAGGTGATGTATAGTTTTGTCATTATCTGTTTTTATTGAAAGCCGTCAAAACTACAAAATAATAGAACACCGAAAAGAAGAGATATCTTTAACTCTACCCTTTGCTTGTTCGTGTATGGCTGTATTAACAATGTTATGTTATTATTACTTGTATTAAATTTGTTTTTAAGCCGCTTGGTTATGAAAAAAGAATTAATTTTGCGCGATTTATTTTTTCAGCAATCAATAATGGACGAAGGCCCGAGTAGTAGATATTTAAACAACCTAAAGTAAATAGGGCGGCAATCTGAATTCTTTTCAGTAATTGCTTCCTTCTTTACTACATAAGAAAGGAAGCGATTATGACTTCACAAATTACATTTTATTTAAGCAGGCTCATTGGTTCGCGATGCGTGGATGCCAATGGAAAAGTGGTGGGCGTTTTGAAAGATTTGATTATCGAAAATCAAACACATACGGAGGACGACAGCGAACCCATTCGCCCCAGAGTGCTTGCTTTTCAGATAAAACACAAGAGCCATATTACTTACCTCAATGCTGAGTTTATCCATATCGAAAAGAAAAAAGATAATTATAAAATAATCTGCGATAAAGTGGAGCATGCTCATGCCGATGTTATTCATCATGCCCTGTTTTTGGTGGATAATGTGCTCGACAAACAAATAGTAGACATTAACGGACGAAAGCTGGTTAGGGTAAACGATGTGAGGCTGGTGGCTGTGCCTTCGGGTATTTATGCATTGGCTGTGGATGTGGGAGTAGAAGGTTTGCTCCGCAGAATTGGCATTGCCAAACAAATAAGCACTGTGCTCAAACCTTTCAGTGCTTCCATTCCTTCTAAGTTTTTTCTTTGGGACGATATAGCGGCTGTAGATTATGGCCATTCGGGCATTAAGCTTTCCAAAACCGTGGCTAAGTTAGAAACCCTGCATCCATCGGATGTGGCCGATATTATTGAAGATTTTGGTAAGCACGAAGGTTCGCGGGTGTTCGAAGCATTGGACGAAGAACATGCAGCCGATGTGTTGGAAGAGCTCGAACCACATGCTCAGGTTCAGATTATCGAAAGTCTTTCGGTAGAAAAGGCGGCTGATGTACTCGAAAAGATGCCGGCAGACGAAGTGGCCGACTTGCTCGAAGAGTTAGGCGAAGAAAAAGCCGAACAGCTATTGATGGAAATGGACAGAGAATCGTCTGACGAGGTGCGCGAACTACTCGAGTATCCCGGCCATTCGGTGGGAAGTATTATGAGTACCGATTATTTTGTGTTTCACGAAAACACGGTGATTAATGATGTGCTCATTAAACTGAGAGAACAAAAACCCGAAGCCAATACCATTTATGCTTTATTTGTTATTGATAAATCGGATAAATTTTTGTCGGTGGTTACGCTTCGCGATTTGGTGGTGGCTCCTCCCGACAAACGGATGAAAGATATTATGAAAAAGAAACCCATTTCTGTGTTTGATGATGACGACATTGATGTGTTGGGCGACCTGGTGTCGAAATACAATTTGCTGGCTGTGCCGGTTATCAACAAACAAAGGCAACTGGAAGGTATGGTGGTGATTGATGATATTGTGGAAGATTTATTAAATAAAGGGAAGACGAAATAAGAAAGGGCCTCGCCCCTGTTAGGGAGAGGCGATGATAAAGTAATTTATCGATGGACTTATTCAACAAAAGAAACAAATACGCTGTATGGCTTTATTAAAAATGAAACGAAAAAAGTTCTGGGCTCAGCTGGCCATATTTGCTGCTGTGCTCGGGCCGGGCATTATTACAGGTAGTGTGGACAATGATGCCGGAGGTATTACCACTTACTCTGTGGCAGGAGCCATGTATGGTTATCAGCTGGTGTGGACTCTTATTCCTTCGTTTATTGTTTTAATTATTATTCAGGAAATGAATGCCCGCATGGGTATAGTTACCGGAAAAGGACTGGCCGACCTTATTCGCGAAAATGCAGGCGTTAAAGTTACTTTCTTTATTTTCCTGGGTTTGCTGGTGGCCGACATAGGCAATACCACCACAGAGTTTGCCGGTGTGGCAGGCAGTATGGAGGTGTTTGGCGTGAGCAAATATATAGCGGTGCCTCTGGTGGCTTTTTCCATCTGGATACTGGTGGTAAAAGGTACTTATCAAAGTGCCGAAAAGATTTTCCTCGTGTTTAGCGTTTGTTTGCTTACGTATATTGTATCGGCCATTATGGGAAAACCCCACTGGGCCGAAATAGGACATTCCATTGCTCACCCTTCGTTAGACATGAATTCGCAAAGCATTGCTCTCGTTATTGGTTTGGTAGGAACCACCATTGCTCCCTGGATGCAGTTTTACATGCAGTCGTCTGTTATCGAAAAAGGATTGAAAATGAAAAACTATAAATATGTACTCATCGACATATTGATAGGTTGCATAGCCACAGTGGTGGTTGCTTTTTTTATCATCATTGCCTGCGCATCCACACTTCACGAAAACGGTATAGTAATAAACGAAGCCAAAGATGCCGCCATGGCTCTCAAACCTCTGGCAGGCGCACTGGCAGGTTATGTTTACGCCTTCGGACTCTTTATTGCCTCCATCTTTTCGGCCACCATATTGCCTCTTGCCACAGCTTTTTATGTATGCGAAGCCTTTGGTTTCGAAGCCGGAATAGACAAGAAATGGAAAGAAGCTCCCGAGTTTTATACCCTTTACACCGGCATCATTGCCATTTCTGCCTTAATTATCCTTATCCCTAATGCACCTCTTATCAGCATCAGTTTATGGTCGCAGGTGCTCAACGGTATGTTGCTCCCTGTGGTGTTGGTTTGTATGATTTTGCTCGTAAACGACAAACGCATTATGGGCAAATATGTAAACAAAACAGTAAACAATGTAATAGGTTGGACTGCCGTAGCCGTGCTTGTAGCCCTTTCGGGTATCTTATTGCTAATGCCGTTTTTTAAATAGTCAATTGGGCAATTTGTCAATTGTTCAATTTGGCAGTAGGCAATCTCATATCTCATATCCCAATACTCAAATCTCAATACTCACATCTCACATCTCACATCTAAATAGTAGGAGTGAGGTGTTAATTACCGTTTTCTTTTATCAAACTATCAAGTTCTGGAAGTAAAAAGCAAGTTTCTTTTCGAAAAATGTCATCTTCTTTTCGAAACATGCAATCTTCTAAACGAAACTTATCATCTTCTAAACGAAACATGCAATCTTCTTTTTGAAACATGCAATCTTCTAAACGAAACTTATCATCTTCTAAACGAAACACGCAATCTTCTTTTTGAAACATGCAATCTTCGTTCAGAAACATGCAATTTTCGATTTTCAGTAAGCAATCTTCTCCCGGCAACTTATCAGATTTCAAAAAAAACCTCATTTTTTACCCTATACTTATTATATATGTATATTTTTTGATGATTTCTCATCACAACAAATTCCCACCTATCTTTGCACCCTAAATGATTTATTTAAAAAAATATTTGCGTGTAAAACTTCTGCTCGAAAATGTATGTACATACGAGTTAAAGGGCGTTTATCGCCCACAGGCATATATAAAGGAAGCTAAAAGCTACTGCACCGAATGTCAGATGGAGCTATACAAAAAGCCACTTATGCCAACCGAAAGCAGAGTAATAGATGCAGTGCTTTATGCCCCTCACGGATATGGCGAGTTTTTACAACAAGGAAGTTTGTTAACTTTGCGCAATGGTTTGGATATAGAAGCCAAAGCAATCGTGTTAGAAATTACAGGATACAAGTAGCAATTATAGATGATGAATTATAAATTAAGAATGAGAAGTGTTACAAAGTTTGCAGCTTTGTGTACATTTCTATTAATGCCTGTTCTCATCACGGCTCAGCCGGGCACAGATGAGCAACTGGCTCAACAGTATTTTCAAAACAGAGAGTTTGATAAGGCGCTGGATTATTACGAAAAACTATATAACAAAGTATCGCCTCAGCAATATTACACCCCCTATTTTAACTGTATGATTGAAACCAAAGATTTCAAGAAAGCAGAGAAAATAGTGAAGAAACAAATAAAACAGAATCCTGATAACTTAATTTTTAATGTCGATTTGGGAACTGTTTACGAACGTTCGGAACAAAGCGATAAAGCAAAAACTACTTGGGAACAAGCCATCAAATCTGTCAAAGCAGACGAGCAGGTATTTGCTTTGGCCAATGCCTTTGTGGCCATTCGTCAATACGATTATGCTGTGGGAACATATCTGAAAGGACGAAAAATATCGTTGAACGGTTATCCGTATAACTTCGAGTTGGCCGGTGTTTACCGCGAAAAAGGAGATAAAGCAGCCATGATAGGTGAGTATTTGAATGCCCTCGAAATAAACGATTCGTATATTCAATCGGTTCAAAACTCGCTGCAAACAAGCTTTGCAAGCGATGCCGACCAGCAGCAGAATGAATTATTGAAAAACGAATTGCTCAAACGTATTCAGAAAAGTCCGGATAAAACCATCCTTTCAGAGTTTTTAATCTGGATTCAAATTCAGCAACGCGATTGGGACGGTGCATTTATTCAGGGCAAAGCACTCGACAAGCGTAAAAAGGAAGAAGGCGCCAGAGTAATGGGCCTTGCTCAATTGTTTGCTCAAAACGAAAATTATGATTTGGCTGCAAAAGCTTATCAATATGTTATTTCCAAAGGCAAGGATAATCCTTATTACATGAGCGCTCGTATGGAGTTGCTCAATGTTTCGTTTGCAAAAGTGGTTACCAAAGGAAATTATACTTCCGCAGATTTAACCGAGATGGAAAGTAATTTCAACATAACCATTTCCGATTTGGGTAAGTCTGCAGGCACCGAACCTATACTAAAAAACCTCGCTCACCTTCAAGCTTTTTATTTGCATAAATCCGAAGATGCAATTGCATTGCTCGAAGAAACAATTGCTCTGCCTCAACTAACTCCTCAGGCACAAGCCGACTGCAAGCTGGAGTTGGCCGACATTCTGCTCATGACAGGTGATATTTGGGAAGCTTCGTTGCGTTATTCTCAGGTGGAGAAATCGTTTAAACATGATGAGATAGGACAGGAAGCCAAATTCAGAAATGCTAAAATATCGTATTACACCGGAGATTTTAAATGGGCACAAGCTCAGCTGGATGTTTTGAAAGGGGCTACTGCCAAGTTAATTGCCAACGATGCTATGGATTTATCCATGCGCATTAGTGATGCATTGGCTGTAGATACCAACGAGGCTCCTCTGCTTATGTTTGCCCGTGCCGATTTGCTGGCGTTTCAAAACAAAGACGAACAAGCTGTCGTTACATTTGATTCGATAAACAAGCTTTTTCCGAATCATGCATTGGCCGATGATATACTTTATAAAAAGGCTCAGATAGCGCTTAAACATGCCGATTATACCAAAGCCGCTGCTTATTACGACACCATCACCAAAAATTATGGAGAAGATATTTTGGCCGATGATGCTTTATTTAATCTGGCCGACATCACCGAAAATCAATTTAAAATGCCTGAAAAAGCAAAAGATTTATATCAGCATTTGTTAGAAAAATATCCGGCAAGTCTGTTTGTGGTCGAAGCTCGAAAACGATTCAGAAAGTTGAGAGGAGATATGATTAATTAAAGTCCTTATTTCTTTCGAAGGATAAATAAGTAGGTTAAATACAAAATAAAGAAATGGAACAACACAGTGGCGATAGCAAAAAGCAAAAAGGTGCTATAATATATAACGTAACCGTAAACATCGAAAACGATGTGCGCGAAGAATGGTTGCAATGGATGAAACAAAAACACATTCCGGATGTAATGCAAACGGGATATTTTATGGAAAATAAAATATGCAAAGTGTTGGTGGATGAAGAGCAAGGAACCACTTACTCCATACAATATACTTGCGAAAGCAGAGAACGCCTCGAAGAGTATCAACGCGAACATTCTCCTAAACTTCAGCGCGAGCATGCCGAAAAGTTCGCTAACAAGTTTGTTGCATTCCGAACATTATTGGAAATAGTATAAAGCCCATTCAGTCGTCCCTAAAGGAAGACTTTGAAGAAGGAAAAACAAAATGAAATATAATAAAGTAAGAAGTTTTTATACTAACAATTGCTCTCTTGGTTAAGAGAGATAAGAAGGGCATTATGGATAATCAGGTTCGGGCAAAGAAACATTTAGGTCAGCATTTTTTAAAAGACGAAACCATTGCGCTCAATATTGTAAAAAGTCTTAAACATACCGACCTATATAAATATGTGCTCGAAGTAGGCCCGGGCATGGGAGTGCTTACCAAATATCTGATAACCGAAACAGCTTACGAAACTCATATCATCGATATAGACTGGGATTCGATAGCGTATTTAAAAAAGAATTTTCCTGTGCTCGAGAACAAAATCATTGAAGGCGATTTTCTTCAACTCAACTTTACCACTTTGTTCAATAACGAACCTTTTGCTGTAATCGGAAATTTTCCTTACAACATTTCTACAGAAATATTATTTAAAGTATTAGACCATAAAAACCAAGTGCCCGAAGTAGTGGGTATGTTTCAGAAAGAAGTGGCAGAGCGGATAGCTGCAAAACCACGAAACAAAACTTATGGTATTACCAGCGTGCTCTTGCAGGCGTTTTATGATATCGATTATTTATTTACTGTTGATGAGCATGTGTTTCATCCACCCCCTCGTGTAAAGTCTGCCGTTATTCGTTTAACCCGAAATAATGTTCAACAACTCGATTGTAATGAAAAACTGTTTAAACAAGTAGTGAAAGCCGGATTTAATCAGCGCAGAAAAACATTGCGCAATTCCATTAAGGCATTCAAACTTAAACCCGAATTTCTCGACCACAAATATCTTACACAACGTGCCGAAGAATTATCAGTAACAGATTTTGTAGCACTCACCAATATGGTGGAAACATAATTCTGTTTTATGAAAATTCTTTTCATCGATTCTAATCATCCTTCATTACACCAAACGCTCGAAAAAGCAGGTCATATATGTCACCTCAATTATGACTGGACGAAAGAGGAGATTATTCAGAATATTCATTTGTATGATGGAATAATAATCAGAAGCAAAATAAAAATTACCAAGGACATTCTCGACAAAGCCACCAACCTTAAGTTCATTGCCCGCGCAGGAGCAGGAATGGAAAACATAGACGTGGCTTATGCCGAAAGTAAAGGCATTAAGTGCATTCATGCACCGGAGGGAAATCGCGATGCTGTGGGCGAACATGCACTGGCCATGTTACTCGCCTTGTTTAATAATGTACTGAGAGCCGATAAAGAAGTGAGAGAAGGTAAATGGCTTCGCGAAGAAAATAGGGGAGTGGAACTAATGGGTAAAACCGTTGGTATAATTGGTTATGGCAATATGGGCAGTGCTTTTGCCGAACGGTTAAAAGGTTTTGGTGTGAAACTTCTGGTGTATGATAAATACAAAACCAATTTCGGAAACGAATGTATTCAGGAGTCTTCCCTCGAAAGAATATGTGACGAAGCAGACATAGTGAGTTTGCATGTGCCGTTAACAGCCGAAACCGACCGAATGGTGAACGATATTTTTATAAATAGCTTTCGAAACAATATTTATATCATCAATACTGCAAGAGGAAAATGTCTGAACACAGACGATTTGGTGCTGAACTTGAAATCAGGGAAAGTGCTTGGCGCTTGTCTGGATGTATTGGAATACGAAATGACTTCCTTCGAAACCTTAGATGTAACAATGCTTCCGGAAGCATTTCAATACTTAACCAAAAGCAATAAAGTAATTCTGTCTCCACACATAGCAGGATGGACAATAGAAAGCCACAAAAAAATTGCAATGGTGTTAGCAGAAAAGATTTTGCAGTTAAACTTAGGCACTAATCCCTAAGATTATTTATTAATTGCGAAACGCCTCACCCCCGGCCCCTCTCCAAAGGAGAGGGGAGAATAAGTATGCAAAAATCAGGTTTCATTAAGCTTCGCCCCCTCTCCTTTGGAGAGGGGATAAAGGGGTGAGGCGTTCAGACGAATATAATCTTAGGGATAGATGCATAAACTTAGCCTGATTATTTCTTCTTCACCACCAGTTGCACCGTATGTCGGCTTCTTACCTCCAGTAAAATATTTTTATTCTCTGTCAGTTTATCTATGGTTGTCTGGTCGTAATAACGGATGGTAATCAGTTCCAGCTGCTCGTTGTACAACACACGAAAATCTTTCTGAAGTAATTTAATTAGTTCCGGAATTTTTCGTTCTTCATTATCCACACTTACCGAAAAGCTGATAGCAGAATTCTGCATCACATTTATTTTTACTTGCTCCTTTGCAAACAAATTAAATATATCACTGAAATTATCCTCGGCAATAAACGAGAAATCTTTTGGCGAAATGGAAATCAACACCTGATTAAATTTAATAATAAAGCAAGGTACAGGCAATGGCGATTGAGCCGAACTAATCACCGTTCCTGCATCTTCGGGATGAATAAACGATTTTACATAAAGCGGAATAGATTTGTTTTGTATCGGTTTAATAGTTTTCGGATGTATTACCGACACTCCATAATACGCCAGTTCTATCGCATCCTGATAAGAGATATGTTCCAGCTTCTGTGTGTTCTCAAAATATTTCGGGTCGGCATTCAACACACCGGGAACATCTTTCCAAATGGTTACACTTTCTGCATTGGTTGTAAAAGCTAGAATGGCTGCAGTGTAATCGCTGCCTTCTCTTCCCAGTGTGGTGGTATAATTTTCCGATGTGCCTCCTATAAATCCTTGTGTTACCACAATACGATGTTTCCTGCCAGCAAAGCATGGAATAAGACTTTTATCCACCAGTCGCTGGGTTAATTCCCAGTTTACTTTTCCTTCTCTGTAAGTATTATCTGTCTGAACAAAATCTCTAACATCTCTCCATTCAGAAGGTATGCCTGCCATTGACAAGTATGCATTTACTATTTTGGTTGAAATAATTTCTCCCATGCATACTATCTTATCGTACTCGTAATTGAAATTTGTGGTAGGCTCTTCTTCTATTGCCCAGTGCAGCTCTACAAAAGTATTATTGATTTCATCATACACCTCATGATTTGAATCCGGGAACAATTGATGAATTATATCCAGATGATATTTTTTTATTTCATCCAAAACCAAGTTCGCATCTTCCTTTTTAAAATAATATGCATTCACCAGTCTCTCCAGAGCATTGGTAACCTTACCCATTGCCGACACCACCACAATGATGTTTTCGTTAGGAAAACGGTTAATTATACCCGCTACATTTTTTACCCCTTCCGCATCTTTAACCGATGCACCTCCAAACTTAAATATTTTCATTTGTATCTTTCTTTAATTCGTCAATTCGTCAATTTTGCAGTAGGCAATTGCCCAATTGCCCAATTCCCTATTCAAATGTCATTTTACAATTTATCCACTCTTTATCAAAATGCGCATTCATCTTTTCATAAAACTTAATAGCCGGTTCGTTCCATTCCAGCACTTGCCATTCCAGTCTGCGCACATTTAATTGTTTTGCATCTCTCAACACTTCATCAAACAACTTTTTACCAATACCCAATTTGCGATACTCTTCCGTCACTATAATATCTTCCAGAAACACACACTTCCCTTTCCAGGTCGAATACTTAATGTAATACAGCGCCATTCCCACAATTCCATTTTCTGTTTCGGCCACATAAAACGTAAACACGGCTTCGTTTCCAAATCCGTCACGCTCCATTTCTTCCACCGTCACTGTAACTTCCTTCGGAGCTTTTTCATAAATAGCAAGCTCCTTAACCAACTGCAATGCCTCAGGAATGTCCTCTCTTACTCCTTTTCTTATCTCTAATTTCATAGTCAAAAATATCAAGCAAAGGTATTTATTTCTTTCAATTCTTACTCTTCAATTTAATCTGCTCCACATGAAAGATATTTACGATATTTGCACCTCAAAAATAGAAAAACAAAAATGAGCAGAGTAAAAACTTTAGGACAATTTATAATTGAAAAACAAGCCGATTTCCCTTTCTCAAAAGGCGAATTATCCAGGCTTTTAAGAGATATCGGTATTGCATCCAAAATAGTAAACCGCGAAGTTACCAAAGCCGGCCTGGCCGACATATTGGGCGATGCAGGCGAAATTAATATTCAAGGCGAAAACGTTAAGAAACTCGATGTGTTTGCCAACGAGCAATTCATCGCAGCCTTAAGTATAGGTGGCGAGTGTTGCGCCATTGCTTCCGAAGAAAACGAAGACATTATTCTTGTCGAAAACGATATGTCTAAAAATGCAAAATATGTTGTAGCTATCGACCCTCTTGACGGCTCTTCCAACATAGATGTCAACGTTTCCGTAGGAACCATTTTCTCTATCTATCGCAGAACCTCCCTTCACGGGCCGGGCACCAAAGAAGACTTTTTTCAACGCGGCACCGAGCAGGTAGCTGCCGGATATATCATTTACGGTTCGTCATGTATGCTTGTTTACACCACAGGCAAAGGAGTAAACGGATTTACACTCGACCCATCCATTGGCGAGTTCTGTTTATCTCACCCCAACATGCAAACACCCAAAACAGCCAAAACCTATTCTATCAACGAAGGTAACTATGTTCACTTTCCTGACGGAGTAAAAAAATACATTAAATATTGCCAGGAAGAAGACGATTCTACCAACCGTCCTTACTCTTCCCGCTATATCGGTAGCGGTGTGGCCGATATTCACCGCAATCTTATTACAGGAGGCATCTACATTTACCCCACCACTTCCAAATCGCCAAACGGTAAGCTCCGCCTATTGTACGAGTGCAATCCTTTAGCTTTTATTGTGGAGCAGGCAGGCGGCAAAGCCACCGATGGCAGCAAACGAATTCTCGAATTAGATATCCGCGAACTTCATCAGCGCACTCCCTTATTCCTTGGTTCTGCCGATATGGTCGATTTGGCTTGCGATTACATGAAAAAAAGCGCTAAGGCTAAGGTATAGTTCAATATTAGATGTGAGTATGGAGATGTAAGATATGAGAATCTTGCCGATTCATCTTTGTCTCAATACTCACATCTCAATAATCAATCACCAATCTTTCATTTGCCTACTGCCCAATTGCAAAATTGCTTAATTGTTTTTAGGGCACCAACCTTATCTCCCTTCGTAATCCTTTCTCCCGCCCTCGCGCGGTATCTTTTTTTCTCGTCATCCATTAGCTTCTTCGTCACCCTGAGCTTGTCGAAGGGTCATTAACCTCATCTCCACCCAACCAAAAAAAAAGGATACTTCGCACGGGTCGGGTGCAGATAGTCAGCGTCTCTTTCATTGTTACCTTTCAGTTCTCACTCCGAACTCCCTCCTTTGCGAGTTTGGAGGTAGGATTTCAGTTTACAAATTTCAGATTTAGGATTGGGGGTTGAGGAAATGAACCGAAGCAACACTATTTTTATACTATATATATATGTATGGGAAGGAAAAATGGGAGGAGAGGGTAGGGGAAGGGAGGAAATGAGGAAAGAAGGGGGATGTTGGCGTCATCGAACGCAATGTTGGCATGTCCGATGATGATGTTGGCACTATCGAATGCGATGTTGGCATGTCCGATGATGATGTTGGCGTCATCGAATGCGATGTTGGCGTGTCCGATGATGATGTTGGCGTCATCGAATGCGATGTTGGCATGTCCGATGATGATGTTGGCGTCATCGAATGCGATGTTGGCATGTCCGATGATGATGTTGGCGTCATCGAACGCGATGTTGGCATGTCCGATGATGATGTTGGCGTCATCGAATGCGATGTTGGCGCGACCGATGATGATGTTGGCGTCATCGAATGCGATGTTGGCGCGACCGCAGGTGCGATATTCAAGACCGATGATAGGAAACGCACGAGCGATGATAGGAAATTGAGACGCGATGCAATGAAACGCACTCGCGATGGTAGGAAATTGAGACGCGATGGTGTGAAATTGAAACGCGATGATAGGAAATTGAATAAAAGTGGAAAAAACGGATGACCGTTGATAGGAAATTGAAACGCGATGATAGGAAATTGGATAAAAGTGAAAAAAACGGATAAGCGATGATAGGAAATTGAATAAAAGTGGAAAAAACGGATGACCGTTGATAGGAAATCGAAACGCGATGATAGGAATTTGAATAAAAGTGGAAAAAACGGATGAGCGATGATAGGAAATTGAATAAAAAAGTAAGAAACGCACGACCGATGATAGGAAACGCAGACGCGATGATAGGAAATTGAATAAAAATGAAAAAAACGGATGAGCGATGATAGGAAATTGAATAAAAAAGTAAGAAACGCACGACCGATGATAGGAAACGCAGACGCGATGATAGGAAATTGAGAAAAAGTGGAAAAATCGGAAGAGCGATGATAGGAATCACCTCTCCTCTGCATCTCCTCTCCACAAGAGAGGGGGGGAATGGTGACGAAAGGGGTAAGACCTCACCCCCGGCCCCTCCCCTTGGCAAGGGGAGGGGGGCCATGGTGTGACGGTTGGGGTAATATTTAATTTAATACATATATAATATATGTATATTTGTGGGAGGAATTTAAGCGGGTATGGTTTGCAGGTGGAAAAACACCTGCAAAGGCGAGAAATGATAAACAGAAAGAAAATGAATTTTATTTTAGGTAAGTACAACTTACCAAATTATTATGTCACGAAGCTCTAGCGCTCTTTTCAACGCTTCAGCTTCGCGCCTACGGGGGCCGTCATTGTAACGTAGTGTGTCGTGCTAAATAAAATATATTACTTTTACGAAAGAATTAAAACAGAACAAATGAAAAAAACAAAACTAATTTTTATCATTCTATTAAGCACTGCGCTAACAGAAATAAAAGCACAGCAAGGCACAACCGCCACAGGCGGTGAGGCTTCTGGTGCTGGCGGTATTGTAAGTTATTCTGTAGGACAGATTTCTTATTCCAACATTACCAACTCAAATGGCTATATAAATGAGGGTGTTCAGCAACCTTACGAATTTTTTACCGTTGGTATTTCAACAAATAATAATATTACACTTTCTTATACTGCATATCCAAACCCAACAGCAGCAAAAATTAATTTGAAAGTAGAAAACACAAGTTTAGAAAATCTCTCTTATCAACTTTATGATATAAGCGGAAAACTTTTACTCAATCAAAAAATCACAAGCAACATATCTTCAATACAAATGGTGAGTTTTGCAAGTGCGAATTATTTTTTAAAAGTAACAGACAACAATAAAGTAGTACAAACAATTAAAATAATAAAAAACTAAATAAATGAAAAAAATAATTACAATTTTAGCAGTAATTCTAATTACTACAAATGTATTTGGACAAGCACCAAATTTAATGAGTTATCAAGCAGTTATTCGCAATAGTGGCGGAAGTTTAGTTACAAATACAGCAGTCGGTATGCAAATAAGTATCTTACAAGGTTCTTCAACAGGCACGGCAGTATTTGTAGAAGCTCAAACATCCACAACAAATGCAAATGGATTAGTAAGTTTTCAAATTGGAAACGGAACACCAGTAACAGGGACTGTTTCCTCTATCAATTGGGCAAACGGTTCTTATTATATCAAGACAGAAACCGACCCAAATGGAGGAACGAATTATACTATTACAGGCACAAACCAATTATTGAGCGTGCCTTATGCGTTATATTCAGCAAACGGTAATTCCATTGGTTCTAATATTGGCGACATTCAATACTGGAATGGTACTTCTTGGGCAATACTTCCAATTGGACAGCCCGGACAATTTTTGCAGATAAGTTCCACAAATCTTCCAGTTTGGTCAGGTGCTTCATTTGCATCTCTTACAACAAATCCAATGACTTTATTATCATCATATCCAACAGCTACAAGTGGCGGTAATATTACTAATGGTGGAGGGGCAACAATTATTGCACGTGGGGTTTGTTGGTCTACTTCACCAAATCCAACAATAGCAAATAACATAACATCAGACGGAACAGGAACAGGAAATTTTACAAGTACATTAACAGGCTTATCTTCTAGTACTACATATTATGTTAGAGCTTATGCAACAAATAGTGCAGGAACTGCATATGGCAATCAAGTTAATTTCACAACAACATCCGCATCTCTTGCATCAATAACAACAACTCCACTAACTTCGCCAAATTTTGGTTATGCAACAGGTGGCGGTAATATTACTAATGATGGTGGCTCAAGTGTAACAGTAAGAGGAGTATGTTGGGAAGACCAAAATGCTTCTATAATGCCAACTATTGCAAGTAGTCATACTACAGATGGAACAGGAATTGGCACTTTTACAAGTACTTTGTCTGGACTTACGCAAAATACGACATACTTGGTTAGGGCTTATGCAACAAACAGTTCAGGAACAGCATATGGCAATATAGAATACGTTACTACAGGGAGTTGGCTTAGTATTGGAGATTCTTATCAAGGCGGTATAATAGCATACATTTTTCAACCAAGTGATAATGGATATGTAGGTGGGCAACAGCACGGATTAATTGCAGCACCATCCGACCAAAGTACAAGTGCAAGTTGGGGTTGCGCTGGAACTTTATTGACAGGTGCGTCAGGTACTTTATTAGGTACGGGGAATCAAAATACAATTGACATCACCGCAGGTTGTTTAACAGCAGGAATAGCAGCAACCCTATGTAGTAATTTGGTTATTGGTGCTTATACTGATTGGTATTTACCAAGTAAGGATGAATTAAATTTTCTATTTATTAATAGAGCTGCAATTGGTGGTTTTGCATCTGGCTTTTATTGGAGTTCATCACAATTTAACAGTGCTTCTGCTTGGCAACAGTCCTTCACAGTAACAGGCACACAGCAATCCGTAAATAAAAGTCCTGGTTATTATGTTCGTGCCATACGTTCATTTTAATAGTATTGTTTAATTTTAAAATTAAATATTTAAATGATAAAAATAACTGCCACACAATTGATAATAGATGAGGTGATTAAACCAAAGTCTGGAGTCTATAAGCTAATCGCATTTGACAAGAACGGTGAAATTATTCCTCTGAACCGCTTTCTTGGACAGGATATAAAAGGAGTATTGTATATTGGAAAATCAATCAACTTGCAGAAAAGAGTGGCAAAACTGAGGCGTGGACTTCTAAATTCAAACGAATCTATAGGGCATATTGCATCTCGCAGGATGAAATCTATTAATAACATTCGCAAGTACATTGACTTTACTACACTTAGGCTTTCAATTGAATATACTGACTGCAACGAATCGGCTGTAGAACTTGAAAAACTTTTATTAAACAAATACACAGATGAGTTCGGAGAAAGACCGCCATTGAATAAGCAATAATATTTGGAAACCTTTACACTGAAGAAAGAAAGACACAACGAACGGCTAACATAAGTAGCCGTTGCATAACCCTCTTCACAAAAAATGTGAGTGTCTTTTTTGGGGGGGGGGACATTTGGGATTAGTGGGACGAATGGGATTTGAATATGTAACCCCTAACGGGGTTTTGAGAGGAGGTGGGGATTTGATTAACCACGGGTTTCACCCGTGGCTACCGACATATAACCCCTAACGGGGTTGAAACAAAAAAACTCCCTTCCGAAATGCAGGGAGTTTTTTTGTCGTGCTTACTTAAAGGTAACAAAGAAAGAGGCGCTGACTAACTGCACCCGATAGAAGAGGAAAGCCCGAAGTGGGCAGGCAAAGGGGCGGGCGGACTTGGAACGGATAGCGGGAGAGGGGAATACGAAAAGAGATAAGGATGGTGCCCTAATGATTGTTGATTGTTGATTGTTGATTGTTGGTTGAGAATTGAACTATAGAGATTGCTTGGCTGAGCTCGTAATGACAATGCGAAACTTTAAACTTTCCAACTTTAAACTTTCCAACTTTAAACTTTCCAACTTTAAACTTTGAACTTTAAACTTTGAACTTTAAACCCGAACTCAGGCAGAGTAGCCAAACGAGCGCAAGGTCATATCGCTTTTTTACCTACTTTTGTATTCCTTTTCGTTAAAAGTGACCAAAGAAGAAATATTACGCCTCTATAGTGATTCCGCAAACAATAGCCTGCTAACAGCAGAATTGAAAGGGGAAGGTGCGCGTATGCAGCTCCGGGGCATTGTGGGCTCGGGTGCAGCCTTGGTGGCAGCGGCCTCGTGGCAACACATTCACAAAACCTTTTTGATAGTGCTGGCCGATAAAGAAGAAGCGGCTTATTTTCTGAACGATTTGGAAGGAGCCGTTGGCGAGGATAATGTATTGTTTTTTCCGGCCTCCTATCGTATGCCTTACGAGCACGAGGAAATAGATAATGCCAATATTTTGCTTCGGGCAGAAGTGCTCAACAAAATAAACACGGGCAAAAAACACATTTGCATTGTAACCTATCCCGAAGCCCTTACCGAAAAAGTGGTAACCAAGGTGCATCTTACCAAAAACACGCTTGCCATAAAACAAGGAGAGCGCATTTCTATCGATTTTATTGTAGAAGTGCTCAACGAGTATGGTTTTGACAGGGTAGATTATGTGGTGGAGCCCGGGCAATATTCGGTGAGGGGAGGCATTGTGGATGTGTATTCGTTTTCTAACGATTATCCTTATCGTATAGAGTTTTTGGGCAACGAAGTAGATTCCATCCGCAGTTTTGATGCCGTTACTCAGTTGTCGGTTCAAAAACTCATGTTCTGTTCCATCATTCCCAACGTGCAAACAAAGCTCTTGCACGAAAGCCGACAAACCTTTTTCGAATTTATCGGAGATACTTCGGTAATCTGGTTTCGCCATTTTCAACTTACCATCGACCGTATAGAGAAAGCATTTGCACAAGCCGAAACATCTTATTCCATGCTCGAATCGGTGGTGGCTCAGCTCGAACCCGGAGAGCTTTATGTGGACAAAGATAGTTTTACCAAAGAGGTGATGAAGTACCCTATGGTGGAGTTTGGCAATCATTTTTCGTTAACACCCACCAAAACGATAACCTATAAATTTTCGCCTCAGCCCGATTTCAATAAAAACTTTGCTTACCTGCTCGATAACCTCAAATCGAACATCCGCAATGGATACACCAATGTGGTGTTTGCCGAAAATCATAAACAAATAGAAAGGCTGTACACCATTTTCGAAGATATTTCGAAAACATCCAGCTTCGAAACACAAACCTTACCATTTGTAGAAAGCGGAGGAGGCTCCTCTATTCACGAAGGTTTTATTGATAACGATTTAAAAATAGCTTGCTATACCGACCATCAGATATTCGACCGCTATCATCGGTTCAGATTAAAAAGCAGCTTTAATAAAAAGAACGAAGCACTTACTTTAAAAGAGCTGAAAGGTCTTAATCCGGGCGATTACATAACGCATATAGATTATGGTGTGGGGCGATACGGAGGCTTGGAAACAATAGAGGTAAACGGAAAAACACAAGAAACCATTCGCCTGGTGTATAAAGATAATGATGTGGTAAACATCAGCATTCACTCCCTTCACCGCATTGCCAAATACTCCGGAAAAGAAGGCTCGGAGCCTAAAGTAAATAAACTGGGAACAAACACCTGGGCCAATTTAAAACAGAAAACAAAGAAGAAAGTTAAAGAAATTGCTTTCGATTTAATACAACTTTATGCCAAACGAAAAGCGCTGAAAGGCTTTCGTTATAGTCCCGACACGTATTTGCAAAACGAATTGGAGGCTTCGTTTATCTACGAAGACACTCCCGATCAGATAAAATCGACAGCCGATGTAAAGAAGGATATGGAAAGCGAATATCCTATGGATAGGCTGGTGTGTGGTGATGTAGGTTTCGGAAAAACAGAAGTGGCCATTCGTGCCGCTTTTAAAGCTGTAGCCGATAGCAAGCAGGTGGCTATACTTGTTCCAACTACTATACTCGCGCTGCAACATTTCAAAACATTTAAAGAACGTTTAAAAGACTTGCCTTGCACGGTTGATTACATTAACCGTTATAAATCGGCTAAAGAACAAAAAGAAACTTTGGCAAAAGTGGAGCAAGGCAAAGTGGATATATTGATAGGAACTCACGGTATAGTAGGAAAAGGAGTTAAGTTTAAAGATTTGGGCTTAATAATTATTGATGAAGAACAAAAGTTTGGAGTAGGAGTAAAAGATAAATTGAAAACAATAAAAACCAATGTAGATACACTAACGCTTACAGCAACGCCTATTCCGCGTACGTTGCAGTTTTCGATGATGGGTGCTCGAGATCTATCGGTTATCAGCACACCACCACCCAACCGCTATCCGGTGCAAACAGAGTTGCACACTTTTGAAGAAGGTGTTATTCGAGATGCGGTTTCGTTCGAAGTTTCGCGTGGAGGACAAGTGTTTTTTATTCATAACCGTGTGCAGAATATAATGGAAGTGGCGGGTATGATTTCGCGTTTGTGTCCGGATGTGCGTGTTGCAATAGGGCACGGGCAGTTGGAAGGAGATAAACTGGAAAAGGTGATGTTAGGTTTTGTGGAAGGAGAATATGATGTGCTGGTGGCTACTACCATCATCGAATCGGGGCTGGATATCTCGAATGCAAACACTATCATTATTAATAATGCGCAAATGTTTGGATTAAGCGATTTGCATCAGATGCGTGGTCGTGTGGGCCGTTCGAATAAAAAAGCGTTTTGTTATTTGTTAACTACTCCGGTGTCGTTGCTTACCAACGAAGCTCGCAAACGATTAAAGGCAATAGAAGAGTTTTCTGACCTTGGCAGTGGCTTTAATATTGCCATGCGCGACCTCGACATACGTGGTGCAGGTAATTTGCTGGGAGGAGAGCAAAGCGGATTTATTAACGAGATAGGTTTTGAGATGTATCAAAAGATACTGGACGAAGCCATCATGGAATTGCGCAACGAACACGAAGAACTGGCATTAACCGAAGTGGGAGGTACACAAAAATTCACACAAAGTAAAACCAGTAAATATGTTTCGGATTGCTCCATCGATACGGATATGGAAATATTAATTCCGGATGAATATGTTGACAATATTACAGAAAGGCTTAATCTATACAGAGAATTAGACGACTCGAAAAACGAAACAGAACTCGAAGATTTTGAACGTAACCTCTTAGATCGTTTTGGCCCCGTTCCTCAGCAGGCCCTGGAACTCATTCATACCATTCGGTTGAGATGGCTGGCTATGGAAATAGGTTTTGAAAAAGTGATTTTGAAAAACAACAGAATGATAGGTTACTTTATTCCGAAACAAGATTCGCCCTATTACCAAAGCGAAACGTTTACAAAGGTTTTGAAATATGTTCAGCAACATCCTCGCTTATGTAAAATGAAAGAGAACAATGGAAAACTAACACTTTCGTTTGAGAATATTCGTTCAATAAATGACGGAATAGTGGCGCTGAAGCCGATGCAGGATTAATTAATAAGTACACACAAAAAAGGCGACCAATGAGGTCGCCTTTTTTGTGCAATGAATTACTGACTACTTTTTCAATTCACCGTTTTTATATATTTCGGTTTTTACTACTTTTCCTTCTTCATCGGTTTCTTTCCAGGGGCCTTCTTTTTTTCCGTGAATGTACTTTCCGCTTATTTTTATTTTCCCGTTTTCGAAATATTCATGATAGTCGCCTTCCTCTTGATTATTTACCATGGTAACTTCAGTATTTACATTTCCATTTTTATAAAATGATTTTTCTGCTCCTTCAATGATGCCTAGCCTGTAGTTATATTCCATGCTCAATTTCCCTTCCGGAAAATACCATTCCGTTTTGCCATCACGTTTGCCATCTCTGAAAAAACCTTTTTCCTGAATTTTCCCATCTTGATAATAGAGATTCTTCACTCCGTTGTACGCCCCCATAGTGTAATCTATTTCGGAACTAACACGTGCACCATTAAAATAATTTACACATCGTCCGTTCAAAGTATCATTTTTATAATAATACTTCTGATTGTAATACCCCGACTTGTCGAATGAAATACTGATGCCATTTTTCTTTCCATTTTTATACTCATCCATATTGCTGATGGTACCGTTAGCAAAATAGCCAAGCCACAATCCTTCTTTCTGGTCGTTTACATACTTTCCAATAAATTCTATCTGCTGAACTTTCTCTTTCCATACTCCTGTTTTTTTCCCTCCTGCATCTGTTTTGTTAGTGTCGGCAGGAGTTGCAGTAAATGCTACTGATGAAAATGTGGCAAATAAAATAGTGATAAGCGTTAAAATTGGTTTTTTCATAATTGTAAGATTTAAAGTTTCGGTTACAAAATTCTTAATTTTCGAAATTCCCTGGATATTAAAATTTGTTAAATGGAATCATAGCCATTTACGTTTCCTGAAATAAATTAACAAAGAACCGATGATGGTAATCATCACAACCCATGTAATAGTATAACCCCACTGACTTTTCAGTTCAGGCATGTTTTCAAAATTCATACCGTACACACCTGCAATAAAAGTAACAGGCACAAAAATGGTGGTAATGATGGTAAGCACTTTCATAATTTCATTCATCCGATTGCTTACACTCGACAGATAAATATCCATCATACCCGAAAGTAAATCGCGATAGGTTTCAACAGTATCAATAACTCTTACCGTATGGTCGAGTACATCGCGGAGATAAATATCCGTGCTGGGTTTTATTAATTCCGTTTCGCTTCGTTCAAAGTTATTAATCAATTCTCGCATTGGCCAAACTGCTTTGCGAACAAAAATCATTTCCCTTTTCATGAAATGCAGTTTCTGCATGGTTTCTTTGGTTGGTTCAGTTATCAAATCATCTTCCAGTAATTCGATTTTATCTCCTATCTTTTCGAGTATATTAAAATAGCAATCCACCACAGCATCCAGCAATGCATACGCCAGGTAATCGGCTCCCATTTTTCGTATTCTGCCTTTTCCGCTTCTGATGCGATTACGAATCATATCAAATGCATCGCCCCCGTGAGCTTCTTGAAATGAGATGACCAGACCATCCATTAATATCACACAAAGTTGTTCGGATGCCAGTTCAGTATCGTAGTTCAACATTTTCATTATCGATACCACATAATTATCAAAGTCTTCAAACTTGGCTCTCTGACTAGTATTTGCTATATCCTCAAGTGTCAGCGGGTGAATATTAAATTGCTTGCCGATACGTTCAATCATTTCTACATTATGTATCCCATCCACATTAATCCATTTTACCATATTGGGATTAATGAGATTCATGCATTCATCCAGAGCGTAAAATTCTTTTTCGATAACCTCGGTTTCGTTGTATTCGATAAGCGTTAATTTAACTTTATCGGTTCGGTCTTCACCGAAATACACAATGGTTCCGGGAGGTGCTCCTGTTTTGTTTTGCGAATTTGGCATATTCTGTTTTTATTCTGATTCCGTTTCTTCGTCCTGCTTCTTTTTGTTTTTATTCCCTTCCACCACCATCACTATTTCTCCTTTAATGGTTTTTGATTTAAAATAGTCGGATAACTCCTGTAGCGTTCCGCGTTTGTTTTCTTCAAACATTTTTGTTAGTTCTCTCGATACAGAAGCATTGCGGTCGGCACCAAAAAACTCGATAAACTGATCCAGTGCTTTTACCAACCGATGAGGGGATTCGTAGAAAACAATGGTGCGGTGTTCGTCAACCAATGATTTTATTTTTGTTTGTCTTCCTTTTTTCTGAGGAAGGAAACCAACAAACACAAACTCATCGCAAGGTAAACCCGAATTGACCAAAGCAGGCACAAAAGCTGTGGCCCCCGGCAAACATTCTACTTCTATTCCTTTGGCAATACATTCGCGTATCAATAAAAATCCGGGGTCAGAAATGCCAGGTGTGCCGGCATCGGTAATCAGCGCTATCTTTTCTCCACCCGCTATTCGTTCGGCAATCATCTCAACAGTTTTGTGTTCGTTGTGCTGATGATGAGCAAACATTTTTTTCTCAATATTCAAATGTTTAAGCAGTACTCCCGATTTTCGGGTGTCTTCGGCCAATATTAAATCTACTTCTTTTAAAATACGAATAGCCCGAAGTGTTATGTCTTCGAGATTTCCGATGGGTGTTGGGACAATATAAAGTTTCAAGTTGATGAATTAGTTTTGTAAGTAATCTCCGAATTTAGTTATCAATAAAAACAGATTTTGAAATTCGTTCAAAGGTAATGTTTCTGCTTTATCATATATATCATGGTATGCTTTTATTCCTCCCATGGAATAAATAAAGCAGGCGTGCACCCCTTTTTCGGAAAAGAAATAATGATCGCTGTTAGCAGCTTTGCCTCGTATCTTCACATCTTTTATAAAATGATTGTCCGAATTAATTTGTTTTAGTTTATCAAACTCTTCGTTAAATATAGTTCCGTTTACCACTGTTATTCCATCTTCGCCTGTGCCCATAATGTCCATGTTTAATAAAAACCTGATTTGTTGTAATGGAAATAAAGGATGTTCTGTATAATATTTAGAACCGAGCAAACCAACTTCCTCTCCGCAAAAAGCCATAAAAGCCATAGAATATTTCGGGCGATGTTCGGGCATTGAATAATACTTAGCCAGATTAAGCAACATAGCACAACCACTTGCATTATCATTAGCTCCGGGGAAATACACATCTTTTCCCATTTGTCCTAAATGGTCGTAATGGGCAGTGTAAACAATAAAGGAATCGGGATGTTCAGAGCCTTGAATGTAGCCAATAACATTTTGGGTAGGATGGTTGGGTAGGAAACTGCTTTCAATTTCGTACTCCATTTCTTTGGGTTGGTTTACTGATTTTCTTAACACCTCAATAAGGGGGAAATCAGAAACAGTTTGACCTGCTTCCCATGTCAGTTTATCTTTTAAAGTAACAACAGCTCTGGCCTTAAAATTGTTTTTTAATAAACCTTGAAGTTCGGGTGTTGATTTTCCTGTATCGTTTATGAGTACAATTTTATTATCGAAATCTTGCCTCATAAATTTCTTTAGGTGTTTTTTATTCAGCACAAGTTCCTCATCAGCTATAACAACTGAATACTTTCCTTTAGCAGATGGAGAATGGGAGTACACAATAAAGTCTTTGCCCGGAATTAATTTCTCTTTATTTATACTTAGCAGAACCTGACCCGGAAAAGTATTCACCGCAAACGAAAACCGCTGATAATAATCCTCACCAAATGTTTTTAATCCAAATTTTTTAAACTCTGTTTGCAGATAGTTTGCAGCTATGCTGTCTCCTCCGTTTACATATCCTCTGCCATGCATACTTTCGGATGCCATGGTGTCTACTATTTTTCGGGCATAATAATATGTCCCGCCTTTTTTTATTTCCTGAGAATAAATAAAGCCGGGTATAAGCAGCAATAAAGAAAAATAAAGCAATTTGTTTTTTGAAATAATCATAGAAAATTGTTGTGCAATATGTATTTCAATTTTGGGAATTACTCAGCAAGCTTAGCTATATCGCCTGATAACAAAATCAACTAGTCTTTTTACTGTTTCATTTTCCAAATCCCAGTTATACACATTTTGCAGATTATTGATATACTCCATGGCCGAATCGAGGGTGCCGGATGAATTTAACTGCTGAATGGCTGCAGCATATTCCTGAGCATTGCCACCAAACAGTTCGCTAATAAACTGAAACTTGTCGTTTATTCCGATCACCGATTTAATATCTGTAATGGCGGGTTTTATTATTTTATTTGTGGTTGGTTTTATTGGGGCGCTTTCTTCCTTCTTCTTTTCAGCAATAGGTTCGGCAATAGGAGGAGCTTTTTCGACCTCCGGCTGAACAGGCTTACTTTCTATAGGAGCAACCGCTTTAGCCGGCTCTTCCGGTTGAACAATTTCTTGCTTTGGTTGAATTTCCTCAATTATTGGTTCGGGGGTTAACGTTATTGTCTCATCCAGCGTAACCATTGTTTCAATTTTGGTTTCGGGCAGAGAGTTCAGATAATTAAACACAATCGACTTTTCATACAACTTTTCTATTTTATGAAGAATAGATTCCAGTTCCAGTTGGGGTATATATCTGATATCACCTATATTATCAGAATGTTCCTTAATGCTATCTATCAGTTCGGCAATTTCTTTTCTTATCTGGTATTTGGGCATAATTATTTATTTTTGAAGATGAAAAATCACAAAGCTTTTTTTGAGTAATTTCGTTGACTCAATATTTGCAATAAAATTACAATAAATTTTTCAGTTATAACCAAATGTTTCTCGAAAACACCATTCATTCGCATAAACGCAAAGGCTCTATAGAGGTTATTTGCGGCTCTATGTTTTCAGGAAAAACAGAAGAACTCATTCGGAGGATGAAGCGTGCTCAATATGCCAAACAAAAAGTAGAGATATTTAAACCGGCCATCGACACACGTTATGACGAAGAGAAAGTGGTTTCGCACGACAGTAATTCTATACAATCTACACCAGTGCCATCCTCCTCCAATATTTTATTACTTGCCAGCGATGTTCAGGTGGTGGGTATTGACGAAGCACAATTTTTTGACGAAGGATTAACCGATGTGTGCAATCAGCTTGCGAATAATGGTGTGAGGGTTATTATAGCCGGACTGGATATGGATTTTCTGGGAAAACCTTTTGGCCCTATGCCTGCGCTGCTGGCCACTGCAGAATATGTTACCAAGGTGCATGCTATCTGTATGCGTTGCGGCAATCTGGCCAATCATTCCCACCGTACCACCAACGAGTCGGCTCTTGTTTTGCTGGGCGAAACCAATAATTACGAACCTCTTTGCAGAGACTGCTACACCGAAGCAACCAAATAATTTATGAACTATACAATAGCTATTGTAGCTTCTGTTGTTAACGGAGAAATTATCGGAAAAGAATCGCATGCGCTTCCTTTTCGAAATTTACTAATCGATAGTCGCAAACTAACCAATGCCGAAACTACCTTATTCTTTGCCATTAAAGGCGACCGACATGACGGACATGATTACCTGAGCGATTTGTACGAAAAAGGTGTTCGTTGTTTTGTGGTTTCTTCGTTGCCGGCTAATGCTGCTTATTATACTTCTGCCCATTTTATTTTAGTAAAAAACACATTGCTTGCTTTGCAGATATTGTGCGCTTATCATAGGGAGCAATATAAAATTCCGGTAATAGGCATTACGGGCAGCAATGGCAAAACCATTGTGAAAGAATGGTTGTTTCAGCTGATGCGCGAGGACAAAAACATTGTCAGAAGTCCGAAGAGTTTTAATTCTCAGGTGGGAGTGCCTCTTTCGGTTTGGCAGATAAATGCAGAACACGATTTAGGAATATTTGAAGCCGGTATTTCGAAACCCAACGAAATGCGATGGCTCGAAAACATTATTAAACCTACCATAGGATTGATAACAAATATAGGGCAGGCACACGATGAGAATTTTGAAAATCAAAAACAGAAAACCAACGAAAAGTTGAAATTGTTTTTGGGTGCCGAAGTTATTGTTTACAGCAAAGATTACTTAGTAATACACGAAGAAATTACCACTAATAAATCGCTGCAGGAAGTAAAAACATTTACCTGGTCTAAGCGTCTTCGTTCGGATTTATTAATAGGCCGAATTACCAAAACAGATACCGACACCGAAATTCAGGCGGTGTACAAAAACAATTTTATCAGCATCAGTATTCCTTTTATTGACGAAGCCAGTATAGAAAATGCCATTCATTGCTGGGCATTGATGCTGTGTATGGGATATGAAAACAGAATTATTGCCGAACGGATGCACTTTCTGAGCCCTGTAGCTATGCGGCTTGAACTGAAAGAAGGTATTAATAACTGTTCGGTTATTAACGATACGTATAATTCCGATTTAGGTTCGCTGGCCATTGCTCTCGATTTTTTGAATCAACAAAAACAGCATCCTAAAAAAACAATCATTCTTTCAGACATTTTGCAAAGCGGACAAAACGAAGAAACGCTGTATAAAGAAGTAGCCGAATTGATTCATAAAAAAGGAATAGCCCGTATCATTGGTATTGGCGAAGGAATCTCTAATCAGGCACATCAGTTTAGTATCGAAAAAAGTTTTTATAAATCTACTGCCGACTTTTTGCATCAGTTTAATAATTCATTTATTAAAGACGAAACCATATTGCTCAAAGGTGCTCGTGTGTTCGGATTCGAAGCCATAAGCAGGGTGTTGCAACAAAAAGCTCACGAAACAGTTTTGGAAATTAATCTGAATGCTGTGGTTCATAACCTCAATTATTTTCGTTCTAAAATAAAAGCCGACACTCGTATTATGGCCATGGTTAAAGCATTTTCGTACGGGAGTGGAAGTTTTGAAATAGCCAATATACTACAGTTTCATCGCATCGACTATCTGGCGGTGGCTTATGCTGACGAAGGCATAGAACTCCGAAAAGCCGGAATTACTGTGCCCATCATGGTGATGAACCCCGAAGAACAAAGTTACGATGCCATGATTCAATACAATCTGGAACCCGAAATTTATAGTTTCAGAGTGCTGGGTTTGTTCGAAGAAGCCATCAAACGAAGTGTGCGAAACAGCTTTCAGCCCATTGCCATACATGTCAAACTCGATACAGGTATGCACCGCCTCGGGTTTGACCAGAAAGATTTAAACGAATTAATTGTTCGGGTAAAAAACAATAAACATGTGGTTATCCAATCCATTTTCTCGCATCTGGCCGGCTCTGACGAGCCCGAACACGATGAGTTTACCTGGCAACAGATAAAAAAATTCACCGCCATGAGTCAGGCTATTCAGGCTCATTTTACTTATCCTGTGTTAAAACACATTTTAAATTCAGCCGGTATTGCTCGCTTTCCCGATGCTCAGTTCGAAATGGTACGTCTCGGCATTGGCCTGTATGGCATAGGGGCCAACGATGCCGAACAGCTTCAACTCCAAAATGTGAGTACGCTAAAAACAAGCATCTCTCAGATAAAACACATACCTGCCAACGAAACCATTGGCTACAGCCGAAAAGGTGTGGCCCTCCACGATATTCAGATAGCCACCGTACCCATAGGATATGCTGACGGACTAAGCCGAAAACTAAGCAACGGCAAAGGCCGAATGATGGTTAACGGAAAACCCGCTCCCATTATTGGCAATGTGTGTATGGATATGTGTATGATAGATATTACCGGAATAAAAGCTAACGAGAGTGACGAAGTAATTATATTTGGCGATGCGTATTCCATTTCTGATGTGGCCAAAGATGTAGGCACTATTCCTTACGAAATTCTTACCAATGTTTCCAGAAGAGTGAAGAGAGTATATTATCAGGAATAAAAAAGAAGCCTCGCTACAACTCAAGGCTCCTTTACATTTCATGAACACCCAAATATCCTATTCATGATTTGGTAAGCAAAATTAAAAAGTTTTTATCTTATAACAACCAAAAAGCCACGACCATTTCTGCTTGGAAAGTCATAAGAATGGAAACAAAAGAGGAACATTTTCTCGCCTAATAACCATTCTCTGATATTGTTTTTACAGTTCCTTAACAGGCATTTTTTGAGCCTCGCCTAAGCCCGAAAACTCCATTTCCACTTTTTACCGGGCGGAAAGTACAAATTACGTTACTGAAAACAGAAATTACGGAACCGAACGCACAAATTACGGAACCGAAAACGAAAATTACGGAACCCAACGTACAAATTACGGAACCGAAAGAGAAAATTACGGAAGGGAAAATGAAAATTACGGAACCGAACGTACAAATTACGGAACCGAAAACGTTTTACATCCCGTAAAAAGTACTTACGGAGCCGTAATACGTTAAATAGGAGAAATGATAAATGGAGTACTTGATTTACTGTCGGTTGTAATAACCGGAAAAGGTAAATTTATAACGAGATACCGTATTCTATACCTATAATATATAAATCTTGAGGAGAGGAGATGGCATATTCCTGCTGAATGAGGTAGTAGATACCAAACGAATGTCGGTCGTTGCGTTTATAATCCAACCCAAAGAAATACCTGTTTCGGCTCCACTGCATGTCGGACTCGGTGGCACGGGGGTTAACAAACTGATAACGGAACTCCACACCTACATAAGGGGTAATGGGTTTATCAATATCGTATTCGAATTTAAATTTATTGCGCGAAAACCATTCGGGATATCGGCCTTTGGCACTCGAATAAATGTTTCTGTTTTCGGCCTGTATCCTTTCCCGAAACGAAACCCCTAACTTTCCGAATTTCTTTTTTGCCGTAATATCCAGCATCAGCCTGTGGCGATAACTAAATGTATTGTCAGGCTCGTATTTTTGAATTAAACGGTATGCCAGTGATACTTTAAGAAAATCGAAAGGTTTATAAGTTATGCCCGGTTGGGTGTAAAATAAGTTAATGCGCGTAAAGTTTTCGCGCTGCCTGAATTCTTCAACAAAAAAGTAAGAGAACTTTTTATTTATTTTTTTTTCTATCGAAAACGTACACCATAATCCGGCATCGTTAGTTACCTGCGAAAAAGCGCCTGCTGTAAAATAAACACAAACAATAAGAACTAAAGCAAGCTTTTTCATCTGGTAAGGTTAGTCTTTTTTGTTATCATAGTGAAACACTCTGATTAAGGCAGTGTCTTTTAAAAAATCAACAGAAGTTATTTCGATACGATTAATTTTAATGCCCATTCGGTTTTCCAAATCAGCTTTAAAAGCTTCTTTGTTTTCGGGTTTTATTAATTCAATGTTTTCATAAATTACCACTTGCGAAACTTCTTTTTTCATAAAAAGAGCAGATTCGAGGAAAAAAGCAACGGCAAGAATAATAACATCGAGTAATGCTATTTCCATCCAGCTGCCTTTGCTTAATGCGGTAAGCAGTCCTAAGGCAATAACCAGAAACATATAGGTCATATCTTTGGTGGTGATTCCTTCGGTACGGAATCTGAGTATGGAAAACACGCCAAACAAAGCGAATGCTGCCCCCTGACTCAAATCGGATTTGTTAAGTGTAAACGTTATCAGAAAGAAAATGATGTTAAAGATATAAAGGGTATAAAAGTTTTCTCTGTTTTTGTAAACCGGAAAATAAATGAAACGGATAAGAACAAACACCGCACAAATATCTATTGCCAACCGGATAAAGAACTTAGTTCCTAATTTTTCAAAAAAAGAAACGCTTGTAGATAGAGCTTCTTCACTTACTTGTTGCAAAAGTACCATATAATGTTTTTTTAATTAAGATAAGATTTGGTTTAAAACTATTGTGTTTAATTTTATTGAATAGGTTAATTACGCCATAACAATATTTACTCATTGAGCCCTGACGAACGTGATTTTTCTTCATCAAATCAAGAAAAGGAGAAGCTACCGCATTGTCTTGTTTTACTTCGGCTATTACCAGATTATCAATTGTTGTATCGCCATCGTTATTTTTAAAGTTCAACGCTAAGTCGATGGTTACTCGTTCAGGATATTTTTTGTTGACCAATGTAATGCGCGAAAAATTTGTCCATAGTTTTGCTTCCAGATTTTGAGGAACAAGAGGTGTTTTTTCTTTTAACAGCACCTCTGCTTCGTTTTCTATTACTCCGGAAATAGCATTTTGCCTTACTCTGTCTTTTATGGTTCTTTCTTTGTTAGTCTTAAATTTCACTTCAAAAAAACTCAAATCAGATTCCACATATCTTCGGCTTCTTATTTTGTATCTGCTGGGTTTACCTCTCTGGTGAGAATGATACAAATCAAATTTACAGGTGTCGTAATACAAAGTTTCGTAACGGCTTATTCGGTTTCCTTTTACTTCTAAAACGCGATACTCGCTTTTTAATTGTTCGAGAAACGAAATCAAATCACTTTCTCTGAAAACAAATTTAGTATCTGTTCTGTCCATTAACGCCACACTGTCCATCTCCTGAAGAGAAATGGGAGCAAAGTTATTTAATATGTTTTTTATTTCTTCCAAACTAAAATTCGTACGAATACTTTTTCACCGCTATCACATTGCCATTGGCATCGGTGGTTTTCTTTTCAATTTTCAAACTATTTTTATCGTAAGTATAAATTGATTTTTTAATCACCTTCCCCTGAACATCAGTTTCGAGCTCATACATTTTTTCACCTTTGGCGTTGTAGCCAAATTGTGTTTTCGATATCATCTGGTCTTTGGCATCGTAATCCGTTTCCAGTGTTTTATCGTTGTTTGAATTGTACTCAGTAACTGTTTTTTTAGATACATTTCCTTTTTCATCATAAATCACTTTCTCTGTATCGTCATTATTCTTGTTGTACTTTGTAGTTTCTTTTTTCTTAAACGTGCCGTCTTTGTTGTACTGAATTTCTTCCGTCACATTTCCGGACTTATCAAACTTTTGAAACGATTCTGTAAATGTTTTTTCTTTCCCGTCTACCGTTTCGGTAAGCGTTTCGGTATATGCTTTGATTTTAAATTTCTTTACATCCTTTTTGTTTTGAGCAAACGAAACTGAAGTGGCAAGAAGAAGTATAAGTGTGTATTGAAAAATAGATTTCATATCCGAATCAAATTAATTATTGATAATCATTGTACCTGCGTCTACTGTTTGTTTACGTTTGGTTATTTCCACCGTTTTTATCACAGCCATGTTAGGGGCATGTAAGTTAGGATTTAATGGGGAATAAGGTGGAGTAGCGACAGTAGCAACAGAATCCTGAGAATAAGCATATATTTTATAACTTCCTTTTCTCAGGTATTGAAACTCATATACACCATCCGGTCCAGACTTTACTTTGTTTCCATAAGTGGCATCATCACCATAAATAATATAAACATCTACATCCGCACCCGGCCCCTGACCATACAATGCCCCGAAATCAGGTCGATTGTTACGTGCCCATATTTTACCCTGAATACTGGAGTTGCCTCCTTCGCCTGCCGGTTTTTTGCATGATGTTATTACTGATGCCGCAACGGCCAAAATCAATATTACTTTTTTCATTTTGATGATTATTTATTCGAATTACTTTTTACTGTGTGATAACAAAATTACCTCGGCCCAATACCTCGGTATTACTTATTGCCTGATAGAAATAATATCCTTCAGACAAATTACCTTTATTTATTAATGCTTTGTTGGTATTGCTCATTTCCTGAGTCATCACCATTTTTCCCGAAGCATCATAGATATTCAACTTCCACGATTTTATTGTCTTTTCCGAATTAATCAGAATAGTTGTTTGGGTGTTGAACGGATTTGGATAACAGGAAATGGAATATGCATTATCTTTATACTCGTAAATACCGGCATACGAATGATGCCCCACCATACGATGAGCATAGATATCATGATCACCGCTGCGTTTATCCACCCAGGTGTAAATAGAGCCACCATCGCCAGTTGAAATATTTTTAGGCCCGGTTTGTCCTCCATCGGCAATAGATACCGAATCGCCTGTGGCCAGCCATAATTTGGCTCCTGTAGAATCTATACGTTGAGAAAACACATCCCATGTTCCGTTGGTAGAAGTAGAATCTTGCCATGCTATCACAGCACCTCCCGAAGCATCATCATCGGTATTAGGATTGATTCCAGTGCCTAATAAAATTCCGTTATTAACCCAAGGTTTACTGCCATCGCCTCTTACTCTGTTGGCAAAAATTTGATAAATACTGTTTCGTTCGTCTTTCCAGGCTATTATAGTTCCATCTGTGTGGTCGGCTGTCATGTCGATGGCACTTTGGTTGAATATGGCACTGCAAACAATATTACCAAACTGCCCCCATTTAATGGTGCCAGTGCTGTCTATTCGCTGTGCATAGATATCGTAATCATCACCGTTTCGTTTGTCTTGCCATGCCAGGTAAGCGCCATGGTTTCCATCTGCAATAAGTTTAGGATTTATCTGACCTCCGGGAGTATTACAAATAATTGCTCCATTGGCCGTCCATTTTACATTGCCACTGGCATCCACACGTTGTGCATAGATAAAGTTATCTATAAACCCTCGTTTATCTTGCCAAGCAATGATAGCACCTCCAAAACCATCAGTAGCAATGCGTGCGCCTCCCTGAATTCCGGCAGCATTACAAATTGGAATCCCTCCGGCTGTCCAAAGGTTTACACCTGTACTACTAACACGCTGTGCATAGATATCAAATGTTCCTCCAACCGAATCTTCCCAAACCACAAAGGCTCCCCCAACACCATCACTCATTACTCTTGGGTTTTTTTGTTTTGCTATTTTAGAACAAACAGCCACACCATTGGCAGTCCATAATATATTTCCCAGCGAATCTACTTTTTGTGCATAAATATCGCGGTCGGCATTGCGATTATCTTCCCAAACTATAATGGCTGCTCCGTTTTCTGACTGACACATGTACTCCATACTTTGATGGTTGGTGTCGGTACATACCCCAACACCATTAGCTGTCCACATAGGGTATCCGGCAGCGTTCATGCGTTGCACATAAATGTCGCCATGAATGGAATCTACTCGGTAATCGGTCCAGGTAATAATGGCTCCCGATTTAGAATCGGACACTATTCGTGCATCATCTTGCCGGTGAGGTTGAACACAAACAGGTGTGTTAATAGCCGGACTTTGCACCCATTGGGAGAATCCGTTTGAAAAAACACTAATACAAATGATGCTGAATAGTAATTTTATTTTCATACCTTATTATTTAAAAGTTAGGGCAAAGTTACTATAATATTAATATTAATATTATTAACCTTGCCAATTAGCTGTTAGTCGAAATTAATCAATTTTAGTAAAATAGTATATTTTATGGCTGCTTATGCCTGCGCAGTGGGGCCACCAAAATTCATTGGTAATCCCGAAGGCATATCAGTGTCTTTTATCACACCATGTGTTTGTTCAAATTTACCGATATTATCTTTTAGCGCTTTCATCAATCGTTTGGCATGTTGAGGAGTGAGCACAATTCTCGATTTTACTTTTGCTTTGGGCACACCCGGCATCATACGGATAAAATCTACCACAAACTCCGAATTGGAATGAGTAATGATAGCCAGGTTTGAATAAATTCCTTCTGCAATTTCTTCGCTTAACTCAATATTTAATTGGTTGTTGTTTTGTTGTTCGTCCATTTTTGTTTGGTTATTATTTTATTAAAAGTTGTCAAAGATAATTTTTTTAGACAAACGCATCAAGAAAATATGGGATGACAAAAAGTAAGAGAAGGGTGTAATTATGATTTATAATTGTTTTTATAAATGCAATTTAAAAAGCATGTTCGCTCTTTCTACTATATTCAGGTAATAAAAATGCACTCTCATCTCTCAAATTTTCAATTAAAATTCTGCCAATCTGACATCCACCACCCCGTATTTGGGTTTTAAAATGGCTTTTTGGGAAACCGCGAACTAATGTTTTTGTTCTAAAACATCTGTTGGTATATCCACCAAATAATGTTTTTGTTATAAAACATCCGTTGGTATGTCCGCCAACTAGTGTTTTACTTATAAAACCCCTGTTGCTGGTGCTCTTTTTGCCATAAAAAATGCCTAAACAGCCTCTCAACTCTATCTTTTTGAGGTGTTTTACCTCAAAAAGAAGGAAATTGGGAGTTTAAGCCATTTTGGCAGTTTTGAATGGTTAAAGCTGAGGGATAATTTCCTCACTTTTCTCAAAATTATTCTTTTTCCCATAAAAAAATCCCGCTTCGATTGCTCAAAGCGGGATTTTGTAACTAGTAAAAGTAGAAGAATGGTATATTATAAATTCACCATTTTTTTCTCCTGACGTTTTCTGTCGTTTTCGTCAAGCAATATTTTACGCATACGAATCGATTTTGGAGTAAGCTCCACATATTCGTCCAGCTGAATGTACTCCATAGCTTCTTCGAGCGAAAAATTAATTTTCGGAATAATGCGCATTTTATCGTCCGAACCCGAAGCACGCATATTCGATAGTTTTTTCTCTTTGGTAATGTTCACCACTATATCGTCCTGACGGTTGTTTTCTCCGATTATCTGTCCTGTGTAAATAGGCTCTCCTGCTTCCACAAAAAAGTAACCTCTGTCTTGCAATTTGTCGATAGAATAAGCAATGGCAGTTCCCATTTCTCCCGAAATAAGCACCCCGTTGTTACGGTGAGGTATAGGCCCTCTCCATGGTTCGAAAGCTTTGAAACGGTGTGCCATAATAGCTTCTCCGGCTGTAGCTGTAAGTACATTATTACGCAAACCAATGATACCTCGCGAAGGAATTTCGAATTCCAAATGCTGCAAATCGCCTTTCGGCTCCATCAATAGCATATCACCTTTTCGTTGACTTACGTACTCTATCACCTTACCTGCATATTCTTCGGGCACATCCACAGTCAGAATTTCTATTGGCTCGCATTTAATGCCGTCTATTTCTTTAATGATAACCTGAGGTTGTCCCACTTGCAACTCATACCCTTCGCGTCTCATGGTTTCTATCAAAACCGATAAGTGAAGAATACCTCGCCCGAAAACTAGGTAAGAATCGGCCGAATTGGTTTCTTCTACACGCAAAGCCAGATTTTTTTCAAGCTCTTTAAACAAACGGTCTCTTAAGTGACGAGAAGTAACAAACTTTCCTTCTTTTCCAAAAAATGGAGAGTTGTTAATACAAAAAGTCATGTTCATTGTTGGCTCGTCAATAGCTATCGGAGTAAGACCTTCCGGATTTTCAAAATCAGCAATAGTATCGCCAATTTCGAACCCATCAATACCTGTAATGGCCACTATCTCTCCCGACTGAATAGGTTCGGTAGCTTTTTGTTTTCCTAAACCTTCGAACGTAAATAATTCTTTAATTCTTGATTTAACCACCGAACCATCGCGTTTTACCAGCGACACCGGCATGTTTTCTTTTATCGACCCTCTCAACACACGGCCCACAGCAATACGACCCACAAACGAAGAATAATCTAACGAAGTGATTTGCATTTGAAGTGTTCCTTCTACGCGTGGCGATTCAGGGAAAAATTCAACGATTGTATCTAATAAATATGTAATGTCGTTAGCCGGTGTTTTCCAATCTGCTCCCATCCATCCTTGTTTTGACGAACCGTAAACAGTTTTGAAATCCAATTGTTCCTCGGTAGCACCTAGGTTGAAAAATAAGTCGAACACCTGATCGTGTACTTCGTCCGGACGGCAGTTTGGTTTATCCACTTTGTTTATTACCAATACTACACGTTTGCCTTGTGCCAATGCTTTTTGAGTTACAAATCGTGTTTGAGGCATCGCTCCTTCAAAAGCATCTACCAATAACACTACCCCATCGGCCATGTTTAACACTCTCTCCACTTCACCTCCAAAGTCAGCGTGGCCGGGAGTATCAATGATATTAATCTTTGTTCCTTTGTAACGAACTGATACGTTTTTGGCAAGAATGGTAATCCCGCGTTCGCGTTCCAAATCATTGTTGTCCAATATTAATTCTCCCGACTCCTGATTTTCGCGGAATAGTTTCCCGGTATGTAATATCTTATCAACCAAAGTAGTTTTACCGTGGTCAACGTGGGCAATAATGGCAATGTTTCTAATGTTTTTCATTCTTGTTTTTGTTCTTAACTTTAATTTTAGGGGTGCAAAAGTACTCTTTTTATTGACATAAAGGTCGATTGATTCGCATTCAGAGGTTACCCGATACAAGTTGCCAGTAGTTTATCGGCTTTGCAAGGCTGTGAACTATAAAAGCCACCGCACTTGCACAGCAGTATGAAATAATTGTTAAAATTTAAACTTTATACCAATTTTCAGACAGTTTCCCATAGCCGAAACGCCAATTATATGCTTTCGCAGATGTGAGTGATTAACCGATACAAGTCTTTACACAATGGAAATTAAATTCTGAAAACCGAATACCGTGAGTTTCTGAATTAATCTCTTTTTCTATATAAATGTATAAACACCTCTTCAAACAACCATTCTGTTTTTCATTATCCATTCCATATTAAAACCCTATTTTTGCTCCTCTTTTAATAATACATATCACAAAGAAATGAAAAGTAAAAAACTATGGTTTGGTAATCCTACCCTTGAGGAGTTAGAAAGGATGATTCCGAATACTCTTTCACAATCATTAAATATTAAAGTTACAGAAATAGGAGATGACTACCTGAAAGGCACAATGACTGTAGATGCCCGAACCAAACAACCTTTTGGGTTGCTACATGGTGGAGCTTCTGTGTCATTGGCCGAAGAGTTGGGGAGCCTTGCTTCGTTTTTGACTATCGACTCAAATGTGTTTACTGTGCTCGGACTGGAAATTAACGCAAATCATATCAAAGCAGTGAGAGGAGGAAGTGTAACCGGAATTTGCAAACCCATTCATGTGAAAGGGGTAAATCATATTTGGGAAATAAAAATATATAATGATGCCGGAGATTTGACTTGTATAAGCCGCTTTACCTGTGTTATATTTTCTAAGGCTAAATTTCTGTCAATGCTGTAAGCGTTGTAGAGCTTAATTACCCACTTTCTTGTTTTGTTATTTCAACGAATACGAAACAATAAAATAAAGCAGCAAAATAGCAATGCCTATGCTTAAGATAAACTGATAACCTTCTGTCTTATCAAATTTTTCTTCTTTCTGATTATTCTCTTTAGAGGTAGATGATGCGGAATTGTAATAATCGTGGTCGGTGTGTTTTTTGTTTCTTACCTCTGGCGACACAGCGTAATAAGTAGAACTGAACTCAAAACTCTTGTCGTATTTTCTGCGCTTGCCCGAATCGGACAAAATACTATACGCCTGCTGAATTTCTTTGAAGACATCTTCAGCAGCTTTGTTTCCTATGTTTTTGTCAGGATGATACTTCTTTGCTAATGTTCGGAATGCTGATTTTATTTCAGCACCACTCGCTTTGTTATGAACACCAAGCAACATATAATAATTTTTATGCGGCATAGTATTTTACCTTAATCAAAAGGCATAAAAAGAAAGCTTTTAAGCTTTCTTTTTATGAGTTAAGTTGAATACCCTTGAAATGTTGAAACCGAATTTGAATCCGCCTTTCAACCAATTATCGGTAGTGTTAGGTAAAAAGTTGTTTTCAATTATTCCGGACGAATTGCTGAAGTTTAAGTGGAATACGTGTCCTCCTGTTTCCAACTCTATTCCTACTGCCAAAGGCATATAGTAAGGTGTAGCTGGATTATTGGTACGGTAATTAGACAAGGTGTAAAAGTAATCGCAGATAAATGCAATACGTTTAGTGAATTTAAAACGGAAACCACCTCCAAAAGAAATCAAATCGTTTGTTTCTACCGCATCGTTATTAGCATTAAAGTTAGCAAGGATAAAATTGCGGTGCTGATAGGTAGGCAATATCTCAATAGAAAGTCGTTCTCCAAACTTGCGGGCAAGTATTAACTGAGTGCAATATGCAACACGGTGCATATCGTTTTGTTTAAAAGAACTGGTTGCATCAGGTTCAGCCATTCCGTTATAAAACACAGAAGCGGCCTGAGGGTTGTAACTTGCATCGCAATACAAAGCCAACGAGAATGGAATATGGTTATCCATCGTTTGTGTCATGATACGATATTTCAGGAATCCATCCACCAATTCGTTTTGTTTACTACGGCCAATACCTAAAGTGATATTATTCGTAATACCAAAATCGAAATCGAAACGAATATCCGAAATGTTATCTAAACCATACAGTGTATGTCCGCCACCATTACTAGCTACTCCAATGTTTCCGAATCGGTGAGAAATACCAAACGAAAAAGTTTTTGCTTTAACTGTTTCAGTGGTTTGAGCGTTGATGATACGATTTTCTTTAAACGTAGTAACCACATGCTCATGAGTTTTTTTTGCGCCAGGTTCGTCAAGCAGGCTTAACATATCATCTTGAGCAAATACATTTATGCCTAATGAAAGTGATGTAACAAGGACAATAATTTTTTTGGAAATCATAATATATAATAATTAATTCTTTTTATATGGTTCTAAGGTTGCGTCTATTTTTGTTTCCATGTCTTCTGCTATGGTAGTAACATAAAGACTTGGAACTTTTATATCATAATCTGCAATATGCATCATAAATTTGGCAGAAATGATAACCTCTTTTCCTTTTACCGTGATGGTTCCGGGAATTGTTTTTTCTTTTTCCACACCGTGTAATTTTAATTTACCGGTAACAGTAACTTTGGTTACACCGTCTTTAGTATAATCTACTTCTTCGTTTATTTTTCCTTTAAATTCGCATGTAGGAAACTTTTCGCTTTCTACATAATTCTCGTTAAAGTGCTCTTGCATAAGTGGGCTGTCAAATATAAATTGAGTAAGTACAATACGCATTTGTATATCTCCTGTCATTGTATTTAACAATGGTTTTGTAATCTTGTTTACTCCATAAATATCCTCCATTGAGGTTTTAGAGAAGAAACTTATTTGGCATTCTTTAGCCATGTAAATTTGTGCAAATACTGAGGAACAGAACACTGTGCCTATAGTTAACATGATAATCTTTTTCATAATTTTATTTTTTTATTTTAATGTGGCAACAACTATGCCGATAGAATTTAGTTAGGTAAAGCGCCTTGTTTTACCCAAGTTTTAATTAGTCCGATATCGCCACTTGAGAGAGGACCTGACTGAGGCATTATAGCTCCTTGTCCGGTTATTCTTAAAACTACATTTGTGGTATCTGCTTGTAAAGTAGTGAAGTTAGTTAAATCGCTTTGAGGGCCTGCAGAACCATGACACGAAGCACAATTATTAAATATAATTGGTTTTATTGTCCAGTTGTAATGAACTGTTGTGTCTGATAAAACTATTGGTTTAGGCAAATCGCCTTTATCAGAAAGACATGAAGTAAATAACGAAGCCACAACAGAAATAAGTAAAAGTGTTTTTTTCATTGTAAAATTGATGTGTAATTAATTTTCAGAGCGCGAAAGTAGTTTTTTTTGAAGTCCTCGGTAGTGATATAAATCACATAAATGACAATATCGATAGAAATAAATTATTTAGAGCCGAAATCTTTTTTCTGTGAAAGCTTTCCTTGTTCATCCCAATAAGACCATTGGCCTGATTCAACATCATTGGTGTAAAATCCATCATATCTCATTTGCGAATTTTCAAACCAAGTTGTTGTTTTTCCGTTTTTTTTTCCTTCCGAAAATGTGGTCTCGCTCCATTTTACACCACTTTCGTAATAGCTTTTCCATAATCCTTCTCGTTTTCCGTTTTTCATCATGCCCTGAAATTTAACTTTCCCGCTTTTATAGAAAGTTATACTTTCTCCATCAGTAACTATGGAATCTTTTTTCTCTGTTACTGCTTGTGTTTTTACCGAATCTTTAGACGCATTTGTTTTTTCGTTATTCTTGGAAGTATTCTTGCAAGCCATAAAACTCAGCATTGCTATACTTATAATATAAATTGACTTCATTTTGATAGATTAATTTTTTCGTTCTGTGGTATAACGCACCAATCCTATTAAGGATTCTCTGGCTTCCGATTCGGGAAAGCCTGACAGGATGTCGAGTGCTTTGTTTTTGTACTCATTCATTTTATCAACGGCATATTGTATCCCTCCGCTTTTGATTACAAACTCTATCACTTCGGCTACTTTTTTCGGATTGTTATTGTTGTTTTTTACAATATAAATAATTCTTTTTTTATCCGAATACGAGGCGTTGTTTAATGCATAAATAAGTGGCAAAGTCATTTTCTTTTCTTTGATATCAATGCCTGTTGGTTTGCCAATATTAGAGCCATCGCCATAATCAAACAAATCGTCTTTTATTTGAAATGCCATTCCGGTGGCTTCTCCAAAAGCTCTCATCTTTTCAATCACATCCTGGTCGGGGCTAACAGATGCTGCACCGCAGGCACAACACGAAGCCACTAAGGATGCTGTTTTTTTACGAATAATGTCGTAATAAATGTTTTCGTCAATATCCAGTTTGCGGGCTTTTTCTATTTGCAGCAATTCTCCTTCGCTCATTTCTCTAACAGCTGTAGAAACTATTCCGAGCAGATGATAATCTTTGTTATCTATCGAAAGTAACAAGCCTCTTGATAAAAGAAAATCGCCAACAAGAACAGCAATTTTGTTTTTCCAAAGGGCATTTACCGAAAAAAATCCTCTTCGCTCATTACTGTCGTCTACCACATCATCGTGTACCAGAGTGGCGGTATGTAATAGTTCTATTAATGATGCTGCACGAAAAGTAGAATCGTTCATTTGTCCGCAAACCTTGGCCGAAAGAAACACAAACATGGGGCGCATTTGCTTTCCCTTTCGTTTAAGTATGTATTGTGTTATCTTATCCAGCAGTGGCACGGTGCTTTTCATTGACGATTTGAACGTGTGTTCAAATTGTGCCATTTCCTGCTCTATCGGGGCTTTTATTTCTTTTACTGTCATAAATTATTTTTTACTTCCGCATCTTTTACTGAATCATTTTTTTCTGAATGGTTACAGTTTTTCATTGTATTGTTGCGGTACGCATCAAATGGTTTATTTTTTTAATCTGCTTTTTTACTACTGTTTTTATTTTTATTGGCCAGCTGTCCGCAAGCCGCATCTATATCTTTTCCTCGGCTTCTGCGAATGTTGACAATAATATTTTTACTCTCCAGATACTTGGCAAACGCATCCAGTCGTTCGGGAGTAGTTTGTTTAAACTCGCCTGCTTCTATCGGATTGTATTCAATAATATTTACTTTGCACGGAATGTGTTTACAAAACCTGGCCAAATCTCTTGCATCATCCATACTATCGTTGAAATCTTTGAAAACAATGTATTCATACGTTACCCGTGTTTCGGTTTTGTTATAAAAATACTTCAATGCCTCGGCCAATGCTTCCAAACTGTTGCTCTCGTTTATTGGCATGATATAATTTCGCTTGGTATCATTGGCAGCATGAAGCGACAAAGCTAAATTAAATTTCACTTCGTCATCACCTAATTTTTTAATCATCTTGGCTACACCTGCCGTGCTCACAGTTATGCGCTGAGGCGACATGTTAAGCCCTTCGGGTGATGTAATTTTTTGTACCGACTCCATCATGTTGGCATAATTCAACAAAGGTTCGCCCATGCCCATATACACAATGTTGGTAAGAGGAGTATTATAGCGCGTTTCGGCCTGATTTTTTATCATCACCACCTGGTCGTATATTTCATCTGCATTCAAATTGCGCAAACGTTCGAGGCGGCCCGTGGCGCAAAACTTACAAGTAAGGCTGCAGCCCACCTGCGATGAAATACAGGCAGTCATTCGTGTGGTACTCGGTATGAGCACACCTTCCACTATATTGCCATCGTATAATTTAAAAGCATTCTTTATTGTTTTGTCATTGCTCACCTGCATTTCATCCAGCTTTACAGCATTAATTACAAAATGAGTGTTCAGCAATTCTCTTACCTGCTTGCTCAGGTTAGTCATTTCGTCAAAAGTTACAGCCGATTTTTTCCACAGCCATTCATACACCTGTTTGGCGCGAAAGGCCTGGTCTCCATTTTCAACAAAAACAGTTTTTAGTTCTTCCAGCGATAACGAACGAATGTCTTTTTTGCTCACAGTTATTTATTGACGATTGAATTTGTTATATGTTTTACGGTGCAAAACTAATAATATATTATGAGGAATGAAGCAGAATGTAGGTTTTGGCTATTGGCTATGCTTTATCCATCAAATGCTATTTAAAAAAAGAAACTTTGTAAAAATTGCTCATTCATCAGAACTGGATAAAAGGTTGCTATTTCACCATATATTCAATCAAAAGTCGGGTATAATCCATAAGTTTTATCTTAAATATGATTTTTATATTTCACATTTCAGAAAAAAAATGTAAAATTGCACCGGTTTTCAGAAACTAATCAAACCAAACCAAAAACTGAAAGCCAACAACCCAATCTTGCAGACACAAGAGTTAAGTTCTTCTGAAAAACAGTTTGCTGCTACCAGCAAATGGAGCGATTATGCCCAGTTCATAAAACTGCGTCTGGCATCGCTTGTCGTATTATCAGCCGCTATTGGTTTTGTTATCGGTTCTCATCAGGTTAATTGGGGCAAAATGCTTATGCTTGTTATTGGCGGATTTCTGGTAACAGGTGCTTCCAATGGTTTTAATCAGATTATCGAACGTAATCTGGATAAATTAATGATTCGTACACAAAACCGCCCTTTGCCTCAGGAACGAATGGGAGTGAACGAGTCTTTTATACTAGCTTCGCTTATGGGTATTTCGGGTGTGGCTGTTCTCTGGTTATTTATGAATCCACTGAGCGGTATTTTAGGTTTGCTTGCGCTTATATTATATACCAGTGTGTACACTCCACTTAAACGGGTTACTCCTTTTGCAGTATTTGTAGGTGCTCTTCCGGGTGCCATACCTCCTATGCTGGGCCATGTGGCATCCACTTCAGGTTTCGGAGAAATTCAGTTTCAGGCCTGGATATTATTTGTCATTCAATTTATGTGGCAGTTTCCTCACTTCTGGGCTATAGCCTGGGTAAGTGACGAAGATTACAAAAGAGCAGGTTTCAGAATGTTGCCGTCATTAGGCGGACGCGACAAAAGCAGCGCCTTTCAGGTACTTGTTTACACCTTATTCTTATTGCCGGTGAGTTTGCTTCCGGTGTTGTTCAGTATGTCGGGCTCTATATCGGCCATCGTTATTTTAATTTGCGGTTTGTTTTTCAGTTTTCAGGCACATACCTTATATAAAGAGTGTACCGTAGAAGCCGCCCGCAAATTAATGTTTGGTTCGTTTATTTATTTGCCTGTGGTGCAAATTGCCATAATGATTGGGTATTAGAGAAATTATAAATTTTGAATTATAAATGAGTGGCATAATAACAATTAATGAAAAACGCGAGATACGTGAGAAAGTAGCCAAACCATTATTATGGATTGGTATGATCAGTATGTCTATGGTGTTTGCCGGCCTCACCAGTGCTTATGTGGTGCGACAAGGAAAAGGCGACTGGCTTCAGTTCGATTTACCTCGCATGTTTTATGTTAGTACTGCCCTTATTTTAATAAGCAGTGTAAGCATGAACTGGGTATTGTCTTCCGCCAAAAAGAACGATTTCAAAAACATAAAACTAGCATCGCTTATTACTTTATTGTTAGGTTTTGCTTTTGTTATCTGCCAATTCAAAGCATGGGGAATACTAGTTGATCAAAAAGTTTATTTTACCGGAAAGTACAGTAATCCCGCTGGTTCTTTTTTATATATGCTTACCTTTCTTCACCTGCTTCACCTTGTTGGGGGGCTTATATCGGTGTCGGTGGTGAGTGCAAAAGCATTTCGTCAGAAATACAATTCCGAAAATTTACTTGGTATAAAACTGTCGGCTTTGTTCTGGCATTTCTTAACCATACTGTGGATATATTTGTTTCTGTTCATATTATTTGTTCGCTAATTGTAGTGTTCTAAAAAAGAAAAATCAACCAAAAATTAATTATTAACAAACCAAAAATGTAAATTTAGTATGTCGAGTCAATCAATTGCCGAAACCAATTCGGGGTCAGCCTGGAGTGGTGGGAAATCTCCTTTTTCAGTTAGTTACGGAAAACTATTTATGTGGTTTTTCCTTGTATCCGATGCATTAACCTTTTCGGGATTATTATGTGCGTATGGTTTTATGCGTCACAAACACCCTGAAGTATGGCCTAATCCGGCCGATGTGTTTACTCACTTTCCCGGATACTCCGGTCATATTCCTTTGGCCTATGTAGGTTTGATGACTTTGATTTTAATTATGTCGTCCGTTACTATGGTGCTAGCAGTAGAAGCAGGTCATAGAAGCGATAAGAAAAAAGTAACCATCTGGCTTTTGTTAACCATTATCGGAGGTGCTATGTTTGTGGGTTCTCAGGCTTGGGAGTGGTTTCACTTTATTGTAGGTACCGACCATGGTGCAATTCGTAGTGTAGTGGTAGACGGGCAATGGGTTGAAAAAACAGTGTACGGTGCCAACATGACCGTTAACGAATACGGTTTGCCGGTGTTTGCCAATTTCTTTTTCTTCATCACAGGTTTCCACGGATTCCACGTATTTAGCGGTGTTATCATCAATCTGGTTATTTTTATCAATGTGGTAAGAGGCACTTACGAAAGACGCGGACATTACGAAATGGTAGAGAAAGTAGGTCTTTACTGGCATTTTGTGGATTTAGTATGGGTGTTTGTATTTACATTCTTCTATCTCTTGTAATCATTCGTTTTCAAAAAAATTAACCAATTAATTAATCAATCATAACTTTATAAAACCAATTTTTTATGTCAGAATTTCATGATGAATACCCGCAATATGAGTTGATGGCTCATCACAGCGAAGAAGCCGGAGTAGGGATACGCAAAAAACTATGGGGCGTATTTTGGATTATGTTAGGAATAACAATTATAGAACTTATCATTGGCTCTTTTGCCATGAAACTTGGAATGCTGGATGGAGAAAGACATTCGGGAGCTGTTCTGAAGTTTATCTTTATCAGTTTAACATTACTGAAAGCATTTTACATCATATTTAGCTTTATGCACCTTGGCGGAGAAAAGAAAATTTTACGCTACAGCGTTATAGCTCCTTATATGGTTTTTATTGCATACCTTATTTTCATTATACTTGGCGAAGCAATCTATGCAGGCAAGCACAAAGAGAAAATGGACGACTTAATTGTAAAACAAAAAATAGAACTTAATCAGAAAGCTTTATCGGGCAAAGAAGAAGAACCCGAAGTGAAGAAATAGTTTTTATTTTATTGTTGTTGTTTGCAAACGGCTTCTCTGAATAAGGGAAGTCGTTTTTGTTTTTGTAAATGTAGTTTACCTTGGTTATAAACACACCTTGCGTGCTAAATCGGATTAGATTCCTCACTTCGTTCGGAATGACACCCAAATTATATGTTTAGGAAGGTTAGCGAAAACGGCTTTGCCGTTTTCGCTAACCTTCTCCTATTACCTCACCAAGCTTGTCTTTCCGAACCAAGTGAGGAATCTCATGAAAACAATCTCAAAAACAAACTGAGTTAATGTGCAATTTGAATTAAAATAAAAATAAAGCATAGCTTTGCCTTCAATCTGATGATAAAAAATACAAGAACACTTCCTTTCTGGCTTTTCACCTTATCGGTAATAATGGTGCTGGTGGTTTCGCAGCTGGTGCAGGATGGGGTGTTTATGGATGGTATGCTTTACATTAGTGTGAGCAAAAATCTGGCAGATGGTTTGGGTACTTTCTGGAATCCGCATTTTAGCCTTACCAGCATGAGCGATTTTCACGAGCAGCCTCCTCTTTACTTTGGTTTACTGGCCATTTTCTATAAACTTTTTGGAACAAGCATGTATGTAGAACGTCTGTTTTGCCTGCTATGTTATACTATTACCGCTTTCTTTATTCATAAACTATGGAAAATAATTTTTGAATCGGAAACCGAAATGGCAAAAAATAGTTGGCTGCCTGTTTTATTCTGGACCACTATTCCGGTTTGTTTCTGGGCGTACACCAATCATGTAGAAGAAACAGTGATGGCTGTGTTTACCACCATTTCGGTGTATTATATGTATTGTGCTGTTTTCAAAAAACAACGCATTGTGTTTAACTTGGTGCTTGCCGGTATATTTATCTTTTTGTCGAGTTTAACCAAAGGTGTGCAGGGTATGTTTCCGGTTGCAGGAGCGGTGTTTTACTTTATGGTGTTTCGCACCATCTCTTTCCGAAAAATGATACTGTATTCGCTTTTGCTGGTAGGTGTGCCTCTTGTTATTTATGGCATGTTGATGATTACAAATGCGAATGTGTATCTTAGTTTCAAAAAATATTTTGAGATACGACTGTTGGGAACCTTTGCCAACAAAGGAGCTACCACCGATACACATTTCGATTTGCTGGCTCGCCTTTTTATGGAATTACTGCCTGCAGCAGCTCTCACAGCATTGCTTCTGTTTTTTACTCGTAAGCAAAAAGCGCACGACCGCATTACTTCCAACCATTATAAAACCATACTGTGGTTTCTGTTTATGGGGCTTTCGGGCTCGTTGCCTCTTATGGTTACGTTAGAACAACGAGGATTTTATCTGGTCACTTCTTTTCCTTTGTTTGCTATTGGTATTGCCATGTGGCTGGCGCCTCGCCTTACACAATGGACAGAACGCATCAACCTGCTTAGCCCGACATTTAAACTGACCAAGATTTTGTCCATCGTATTACTAGCCGCTACCACCGTATTCAGCATTATGCAAGTGGGACATACCAAGCGCGACAACGATTTGCTAAGCGATGTGTATGCCATTGGTAAAATTGTGCCTCATGGCGATATTATAAACATGCCCGATGATATGTGGAACGATTGGAGTTTGAGAGAATATTTAATTCGTAATTTTTATATCAGCACGGATAAATGCTGCAACCAGCCTCGTACCTTTTTTATTATTCGAAAAGATTTACCAAAAAATCTTATACCCGATTATTATCAGCCCTACTCTTTATCTACTAAAGAAGTGGATTTGTACTTTAAAAAGGAATAGGGGGGATTTCAAATTTCAAATTTCAGAATTCAAATTTCAGATTGAGTTTTGCCACAAAGGCACGAAGGCGCTAAGGGAAATGTGGAATAACAAATAGGCAATAAAAAGAGATTCATCGCTTCGCTCTGAATGACAAGCCTGGCAGGGGGATGGGAAACAAAGGGGGAAAACGGCAAAGCCGTTTTCCCCTTTCTTTTAACACATAAAATCAGCCTGTCATTCCGTAAGTAGTGAGGAATCTCTAAGGTTTTATCATTGGTTAATTGTTCAATTCGGCAGTAGGCAATAAAGAATAAGCAATCACCAATCCCATTCATAATTCATAATACATAAGGCACTAATCCCTAAGATTATTTATTAATTGCAAAACGCCTCACCCCCGGCCCCTCTCCAAAGGAGAGGGGAGAATAAGTAAATGCAAAAATCAGGTTTCTTTATGCTTCGCCCCCTCTCCTTTGGAGAGGAGGGCAAACAGCCAGTGGCTGTTTGAGCCAGCTCATGCGCCTGCGAGGGGTGAGGCGTTCAGACGAATATAATCTTAGGGATAGG
>CAIYIS010000037.1 GCA_903926385.1 uncultured Bacteroidota bacterium
CGACCGATGATAGGAAACGCTGACGCGATGATAGGAAATTGAGAAAAAGTGGAAAAAACGGATGACCGCTGATAGGAAATTGAATAAAAAAGAAAGAAACGCACGACCGATGATAGGAAACGCTGACGCGATGATAGGAAATTAAGGAAAAATGAAAAAAAAAGATGAGAGATGATAGGAAATGGGAGGCCTCACCCCTCGCAGGCGCACGAGCTGGCTCAAACAGCCACTGGCTGTTTGCCCTCCTCTCCGAAGGAGAGGGGGAGAAAGGTGGAAGTACTAAAGGCAAGACCACACACCAATAATATTATACAGGAGAGGGGAGGGCGTGACGAATGGGGTAAGACCTCACCCCCGGCCCCTCCCCTTGGCAAGGGGAGGGGGGCCAGAACGTAATGGTTGATGCAAAGTATCTTTAAAAAAAATCCCGCTTCGAATTAACGAAGCGGGATTTCATTTTGACTTATTATAGTCTTACTGTTTTACGACTCTTTGGGTGTGCATTACATTTGAATTAGCATCGAGTATTCTAACGAAATACATTCCGTTATTAAATGGTTCGATGTTTGTTTTCATGGTTGATGTTCCACTAGCTAACGTGTGTTTTTCACTTATTACAACATTGCCAAGGATATCAAACACTTCTAATACTATCTCCTGGTCTTTATCCACTGTTACGTCCATTGTGAATTCTGAAGTGGTTGGATTAGGGTAGATGTTAGAGAATGAATTTGCTCCATCTGTGTTCAATGCATCAGGGCTTAAACAACGAGTGATGGTTGTTGATCTGAATAATGATGTGTTTCCACAGGTATTGGTTTCGGTTAATTTCAAGACAGAAGTTGCTGTTATGGTTCCTACAGAGGCTGGAATGTTAACAGAAATTACGTTTGTTCCCTGACCTGTTCCCCATGTCATACCGTAAGCTAAAGACCATGTATAAGTAGCTGCATTGGCAACCGGGGCAACTGAATAAGTTGCTGAAGTTAATCCGCAAGTATTAAGCGGACCTGTGATGGTTCCAGGCTGTAAAGCTGTTGTTACAAGATTCAACGAGCGTGCTGTTCCACTTCCGCAAAGATTAGTAGCAGCTACCGATATTGTTCCAGGACCGGCAAGTAAAGCTGTTGCAGTGATTCCGGTATTAGAACCGCTGATGCTGTTACCAGTTCCAGTAATTGTCCAGTTATATCCTGATGCGCCTGCCACCGCAGGGATAGAATATGTTCCTGAAGTTAATCCGCAAACGTTAGCAGGACCGCTTAATGTTAATGGTGTGGTAGGTGTATTTCCGGTGATCCATATTCCGGTTCCCGGTACGTTACCACATGCATTTACGGCCGATACTTTTAACTGTCCATATACAAATGTTCCTGCAATGTTTACAGTAATAGAGTTCAAGTTAGTTGCTCCTGCTGCTGTGATACCAGCAGGTAGGGTCCAGATGTAAGATGTGGCTCCGAAAACAGGTGCTACAGAATAAGTAGCTGTAGATTGTCCGCAAGTTGAAGTAGGACCAGTAATAGCTCCCGGCACTGCAGGTTTTTTGGTAACAGCATAAGTGGTGGTTGTGCTGCTTCCACAATTGTTAATTGCAGTACAAGTTACATCGCCAGAAACTGTTCCAGCCGAAATAGAAACGTGTAAAGAAGTAGTACCTTGTCCTGATGTAATTGTCATTCCGGTAACACCGGTTGGTACAGTCCATACATAGCTGGTAGCTTCTGGAACTGCAACGACAGTATAAACAGTGCTAGTTAATCCGCATAAAGCATTTGGTCCGGAGATAACCGGAGCTGCCGGAGCTGCTCCTACTGTTACATCCACAGTGAATGGTGCTCCTATACATCCTACTCCTGAGGTAGGAGTTACAGTATATTCTACAATACCATGGACGTTTCCTGTGTTGGTTAAAACATCGGATATGGAATTTCCGCAGGTTGCGTTACAATTATTGTTGCCAATTACTCCACCTGTAATAACGGATGATGTCCATGTAAATGTGCTTCCCGACTCTGTTGAGTTTAATGATACGTTACTTGGGTCGCCATTACATATTACAATATTGCTTGCCGAACCGATTGGTAATGGATTAGCAACTGTAGTTACCGATGAAGAAGCGGTACAACCGTTTGTGGCATCTGTAACAGTGACAGAATAGGTTGCTCCTATTGTTACTAATGGATTGCTTACTGTTGCAAAGAATACTCCGTTTTGGTTCCATACCTGACTTGTTGTTCCTGTAACAGGTACTGACAAAATAGTGCTGTTGCCAGCGCAGAAGGTTAATCCGTTGCTTGAACTGATGGTGGCATCTGGGGTAGTATTATTTAAAGTTGTGGTTACTGAAGAAGTAGCAGTACAACCGCTTGCGGTATTGGTTACTGTTACATCGTAAGTTGCTCCAACGGTTACCAAAGGATTACTTGCAGTTGCGAAGAAAGATCCATTTTGATTCCATACTTGAGATGTACCTCCTGGTGTTGGTACCGACAATACAGTGTTTGGATTAGTACATGTTAATGCTAAACCATTGCTTGCTGATATTGTAGCATCAGGTAGTGAATTAACTGTAATAGTAGCTGGGGCACTTGTGTTGTTGCAACCATTGCCATCGGTATAAGTATAGGTATAGGTAGTGCTTGGTCCTGTATAAGGATTAGCAACACTAAATGTACCTCCTGCAGGTGTTCCTGACAATGCTATTGAACTTCCTGCACACACGCTTACGTTACTTGCCGTTACTACTGGTAATGAATGAATAGTTAAGTTTAATGAAACAATACTATCGCATCCAGCAGCATTGGTGGTTGTATAAGAATAGATACCTGAACTAGTATAAGTAGTACCATTCCAAGTATAACTAGCGCATGCAGTAGCCGAAGTGGAGGAATGGGTAGTTAAACAAATATTGAAATTGTTTCTGACAGTACTTGGATATGCATCCTCATTTATTGGATAAGCTGTTCCAACAGTAGTTGACATATCGGTGTTTCTTCCTACTCCCATTACGTTTACAGTTCTGTTAGTGTACATATTTACAATGGTGTAACCATAATATTTTTGTCCTGCACCAACCCAAGGCACTTCCACACGGGTTCCTCCATCTCCATTAATTACCTGCCATGTTTTGCCGGTATGAGGATGGATGCTATCCCAAAGGTGTTCGTGAGCCGAGAACATTGCTTCAACATTATTGTTTTCTAAATATTTCCACAAACTGTCTCTTTGATTAAGAGTAGCAGGAGCATCTAATCCACCTGCAGGAGTTATAGGAGATGAGTAAGCAGGTTTGTGACCGAATGCAAAAATATGACGGGCATGATTTGCTCTTGCTGTTTGAACATCATTCGCTATCCAATGGTAAGGAGTAATGTTATCCTGACCTTTAGGGTCTGTATCTATCATCAGATAATGGTCGCCACCATAATCAAATGAATACGTTAATTTACTTTGATCGGAAGCTAACCCATCAGGACCACCTATTCCAGGACCATTGCTACCATGTATGTATGGAGCCATAATTCTTGTAAAAATTTGTTCTGCTGCTAAGAATGTATGTTTACCTGCAAGTTTATCCTGTGTTTCGTGGTTACCTGGTAATGCTATCAATGTAATTCCCGAATTGTAAAGAGGGCTGCTTTCATAAATGGCTCTCCAAGCTGTTAATTGTTTAGCCAATTCAAGCGTATCAGCTTGCGATGGTGTTTTGTATCCCATAATAATATCTCCTGTCATAATTAGGAAATGTGGTAGTGGATTCAAGTGAGCTATTTCTGTAAACAAACGTTTTAATTGATAAACGTTAGCTGTACTTTTTCCTGTTGAATAATCTGGGTCACCTGTTGTAAATGCTGTATCTAAATAATCAACACGGTTACAACCTACAGTTACGAATGAATAATCAAAATTTGCAGTTGGTACAACGATTGGATCGTTAGTAACGATAGCAAGTGTTCTTGCTGCGCTCGCACAACCATTACTGTTGGCAGTAATACCTAAAGTACCACTGGTAGCTACTGAAGAATAATTAATAGTAACACTATTAGTACTTCCGTTAATGGTTGCACCTGTACCGCCATACGTCCAAGAGTAATTTACACCTGATTGGTTAGGTACAGTATAAACAATACCGTTATCTCCTTTATAAACAAAAGTTGTTTTTGCTGTGAAAGCAGCAGGTTGAGCAGGTATTGCATTTACTGTTATTGTTTGTGTTGCAGTATTTGAACAACCAGTAGTCGTTCCTGTTACTGTAAAGGTTGTTGTTCCACTTGGTACGAAAGCAACACCGTTGGTAACACCTCCTGTCCAAGAGTATGATGTTGCACCTGTTCCGCTAAGGGTAACCGATGTTCCGGCACACACCGTTGCAGATGGAGTTACACTTACACCTACTGTTGGTAGTGGATTAACGGTTACTGTTTGACTTGATGTAGCTGTACATCCTGAATGCGTATTGGTAACAGTCACAGAATAGCTTCCGGATGTAGAAGCGGTAATGGTTTGTGTAGTTGCTCCAGTTGACCATAAATAAGTATTGTTTGTGTTATTTCCTGCAGTTGCATTCAATGTAACTGAATCTCCTGTACAGAAAGTGGTGCTGCCACTTGAAGTTAGAGTTGCGGCATAGCCTGTACATATATTAAGGTCTAAACCGGTAAGAACATCTGAGCGGAATTTACGAAGCGGTGAACCAAAATCTTTAGCTGCAGTTCCGTCATTATACAATACAATGTCTCCTCCATCTGTGAGTACATCGAGTTTAGTTAAATCTATATTAGCACCATTGTTTACCTGAATGAACCCTTCCATTTTCAAAACTCCGCTGGCTGCGCTTGAAACTAACACAGGCGCATCTGAAGAGTAACCTGTCCATTTATATAAATCACTTGGTAAACCTTCACTTGGGTCACCTGCAATAATTACATATGTTCCATTTGATAATCTTTGAATTTCTCGTATACCTCTCATATTTAAATTCAATTCAATTGGGGCACCAAATGTTGGATTCCCAGAAGGGTTACCGTTGTTAAACCATGTTTCGAAATTTAATAACGGAGCAATCACAGCATTTGTACGTGTACTAGTTGGTACCAATGGAGCTCTTAATCCAAGATATAATGTGGTGTTATCTGGACCAAAGGTCATTCCTTCCAAGGCATATCCGCTTGGAGATTTCGAGTCCACTCCAACAGCGGCTGAAGCTGTAAAGCTATAACCATTGGCATCACCCCAAGCAAGTAAAGCATTTTTAACAGCAGCCCATCCGGCAAAAGTAATTGTCGTGGAAGTTCCCGTCCCAGTAATAGTTGTGGCAAATATTCTGTCACGATTAGGTTTAGCAGGAAATGGTGAAGCGCCATTGCTCATCGAGCCAGCCCAGTACATTTTATTTGAATTGGTAGTACTTCTTGCAGCTGCTTCAATATCAATCTCAGGGTGTCCCGGATCAGGTAAAGCACAATAAGGACCAGCATCAAAACTTACAGCAGGCGCACCAGAAGCAGTTCTTGAATAAACATTCACGTATGAAAATTCATCATCACCAGTCATGTAGTAGTTATTGTCAATTGCAATTCCATCAGAAGCATCTGACATACCTGTATGCCAAAATGTATTGGCAGGAGTAATATCCGGAGTACGGTTGGATGCGGCATAAGCAATAACGTAATTAGCAGTATTAATTCCGTCTGAAACTCCTATTGTAATGGTAGAATATCCTACTCCTGTTGGTGTTATTCTTAGATTTCTGATAGCTCCGGTTCCTGAAAGAACTAAATTGGCATTAGTAACAACAGCAGAATTGCTGCTGGTAGCTGATACCGTTAAAGCGGAAGCAGCAGTTTCATTATCAAAAATAACAAAATCAAAACCTAAAGTACTCGCAGGGTCAGTTGCATCGCCTATAGTTCCTGTAAATGTATAAGGGCTAACCGGGGAAACTAATACTCCGCCATCTACTAAATCGGATGTTGTTGCAACGTTAACAGAGATTGTAGGAGCTGTATTATCATTATCAAGTATGGTTATATTTTGTGAAGTTGTTGCTCCTAACACAATACCTGCAGAAGGACTACCGATAGTTAATGCTGCAATTTCGGTAGTTTCAAAAATAACATCATCTACAACAGTAAATGTAACCGTACCTGTTGTTGCACCTGCAGGTATTGTAATAGTTGTGTTTGTAAGGGTATAATCACCTGCAGTGATTCCTGTTCCTGATACTCCCAAGGCAACAGTTTGAGTGGATGAAACCGGTGAAGATGCAACAGCAGTAACAGTAATGGCAGTTGCGCCTGCTTCAGTTCCAGAATTAGTAGATATGTTAAGATTTACTGTTGGGGTTCCTGCATCCACCGGTGCAAATGAAATACCTTTATTATATACATTGGCAACTACAGGAACCAAAACAGTTACTGCTGAACCTGCACCTATATCAGTTATTTTAATGACCTTGTTACCTCCTGCTTCTAAAGTAGTAGCATAAACTATTGGGTTAGCACCTGAATAATCAACAATTAATCCATAAGCTCCTTGTGCAGCTGTTCCGAGTGTATATTGATAAGCCCATACACCACCTGATTTCGTATATTTTCTTACACCTCCATTTGCTGTTAAAAGACCACTTGCTATGTAACAAACATCTCCGGCCGCATTAAAAGAAAAATCTTGAGGAAGAACAGTTGCACCGGTACCTATTACTTGACTAACCGTTTGAGTACCGCTGGTTGGTAAGCCAGTTCCTAATTGGAAGATACCTAAATTAGAAACTAAGTTGTTTGGTCCGGCTTTTTGAGTTGCATAATATATATTACCATTAAATATTCTTAAACCATAAGCTTTAGGAGGAGTTGCACCTGTTGCTAATCCGGCCGGAGCGCCCGGTCCGAAATAATCAATACCATCTACTGAAGCAACAGAGGCTCCAGATGCCCAATAATTAGTTCCGTCTGAAACTGCTCCACGAATATCATTGCCACTGTATAAAGTATTGCTTGTTGCAACTTGTGAAAAGAATCCTGATTGATTAACTGTACCTACTGCGCGGGTCACAGCAGCGGCTGTGGTGGCTGTTATGTCTGCGAATGTTGCTGATGTGGCATATCCGCCTAACATCAAAAGTCTGCCATCGGCTGAAGTAGAAAGAAATCCTTCAGAACCTCCATAAATACCCGATGTTTGGAAAGGGGAGTTACTTGTACTTGTTGAAGGAATTGCTACTGTTATACCTGATACTCCTGCCGGTGTTATTTCTTTTAAAGTAATCGGAGAGGAAGATTTGCTAACAGTTGTTGATGTTTGTAAAACAACTAAATTTCCTGCACCAAAACTTGGAGGATTAATGCCAACAGACATTGTTAACGCAGAACTTGTCCCGCAAGAATTTGTTGCCGTTACACTCATTGTTCCCGCAGTGGCAGCACCTGAAAAGTTAACAGTAACACTGTTTGTACTTCCATTAATTGTAGCACCGGTTCCACTGTAACTCCAGTTGTAAGAAGTTGCCGTTGCGTCATTCGGTACGCTATAAACTACGCCAGATTGCCCTAAGCTAACATAACCTGAGCCTGCGGTAAAACTTGATGGTTGGGCGGGTGTATTTAAAACTGTAGTAGTAATAGGAGAAGATGTGCCATTGCAACTTCCGTTCGATACAGTAACAGTAAAGGTAGCAGCGGTGGTTACATTAATTGTTTGAGTAGTTTCACCTGTATTCCATAAATACGAAGTATATCCTGCACCAGCATCCAGAGTAGTTGATCCTCCTGAGCAGAATAAAAATGTTCCAGTAATAACAGGAGAGGCATTAGCATTTACTATCATGATTATTGCAGTTGAAGTTGAAGTTGTTGGTGATGCACAAACATCACTTGAGGTTAAATCGCAAGTAATAATGTCACCTGAAGTAAGTCCATTATTTGAATATGAAGTACTATTGGTTCCAACATTATTTCCATTTAATTTCCATTGATAAGAAGGTGTGATGCCGCCATTGGTTGGAGTAGCAGTAAAAGTAACATTTGTTCCTGCACATATAGTTGTCGAAGGACTTGCAACTACACTTAAAGATGGAGTAAGGTTCATCAACGGTGCATCAGAAGAGGTAATTACCAATGCAGTTGTTCCGCCTGTTGGATTAACGGTGTTTGCTCCTCCTGTCCAAATACCATCTGCATCTGTTGCAACGCAACCTACAATACTTCCAGTTGTAATATCATGTTGTTCTATTCTGCGAATACCATTTGCATTTGTATTTGGTATAACCACACCATAAGCACCTGCAACTGCTTCCACATTGTTTCCATAAAAAGCAGAATAGGAATTTGCAACTGTATTTGCAGTTCCATCACTTTCTATAAAGCTCGCAGATATAGGCCTTCCTGTACCAGCAACATTATCATAAGTAACAACAAAGTTTTTTGCAGTAGCCAATGAATTTCCTCTTAAACCAGTTCCGTTTGTTGCTCCTGCTGCTGCAACGAGATTTAAAACAGTTGCAGAGTTTGCTGTGGTTGGTCTCGAAACAACTGTAGTTCCGCCAGCTCCATCATTCAAATTAATACGAATAAAAACATTTGTTCCCGGAACAAATCGAGTTGCATTTCCTGTAGGTTCTATTACAAACCAACCGGAATACGAACCTCCACCGTTTGCTGTAAATGTTCCGTAATTACCAGCACTTGCTAAACTGCCACCAGTTGAACGGGTAAATCCTCCTGCATTTACAAAAATACAATTTCCAGCTCCATTAGAAGTGGAAGCATCGCTACCGATAACCACTGCTGGAAAATAATTATAGGTTGCTCCTGCTGTAAGGTTATTTATGGTTAGATAACAAGCATAAGGAATACGATTGGAATTGGTTCCGTTCACTCCCTGCATATATTGAGGTAATATTACTTCTGTTATCGATGGTTGAACAGTTACAGTTCCCGTAAGCGCAATTGTTGCCGGAGAATTGGTTGCTCCTGTACTTACAATGTTTATTGTTCCGTTAAATGTTCCTGCCGATGCACCTGTTAAACGAACTGAAACAGTATTTGATACACTTACTGTTGAAAAGGTAAGAGAAGATTGTCCTGCTGTTGCAAAACCATCTATTGAATATTCGTATCCCGTAACGGCACTCACAGTTAGGTTTGCAGATAAGTTAGCACCGCTAAGTGTAAATGTTTGAGCTGCCGAAGGCGAACCCAATCCAGTACTAAAGCTTGTGCCAGGGGTTAAAGAACCAACTGTAATAATTGGCACAATCGCGTTTACGGCTCCTGTTAACGAAATTGTAGCAGGCGAACCGCTCGCTCCTGTACTTACTATATTAATAGTACCATTATATGTTCCGATAGTGGCACCGGTTAAACGAACAGAAACTGTATTTGAAACACTCGCAGTTGAAAAGGTAAGAGATGATTGACCTGCTGTTGCAAAGCCATCAATTGAATATTCATACCCTGCCACAGCGCTAACCGTTAAATTAGAAGAAAGGTTTACACCGGATAGTGTAAATGTTTTTATAGAAGAAGGAGTTCCGACAAATGTAGAGAAACTTCCGGCAGGAGATAATGTACCGATAGAAAGTGTAGGAGTAGAAACAGCAGTTACCGTTCCGTTTAAAGTAACATCATCCAACCTGAATGTTCCAGTTGATGCTGACGCCCCAGTTAAATCAGCACGTTGTGTTCCGTAAGGATAGAATCTGAAAGTTACTGTACCGCCCGCAGCGGTCGAGAAATCGGCAAAGTCCCAAGTTGCAACAGTTCCTGATGCAGTTGAAAGAGGAGCCGCTCCCCATGTTGTTGAGGTTGCAAATCCATCTGTACTGTAACGAACTTCTAATTGATTAGGTGCAGATGCACTTGCTTGTCTGAAAAATGAAAGGGTGGTAAGATTTAATTGATAACCCGAAGTGGCCGTAGCTGAAAATTCAATATAGGAAGTGTTTGAAATCGCTGACGTATTGTTAATAGTAGTCGAATTAAAAACATTTGCAGTACTATTACAAGTAATTGTACTCCTAGTTAAGGCAGCCCCTGAAGCATTTGCTGCCATTACAGGTGTATTCCCTTGTGTAGGGCAGGCGGCTGTGCCTGTAAATTGATTTAAATAAATTTGTCCTTTACTTTCATTAGTTATGGACATAAATAGAAGCGAGAAAATCAGTACAAAAACTGAGTTAACTACTTTGCCGCAACTTCCATTTGTTGCTTTGTTCCAGTCAGGGAACATTTTCCTTTTTTGATCGGAGATGTAAATCTTTTTTTTCATTTTAATTAATTATTGAGGTTATGTTTTGTTGCGGCACAAAAGTCATGTAAATAATTATCGCGAACATTAAGGGTGGATTATTGTATAATTAATTGGAAAGATGATTTAATACTACAAAGTAAAAAAACAAACATTGATAACTTATCAAATAGAAAATTTAAAGTTAATTAATCGTTTCATGTTTGAAAACCATTCAAATTAAAATTTAAAACCATTCCACACCTTGCTTATCTGTAAAAAAATAATGCACCTTTATTATCTCCTCATTTTCTTACCTCCTATACACCAAAAAGAAGATATCTAACAAAAATGGCTCTCAAAAAGTCCACATTCAATTTTCCAATTTCCCACTTATTTCCAATTCCCAAAATCTCGCATTACAGCCCTTCACCCCTCAAAACCAAAAAAACACTACACCCCCAAAAAACAACCTCAAATCGCAAAAACGGTAAAAAAAATTTCAATTCCCCCTCTTTACCTTTCAATTCTCCATTTTACCACTTCCATTCTTCAATTTCACACTTCCATTCTCCATCTTCACACTTCCATTTTAACATTTCACACTTCAATTTTAACATTTACCTTCTCAATTCCACCTATTGCACCTTCAATTCTCCATTTTTAACTCTCAAGTCTCCAAATTTGCATCTTCAATTCACCATTTTTCACTTCAATTATCCCTCTTTACTCGTCTAGAATCGCCCTTTCGCTTTCAATTTTAACATATACTCTTTCAATTCTCCATTTTTTCAACCCCAGTTTTCCATTTTACATCTCCATTCTCCACCTTTACTTTTCCATTTTTCACCTTTATCCACCCAAACTCTCACTTCACTTTCCCCCTATCCATCTTCACCTCCCCAAAACCCCATTTACCTTCACTTTCCCTTCACTTTTTGCCCCTTCTATGGATTTTTCAATATCCTTTTAAGCAACATCACCCCTCTCCTTTTTTCAAGGAGAGGGGCCGGGGGTGAGGTCTACCCATTCCTCTTCATTTTACCTATCATCAATAATTAGCATGCCTTTATACTTATTATTTACTCAAACGAATAATAATGGATTAACATCTAGGTAATACATCACCTCTACTTTTACCTCGTAAATCAATCTCAAAAAAACATCCCACATGATAGAAACACTTACAGAAAAAATATTAGAAGAGACCAACCTGATTGATATAATTGATTTGATGAATTTAAAAACGGAGTATTTAAAATTACATCAATCTAACAAAGAGATATTCGACAGCTTTAGATGTGCTGCAGCCATTCAGCAAGGAATGCTGCCTCAACAACGGCATTTTGAAAGATTATTTACAGAGTATTTTGTTTTATATCACCCTCAGCATATAATTAGTGGAGATTTTTACTGGATAGGAGTAAAAGAAGAAACTGTTTTTTTCTCTGTTTCAGATTGCACAGGACATGGAATAGGTGGTGCAATGCTTTCGGTGCTGGGAATTTCCTTTCTGAACTATATTGTTTATGGAAAAAAACATGATTCCCTCGTTAGTATTCTCGAAGAACTCGACAAGAAATGGATTGAAACTTTTAATATGTATGCCGACAAGGATAAAGACAATAACTGGATGGAACTTTCGTTGTGTTCGTTCAACACACGCACACGCGTTTTAAAATTTTCGGGTGCAAGAAGCAAAGTTATTATCATAAATGATGAAGGTGAATATGTGCTGGAAGGCGAGCGTTACCCCATTGGTGGATGGCAACTGGAAGCCAACCGAAACTTTAATGAAACTGAAATGGTCTTACCCCCTAACAGCATGATTTATTTATCTTCGGATGGATACAAAGATCAGTTAGGCGGGCCTAAAGGAAAAACGATGAAGGAAAAGAGAATGCGAGAATACATTTCGGAGTTGTATTACCTACCGGTTAATGTACAAAAAGCATTTTTGAATATGGCACTTAATGAGTGGAAGGGAGACAACACACAAACAGACGATGTATGTGTCTTGGGAATTCGGTTGTAATTGCCTTACTAAAATACCAACCGATTATAAGTGTTTATTTATTTCAAGAATTCTTTAAACCAAGCTCCCGAAGCCTTAATAGTTCTTTTTTGTGTTTCGAAATCGACATGCACTATTCCAAATCTTGGATAAAAACCTTCAGACCATTCGAAATTATCTAATAGCGACCAAACAAAATATCCTTCAACACAAACTCCCTCCTTTCGGGCTCTCAGAACCTGTTGCAAATAATTTTCAAGAAATTCTTTTCGGTGAAAATCTTCTACTTTTTCATCCACAACTGTATCATTAAAAGCGGCTCCGTTTTCTGTAATTATTATTTTTTTTATTTCAGCGTAACTTCCGAATTGCTTTAAAACATTATAAATCGATTCAGGATATATTTCCCAATTCATAGCAGTGATTGGAACGCTTCGTTTATCGGCACTTATTATTTTCGCCTTTAAAAATGGGGTGTACCATGAGTGCTTCACTATTTCTCGGGTGTAGTTTTGTATTCCAATAAAATCAAAATCTGCCTTCATTAAAATTTCATCTCCCGGCAAAATATATTTATTCAACTTTGCAGTGAGCTTTTTATGAATGATAGGATATCCCCTGCCTAACAATGGTTCCAAAAACATTCTATTAACCAAGATGTCTATTCTTTTTGCAGCTAAAGAATTTCGGAGATTCGAATCGTATGGCTCGATATGAGAGCAGGAAATTGTGGTTCCTACTTCAGCATTAGCAACAATAGATTTCAAAACTCGTATACCTTGAGCTTGGGCTAACACAGCATGATGAAGTGCCGGTAAGAAATTCGACAATCCTTTTTTACCGGGTGCATGCACTCCGAGAAAATATCCTGCTCCGGTAAACACCATTGGCTCGTTTAGTACCATCCAATGCTTGACTCTATCTCCAAATGCATGAGCGCAAATCTCTACGTATTCGGTGAACCAATAAATTATTTTTCTGTTAGTCCAACCTCCTTTAGCCTCCAATTCATGTGGCAAATCCCAATGATAAAGAGTAATCCAAGGCTCTATTCCTTTTTCTATACACGAATCAATTATTTTATTGTAATAATCTATCCCTTCCTGATTCACATCTCCGATACCTTTTGGAAGTATTCGTGACCATGAAATGGAAAATCTGAAATTGGGTATGTTTAATTCTTTTATAAGTTTAAGGTCATCCTCAAAACGATTGTAAAAATCACAAGTTATTTTGCCATGATGACCATTGTTTATTCTTCCTTTTTCTTCACTAAATTTATCCCAAATGGAATTACCTTTTCCTCCTGTGTCGTGAGCTCCTTCAATTTGGTAAGCAGAGGTAGAAACACCCCACTTGAAATTTTGACCAAATAAGGATTTATCAAAAACATTGTTTTTTGATACTTCATTCATGAAGATACGGAGGGGAATTAATTAAGATTTTTAAGAAATAAGTTTTCTTGAAACATTTTCATCAATGATTCTTTCGACTATCTGACTGGTTATATCAGGATATTTTACCTTAACTATTTTATCATTTTGAAGCCAGGCCTCCATTTTATGAGCATGCTTCTTTTTTAAATTTTTCAATACAGGAACTCCCATCGATTTTAATACAGCAGCATTACAATGCTGTTCGTACTGTGTTTTCATAGGAATTACCATTAATTTTTTTTCTAAAAACAAAGCTTCAGATGTTGTTCCAAAACCAGCATTACACAATACACCTGCCGAGGAGGACATGCTTTTCAAAAAACGTTCGTTATGTATTGGTTGAATTAAAATATTTTTAAATCGTTCCGTTTTCTTGTTATGTTTAGAAAACACTTCCCATTCTATATCCTTATATTTTTTCAATTTCTTTACAATTCTCTCGTCATCAAACGAAGGAAGGTAAACGGTATAATGTCCTTTGTTTTTAACATCCACCTGCCTCAATTCTTCACGAATAATAGGTGTAAAAATATTCTTATCATAATTAACAAAATGCAATCCGTAATTAGGATTAGTGGGTGCATAATTTTCTAGAACAAACTTACCAAGTAAATCAGTATGTTTTGGTTTTGGGGCAAGTGGTGACAGGGATGCAACTTGATTACTCAACCCAATACAAGGCTTATCAAATTTATTGCATGCCCAACTCGATACGGGCTCAAAATCGCTTATTACTAAATCATACTTTTGAATTGGCAAATGTTTTATTTCACGGATTAATCGCAAGGAGTTAATTTTTTGATACGTTTTCCAGATGTCAATCCCTCCCTTTTTACCAAACACAAATGATAATCCTGCAAGACGATATTTAATATCGTAAGGAATCTGTAAATCATAATTCATTCCGCTTAGCAACAGGTCAACTTCTCCTCTTGTTTTAAGATGAGGAATTATTTCAAGTGCCCGGCTTATGTGACCATTTCCTGTTCCCTGTATTGCATAAAGTATTTTCATTGTCTATTTCGCTTTACTGATATTAAATTCTGCTAACAATTCGTCAAATAATTCCGAATTATCTTTAAACACACTATTATCTTCCAATTCTGTTTCTTTCTGAGCTTTTTCGTCTTCACGGTATTTATAAATCCTCCACTCGTTGTCATTATATTCAAGAGCAGTGAGGTTTTCTATCCAGTCTCCCGAATTTAAATACACCACTTCCCCTTTATCCGTTGTAATATTTCTTATTTCTGGTTGATGAATATGACCACACACTACATAATCGTAACCATCTCTTATGGCAATTTCAGCACATGTGTTTTCAAAACTATTGATAAACTTAACAGCACTTTTTACGCTATTCTTAATTTTTTTGGAAAAGGAAATTTTATCTCTTCCTAATTTCTCAAGAATATAATTAACCGAACTATTAATAATAATTAAACCGTCATAACCTATTGCTCCAAGCTTGGTGAGCCATTTAGCATGTTGCATCGTTAAATCGAAAACATCACCATGAAAGATCCAGGCTTTTTTATCTCCTAAAGGAAGAATAATTTTATTCACTATTTCTAACCCTCCCATCTTAAACCCAACAAACTTTCGCAACATCTCATCATGATTACCCGTTACATAATGAACCTTCACTCCCTTCGACATCATGTGAGATAATTGTTTTACCACCTGCATGTGGGACTTTGGCCAGTAGCGCTTGCTAAACTGCCAGATATCGATAATGTCGCCATTCAGAATAAGGTGTTTGGGTTTTATTGTTTTCAGATAACGGGCCAGCTCTTTGGCATGACAGCCGTATGTACCAAGGTGTACATCCGAAATTACTACTAAATCTACTTTTCGTTTTTTAACTTTTAATTTTTTCTTTTTTAGTTCAGTCATTCAAATTATTAAAAAGTGAAATTTCTTTTGGGTTTATGAAACCTGAAAACAGAGGACAATGACAGAAAATGAAGGAGAAAGAGATTTGAAAAAAGGGACTTTAATTGTTTTATCATTTTATATAATAAATAGACACGTTGTTTACTACCCCACAAAAGTAGATGAGTTACTTTACGTCTGTATTAAGAAACCATTAAGAAATAGAGAATAGTGATTGTACTCTTGACAAAATATCTAGTCGTTATAAGTGTAAATATATTGGCAATTGCCAATGAGGGTTTAAATCGCACTAAAGAACAATATGTGAATTCATATCTCTCCCCCCTTGTTCCTGTAAAAAAATTATCCCAAAAACATACTTTTCTGTTTGTCTACTACTTTTTCTTACCTTTGTGGCACTAAAAATAAATAAATTTAAAACCAATAAATAAAATGTATCCAGAAAGTATTGTAAAACCAATGAAAGCCGAGTTAACTCAGGCAGGTTTTGAAGATTTAACTAACCCTGCAGATGTAAAGGCGGCTATTGAGGGTAAAGGTACCACATTGGTGGTAGTAAACTCAGTTTGCGGTTGTGCAGCAGGTGCTGCTCGTCCGGGAGTAAAACTATCGCTTGGAGGTGCTAAACGCCCAGATAAATTAACCACTGTTTTTGCAGGGTTTGATACGGACGCAGTAAATGAGGCTCGCAGACATTTTGCTCCATTTCCTCCGTCATCGCCTGCTATTGCTTTGTTTAAAGATGGCAAACTGGTTCACTTTGTAGAGCGTCATCATATTGAAGGAAGAAGTGCTCAGGCAATTGCTGAGAACCTTCAAATGGCATTTGACGAGTTCTGTTAATCTGAATTGTATTCACCAAAACTCCTGTATCGAATAGATACAGGAGTTTTTTATTTCCACTCATCCATATTTATTGCCGTTCAAATAATATATTGAACTATTTATAGCACTCAGGATGGCTATTCAAGATTATTTCTATATTTTCGCAACAATATCTAAAAATTAAATCAGATGAAAAATAATTTATTACTAGCTGCATTATTTATTACATCCGTTTCTTTTTCGCAAAAGAAAAAACCGGATAACTGGCAAACTCTTGACCCGATGGCCGACAAGATTTATGGTGTGGGTGCTGAAGAAGCGTATAAAACTTTGAAAGATAAAAAATCGAAAACGGTTATTGTAGCTGTTATCGACAGTGGTGTGCATCCTAATCATGAGGATTTAAAGGATGTGATTTGGACTAACCCCAAAGAAATTCCCGACAACGGCATAGATGATGACCATAATGGTTATGTGGATGATGTGCATGGCTGGAACTTTTTGGGAGGTAAAAACGGAGATATTGATCACGAAGCATCAGAACTAACAAGAATGTATCAGAGAGAAAGCCGTAAGTTCAGTAAAATGGATACAACCAAACTTACGGGTGACGATGCTAAGCAATTTGAAGAATTTAAAACTATCCGCCCAAAATACCTTAAAGAACAGTTGCAGGCAGTACAACAATTGCAGGGAATAAAAGTGTTTTCTGATTTTCTTGGGAATGTAAAAGCCGCCAATAAAGGTGTTTTGGACAAAGATGCCTTCAAAAAATATACTCCTAAAAACGACATGGAGGGGAAAATAAATAAACGCATGAAAGCGGTTTTTGCAATGGGACTTATTAAACCGGAAGAGTTGGAAAGCCAAGTAAAACAAGGTTACGATCAGGTTTCGAATCAAGTTAACTCTAGCAAGATGAATGCGGATTCCATTCGTCAGTATATCGTAGGTGATGATGTAAATAATGTAAATGAGCGGTATTATGGAAACAATCATTATCAGGGGCCGGATGCATTGCATGGAACGCATGTTTCGGGAATGATTGCTGCAGTAAGAAATAATAAAATAGGAATTAACGGAATTGCAAATGATGTGAAGATTATGATTATTCGTGCAGTTCCTGATGGTGATGAAAGAGATAAAGATATAGCAAATTCCATACGTTACGCAGTGGATAATGGCGCGACTATTATTAACATGAGTTTTGGAAAATACTATTCGCCTGATAAAAAAGCAGTGGACGAAGCGGTGCAGTATGCACAATCGAAAGATGTATTGATGATACATGCCGCAGGTAACGAATCGAAGGATAATGATAAAGAATTATCGTTTCCTAACCGTGAATTTTTATCAGGAGGTGTGGCCACAAACTGGATTAACGTAGGTGCTTCGGGTGCTGATAAAGGGAAAACAATAATTGGTTCTTTCTCTAATTACGGAGCAAAAAAAGTAGATTTCTTTGCTCCAGGTGTTGATATTTACTCCACTATTCCTGACAATAAATACACATCCGAATCGGGAACAAGTATGGCATGCCCTAGTACGGCTGGAGCTGCAGCTATTATCAGAGAATATTTCCCTGAGCTAAAATCGAACGAAGTAAGAGATGTGCTTATGAAAACAGTAACACCTTACAAAGGAAAAGTAAAAGTGCCAGGAACTAAAAAAGATAAAAAGAAACTTCCTGAGCTTTGTATTTCCGGAGGGTTCCTTAATGTAAACAATGCAGCCAAAGAATTGCTTGGACTAAATAAGAAGAAGTAAAATAAGATTTACAACATCCCCATAAATAAAAAGACCCGCAAAAGTGCGGGTCTTTTTTGTTTTTGATTGAAGCCGAATTACTCTCCACTAATCATTTTGAGCATTCCTATTTCTGCCTCGGTAAGGAATCTCCAGCGTCCTCTCGGCATATCTTTTTTGGTTAACGAACCAAACATAACTCTGTCGAGTTTGCGGACATTATATCCCAAGTGTTCAAAAATTCTACGCACGATTCTGTTTTTTCCCGAATGTATTTCAACACCTACTATGGCTTTGTCGGCTCCGTTACCTGCATAACTAACTTCATCCACCTTAATAGGGCCATCTTCGAGTTCAAGCCCTTCAGCTATTTTATCAAAGTCCGAACGTTTTAAAGGTTTATCCAATTCAACATGATAAATCTTTTTCACTCCATATTTAGGGTGAGTAAGTTTTTTGGTCAATTCACCATCATTGGTAAACATTAGCAAACCTGTGGTAGCCCTGTCTAAACGGCCCACAGGATAAACACGCTCTTTACATGCTCCCTGAATAAGTTCGAGTACAGTTTTACGTTTCTGAGGATCGTCAGAGGTGGTTACATAATCTTTTGGTTTGTTCAACAGCAAGTAAACCATACGTTCTTTACGTAATGTTTGTCCGCCATATTTAACAATATCGGTAGGAGAAACACGGAATCCCATTTCTGTAATTGTTTTTCCGTTTACCTGCACCACACCCGATTCAATCAAATCATCGGCTTCTCTTCTGGAACAAATACCGGCATTTGCAATGTATTTGTTCAATCTTATTTTTCCGTCTTCTTCTTCTCTGGCTGGTTTTGAAGGAGAAGATTTGCCAGTCGTATATGTTTTTTTTACGTAAGGTTTTTTCTCATAAGGTTTCTTTTTAAAATCCCTTCCTCTTTCGCTATCGTATGTTGGTTTAGGTTTTCCGTACTCAAAATCCGATTCATCTAAATCGTTTGGATTTGCAGCCCCACGCGACTTGGTAAATGTGCGGGCTGGTTTGTCGGGAAATGGCTTTTTACCAAATGTTTTTGGTTTATCCTCTCCTCTGTCGCGAGAAGGACGTTTTCTTTCTTTGTCGTCAAATTTATTATCAAACGCAGGTTTGTCGTCAAACGACCGCTTGCCACGAAAATTATCTTTATCAAATGAACCTCTCTTTTTAGGAGTTCCGAAATCGGAAGGACGGGATTCGTCTTTGTAACGTCTGAAAGAAGGCTTTTTATTGTCCTTGTCAGCGTATGATTTTTTCGGAGTAAACGAATCTTTTTCTTTAAAATCACCATCCTCCTTGCGGGTGTTCCTTTCTTTAAAACCACCTTCCTCGTCTTTCTTTACATACGATTTTTTTTCGAAGTCAGGCTTTCTGCCATTATGTTCACCGGATGCTTTTTTACCCTTAAAATTCTTACCACCCGTTTTTTTGTATTCTCTTGCCATTGTATTATTTTTTTGCAAAGATAACCAAAACAATCTATAGCTGAGGGTGTGCACCTCAATAACTCTTAATGGCCAAATAAAAAGGCATCTTCAATATGATTTATTCTCATCTGATTATTTCCTAGAACAACGGAAACAATATCAAATCGAACGTCCAAATCGAGGTTGTTACGGATAATATATTCGTGTGCGGTTTTAATTAAGTTCTTTTGTTTTTGTTTGTTTACAAACGTTTCGGGTTCTCCAAAATAATTAGAGGAACGGGTTTTTACTTCTACTACCACCAGTGTTTGGCCAATGGCAGCAATGATATCGGCTTCCAGATTTTTGAAATGCCAGTTGGTTTCTAAAATGGTGTAGCCTTTCTTTTTGAGGTAATCGGCTGCCAGTTCTTCGCCTTTAGTTCCGGTTAAGTTATGTTCTGCCATTTTGTTTGGTTATTATTGGGATTCAAAAATAATAGAATTATCGTGTTGATGTATTCCGAAAACAAAGTTCTGATAAATAATGTTAATAAAATTGTTGGTACAACTTTTGAAATAAGGGAATCGACCATTTGAAATTTACATACTTTAGCAGTCGAAGGCAAATTATTAACCTAACAAAAACAAAATGAAAAAATCATTATTACTAATAACAGCAATGGCTGTATTGATGTTTACCTTCTCATTTGGTGCCCGTGCACAGTCATTTGAGGGAGTAATCGAATTCAAAAAAATGTCGACCATAGACACCACTACCTATATTTATTATGTAAAAGGCGGTAATGTTCGAATAGATGAAATAGGAACCAAATCTCATAAAGTTGAAGGTTCTTTTTTGATTGACCTAGATGCAAAAACCATGAAATCATTGAACCATGATCGCAAATTATACATGGATCAAGAAAAACCTTCGGTACCTGTTATTAAAGGAACCTGTGTGGCGAAAAAAGGAACATTGGTTAAAAACCTTCAGGGATATAAATGTAATGAATATACAGTTACCAATACAGAGGAGGCAACTGTAATCACTTATTATCTGGCTGATGGAAAATTTACTTTCTTCGAACGTTTATTACGTCAATTGAATCGTAAAGAAAAATCTTCAGAATACTTCCTGGAAATAAAAGATGTAAAAAATGTGTTCCCTATGTTGTCTGTTCAGACCGATATGAGTGGTAAGGAAACCGGCAGACTGGAAGTAACAAAAATCTCTAATAAACCAATAGACACTTCTATGTTCGAAGTACCGAAGGGCTACAATAAATTCAAATAGAAAAAAGTTGAGTTAAAAAAAGAGGCTGTTCCTATCGGGACAGCCTCTTTTTTGCTTAAGAAATAGGACTAATAAGCTCTCACGTTTTTTCCTTCCATGTAGTTAATAAAGGATTTGTTCACCACTTTGTTTCCGCCCGGAGTAGGATACTTTCCGGTGAAATACCAGTCGCCCGTATTATTAGGGCAGGCATTGTGAAGCCCTTCTATGGTTTGATAAATAATTTCTATTTCGGCATGTATACCTTCCGGTTTGAGTAATACAGCTATTTTATTTGAAATTTGTTCGGGTGTAAAAGGGTGATAAATTTCTTTTATCACATTTATTATTTTCTCTTTTGGCAACGACTCCTGAGCTTTTGCTTTTTCGTACAACTCGTCCAACAATCCTTCTTTACCTTCATCTTTCAATAAATGAACGGCTGCCTGAAAGGCAATAAAATCGCCAAGCTTTGCCATGTCAATTCCGTAACAATCGGGGTAACGAATTTGGGGCGCTGACGAAACAATAACTATTTTCTTTGGCCCAAGACGATCTAATATTTTAATGATACTTTGTTTAAGGGTGGTACCTCTCACAATGGAATCGTCCATGATGACCAAACTATCTGTTCCTTTTTTGATTACTCCGTAAGTGGTATCGTACACGTGAGCCACCATTTCATCGCGTTGGGAATCGTTGGTAATAAAGGTACGTAACTTGGCATCTTTAATAGCAATTTTGTGCACACGCGGCTGTACGGCCAGTATGGCGCTCAGTTCGGGGTCGTGTAAAAACACACCCATTTGCAATATCTTATGTTTTTTAACGGTGTTGGCATAATGATGCAATCCTTCTACCATACCACCAAAAGCCACTTCGGCTGTATTGGGAATGTAAGAAAACACTGTATTGTTTAAGTCGTAATCAACTGATTTGAGCACAGCAGGACAAAGTTGTTTGCCCAGTTGCTGGCGTTCCTGATAAATATCGGCATCACTTCCTCTCGAAAAATAAATGCGCTCGAACGAACACGAAGTTTTTTTGGAAGAAGGAATAATTTCTTCTTCGCAAAAAGTGCCGTCACGCTTAATAATCAAGGCATGACCGGGACTCAGCTCTTTTACTTTATCAATAGGAATATTAAAAGCTGTTTGAATAACCGGACGCTCGGAAGTAACCACCACTATTTCATCATCCGAATAAAAATAAGCCGGACGGATGCCATTAGGGTCGCGCAATACGAATGCGTCACCATGCCCAAACAAACCTGCCATAGCATAGCCGCCATCCCATTTTTTACTGGCTGCTTTTAATATGCGGGGCACATCCAGATTGCGAGCTATGAGGCCCGATATTTCAGATTTAGAATGTCCTTCTTTTTTGAATTGTTTAAACAGACGCTCGTTTTCGTTGTCCAGAAAGTGCCCTATTTTTTCCATCACCGTAACGGTATCTGTTTTTTCTTTCGGGTGCTGACCAAGTTCCACCAACTGATCGAAAAGTTCGTCAACATTGGTTAAATTAAAATTACCGGCTACCACCAGATTGCGGGTCATCCAGTTGTTCTGGCGCAAAAAGGGATGACAGTTTTCGATGCTGTTGCCTCCAAATGTTCCATAACGCAAGTGACCTAAAAACAATTCACCGGTATATGGCAAGTTCTTTTTGAGCCATTCAGCATCCTTTAATTTATCGGGATTCGATTTCTGAACTTCTTCGAAACGGGCATTTATTTTGGTAAATATTTCTTTTATGGCCGAACTGCCGGTGGCACGGCTGCGGCTGATGTAACGGGTTCCGGGCTCTACATCAAATTTAATGTTGGCCACACCTGCTCCGTCCTGTCCGCGGTTATGCTGTTTTTCCATCAGCAAATACAGCTTGTTTAAGCCATATAATGGAGTACCGTATTTGTCGATGTAATAATCCAGAGGTTTGAGCAATCGTATCATTGCTATTCCGCATTCGTGTTTTATTGCATCACTCATAATGTATTTTTATTGAAAATTGGGAATGCGAATTTACAACTTTTATTCACTCAATTACCATACATTTCTAAAGCCGCATCCAGATAGTAATACATATCGGTGGGATGATTGCTGTCCTTGCGCTTTTCGCGTTTTTTACCCAATCTTACTACAATCATTTTTTTGTCGGGAATACAGATGATATACTGCCCCAATATGCCTCGGGCATAAAATATATCATGGCCTTTGTAACCTGGTACCAACCACCATGAATAGCCGTATTTATTATTTTTATTACCGTCTTCGTCTATCAGGTCGGCAGGTTTTATGGAGTTGAGTACATAATCCTGAGCAATAATTTGATTGCCGTTGTATCTTCCCGAATCGAGATACAACTTGCCAAGGCGAGCAAAATCGCGAGCATTGGAATTAAAACAACAAAATGCTTTTTCCATTCCGTCTTCGTGATCCAAACTCCAGTAGGCATTTTGTTTGGCTCCGATACGACTCCATATTTTCTCCGAAAAATAGTCTCCCACTTTTTTACCTGTTGCTTTCTCGATAATAAAACCAAGCAATTCGGTGTTTCCACTCAGGTATTTAAAGTTTTTTCCGGGCACTTCTTTGGCTTGGCTTTTATAAGTAATTTTTTTTAAATCGCTTGTGAATAAAGCCTCGGCAGGGTAGGCAAACGGATTGACATAATTCTCGTTAAAATCTATTCCCGAACTCATGGTAAGCAAGTGGCGAATGGTAATTTTAGCATTTTCTCCTTCTTTGTATTGGGGCAGGAAATCGCCAATGGGTTGGTCTATCGATTTTATTTTCCCATCGTCTATAGCCGCTCCCACCAACATACTTATAAAAGTTTTGGCCATTGAAAAGGAATTGGTATGTGAGTCTTCTCCAAATCCGTCCCAGTATTGTTCGTGAATAATTGAATCGTTTTTAATAACCAGAAAAGCGATGGTTTGCATTTCGGTAAACTGTTTGAGATGCTCATCCGAAATTTTATGCGTGTTGTCCGCTTTCGAAACAGGCCACTCATGGGGTGTTCCTGCTTTTACTTCGCGGTTAGCAAATATTTTATATTCGTCAATGGCCGGGCCGGTGCGACCTTTGAGATAAGTATTGGCAATGCCTTTGTATAAATAGGTTTTGCCGAAAACAATAATGGCAAGGTTTAAGACTACAAAAATGATTAGAAACCATTTTCCGATACTTTTCAAAACTTTCATGCGGGTTTGTATTGCTGTTAATATTGATTACAAAACTACTTTATTTATTTGGAAGAAAAAAAAGGCAGAATAAAAAGTTGGGAAATGATGAATTTGTTATTAGCCGTAATGGGCGCAAAGAGTTTATAAATACTATGGAAGCTGGGGTTGAAATAAAGTCAGCGTAGCGAGGCGCTACGCTGACAGAGGAGAAATTAATAATTAAGAGATGAGTGCCAATTAAGCCTTGTATGTTGGATAATCTGTGTATCCTTTTTCATCATTGGAATAAAACAAATCCATTTTCAAGTCAGTTGATAAAGGATAATTATTTTTCATACGATTAACCAAATCAGGATTGTTGATGAAAGGACGGCCAAAACCAACTATATCACACAGGCTGCTGCCCAAGGCGGCTTCTGCTTTATCCGAATCAAAACCTCCGCAAAGGATGATTGTATTTTTAAAATTTTTGCGGATTTCCTGTTTTATTTCAACCGGTACTGCAGGAGCTCCCATTGCCGAATGATCTACGATGTGAATATATGCAATGTCGAGTTTGTTCAGTTGTTCCGACAGGTATTTATAGGTTGCATCCATTTCGGGATAATGAGGCATATCACTCGCTACTCCATAGGGAGAAAGACGTATTCCTGTTTTATCTTTTCCTATGGCTTCGGCCACTGCTGCTGCAGTTTCTAATACAAACCGACAACGGTTTTCTATACTTCCTCCATAATTATCGGTGCGGATATTACTTATGGGAGAAAGAAATTGTTCCAACAAATAGCCATTTGCACCGTGTAGTTCAACCCCATCAAAACCTGCTGCAATAGCATTTTTTGAAGCGGTAACATATTCTGCTTTGGTAAGCACAAGCTCTTCAGCGGTCATTGCTTTTGGTATCGGAAAATCCTGCATCTGATTAGAGTCGGTGTACATTTGCCCTGCTGCTTTTACTGCCGAAGGAGCCAATACCTGAGCCCCTGCAGGCATATTAAGTATATGGCTTATTCGGCCCGAATGCATCAGTTGAACTACAATTTTGCCTCCATGCTCATGCACTCCCGAAGTTACTTTTTTCCATCCTTCTACTTGCGCCTGGCTAAAAATACCGGGTATGCGGGCATATCCCAAACCATTAGGTGAAGGAGAAACCCCTTCGGTAATAATTAATCCTGCTCCCGAACGCTGTTCGTAATATTCCTTCATCAAATCGTTTGGAATGTTTCCTATTGCTCTGCATCTGGTCATCGGAGCCATTGCTATTCTGTTCTCCAGTTTCATTGAACCTACCTGGATAGGTGTAAATAATTTTTGTTCTTTCATATTGGTTTTATTTTTTTGCAAAATTAGTTATTAAATTTTCTAATTGTCAACTGTATTCTTTGTTGATTTAGCCTAGCCCAACTTAGCTGCAACAGGTAATCTAACTACTCTGACAATTAACCCATCAATTGGTAGTGGCTGATTTTTTTAAATCATTCTGTTTCCTTTATTGTTTTTTCAACGAAGCCATATCGATTACAAAACGATATTTCACATCGCTTTTTAACATGCGTTCGTAGGCTTGGTTAATATCCTGCATTTTTATCAATTCAATCTCGGAAACGATATTATGTTTTGCACAGAAGTCAAGCATTTCTTGTGTTTCGGCAATACCACCGATAAGCGAACCGGCAACTGATTTCCTACCTAAAATCATAGGCACTGAGTTAAGCATTGGATTTAGTTCGCCCAAATAGCCCACTAATACCAGCGTTCCACTTATGGTGAGGGTGGTGAGATAGGGATTTACATCGTGTATAGAAGGAACTGTATCAATTATTAAATCAAACTTTCCTTTTACCGAATTCATTTGTGCGGCATCGGTAGAAATAATTACCTCATCGGCTCCCAGTTGCTTTGCATCTTCTGTTTTTCCAGGTGTTCTGGAAAACAAGGTAACCGAAGCCCCTAAACCTTTTGCTAATTTTATAACCATGTGGCCCAAACCTCCTAAACCAACCACAGCTACTTTGCTTCCTTCTTTTACATTCCAATGTTTTAATGGAGACCAAGTAGTGATGCCTGCACAAAGCAAAGGTGCCACTGCTGCAAGATTAAGATTGGCGGGCACTTTCAGCACAAAATGTTCGTCCACCACCACTTTTTCGGAATAGCCGCCAAAGGTATGACCACCTAAATGTTTGTCTTTACCATTGTAAGTTCCTGTAAATCCTGTTAAGCAATATTGTTCCAAATCTTCTTTACAACTATTGCAAGTTCGGCACGAATCTACTAAACAACCCACTCCTGCTATATCTCCAACGTTGAACTTGGTTACATCTTTTCCTACACGGGTAATTTTCCCTACTATCTCGTGTCCGGGAACAGAAGGGTAAACAGTACCTCCCCAATCGTTGCGGGCGGTATGCAAGTCGGAATGACAAACTCCGCAATACAAAATTTCTATTTCAATATCTTTTGCAGTTATGTCTCTGCGCGTGATTGTCATTTCTTTTAAAGGTGAAGTGGCCGCTTCGGTGCCAAATGCTTTTACAATTTTATTTTCCATCTTTTTTTAATTTTTAAAACACAAAAGTAGTTGTAATAGCAAAGCACTTTTGATAAAAATTTGATTTGGTTGAAAGCCGATAGGTGGAAACCAATTGCGTTATTTCTTTTTAATTATTTAAGTATTATGTCGGGTATCCAGACTCCACCTAATATTTACTAGAAGTGAAACACTTTCGCGACTGCGAGGAAGAAAAAAACATAAAAAAAACTCCCTGCTTTTGGGGCAGGGAGTTTTTAAATTTGAGTTAATATATTTTCTCTTAGATTATATTCTGATATCTGAATTCTGTTTTATTGTTTTATCAATTTAATAGTACGCACAGCATCTGCATCAAGTTTCAACATATACATGCCAGCAGCTACTTCATCCAGATTAACCTCCGATGTTTCATTCTGAAGTTTTCCGGAAAGTACAGTATTGCCCAATAAATCAGTGATAGTATAGATTGAACCTACTAGAACAGGATTAACTGTGACAGTGATAGTGCTGCTTGCAGGATTTGGATATACGCTTAACTGCTGTGCAGTGATTTCACTGATTCCAACGCTACTGTTAACATATAAATATGCAATGGCAGAAGTAGAACTGCACGAACCTAATGTAACAATGCATTGGAATGGCTGATTGGTATTAGACAATGTTACACTTGATATTGTAAGTGTGTCATTATTCACACCATTGTATTGTCCGAAATTAGAAAGGTTTTGCCAGCCAAACCCTACATTGGTTTGCCATTGGTAAGTAGCTCCTGCTTGAGACGATACATAATACATTACATTGGTACCAGCAACCACAGTTTGATTTCCGGCCTGGGCAGTGATTGTTGGTTGCGGATTTACAGTAACTGTGGCACTTGCGGTATTAGTACAACTATTTAAATCAGTACCTGTAACGGTGTACGTATTGGTAGCTGAAGGGATAAAAGATACGGCATCTGTCACACTTCCTGTCCAAGAGTATGAATTTGCACCTCCGCCAGAAAGTGTAACAGCCGAACCGGCACATACTGCTGAAGCAGTGGAATTAGCAGTTACAGAAGGAAGAGCATACACAGTCATATTAATAGTAGCAGTAGAAGTACATCCTCCGCCACCTGCATTATATGAATATACAGCAGGGTGAACACCCGCACCGGCAACTGAAGGAGAGAATGAATTTCCGCTAACACCTGCGCCTGACCAGGTTCCTCCGGAAGGTAATGAAAGGAAAGTAACACTAGCATCATTGAGACAGAAAACCGAATCGGCTGTGGTAACCATCAGAGCAGGCCCTGTGTTTACAGTAATTGTAATAGTTGCAGTATTGGTGCAGCCGCTACCAGCGGTTCCTGTAACGGTGTATATGGCAGTGGAAGCCGGAACAAAAGAAACACCATTAGTAACCCCACCCGACCAGGTATACGAAACTCCACCGCCACCGGTTAATGTAACAGGCAACCCTGCACATACACTAGAAGAAGTAGAGTTAGCTGTAATGGGTGGAGCAGGAGTAACAAACACTGTGGTGGTTGCCGATGCGCTGCATCCTGCACCATCAGTGCCGGTTACAGTGTAGGTATTGGTGGCTGTTGGATAATACGGAACACCATTAGTAACACCAGATGACCAGGAGTATGTTAATCCTCCGCCACCGGTTAACACTACCGGTGAACCTGAGCACACTGTATTGGTTGAGTAATTGGCTGTAATAGTTGGAAGCGGATTTACATTTACCTGAGTGGTGGCGGTGCTGCTGCATCCGATATTATCTGTTCCTGTTACGGTGTAGATATTAGTAGAAAAAGGTATAAAAGGTACTCCATTAGTTACACCACCCGACCAATTATAGAATAAAGCACCACCGCCTGTAAGTGTCACCGGATTTCCTGAACATACAGTGGAAGCGGATGCAGAGGCTGTTACCACAGGAAGTGAGTGAACAACAACGGTAACTGTGTCGGTGGAATTGCATAGACCCGAACCTATACCCGTTAAAGTATACAAGGTGGTGGTGGTAGGAAAGAAGGCAACCCCGGTGGTTACTCCGCCCGACCAGGAATAGGAAGTAGCAGTACCACTTGTGGTAAGAGTTACCGAACTGCCCAAACAAACATAAGTAGAGCTTGCTATTGCATTAACTGCAGGAGCCGGATTAACCGTAACAGTAATTACATCTGTTGCGGTACAACCGCCCGCATTGGTTGCTGTTACGGTGTATGTATCTGTACTTGTAGGAATAAAAGGAACTCCGTTGGTAATACTAATCGGGCTGGTACCTTGCCAGGTATAGGTAGTGGCATTGCCTGTGCCGGTGAGTGTAATACTGCTGCCCGCACAAATAGTGGTGGTGGATGCGGTGGCTGTTACAGTTGGAGGAGCACTGTTCGCTACCAATGTAAAGTCGGAGTTGTTCCAAATTAGATTATCTAAAAAGCTGAAATTAACTTCCGATGCAGGGTCTCCGTTTATTAAATTGGTGTACACGCCAGCCATTTTATACTGGTTATTGCTTGGCTGAAGCACTTCGGCAGCTATTTTAGGATAAATAATAAGATTGTTTGTATTTGGATTGCATGAGGTAAATTCCCGAACATCGGTCCATGTATTATTGCTTACATTGAAACCTTTTGAATACAGGTTAGGATAATCATTAGCCACACCGATGCCAAATAAATTAGGGTCCGAATCGGTCCAGTTAAAGAATAGTTTAGTACCATCGGCTGTTCTGGCTATCGTGGGGTGCCAGTCCCAATTATACCCATTGATACCTGTGCTGTAAGTTGAATTAATGTTTGCAATGTCGTTAGCTAGCCAGGTGGAGTTGCTGGTTTTATAAGTAATATCATACATATGGTGCCAAGCCCCGCCAATGTATATAGCATAAGTACCATCTCCGTCCGAAACACATGTCATCAGATGGGGGTCTCCATTTACATCCACTGTTAAATCAGAAGCATACGCAGTGCTAGCTATGCCTAATAAACCGCTGTTAAGATTTGCTGTAAGACAAGGAAAATTAGCCGAATTGCTCAGGTTTACTTCAATAGGACCTGTCCAGGTAATACCGCCATTAACTGTTTTGTAGAAAACAGGGTAGATTGAATTTAAACCCGGACCGGTGGATAAATCGGTTAACACCGAAATCCATCCTTTTTGACCTGAAGGATCAAAGGCGATGTGGTAATCACCCATGTGAGCGGCTCCATCATAGGTGGTGCTAAATGAAGGAGTGATTGTGGTATTGGTGCTCCACACAAAATCACTGGACCCATTCCACACTCCTTTGTAAACCTGGTATCCGCTAATTACTGTTCCATCCCATATAGCATCGATAGCCCAGTTAACACCCTGAGCTCCTTTGCACATCGAATTTGGAATTAAGGTGGACCCCGCAGATGCCTGATTATAATTCTCGGTATTGCCGGTGCCGTTTAATCTTCTCACTCCACTCACTGTCCCGTTCCATATTACACTGGTAGCGTCAATGGTGGCAGCCAGATACGACAGATACGCATTATTAGGATTGGTGTTTCCTGTAGGATTATAAATTAATGCCTGAGGATAGCGTCCATTCATGGTGGTAAGAGGATTGAGTACCCCAAGTTCATTGGTCCAGGTGGTGCCGCCATCAGTTGATAAATCATACCTCAACTGTCCTGATGTTCCTCCGAAGATATTAATATCGTTTCGGTGAATAAACACAATTGAATTTAAGTTTTTGTCAACGGAAAGACATTTGGTATCGTTCCTGATAATAGTGTTTGCATTGGCAGCGGCACCAAGTGCAGCTGTAGTTACACACGTTTGTGCATTTCCAAGATTAGCTGTACCAAAAAAGGCGAACATTATAAGTGTAAGAGTTTTTCTCATATTTTATTTTTTATTAGTTTGGTTTAAAAACGCGGCAAATATATCATAAAATATACTTTATCTAAGTTTTTTTCGGTGAGTTTTTTTGAGGGCAATTTTATGTTTTTTTGAAGAAAAAAGCCATAAAAAAAACTCCCTGCTTTTGGGGCAGGGAGTTTTTTATTAGAAGTGAAATAACTTACTCTTTCACTATTTTTTTGTTCACTACATTTTTGTTTTCATCTTCTATTCTTACAAAATAAATTCCTTTTGCAAATGAACTTAAATCAAGAGTAAATTGTTTGTTATTAGTTGTTAGTTGTTGGATGCATTCGCCAAGCACATTCATTACTTTTACGGAAGTGTTTTTTTGTTCGTTAGCAAAGGTAATGGTGGTGGAATTTGTAAACGGATTAGGCGAAATACTTACCGCATTATTTTGTTCTAATTCTGAAACAGAAACTGATGTGCCCAGGTGAATAACATTAGAATGGGTAGTGGTTACGGTTCGTGTTGGGTTGCACGAAATGTTCCAGGTAACATCCACGCGATAGCGGGCATTGGGGTAACTGGCATAATTGATATCGGTATAGCTATTGTTTCCGCCCGGTATGGTTGAACTTATTGGCAGGAAGTTGCCTGTGCCCGTATCGTCACGACTGATGATGTAAAAGTTAACAGGGTTGGCAGCATTTTCAATTTGGTATAGCGACCAAGCCAGATTTCCAAATCCGAGGTATTGAAGATGGATAGAATTATGATAATCGCTTAAAGCAACTGCTGTATCATTACAAATATCAATTGCTCCCAGTTTATATTTGTAGGATGTTACATTGGGATTGGCACCGTAATCGTGAAATTCGCTGAG
>CAIYIS010000038.1 GCA_903926385.1 uncultured Bacteroidota bacterium
CCTTTACTTGTAGCAGGAAATGTAGTAGGAAATAGATTTACGGTTAACAATCAAAATAGTAATAATAGTGTATTGGATGTAAGATGTGATGGCACAGACGGGTTTATAGATTATGCGATGAATAACGGAGCTTTTTTTAATCAAGGAGCATTAAAAATAAATAGTCTTTGTAATACCAATACAACTATAAATGAAAATAGCGGAAAGGTATTTATAGGTATGGCAAATTGTTCTTCTTGTTCGAATGCACTATATAAGTTATATGTGAATGGAGGAATAGCAACACGCGATGTAAAAGTTACTACATATAGTTTTCCTGATTATGTTTTTGAAAAGGAATATAAACTAATGACACTGGCCGAACTTGAAAAATATATTGCTAAAAACAAACATTTGCCCGAACTGCCAAGTGCCAAAGAAATAGAAAAGAACGAAGGATACGAGTTGGGCGATATGCAAACCAAACTGGTGCAAAAAGTGGAAGAACAAACTTTGTATATTATTAGTTTGCAAAAACAAATGGATGAACTGAAAAAGCAATTGGATGAATTAAAACATAACTAAGGAGGACTTAATATGAAAACTATAAAATTTATATTTTGTTGCGCCTTGGTGTTTGTTGTATGTTTGCAAACTATGGGGCAATATGTTACTTTGCAGGGTAAACAGTTTAAGGATGAGAATGGGAATGATTTTTATCCGTTGAGTGTGGATTATTGCATTGATTTAGTAAACGCTGATGCACCTAGCTGTAATGGAAATTATTATTTTGCTCCTGGGCGAACGTATGAAGATTGGCCTGCATATAATTTTAAATGTAATAACTCTGTCAACTCCCAAATTTGTCCTCTCCAATTAGATGCTGATTTGAGACATATAGAAAGTTTAGGGTTTAATACAGTAATTGTGGCAGGGTTAAATCCATGGTCAGGAGATTGCTGTGCATTGGATGTACGCGCACGTGTAGATCCTTTAAACACCCCTGGAGGAACAGATTCTCATTGTGTGATAAATTTTAGTTTAGGAGCAAATGACCCGATTATACATTGTATATTTAATACCTTAGAACAAATATTAGATGATTGTATAGTCCATCATCTAAAACTAATGATAGGGACACAAATGGGAGATGGAGTCAGGTCAACTGGAAGCCCAATGGATTTGCAATATTTGCAGTATATCGACCTATTAACTGCGGAGGTTACTAGTTTAAGTGCTGCAAGGCAGAGTACGTTGTTGTGTTATCAAATGGCGGGAGAACCAGGTGATGGAGCCCAAACAGGAATGCCAAATAAAAGTGAATTCTGTTCACTGACCAAAGAATGGTATCTTAGATTAAAACAAGGAGACCCCAACCATTTGGTAGCTACAGGAGGGTATGGCCCATATAGTGTATGGGATGGAGACCCGGGAGTAGCAATGATGGATTTTTACTTGTTACATTTTTATCCTACCTATATCCCTGAACTAGATGGAACATCACATACTTTGCAGGTTGACAGAATGAAATCTATTATTTACTGGATGGCAAATAACTGTCCTGTGCCTTGGATAGTGGGCGAAACAGGATTTGCTGATGATCTTGAAGCCGGGCAAATTTCTAATGGGACATTAAATGAACAAAGAAATTACTTTGAAACAATTCTTAACTGTGTAAGAAATTGCGGAGGAAGTGGACTCTCAGTCTGGAATTATCAGAACGATGGATATGGAGATCCCTCCAACAATATGGGTATTCTCAGCAGAGGAGATACCTATACAGATGCCGAATTTGGTGCAAGAAAAAAAGGAACATGTCCGTTGTGTACTCTTTTGCAAGGATATTTAGCAAACCTGACTCCTCCAGACCCATCGCAATGTGTGCAACCAAGCAATGTAAATAATACTAATATTTATTATAATCCATTTAATCATCCTACTAATACCAATAGTGCAAACTGGGTTACAGGTAATGTAAAAGACCAGAATGGAAATAATATAAA
>CAIYIS010000039.1 GCA_903926385.1 uncultured Bacteroidota bacterium
AACTACAAGAGCTGTATCATCAAAACTTGATGCTGCTGGAAAAGTACAATGTACTTCTTGCCACGGAGCTCACAGTAACAAACTTGGTTACCAAATGAGCATGAGCAACCAAGGTTCTGCTCTTTGCTTAATTTGCCACAGTAAATAATTAACTAACACTATTGTTTTTTAGGGGCGAATTTTTCGCCCCTTTTTTTGTTCCTTTTTGCCCAGAGTATACTTCCGGAAAAAAAATAAAGCTAGGAAAGCAATGAACGAGTCTATTCAGTTCCGTCTATTCTAGTGACATTCAAAACTCCCTTAACTTTTCTAAGTTTTTTTGTCAATTCTGTTAGGTGATTGGTATCTTGAACAAACACCATAATTGCACCTTCAAAAGTACCATCATTCGTATCAAAACTTATAGAACGCATATTTACGTTTAATTCGTTTGAAATTATTTTGGTGATATTATTTACGATTCCAACTTCATCAATTCCGGTAATTTTTATGCCTGCAAGAAAGGAGATGAGCTCTTTGCTTGTCCATTTAGCTTTTACAACACGATAGGCATAGTTGGAGAGAAGTTGAATAGCATTAGGACAATTAACTCGATGTATCTTAATTCCCTCATTTATGGTAATGAATCCGAAAACATCATCTCCAGGAATTGGATTACAACATGGAGATAATTTGTAATCAATTTTTTGTAGGTTCTCTCCAATAACAAGTAAATCTGTTTTTCCTCGAGCAGCAGTCACTAATTGTTCCAAAGAAGGAGAATGTTCATTTTTCTTAATATTTCCGGACTTGTGCATCAATTTACCACTATCCTGATAAAAATCTTTTAAATGTTTGAGACTAATATTCCCCAATGCAATTCTGTAATACAATTCCTGATTGCTTGGAAGTTTAAAAAAAGTAGTTACCTGGTTAATATTATTTGTATTGAAATCAATATTAAGATGACTGAATTTTCTTTCCAACATAGCTTTACCATCTTTTGCGATTTTTCTTTTTTCTTCTTTCAACGCAACCTTTATTTTACCTTTTGCTCTCGCTGTGACAACAAAATTGAGCCAATCCTCTTTTGGTTTCTGTTTACTAGAAGTCAATACTTCAACCTGATCACCACTTTTTAATTGATAACTCAAAGGAACTAATTTGTGGTTAACTTTTGCTCCGATACATCTCTCGCCAACTTTTGTGTGGATATCGAATGCAAAGTCTAAAGCGGTGGCATTTTTAGGAAGCGACCTAATTTCACCTTTAGGTGTAAATGCAAAAATTTCTTCTGCAAATAAATTAAGTTTGAAGTCGTCCAGAAATTCCATAGCATTCTCTAATGGATTTTCGAGAACTTCACGAATTTTTCTTATCCATTCGTCAAGCTGACTCTCGCTTGTACTGTCTTTGTATTTCCAATGAGCAGCATATCCTTTCTCTGCGAGTTCATCCATTCTCACACTTCGAATCTGAACTTCAACCCATTTACCTTCAGGTCCCATAACCGTAGCATGCAAACTTTCATAACCATTCGATTTAGGTGTGGAAATCCAATCTCTTAATCTGTCGGGGCTGGGAAGATAAAAATCTGTGACAATCGAATAAACTCTCCAACAATCAGCCTTCTCTTTTTCAAGAGATGTATCTAGAATAATGCGAATGGCAAATAAATCAAATATTTCCTCAAAGGTTACCCCTTTGGTTTTCATTTTTGTATTTATGGAATAAATTGATTTGGGACGACCAAGAATAGTGAACTTCATTCCTTGTTCTTCAAGTATCTCTTTTACTGGAACGATGAATTTAGAGATGAATTTTTTTCGTTCGGGCTCGCTCGCAGTAAGTTTCTTCTGAATGCTTTCATAAACTTCAGGTTCTGTATACTTCAAACCTAAATCTTCCAATTCAGTTTTTATTGCATTTAAACCCAGTCGATGTGCTAAAGGTGAATATAAATATAAGGTTTCTGAAGCGATCTTTAATTGCTTATCACGTTGCATGCTATCCAAGGTTCGCATATTGTGCAATCTGTCAGCAAGCTTTATTAAAATAACACGCACATCATCCGAAAGAGTAAGTAACATTTTTCGGAAGTTTTCGGCTTGCTGAGAAGAGCCTTGATCGAAAACTCCGGAAATCTTTGTTAAACCATCAATAATTTTTGCTTCCTTCTCACCAAAAAGGCCACGGATGTCATCAAGAGTTAAATCTGTGTCTTCAACAACATCGTGTAATAAGGCACAAACAACGGAAGTTGTTCCAAGCCCTATTTCTTCAGCACAAATATGAGCTACTGCTATTGGGTGATAAATGTATGGTTCGCCTGATTTCCTTCGCATGTCTTTGTGTGCTTCCAAAGCAATGTCAAAGGCTTTACGGATTAATAATTTATCTCCTTTTTCCAATGTGCGTTTACAGGCCTGCAATAAGGCTTTGTAACGCTTTAGAATTTCTTTCTTTTCAAGTTCTAAATCTATATAATTTTGTTCTTCCATAAACTATTAAATAATTTGTTACAAAGTTACTTCTAAAATTTCTACTTTTGAAAAAAGAAAAACGAAGGAAATTCAGAACGCTCGAATAAAACATGAACGAAATAAAAAACTACGGATACATTGATAATCTTTCATTATCAGAATACGTTGCATTTCCAATATATATAGTAATAATCTTTTTGATATCTTATTACATACAATACAAGCATGTAAGGTCAAATTCTCTTTATAAGTATTATACTCAGGCTGTTTTGGCTAAAGTAATTGGGGCATCATGTTTTTGTTTAGTGTATATATTTGTTTATAAAGGAGGCGATACTATTTCATATTTTGAATCTTCTAGGGCTTTATGTAATTTAATGGAAGTAAGGCCTGTTGATTTTATGAAAGTGTATTTGGAAAAAGGGAGTATAGAGAATTATTATTTGTTTAATGGAATTGATACTGGATACCCATGGATGTACATGTTCCTTGAACCTAAATCTTTTTTTCTTGTTAAAATTATAGTTCCATTCATGTTTCTTTCATTTCAATCATATGTACTGACCACAATATTATTGTCTTGGGCATCTTTTGCAGGAATTTGGCGTTTATTTTTGATGTTTTCTCAAATGTATAAGAAGACAGTATTTCATTTAGCTATCTCCATTTTGTTTATTCCTTCAGTTATATTTTGGGGGTCAGGTTTGTTGAAAGATACTGTTACCTTATCAGCCTCCTGTTGGTTTATTTATGCTTTATATCATGCCTTCATTATTAAACAAAAAAAAATAAAATATTTTATAATTCTGTTAATAAGCGGATATTTTATTCTTGCAATCAAACCTTATATTTTATTTGCGCTACTTCCAGGCGTTATTATTTGGGTGGTGTACGACAAAATAAAGATGATAAAAATGAAATTACTAAAATATTCATTCATTCCTTTGATATACCTTATTAGCTTTGGTGGCGGATATCTTATATTATCTGCTCTGGGAGGTTTTGATTTAAAATCTTTGGTTAACGAAGCTTCTATTAAACAAGCTGATTTGAAACGAGCTGAATATAAGGGGAACTCATTCGATATTGGTTCTTATAATTCAGTTGATGAAGCTGTCGGTTTGGCTCCAAAGGCTATTATTTCCGGTTTATATCGCCCTTACATTTGGGAAGCAAAAAATGTTGTAATGTTTTTATCTGGAATAGAAAATCTTGTCTATTTAGGATTAACAGTTTTTATTATTAGTAGAATTAGGTTTTTAAGATTATTAAAGATTTTATTCGATAATCCGCTTGTCCTTTTTTGTTTGTCTTATTCTGTAATTTTTTCTTTAATTATAGGCTTGTCAACCTCAAATTTTGGAGCGTTAGTTCGTTTCAAAATTGCCTTTTTACCCGAATTTTTAAGTGCTTTAGTAATCCTGAATTATTATATGAAGAACAAAAAGGTGACTACCATGGATGAAAATGATTCGAATAAATAGTAAAGTCCTAATGTTCTGATTTTAGATTCAACTCCCACTTCCAGGCACTATCTATCATTTCATCAAGGCTAAATTTTGTTTCCCACTTTAGTTCTGTTTTCGAAAGCGTAGTTTCCGAATAAATAGCTTCTACATCTCCATCTCGTCTTCCTCCAACTACATAATTTAGTTTTATTCCAGAAATTTTTTCAAATGATGAAATAGCTTCAAACACACTTACTCCATTTCCGGTTCCTAAATTAAAGATTGAAAAATTAGTCTTATTTTTTGATTCTATCAAATAGTTTAATGCTTTAATATGAGCTATCGCAATGTCTGTAACATGTATGTAATCTCTTATGCACGAGCCGTCACGGGTCGCGTAATCATGACCATAAACAGTCATTTGTTTAATTTTCCCTATTGCAGTTTGAGTAATAACGGGTACCAAATTAGATGGTTTATTAATTGGATCTTCTCCAATCAAGCCCGAAACATGAGCCCCAACAGGATTAAAATAGCGCAATGCTATGACTTCTAACTTCGAATATATTTTAGAATAATCTTTTAGTATTTCTTCACCTATTTGCTTAGTGTATGCATAAGGCGATTCCGCTTTATTTAAAGGTGTGTTCTCTTTAACCGGGAGTTGAGAAATATTTCCGTACACAGAACACGATGAAGAAAATATGAAATTAGCAACATCGAATTTCAAACAGCATTGCAATATATTGAGCAAAGAATTGATATTGTTATCATAATACTTGTGAGGATTAGCAACCGATTCTGGTACTAGTTTGAAAGCAGCAAAATGAATTATCCCACAAATTTCTCCTTCCTTCTCAAATATCTTTTCTAACTCCTCTATGTTTTTTAAATCACAGTTGTAATTAGTAACAGATTTTCCTGTTATTTTCTTAATTCTTTCGTAAGTTTTAGGTGTTGAGTTCGAAAAATCATCTATCGATATAATTTCAAAACAGGAATTTTCCAACATCTCGATTATTGTGTGCGACCCTATATATCCAGCACCTCCGGTTACAATTATTTTTTTAGGCATTTCCATAAATGGATCTATAAATTTTATTTGCAATTTCAAAATTACGATATTTCTCCGACAAAGGTCTGATTTTATTGTACAGTTGTTCTCTCGAATTATTTTGGAGTAGCATATCTATTTCTTGAATAGATTTTAAATACGATTCTTCATTCATATTTTCAATCACACTGCCAGTTTCCGATTTTGCTATTATTTCCGAATCATCCGAAATGTTTTTTGTAATAACTACGGGTATTCCCAATGCCCAGTATTCACCATCTTTTATAGGCGAACAAAACCGCTTTGAAGGAACCGATTTCACTGGAGTTATTGCAAAATCGGCCAATCCCATATAATCCGGAATTTGATGATGCGACACATACCTATGAATAACTGTATCCTCTTTCAAATGTGCTTTAGTTGCCACCTTACTTATCTCCGAAGAGGAATGAGAAGAAAGAACTAGAACTTTAAATCTATCGCCCCAATAGGTTTCAGCGGTTTTGAAAAAAGAAAACACTTCGTCTTCCAGATAAATTCCTCCAAATTTTCCTGCATACACACACACTATTTTATCTGCCAGATTTAATTCCTTAAGCAGTTTTTTATTCTTCACATTGCCATAAGAGAACAAATCCAAATCAACACAGGCTGGTTTAACAAACATATTATCTTTTGTATGGTTGTATTTTTCCTTTGCATATTCTTTCATGCCCGAGGCTGCCGCTATCAGATATTTTGCTTTTCGGCTTTGCAACTTTTCAAATCGAAACAAAAGTTTAAATGCAAAGCTGTCTTTTTTCCAAGTTCCATTTTCCACCATTGCTTCGGCATGGGGTTCATAACTGTCAATTATTAGTTCTCTTCGAGTAAGCATTGCAAGTATGTATGCTATCATTCCTGCTGGTGTACACCAGGCATGCACCGTAGATATTTTTTCTCTTCTTATTATGCCCAAAAGTTTCAACATTGTTTTCATCCACATCAAAATGCCACCTATTCCGAAAGATTGGTAAGCCACACTAATATTAATGATTGATTCATCACCTGTCATTTGCTCTTTTGCAAAAGCATCTTTATCCAATGTGAGCAGAAAGATTTTACTCCCTGCCGGAAGTGCTTTCAAAATCAACCTGGCATATGGCAATGTATACGTCTGAATCAAAGCATCCGTATAACTCCAGTAGGTAATTATCAATATGTTTTTAGGGGCTTTCAATCAAAACAATTGTTTTAAGATGGCATAAAAACGTTTACTAAAAACAATTGAATTATTTTCTTTCCACCCTTTTAATAAATAAGCTAACGCTTCTTTTCTGTATTTCTTTGTCAATGCCAGATGCAATGACACATAAGTATAACAGCTCGATTTGAACTTATCTAAATCCGATTTGTAATAGTTCACCACATTGCTGTTATTTAAAACATACTTCATAAATGTATCCATCCGATTAATAAGGGCATCTTTTTGTGTAGTTAACACAGAGCGCTCATCATGATTCACAATGGCCGAGGTAATGATATTCGAATATTCTATTTTATATGCCGAGGCCATTCGCAACCACAACTCCCAGTCTTCTAATGCCGCAAGAGCTCTGTCTTCATTAAATAAGTTGGCTGTGGCTATATCCTTTCGTAAAAACACTCCATTACAACTCATAAAGTTTCCCGAAATAAGTTTTCTGTTTATCCCCTCATTCAACATAGCTTTTTGTTCTATTACACTTCCATTCGGTTTTATTATTTCATAACGCGTATGCAATAGTTCAGGCAGGTGCTTTGCTTGCAGAGCATCATAAGCCACTTGCAGATGATTAGTGTAAAACAAATCATCAGAGTCCAAAAAAGTAATATAACTTCCGTTTGCAAGTTTAGTTCCATGGTTCCGAGCTGCAGCCCGCTCGCTATTTGTTTGCTTGCGATATGTTATTTTATCCGAATTAAGTTCTTTCATTACTGCCTCGGTGTTATCAGTACTTCCATCATCTATAATAATAATTTCAAAATCCTGAAAACTTTGAGTTAATACCGAAACAACTGTCTTTGCTATTAAATCAGCTCGATTGTAAGTAGGAATAACAATTGTAAAAAAACTCATGCCGATTATTTTCGTGTAAAATGACGTAGTAAGTTAATTAACGAAGGATTCAAATATTTAGATTTTTTGAACACCTGATTTACTCTCTCCTGAAAATAAAATTCGGGGTCGAACTCTTTAATGAGCTCAGCCAATTCGGCTGTTTTACTTAAATCTAGCGCATCGTAATAGTAGTGCATTTGAGTATTTAAAAAATACAATGTAGATAGTTTTATATTATCAGGATATTTCGAAACATCATATTTGTCTTTACCTTTATTATATAAACCCGCTTTCTCCATTATGTCACTTTCGGCAGATGTGTTAGGCACCGATCTCAGTAATTTGCTGTAAATTATACTCCATTCTTTCGCGAAATTCAATCCCTGCACAGTTTTACTTTCCGCATGTATTCGGTATTTCGAAAACACTTCTTTGGTTTGAAGAATCGAATAATTCAGTGCTATTCTCACCAGCAAATCGTAATCCATACCATAGTGCAACGATTCATCCAACATGCCAATCGTATTCAAAATTTCTTTTTTAAAAAAAGAAGAAGGTTGAGGAAATGGAATAAAAGCCAGATATTTTTCTTGCAAATTCTTCGATACCGATTGAGTGAATCGTTCCTTTTTTCCCATACCGAATAAAATCGAATTACCATGAATAAGTTTAGTGTTCGGGTTTTTCTCAAACAAATCCACTACTCTTGTCAACGTGTTTGGTAAATAAGCATCATCGCTGTTCAACCAGGTAACTATGTCGCCTGTGGCCAACTTCATCCCTTTGTTTATCGCTTCGCTTTGGCCCCCGTCTTTCTCACTAACCCAATAGGTAATATGCTCAGCATATTTTTTTATAATGTCTACCGTGTTATCTGTGCTTCCTCCGTCAATGATGATATGTTCTGCATTTTCGTAATTCTGATTTTTCACCGACAGTATACATTCTTCAATGTACTGTCCCTGATTATACGATGGGGTTATAATTGAAATTTTGGGTAAAGAACTCATCAGTTAGTCTCGAAATTTTTTAATTCCAATTTTTTTGCAGTCCACTTAATTTGTAAATACATTCTGCGCAAAATTAACAATCATATTACGATTACGAATGCTAAAAGTGTATAAAATTGGTTTCTTTACCTCTATTTTTTGACGATTCAACCAAATAGAGGTCTTTAATGCAAGAAATCGTATAAAGTTTCAGATCAGTGCTTCGCATAGTTAGTCACAAATTCACAGAAGCAGGAATTTGCAATGGCTAACTCCTTCTTACCTTAATTTCTTTATAAGATAATTGGGGTTATTTACTATCACTTGGTATCGGTCTTCCTTCTTAATTTCCTGTATAAGTTTGTTTACTTCCCAAATAGAATCATCGCCCGAGTCATCAAACAATATAAATCCACCCGTTTCCAGATATTTATCAACGTTTTCAAAATCTCTCTTTGCAAAAGGGTAAGTGTGGTTCCCATCAATGTATGCAAAACTTATTTACCTCCCAGTTTTATTTGTCTGCCATGCACATCGGTTTCATTTTTCTCTTCTTTCCAAAGTTTAAAAAACTAATCCGAAAATTGTTCAATGGTATAAGGTAAATGATTTTTGCTGAAGAAAGCAGTGTTACGAACATAACTTTCTTTTACAAACAATTTGTATTCGTTATGTGTAATGTTACTTCCGGTCAAAAATTCATTCGCATTTTCTCCACCTTCAAAAATCCATTTGTCTGCAGTAATAAGTTTATTTAATTTATTAAACTTTTGTAGATAATAAGAAATAACATTGGTAGAGAGTCCGCAAAAAGAACCAATTTCAATTACCGGACTATTAGAAGGCAAATGTTCAATAGCATACTCAAAACAATAAAGGTTACCGTTATCCAGCGTTCCAGCATTGGCAAATTTTAACCAACTTATAAATTCATAGGGTTTGGCTTGTTTCTGATGAGTGCCACTTACTCTTAAAAGAGCTTTCTTAAGTGTTTTTGTAATCTTATTCTTCATATTTAGGTTTTTGTGGTTTACCTTTATTCTCTATTTTTCTATACTTGTGGACAAATGTATACTTTTATAAATAATAAGAGCAAGGGAGCTTCATTTATTTTTATGTCGCCTTTTATTGAAATATTTTAAATTTCATTTTTATGGGGGGATGAAAATTGGTGTTTACGGTTTCGGAATTTCTGTAATAATATTACATTTTCTTATCTTTAGTTTATAAATTTGTGTCTTGAGGTAATCAATTCGTGTCTTCAGTTTATGAATTCTTGTCACCGGATTATAAATTCGTGTCTTGAGGTAATCAATTCGTGTCTTGAGTTTATGAGTTCTTGTCTTCAGATTACAAATTCGTGTCTCTAGTTTATAAATTCGTGCCAAGGTATTTTGGAGTTGGTTTGTTGATTTGGTGGTTTTGTCGTGGGTGTTTTTAGTCTTGGTAATTGAAGATATTGGGTTTTTAATGATGAAAATGTAAGATTTGTTAGGTATTTTCTGTGAAATGGGTGTTTTTTTTGAAAATTGGGGATGTGGTGTTAGGAGGAAAGGAGAGGTTTGACGATTGTTGATTGAGTATTGAGTAATTTTATACTTGAAATCGGAAACCCAAGGAAGAGGTAAGTTTACAGATACGGATTAGGAGGGAAGGTAATAATTGTATAACCGTCCGCTTTTAAATCAGCTTTAAGGGTGTCGGCAGGGACGGATTTAAAGATAATCATTTGAATACTCTTTTTGTCGGAAAGTTTAAAAAGGGTGAGACGGTTGATATAGGCAATTTCTTTTTTAATTTTTTTGAAAAGCGGGGCATCTTCTACCCATGTTTCGTGTTCCACACCTTCTATATATACATCGTGAAATTTTTTATAGGCAATGCAAGGTAAACCTAATCCCTGAGCTATTTTTTCGAATTCGCGAACGGAGATGGTAAAAACATAGTTGCCGGAGATTTCGTAATTTCCTGTGTCGTGGTGGGGAATGGGTTTGCCCATTAGGTGCTTTATACCATTTTTTGTTTTTTGTAAAATTCTTCGTAAAGCAGGGGTGGGAACATAATCGGAAGGCTCGGTAAATATGGCTGCCTGTGCAGAAACCCGAAGCATTTCGTAAACAGCTATAGCAGGACGAGGAAAATGGTGGTAGGCCATTTTGCAATAAGTATATTGATACGCATTGTTATCAAAAGGAAGTTTCTCGGCATTGGCATACGCAAAGTTTGGCAACATGTTTTCTTGTTTGGCCACCTCCAGCAGGCGGATGTCAATGTCGCTAGCCAGGGCGTTTCCTCCGTTTTTATTAATGTAAATAGCCGAAGTGCCAAAGTTACCATCGCCCACAGTTAACCAGGATGAGTGCGGGTGGTGTTTTAAAAAAGGATTTAAAACCGACAACATGCGGAGGTGTCGCCAAATGTCGGTGGTATTGCTCTCAAACCAATTTCGGTAAAGGGATAGTCCTTCAGCTTTTTCTACTTTACTATAGGTGTTTTGATGTATGGAATAACTGCGGTCTTCTAAGTTGGTCATTGGATAGCGAAAAGTTCGGTTAGTATTGTTTTTGCCTGCTCTATGTTTTTGTGATAATCAAAGCCGGTAACCATAGTTTTTTTTGCATTGAACTGGTGCATGTGTTCGGCAAGCGAAGCAAAATTGTCGGGTTCGAAAAAGAGTACATTCTGATTTACCTGTTCGCGATGAATGGGAATATCAGAAACGATTAAGAATTTTTGCAAAGCTTTGGCATCTTCAAGCACAGTGCTCCAACCTTCGAATTGGCTGGGTTGAATAACCGCTTTGGCATGTTGTATCAAATGGATTTGTTGTTCGCGCGAAATAAAACCGGTGAAGGTGATGGAAGATTGCAAAGCATTTTTGTCAATAAAATTAGTAAGAAGTTCAACCGTTTTGCGGCTGGTTTCACCATCTTTTTTTCCGGTAAATACAGTATGAATCGGCTCATTCTTTTTCAAAAGTACATCCAGAGCTTTGAGCACTGTAATGTGATTTTTGTGGGCCCAAAACTGATTGCACACAATAAAATAATTTTCGGGAATGGGCAGTGAGTCGTTGCCAATCGGGTTTGTTTGGCTGGCTTGAATAAGAGAAACAAAGTTGAATACCGAAACAGAAGCGTTGCTGTTTTTATAAAATTGTTTGAAGTGTTTCTTTGAATCTTGGCTCGACACTATGATTCTGGTGGCATTGTCGACAATGTTTTGAAAGTTGCAGTCGCGTGTTTTTATTTCGTCTGATGAAAATAAATCGGGTAAAAACTTATGCTGAAAATCGTACATCCAATACACCACTTTGCAGTTGAGGTGGCGGTGGGATTCGTTATATGTTACCAGAGGATAAAGCACCGAAAGGTTAAGTGAATTGATGTCGGCAATAAAACGAAAATCTTGTCCGCTGAGTTTGCCTCTGAATTTACAATAGAATTTGTGAAAAAAAGTTTTGTTTTCTAAATCGGCAATCTCAATGTTTTCTTTTGGCAACTCGTTCAGCAGTTCGCGGGGAGTGGCTTTATTAATGATAACAACAACGGTGAGTTTGCGGGTTAAGGAAATGTTTTGAAGAAGTTTTATTAAACTTAATGAATAATAAACTCCGCCTGCCCAGCGGTAATCTCCGGTAAACAAAATGCCGATTCTCATATTGCAAATTTGTTTTTAATCCAGTTGGCATAGTGAGTTAATCCTTGGTCTATGCTTGTTTTGGGTGTAAATCCAAGGGAATTAAGTTTGGTAATGTCGGCTTGCCAGTTAATGGGATTTCCCTGATTGGTTTGATTAGTAAATACAACTTGTTTGTTTCCGAAAAGATGTTGGGTAAGCAAAGTGGCTGCAGTGCTTATTTTTACTTCTATTCCCGAAGCCACATTAATAACATCGGCATGAAAACAATCGCTGTTGATGATGGTTTTAATAGCCAAACATAAATCGTCAATAAAAATAAAATCTCTTGTTTCGCTGCCATTTCCGAGTAGTTCGACAGTAGGTGTCTGTATTCCTTTTTGGTAAATATCCCAAAACAATTGCTTTTGTAATCCAGGCCCGTAAGCCGAAAAGACACGTAGATTGCAGGATTGAATGCCGAACAAATGGTAAAATTCTTTACATATCAGTTCGCTATAATATTTATGATAACCGTAAGGAGAGAGAGGCTGAACAGCGGCTGTTTCGCTTACAGGCAATGAAAGAGGATTGCCATAAACCGCAGCACTCGAAAAATTAATGAATTTACACGTTGAGTTAAATGTTTTGATGGCTGTTAGCAGATGAAAAACATTGGCGGTGTTTAATGTAAAATCATTCTCCGTTTGCACAAAAGAGTATCCCACATTTCCCGAACCGGATGCATTGATGCAGTATTGGAACTGCTGTTGTTCAAATACAGAATTGAAATCGGGATGAGCGGCATTTAAAAGAAAATGATTTTCGGGATTAGCAGATGCATTAATATCGCAAGTGTAAACAGTATGCTTTGTTTTAAAAAACGAATACAAGTGAGAACCTATAAAACCTTCGGAGCCGATGATGAGTATGTTCATTCTTTAATATTTTTCGAGCGTGTTGGTTCGGGTGTTATACACTTCCATATTTTGAATACACTTATTCCGCTCATTGTCTCTCAAAAATGTAAGCCCTCCGTTTTCATCTCTCGATTCTTTGAATTTAGAAAGCACAAATCCTTGGGCAGCGCTAATTGATTTGAGGTTTCCGAGTTTTTCGTTTTTCACGAAATAGGCATTGTTGCCAGCCGAATTGCATCCTACAAATGCATATCCTTTTTCTTTAGCAAGGTCGACTAACGAAAGTAAAGAAGAGCCGTAAAATAAATTTGAATAATGCGCATTAGTTCTGTAAAAGTCGGCCTTATAAGGAATGGTGATGCTTCTGTCGGGTCCGAACAAGCTGTTGTATTCAACAATTACAATGTCGGCCATCACTCTGTTAATGCTTTTCCAAACCCAGTAATCATTACCATCAATATCAATATGTAGAATTCCTATTTTGTCGGGAACGTTTTCTGAATCGAGCAGTTGATTTATGTTTTCGGCAGTAACAAAAGCTTGTTTGGCTGTAAGGTCGTGTCGCCAATATATCGAGTCGGCTTTTACAAAATCCATGTGACTTGCCGAACCATCCATAATTAGCCCGCTCCAGTTATTATTCATCAGTAAAAAACGAGTGTTCGATTCGAGGTAATTTTCTACACCAAACTCCACAAAATAAGGAGAAGTGATATTGATATTATTAATCAGAAATTGAATAATACCATCATCGCCCCATTGAGAAAAAACTTTGAACTCTGCCTCTTGTAATGAAGAAGCATTTTTTAAGTTCTGAATTAAACTTTTTCCCATTAATAACTTTAATTCTTCCAGTTCCTTTTTAGTTTTTTTGTTGCTTTCGGAAACGGAATTAAGTGTGTTGAATATTTTTTTTAGGAAATTCATAGTTTCATTATTTCAATTGTTTTACAACCACAGCAGGATTTCCGGCTGCCATACAAAATTCCGGAACATCTTTGGTAACCACACTTCCGGCAGCTATAATAGCACCTTTGCCAATGTGTACTCCTTTTAAAATACAAACATTAAAACTAATCCAGGTATAATCGTCAATGATGATAGGACTAGTTAGTATGCTTTTTTTTTCGCTGGGATAGCCGTTTTTAATAATAGAAATGAAGCCTTCAGCTCGTTCTAAATGATCCATCTCGTGACTGTTGGAGTCAATAATATTAACATTGTGAGAAATCAAAACATTGGAACCAATTTTAACCGACTCGCCAGACCAAATTCTAGAACCTGTACCAACAAAGGTATTGTCGCCTATTTCAATTTTTCCTCCATATTTGAATATTAAAAGTTCACCTCTGATATGGGTATTGTTTCCCAAAACTATTTTATTGATGTCGTTTTGGAGATTATAGATTTCAGACTCTGCATAAATTTGGGTATGACGACCAAGAATTAAATTTTTTCTCTGATAATAAATCTTAGCATCATCGGTCTTTTTTCGAATAAAAAGCAGAAATTTATAGATGATTCGTTTCATTTACTTTGAATTTTATTTCTGATTTTTTTAATCAATGTTCCTTTTGATTTTTGTTTCATTTTATCTATTCTTTCAAAATAGTCGTAATAGACTTTTTGAAAAGAGATGTCTGTTTCTGTTCTTTTGGTTAAATGAACTTCTGTGTTATGATTAAATGTCTGAATCAATTCTTCATCCGGACAATGTACACCACTTCCGTCAAATCCTGTGTTTTTAATCAAAGATTGAGATGGAAATACATTTAGGCCATTGTTTTTAAAAACATGAAAATACCAATTGATATCCCAACATTCTTTATTCGAAATCAACATTGACGCATAATCTACTCCCGGTAAATTGAATTTCGTTTTTAAGGTTGGAGAGTTATTTATAAGATTTCTGTTAGCTTCATCAAAATGAAACTTCTCCCATCTGTTCTTCCATGTTCCCCATCCCCACGCGCTGCTTAGCGGCAGTAATTGAACATTTTTATGAGGATAATTAATTGGGAACATAAAACCATTTACAGAATAGATGTTCTCATTTCTTTCGTAAACATCCAATGCCCAATTAAAATATTTTAAAAAAGATTTAGCAACAAGTAAATCATCCTCCAATACGATTACTTTATTGTGATGATTTATTATTTGGGTTACTCCATCCAAAATTGATTTATCAACACCTTTGTTTAACTTGTTTTCAAAGATTGTTACTTTTTTAAAATGATTTATTTTTCTGACAAGTTCCTTGACTTCTTTGTTTTTCTCAAGTAATTCAGCCGAATAATCCTTTTTTGGGGCATCAATAAAGATGAATAATTCAGATTTTTCAGAAAGCTCACAATTGACAAGCGATTCAATAAGCCTGGAAGTATGCTGGGGCCTGTTGTAAACGAATACTAATATAGGAGCTAATTTTGGTTCCAAGTAAAAAGAATTAAATTTTCTGAATTGTTATAATATTATGATTGTCGTTTTTGATTTTCTTTGGGTAAAATTAATTAATTTCTATCGATATTTTTGGTCCAATTATCAATATGCAATTTTGGACCATTCGTAACCGGAATAACCTTACTAAAATGGTATCTTAGTTTTTTTCTAATAAATGAGTTTTTTGAGAGCATGCTTTTTAATTTTTTCCTGCCGGGAAGTTTAGAGTTTGTGATTTTAAAATACAAAGATTCCAATTCTTTGCTCTGTTTGCCTTGTGAAGAGAATAATTCAAAAGCATCATTAAACAATCGTAATGCCCATTGTTTCTTGATGTCCTTGTCTAGTTTTATTTTTTCGTTTAACAAATGATTAACACTCATCAACGCTCTGCCAAAATAGAATGGGGCCTGATTGCTATTTCGCTGGTTAAGATGAACTGTAGCGTAACTCCATATTTTATCGGTTTGATAAATATTCTCTTTTTTTAACAGAGGCTCAGTTACCGCCATTCTAATCCATAGATCAGTATCGGCTACCATATCCACCGTAGGGTCCAGTAATCCTATTTCAATTACTCGATCTTTTAAAAAGAAAGTCGATCCTTGAGCCAATTGAGATTTTAATGTAAAAATATCTAATGGAATTAAATACCCGGCTTTATAGGTTTGATTATGGTATAGCATAAAATCAGAGGAGATATGTTGACAAGAACCGGTTATTATTTTAAGTTCGGGATGTTGATTGTACAATTCAGCCACATCCTGAAATACCGAAGCGTTTGAGTAAAAATCATCTGAACTCTGGATGGCACAAAAAGTTCCTTTGCATTTGGTTATCGCCTTGTTAACAGCGTCAGCAAATCCATTGTCGGGCTCGGAAATAAATGTTATTCTGGAGTCACTCAATGCATACTTTTTACAAATTGTTTTAGTATTATCTTTTGAGTTCCCATCCTGAATTATCAATTCCCAATTGGCATATGATTGCCCAATTACGCTCAGAATGGTGTTTTCTATAAAGTCACCTTGGTTGTAACTTGGAACGATAACACTGATTAACGGGGAATTCATTTTAATTAAGATTTGAAATTAAATTTACACAATTTCCCATGTTCCGGTATGCCACAAAATACCGTGTGTTGCTTCTTTCTCTCTGTTGCTTTCTTCTATCTTCAACTTCACCTCCATCTCATTATTGGCATCTATGATAACATGATTCAAGTCGTCATTAGTTCCGAACAAAACCTGATAGGTGTCGGGTGCGAGAGAAGGAAGGTTAACTCTTGTGTCTATAATAACATTGCCTTCTAATGATTCTGGCATTTTAAATTCGAAATCGTCATTTAAGTGAGAAGTAAAAACTCTAAAACCATCTTTGCTAACAATGGCCATTCCCGGATTAATGCCTTTCATTTTTTCATGAAAAGTGAATTCAAAACGTAATGTGTAATTGTCGCCAAATGTATAACTATTTACCTCGTTTCCTTTGTCATCAATCCAATAAGGTAGTTTCAGTGTTACTCTTCCGCAAGTCGAACGTATAGACTTTCGTTTGTGTTCCGAAATCATATTAAAGTCGATCATGTAATCATCCAGAACTTTTGAAGAATCGCCAATTGATTTCACTTTTCCTTTTTCGAGCAGTATACCTTTTTTGCAAAGATTTTTTACAGCACCCATATTGTGACTAACGAATAATATCGTACGACCTGAATTAGAAACTTCTTCCATTTTGCCCATGCATTTCTTTTGAAATTCAGCATCACCTACAGCCAATACTTCATCAATTACTAATACTTCGGGTTCGAGAAAAGCAGCCACAGCAAATGCTAAACGCAATTGCATACCGCTACTATAATGCTTTAGTGGGGTGTCCAGAAATTTCTCTACTCCGCTAAAATCAACTATCTCATCAAATTTAGCTTGAATTTCTTTTCTTTTCATCCCAAGTATGGAACCATTAAGGAAAATGTTTTCTCTGCCACTCAGTTCAGGATGAAAGCCTGTACCCACTTCGAGTAAACTTGCAATACGACCTCTTGATATTATTCTACCTGATGATGGAGGTGTTATTTTTGAAAGAATCTTAAGAAGAGTAGATTTACCTGCTCCATTTTTACCAATTATTCCAATACTTTCACCCGGATACACATCAAAAGAAATATCATTTAATGCAAAAAACTCTTCGCTTGTACTTGTAGATGGTTTGAATATGGAAGTAAGTGAATCACGAAGACTTAAATACGGCTGTCTTTCATGTTGAATACGGAAAGATTTTGAGATGTTTTTTATTTCGAGAATAGGTTTCATTTATGCGAGGTCAGCAAAATAGGATTCTGTTTTTCTGAAATAAAACAATCCGAAAATAAAAAAAACAATGGATGAAAACAGACTCACCATGATTAGATTCATGTCAAGATGGTTTTTAATGATAGGGTGTTTAAAAAGTTCAAGCGGAGCATACATGGGATTAATTGCAAACAAATATCTCATAAGTGGATTGCTGATTACATTTATAGGATAGATAACCGGAGTAATAAAAAACATAGCTTGAATTAGAAAAGGAATGATATATCTAAAATCGCGATATTTTATATTTAATGCAGCTAATAGAGAACCTAGGCCAAAAGTTGCAATACATGCAACCAACACACTCATCGGAAGAAATATCAAAAACTCTCCGATAAGTATGGAGGTATGATAATAAATCAACATTCCGATAAAAACTACAAATGCCATTAAAAAGTCGAAAAAAGAAACGAGTACAGATGAGATAGGAATGATTAAACGAGGGAAATAAATTTTCTTAATGATGTTTGCATTACTTACCATACTATTACCTGCTGAAGAGAGGCCGGAAGCAAAAATATTCCAGATTATTAACCCACTCATGGCAAACAGAGGATAAGGAATGGTAATTCCTCCGGCATTAGAAATTATTTTTCCAAGACTGATGGATAGTAATAAGGTCATTGCAAGCGGCTGTAACACCGCCCATGCAAACCCCAAAACGGTTTGTTTGTACTTTACTTTTATATCGCGCCATGTAAAAAAGTAAAATAATTCACGATAGTGCCAGAGTTCATTCAGACCTAGGGTTAATTTACTTTTTGGTTTTATTTCGTATTCCATTTTAATTGTTCCAGGTCGATAAATCAATTCCGATTAAATCCTCCAGTTCCTTGTTATACGGTTTAAAATAGTTCACTAAAAAAACTTTCGTGTTTTGATCCATTTCAGAGTGCTTTTTCTCTGTTTTGTTTACTTCACGCAGTATTTCACCATACTTGTAAACTTTATGGCCAGGCATAAATTTTTTAATCAGTTTTTTTACCGGATTATTGTTTCTCAAAAAATGCTTCACTACCCTTGCATAAAGGTTGGAACGAGTCTTTTGAGTTACATTGTGTTTTAATTCGACATTAGGCCTAAATGTGCTGTCTATGTTTAGTTTTTGAAATATTCTATTGCAAACTTTAATTGCATCACTCTTCAATTCTTCATACAAGACAATGTTGACGTTTTCTTTTGGAAAAACCGAATAAATATTTTTTAAATGAATTGAGTAGAGGCTGTATTCAATAAAAAAATCAAAATCCCAAGTGTCTTCATTATTGTTCTGATGTTTTTTTATTAATTCGGGTAAATCTTTGAACTCAAATTTAACAGTACCGAAATTTTTTTCCATTAAATAAGAAGAGTAGGTGCGTTCTACTGGGTTACGAAGTATAAAAACAATTTGACAATTTGGGTTGTTTTTCTTCAAACGAATTAAGCCGTTCAGATCGGCAAATAATCCTGCATTTTTAGCGATTATGATTGTTGAATCGTCATGTTTTTTATGGGCATAATATTTTTTTAGTGCTTTATTCAACCCTTCCGAATATTCTGATTTATCTGTAAAATAGCTAAATTCCTTTTGAGGATGACTAATACATTCTGGATGTTCCCCCAAATACCTTAGTAATGATGTTGTCCCAGCCTTTTGTGCCCCCACTATCATCACATCTATTGGTCTGCTCATATATCCCTTTTTTTCTAAGGTGTCAAAAATAAGAAAATTTAGGAATGAACATCCTTTTTTAGTAATTTTGTAGGAACTAAATTTTGAATTATGGTAATCGTATTTGCTACTCGAAATAAAAATAAAGTTGAAGAGATAAAACATCTTATTCCTTCATCTGTAAAAGTGTTAAGTTTGCACGATGTGCATTGTATGGAAGATATTCCTGAAACCGCCTCTACTATTGAAGGCAATGCATCCATTAAATCGTTTTATGTTTATGAAAAATATCATCACAATTGCTTTGCAGATGATACTGGACTTGAAATAGACGCATTGGAGGGGCGTCCGGGTGTGTTATCTGCTCGTTATGCAGGAGAAGAGAATAATGCTGAGAAGAACACTGCAAAAGTCCTGAGTGAATTGCATGGCGTTGAAAACCGTAAAGCTCGATTTAAAACTATCATCTCATTGGTGATTGACGGAAATGAATTGCAATTTGAAGGAATAGTTAACGGGACAATCCTGACCAAAAAGCGAGGAACTCATGGATTTGGTTATGACCCTATTTTTATTCCAGATGGCAGTAATCTCACTTATGCCGAAATGGACCTTACTGAAAAGAATAGAATCTCACACCGTGCATTGGCTGTAAAAAAACTAGTACAATATCTCAATAAAATTTCTCCTAAAAGATAAGACTGTTTATTTATTCATTAATCAAACGTTTTTGTTCTTCTTTTTATTTCTGAAATAACGAATGATGAAGATGGTGATGAGTGCGAGTAAAAACATGAACCACAAACGAACCACGAGCAAAAACAAGGCCTGCATAATCATCCAGCCAAACTTAAATGCTTCTGTTATTTTAATGCCAAACGAAGGTTCGTAGGCATCAATGTTTTTATCATTGGCCAGTAATTCGCGTTTAACTGATTTCGATTGGTAAAAAATTAAAGAAACTGTACTTAAGTTTATCTGGTCAGTGAGCGAAAGATTAGCAATATGTTCATTATCGGCTTGTTCCTGTTTACTTAGCAATAGCTCTTCGGCTGTGGTGGTTTCGTTTAGTTTCTTTCCTCGGTTGTCTATGGCATTGGTAATACGTTCTTCATTTTTTTAGAATTTAAGGTTAAAAACAATGATGGTGGTTGGTGAGGTAAAATTAACGCTATTATTAACCCCATGAGGAGCTATAACATAATTTAACGTAAATAGATTTTTAACTTAAGTTGGTATTTTTAGCAAAAAAAGGATGTTGTAATACACTGATTTTATTCTTTTTTAGTTTGCCGGTGAAAAAACACTTAAAAAGGCATGCAACTGGTATTTTTTTAACTTTTTTGAGGTATTATGTATGGGGGCGAGATGGAACTTGGAGTGAGGGGAGGGGGGGAAATGTTAATGTGTTGGTTTGGTGTTGTTTGGTAAAATCCTGCACCGTTTCGGAAATGGAAGGGAGCGTTTCGGAAAATCCTGCACCGTTTCGGAAATGGATGGGAGCGTTTCGGAAATGGATGGGAGCGTTTCGGAAGTGGATGGGAGCGTTTCGGAAGTGGATGGGAGCGTTTCGGAAGTGGATGGGAGCGTTTCGGAAATGGATGGGAGTGTTTCGGAAATGGATGGGAGCGTTTCGGAAGTGGATGGGAGTGTTTTGGAAGGGGATTTTGAAGATTACCCCTGTCAGGGTTCGAAACCCTGACAGGGGTTAGAGTTGAGGAAAACCAAAAGTTAACAAAGAGAGATGGGCTGACTAACTGCACCCGACCCGTGCGAAGTATCCTTTTTTTCGTTCGTTAGGAGATGAGGTTAATGGCTCTTCGATAAGCTCAGGGTGACGAGGACGCTCATGTAGACGAAAAAAAAAGATACCGTGTGAGGGCGGGAGAGAGGATTACGAAGGGAGATAAGGTTGGTGCCCAAATTAGATTTGAGATTTGATATTTGAGTAGTGAGATGGAAGTAAGAATGGTGATTGATTATTGAGTGTCCGAAATTATTCGTGAAAGAATTATTATTTTTTTCTTCACGAAAGCATTTGTTTTATTTTTTGTTTTTCAGTATGTGAGAGCGTAAGAACCAAGCCATCAGTTCATGACTTTCCATCAAACCAGTTATGAAATCGCTCGAACCTAAATCCAGATAATCGTTTGCAAAGAGTTTTATTTTATCTCTCAAAATAACGATAATACTTTCGTGGGTCTCCAGCAGTTGTTCGATAAGCACCTGACTATCGTTTTGCACGGTTACTTTTTCGGTTAAATGAGTTAAACTTAAATAGGATTGTAAGGTAGCCTGGGGATAATGGCCAATGGAACGAATACGTTCCGCAACGCTGTCTATCACCTCATCTAATTGCTCAATCTGAGATTTGAAAAACTTATACTTTTCAAAAAAATCTTCACCTTCAATATTCCAGTGAGCATTTTTTGTTTTCAGATAAAGTATAGTTTCATCTGCCAATATTTTTGACAATTCGTTGGCTACAGCCAGCCTGTTGCTATCTGTTATTCCTATTTTCGGTTTCATGTTTTTTGCTTTTTTAGTGTTTTTTTAATTTGTTTGTCCGATTTTTTGACAATGCGCTTAATTGACTTTATTACCACCTTTTCAATTTTTTTTGTCAAATCCGATTTGTTGTCTTTTAGCACTTTGTTTACCGCTTCTAATAGTTTTTCATTTAGTGGTTTAATTTCTTTCTTTTTCATTTTCTTGATTTTTTAGTGATTATTAAATTGTTTTAAAAAGGTTCGCTAACACAAGGTTTGTTAAAGTGAGCATGAAATAACTCTAAGGAGAATCTATTTTCTATACAGTACAAAGGTGAGATGTATTGTGTTCACTGGTCTTACACAGTAAAGGGCAAAAGTTGTATAATTTACAGAATACCTATTTGGAAGGATACAAGATATCAGTCTTATCCTGTTGCTTATGGGTGGATTTTGAGAAAGGGAGAATGAAGGAGATTTTAAATTTTAAGATAATAGGCACTTAATTTATCTCACAATAATTCACAAGCTAAATTACAGCAAGTGTTTGCAGAATTAGGATAGAAATAAATAAGGTGGCTATGCTTAACTTAATGAACCAATCAGTTATCTGTACTATGATTCATTCATTAAGTTCTTTGTTCCAAAAAACGGTGATGTTGTCTTAAAGCTTACACTCCAAATTGTGATAAGTGATGGTCAAGATGTTTACAAAACATATTGTTCCATTCCTGCTGATTTAGAACACCAAAAGAAAGTGATTCTTTTCCTTCAAAATAATTTCCTCCGAGTTGTTGAGTTTTGTTGATGTAGTCAATCAATCGTTTCTTTTCAATTTCAAATTTTCTGCTATCGGCAATAATAAATTCGGGTGCGGTAGGACTATTCTTTTTGTATGTTTTTTCGTTTACCACTATGTTTTTTACAAAAAGTTTAAGCATTAATTTTTTAAATCCGGTTGGTTTTTGGTGTTTGCTTTCATAAGCCATTTCGTATGTTACATTGCAATGAGCCAACATTTTTTCTACACTCATTTTACCCCAGGTTGGTTTTGTTTCGGGGGTTAATTTTTCTATTCTGCTTATAAATTCTGCAGCGTCATTTTGATTAAATACGTTTTTCATTTAATTTTTTATAAATTTTTGGTTAGATATATTTTAATTTCAATTGTGCGCAAATCTAATATAATTATTTACTCAAAGTTAAGGTTGATAGTGTCAATTATAATGCCCTTAGGCTAATAAAACTGGTGGTTGAGAATATTATTTTGTCGTTTTGGTACCCATCTGAACTCCGAGTTTTTCATATTCCACATCGTTTGGTTCCCACAATTCTATTTTGTTTCCTTCAATATCCATGATGTGAACAAACTTTCCGTAGTCAGCTGTTTCGATGGTATCGGTTATGGTTACTCCTTCTTTTTTTAATTCTACCATAAGTGCATTTAAATTTTCAACTCGGTAGTTTATCATAAAATCTTTGTTGGATGGTTCAAAGTATTTTGTTGATTCTTTAAACGGACTCCATTGAGAAAACCCTTTTTTGGTAGAGTCTGTGGCTTGTCGCCATTCGAACACAGCTCCGTATTGATTAGTGTTTAAACCCAAATGCGTTTTGTACCATTCTCTCATTTTGCCGAGATCCTTGCATTTAAAAAATATTCCTCCAATGCTGGTTACCCTTTTCATTTTTGTATTGTCGTTCGCATTGGAGGTAATGGTTTTGAAAGCAAAACCAAAAAAAAAGGAAGTGGCTAATGCTAACGTGAGTAATGCTGTTTTTTTCATAATCTATTTAATGTTTTAATGGTGATTATTTGCTTTGGTAATTCTTGCTGTACAAATCTACAATTATTATTTAAATATACTGTTTGAAGGGAGGGGATACATAATCTTTGAATTTTAGATTAATGGAAAGGTATAATGAATGTTAACCACAGATTCTCATATTAGCAAGGGTTCAATTTTTACCTAAATTATCCCCAATAACCTAAGCCCCTGCAAAACTTGTAATTTAATTTAAGAATTGTATAACACCTGCTTATAGAAAACAGCAGACCTTTATGTCTTTTTATAAAGGGTTTCAAAGGGTAAGCCATAAACCGAATAGCTTGAAACATCTACCTAATCAATCTAAAAACTAAAACAATGAACTGGTTAAAATGCAAAGTAAGTCACGGAAAGGATGTTAATCTTTCGAAAATGGATACTCAAGCGGAAGAAAAGTTGCCTTCTGTTGATCACTTGAAACAAATGCTGGAAAAAGATATTGTAGAAATAGCAGAACTTCAAAATAAGTTATTTGCCCAGAGCCGGGCATCTTTATTAATTATTTTACAGGGAATGGATAGCGCAGGTAAGGATGGAACCATTAAGCACATTATGAGTGGTGTAAATCCTCAGGGGGTATGGGTTTATAGTTTTAAACATCCGTCTGAATTGGAGATGGGCCACGATTATTTGTGGCGACATGCGCAGAAATTGCCGGAGCACGGACAAATAACTATTTTCAATCGTTCGCATTACGAGAATGTGCTGATTTCGAAAGTTCATCCCGAAATTGTAATGGCCGAAAGGTTGCCCGATATAGAGCGCATCGATAAAATAGATAAAAAGTTTTGGCACAACAGGTACAAGCAAATCAATCATTTCGAGAAAAGCACGGTGGAGAACGGAACTCAACTATTAAAGTTCTTTCTGCATATCTCTAAAGAGGAGCAATGCAAGCGGTTTTTGGAACGAATAGACGAAAAGGAAAAGCATTGGAAATTTTCGTCAAGCGATATAGAGGAACGAAAATATTGGGCTGATTACAAAAAGGCTTACGAAAAGGTATTGAAACATACCAGTACTAAAATAGCGCCCTGGTATGTTATTCCGGCTGATAATAAATTATATGCTCATTTGCTCATAGGTCGCATAATTCTTGAAAAATTACGAGAAATGAATCCTCATTTTCCTCCCATTAGCAGCAAGGAAAAGGAACTAATGAAAGAAGCAAAAGAAAAATTGAAAAAGGAAAAGTAAAGCGGAAGAAATTATAAATTTTGAATTATAAATTATAAATGCAAGGGCAGAACAGCTGGCCACAAAGACTCTAAGATTTAGGGATTAAAGGAATGAAATTCAATTGTAAATACAAACATTATTAGCTTGTTTTTCTTTTACTTTAATCACCACTACAATTATTATTTCTGAACAAATTCCAGTTATTTTTAGGTCATTTATATTTACAAATTGCCTGAGCAATTTGGATAATTCGTTAGATTGTTACCCGAACAAATACCAATTGCCTATATATATTCGAGAGGTAGTTATTTTTGATGACGGTTATTTTCTCAATAAACAAAAAATTATTTATTCAATATCTTAATAAATGTATTTTTGTAAAGTAAAACAATGTTGCTTTATTGACAAACAATTAAATATAAGGAATATGAAAAGATTAATTTTCTCAATAGTACTAGCAATAGTATTGCTGATTACATTTTCGCAAAAAGCTAATGCTTCGCATGTTTCCGGAGGTGAGGTTACTTATAAATCGATGGGTGGAATGCAGTATAAAATTATCCTAACCTTATATTGGGATTGTGCTGCCTTCAATCCTGGACTGGGTGCATCCATGCAAACTACTAATAATGGTGGTTTTGTGGATCAGTTTTTTACTGTTAATTTGGATAGTACTGTTGAAATCTCTGAATACTGTGTGAGTTCAATGGCGAATACCATTTGTAATGGTGGCACCTTGCCAGGAAATAAAAAAAATGTTTATTCAGCAATAATTACATTACCCGGTGCTTGCTCCAATTGGACATTCTATCATCTATCCTGTTGCCGAAACATCTCTGTAAATTCACCTATTTCTGACAGTTATGCTTTTTATGCAACCTTGAATAATTTATCAGCTCCGCTTCATAATTCACCTTATTTTACTTCTCAACCTATGCCCACATTATGTGTAGGTCAGACTTTCTGTTATAATCTTGGTGCAGTTGAAACGGATGGATACACACTTTCGTTTGCACTTAATGATGCAATGGGCAGTAGTACCACCACTCCTATAACTTATGCAGCCGGATATTCAGGTGCTGTTCCTATGCCCGGAATCACCATTGATACAATTAACGGAATAATACAATTTACTCCTACCATGATTGGCAACTTTGTTGTAGTTTATCGGGTAACTGAAAGAGATGCATTTGGACAGGTAGTGGGAACTGTAATTCGCGATGTTCAGATGATAGTGAGTAATTGTACCAATCAAATTATAGTTTGTGGTTCAGGTTTTATAACTTCTGTAACTGGTTTTGGAGCAACATTAATTCAACCTAATACTGTTCAAGTTTGTGAAAATGTTCCTTTTACATTTCAGTTCGGTTTTTCGGATCCCGACCCAGGTGATACATTAACTATTTCTTCTAATATTAATGCCGTTATGCCTGGTTCAACGATTACCGTAACCGGTATCAACCCGATAACTGTGACTGTATACTGGACAGCACCAGCCGGAACCTCCAATACTTTTAACACATTTGCGGTTAATGTTACAGATAATAAATGTCTCGTTTCCGGACAGCAAACAGAAAATTATATAGTAAATATTTTGCCGGACACTTATGCCGGACCTGATCTTACTATTTGCGGAAACCAAACGGCCTCACTGCATGGTTATGGACCAGGTAATATCTTTAACTGGTCTGTAATAAGCGGTTCCCCGATAGTTACTTCCGGACCGGGTATGAATTTTTCGTGCGATACTTGTGCTATTTCTGTTGCCTCTCCTGCTATTTCCACTACCTATTTACTTACTAGCTCGGGTAGTACTGGCTGTACTTTACTCGACACAGTAACTGTTAATGTGGTTCCAAATTTTACATACAACGTTACACAAAGTACTACAACTACTTGTTTACTAAATTCTGTCCAATTTGATGTTACCAATGTAAATCCCGGGCCTCCTTCTTATTTATATCATTGGACACCTGTCGCTTTTTTAAACAATGCTACTATTCCAAATCCCATAGCCAATATTAATACACCCGGAAACCATACCTTTACTTTAACTGTTACAAGCCCGAGCGGATGCGTACATTCTTCTAACGCTACTGTTGCTGTGGCACCAGCGGTTTCTCCACAAATTACTGCTACCGCTGATACCTCATTTTGCCAAGGAGGAGTTGCCGCATTGAATGTGAATTTTTCAAACATTTCCATACCTCCTTCTTGCGGAGTTAGTATGACCGGAGGATGCTCAGGTAATGCCAATGTGGGAACAGTTGGAACCGGGTTACAATCCAATAACACTGCTACTTATCCTTCACCTTTCGGTAATTGGTATACGACAGTAGTGCAGCAATATCTTTATACTGCTGCAGAATTAAATGCCGCAGGTATTGTTGGCGGGAAAATAGACCAAATAGACTGGAATGTTACCGGAATACCTTCGGGAGCAATTACTATTTACCATGAATTTACAATAAAAATAGGATGTACGAATTTAACAACATTCACTTCAGGAACTCCTTTTTATGTATCGGGAATGCCGGTTGTATTTCCTGCTAATACAGTTTCAGCAGTGATAGGGTGGAATACTTTTGCGTTTACAAATGCTTATGAGTGGGATGGTATATCTAATGTTATTATTGAAGTTTGCTTTAGTGAGTTAAACCCAGGATCTAATTATACTTATAATTTATTGTCACAGCAAACTCCTACAATTAATACCTCCTCACAATGGTGGTACAGCGACAATCAGGATCAATGCGGAGGAGCTACAGGACTATCGGGAACTGCTAATATTCATCCTGATATGAGAGTGCATTATTGCAGCATAATCCAAAACCCTGCTGATTACAGCTATCTTTGGACATCTGTTTCGTCAGGTGGAAACATAGCCAATGATACCGCTCAATTTACTACAGGACAACCCATAATGAATACAGATTATTTAGTAAGGGTGACTAATATAGCCTATGGTTGTTCGGCCAGCGACACAGTAATCGTTACTCTAACTAGTCCACAGGTTACTATAATTTCAAGTGTTTCCACCATTTGTTCTGCTAATCCTGTAATCTTTACAGCCACTTCTGCCAATGCAGGTACATCACAAAATTATCAATGGCTTGTAAACGGTCTTCCGGTTGGTACAGATTCAATTATTTTCACTTCCTCTTTATTATCTGATGGAGATGTTGTTTCCTGTGTGATGACACCTTCAGGTGCATTTTGTAATGGAATTGATACTTCTAATTTTATCACTGTGCACGTTGGTGCGCCTAATACAGGACCCGCCATTTATCAGAATGTCTGCGACAGCATTGTTTTATTCGGACAAAATTACACAACAAGCGGAGTTTATGCTCTTACGTTTACCAATTTCTTAGGTTGCGATAGTTTAGTAACATTAAATTTAATTATTTCCTCTTTGGATACTTCCGTTTCTGTTATTTCAAACCAATTGACAGCAAATCAGAGTGGTGCTACATATCAATGGTTGAATTGCACCACAGGTTATTCTATCATTAATGGTGCAACTAATCAGACTTTTACGGCTACTACCAATGGAAACTATGCTGTAATAATAACCAATGGTTCTTGCTCCGATACTTCTGTTTGTTTTACTATTAATAGTATTGGAATAGCCGAATATGCCGGAGATAGAGGAATTCAAATTTATCCAAATCCTGCCACAAATCAGTTAACGGTGATAAATGAAAATAGTTTGGTAAAGGAAATTACTATCACTAATATTCTTGGAGAATACATTTACAAATCAGAAATCAGAAATCAAAAATCTGAAATTAATATATCAGCATTGGATATCGGAATGTACTTTGTAACTTTAAAAGACGCTTATTCTCGTATTCTTCGTACCGAAAAGTTGATAAAAGAGTAATCATACGATTAGGTGATTAATTCAAAAACTCCCTGCAAATAACTTGCAGGGAGTTTTTTATATCTTCCATTACATTCCCCCTGTTTTTTCCTTAACCATCCACCTACTTACCCCCCCTCACTTCAATATCTTACTTACCTCATCGGTAATTATTTTAGATAAAAGGTCTTCGGTAAACTCGGGTAGAAGGTAACTTTTTTCGGTTTTGGGGGTATGATAGCCTGGAGAATATTCGGTGTAGAGCATCACTTTTTGAAGATGATGATTACCCACTATTGTTATCATCACAAAGTTGCCTCCTCTTCCTTTTCTGATTACATACGATTGGTGATAAAATTCTTTATGTGCAGGCAGTTCTATGTCCAGGCGCTGGGTTTCGTGGCCGTGCTTATGTATTTTGGAGAGCATTCGTTTCAGGAGTGGCTCCAGGGTGGTGGTCATTCGTTTTTTGAACAACCTCTTGAACGAAGCTATTTTCTTTTGCTCTTCTTCGGCCTTTTGAATGCGTTCTGCTCTTTGCTTTTTGGTTTTGTCATCAAATTCATTCAGCAGATGGTCTAACTCTTTTGTCATGGCTGTTAAGGTTTAATGATGGTTATGGTGGATTAATGCTTTGGTTTTATATTGTCCTTAATTATTTGGTACTACCACCAAGTTGATTAATGGTGATATTAGGGTCTAATCGGCCCAAACCCATCATTACTTCCAGATAAGGTATCTTGGTTATGGTGGATACCATGAAAACCGTTATGCGGTCGGTGGTAGTTAGTTTAAATTCTTTTCTTATTTGGTCTTCAACTGCTTTTGCGTGATCGTTGCCGTAGCCAAGCAGGTTTTTTAATTCGGTTCCGCTTACCGTAATTTTTATTCCTTTTTTATTCTTTTTCGACATGACAATTTAAGTTTGAGTAATATTCAAATTAGCATTTCAAGAGCGAAGATAGTGAATAGTAATGATATGACCAAATTTATTTTTTTAAATAAAAGCAAATTTTGTCTTCTAACTGCCTTATATAACCGATGATTACAATACCAAAAAACGGTTTATTTTTCATTAATGAGTCAATGTGTTAAAGGCTAGTGTTTACAGATAATTCAGCTTGTTTTTAATTCTCAAAAATGGATGTTGTTTTTGAGTTGTTTTTTTGCTGAAAATATTGCTTAAAAAAGGTGTAAAACAGGGGGTGAAATTTTTTTTCGAAATGCTTAAAAAAATAGAATTTCAGATTTTAAATTTCAAATTGAAGTGTGCAGATTAAAGAAGTCATCAATTGTTGACTTAAGGAAACTCACTCGAGGATTTGGGGTGATAACAGTGCAGAGTTTAGAAATTTCAATTGTGGGGTGTTTATTTTCTGTTTGAAAAAGAATAATATATTTGCAAAAAAATAAGCTTATGTCACCAATATTTACAGCCTTACTAGTTCCTTTTGTTATCGCTATGTTTTTGGCGGTTACTATGGGAGGCAGTGGAACAGCTCCTTCATTTTCTGCAGCTTTTGGCGCTAATATGTTGCGCCCTGATTTGATTCCCGGTCTTTTTGGAATATTTGTTTTTCTTGGTGCTATCATAGCAGGCAAAGAAGTTGCACTAACTTTAGGTAAAGAAATATTACCTCCCGAGCGAATGACTTTAATGCTAACCAGTATAATCTTATTAGCAGTAGGCTTATCGCTTTTAATTGCCAATCTTATCGGCATACCTCAATCAACAAGCCAATCCACTGTTTTTGCATTATCAGCACCGGCTGTTTATTTTAATACCTTAAAAACACATAAACTGTTTTTAGAAATAATTCCTACGTGGTTTGTGTTACCCATTATTGCATTCGTATTGATGTTTATTATCGGAAAATTTGTTTATAAACCCCTCAAAGAACGAAATATTGTGAAGTTTGAAGAATTAACAACACATCCTTTTTTAAGGTGGGCTGTTATTATTTCCTGTTGTTATGTTGCCTTTTCTATCGGGGCAAACAATGTGGCTAATGCCTCCGGACCTATTGCTTCTATGATTGTAAATGAAATGCATCTCTCTGCTATTGGCGATAAATTTTTATTGGTGATGCTTGTTTCTACACTCATCATTGCTCCTTGTTTTGGTATAGGCAGTTCTATATTTGGATATAAATTAGTAAAAACAGCCGGCAAAGAAGTTATTGAATTTGGTCCGTTGGCAGCCACTGTTATCTCCTTTCTAACCGCATCTTTACTGCTTGCAGCATCTGTTACCAAAGGAATTCCTACATCGTTGGTGCAGTTAAATATGGCTGCTATTATCGCCTTAAGTGTGTTAAAAGTAGGATGGCGAAAAACATTTACTAATAAAACAGCAATTAAATTTTGGTTGGTTTGGATTATTGCTCCTCTCTTTGCTTTTTTGCTAACCCTTGCGCTTACCGCATTAGCGGATAAATTTATGTGGCTTTAGTTTTTTAATTTTTACGAGCTTTTTTTAATAGAAGAAAGCGCTAAGAAATACAACACTATGTCCCCAATGTATTAACCTGAGCTGGACATAGGGGATAACAGAACGCTCCTACAGAGCTAATTTATTCTATCATTTTTTATTTCTACAAACAGAACGCTCCTACGGAGCTATTTTGTTCTATCATTTTTTATTTCTAATTATTAAAAAACAATTAAACAGACTTAATGGTCATATTCCTTTCGAGTTATTGCTACAGAGCCTTCGTTGGTTGATTCTTTTACCTTGAACTCAATTGTGACATTGCTATATCCTCTCTTTTTTTCAGAAATTACCTGGATAGGTCTGTCTTTGCTGTAAAGCGTATCGTTGTTCTCTGGTTTTTTTTTGTCATACAGAATGGCTCTAAGTTTAGTAAAATACAATCCGGTTTCATTAACATCAAAAACTATTGTGCTTTTAGGCCCAACACTGTCTGCTTTATAAAGCACTGCTTTTTTTTCAGGGCCATGCATTAGCTTTACGGACAAACAGCGATCGGATTTGTTTTTTATTGTAATGGTTGCATTTTGTGATAGCATCTCTTTACTAAAGATGCTACACAGAAGAAACATAAGTATTTTATTGTATTTCATAAATCGATTTTTTTATTTGTTTGTATTCATTTAATAAAGTATAATTTCCACAATTTCGCTTTTGTTGTTGTTTTCAACAACAACAAGCAATATTAATAATTATTTTTTTCTGTCAGCATTTTTTGGTGAAAAAACATAACAAACGCATGTATTAATGCATCACTCATCCCCCGACACATTAACCTAACTGAACTTAATGCTTACTGGTGCTCAATTTGTCCGAAATCTCCAATACTCAACTATACTTATTATTTACACACTTCTTAAATCTGTAAATAATATAACTTTTTAAAAGAATTATGCAAAAATCACCTTTGCATAAACATTGACCTTTGTACGGTATTTAAAAACGGTTTGACAATCATCCAAAGTAAGAACACAAAAAAAATAATTTTAGTGTTAGCAAAAGTTGATTTTATTTATTTAGAATCAAAAATCAATTATCATTTACTAACGATACCGACCCATACTACTTAATTTGAATATATATGACTACTGACTATAGTTTAGCTACAAAAAAACTTTTTATTCTACTTTTTGTTCTCGTTTTATTATATTTTGGGAAGAACTTTCTTATGCCTTTAGCCATCGGGGGTGTTTTGGCAACGCTATTTTTACCACTTTGTAAATGGTTGGAAGGCAAAAAAATTTATAAGGGTATAGCTGCATTAACGTGCTTGCTACTATTACTGCTTGTTATACTCATCGCCATAGGTCTGCTTGGTTGGGAAATTTCAGAACTCAATAACGACTTTGCTTTGATAAAACAAAAAACAAGTGAAACTGCAACTGGTGTGCAAGAATATATTTTTTTTCACTTGGGAATTTCGGTCGAAAAGCAAGCGCAGATATTAAAAAATGAACAGCCTTCAATTAGTGGAATAATGCAGAAGGTAGGAGGTTCGTTTACTTATGTTTTCACAAATTTCATTTTAATTTTGGCTTATGTTTTCCTGTTGTTATTTTATCGAGGCCATCTTCGGCAGTTCGTTCTTAAACTTACAGGAAAATCCGATCAAGAAAAAATGATAACTATTATTAATAGTGTCACCGAAGTTTCGCAACAATATCTGCTTGGGCTTTCTAAAGTAATTCTTTGTTTGTGGATTTTGTATGGCATTGCATTTTCAATACTAGGAATCAAAAACGCCATATTTTTCGCAATGCTTTGTGGACTTCTGCACATCATTCCATTTATTGGAAACATCATCGGTACATTACTTACTGTTTTGGTTGCGGCTATTCAGGGGGCTAGTTTTCCCATATTAGCAGGTATTGTTACCACCTATGGAGTTATTCAATTTATCGAAGGCTGGGTACTCGAGCCGCTTGTGCTGGGACATCAGGTAAAGATTAATCCGCTGTTTACAATAATAGCCCTTGTTCTGGGCGAACTGCTTTGGGGGATTTCTGGTGTTTTTCTGGCTATTCCGCTCACAGCAATGCTTAAAACCGTATGCGACCATGTGGAACAATTAAAGCCTTTTGGGTTTTTGATAGGAGAAATTGAAAACAAGAAAAGTGAATTAGGTATTATCAAAAAAGTGAAAATTTTATTAAAAAAATGAAACGAATTCTTATTTAGTCAATAAATAGTTTTGCCTTTGTTGGCTATTATTCCAACCATTTTTTACTGTTCAAATAAAGCTTCCAATAATCATTTCTTTCCGGTAGGTTTTACTTAACTTGTATTTTCCTTAGCGTGTGTAAACAGCAGCGTGTTTTATGCGTTATAAAGGCATTAGTCTACCGCCAACGTTACAAACCAGGGCGAGTTGGGATAGTTAAGTTGTGAAAAAATGCTTTAATTATATTTAGATGTTTTGTAAATTTGTAGTCTAAAACTTTAGTCTAAATTAATTTCTGAACAAATGACAATTAACAGTGCTAATTATAACGGCAAATGGGCCGGATATTTTAAAATACTGAAAGTGTATTTTACCGATGATGAAATAAAAGATTATTACGGGGAAAGGATGAGTGATGATAATGAAGATTATTTACACAACCCCGAATCAGACTTTATCCATAAAGAAGAAGAGGAAATGATACAGGCTGCTATAAAGAAATTGAAAGAACCTTACCGAAGAGCCTATACCTTATATTCACAGGATGGTGAGGCAATGGAAAACATTGCAGAATTAATGAATATAAAACCACAGGAGATAGAAAGATTGCTGGCAGAGGCAGAAAGAAACATTTTATTGTTTTTGAAAAAGAACGCTTGATTTTATTTTTACTAAATAAGCACATAAGGCAGATAGAGTGTAAGTAAAACTTACATGATTACTTCCTCACTAAGCTCCAACACACACTACTAATCGTCAGCTTAGCGCGTACGGGGACTGAAAAATGATTCTATTTCATATCCAATTTCATTTTTATTGGAATGATGTAATTTAATTCCAATTTTTGAACCTATTAGTTCTTTTAATTCGAAAGATGTTTCTGCAGTGATACCACAATCTATAGCGAATTCACTGAAGATTCGATTAAGTTCACGCTGTTTAGACTCACGAACCATAGCACACGCATCGCCTAAAGCATCAATCTTTTCATCCGTCATTAACTGTTCCTTGCCTTTGTAATTGACAAGAGACTGATTTTGAATAACGCGTTTTTCGGTTTTATCGTTAACCATATAATTCTCTGAATATCCGTCCGTAGATTTAAATGAATAACCTGCAGGAACTTTTTGACCAAAATATATACCATTCTTTGTGAAATCTTCCTTGATAACAAAAGCATCGACATCAAAAAAATATTTTATGTCACCAATGCTACCAGAGAATTCAACACAATACAATATCGTTTTATCTTTATAAGGTCTATTTAAATTTGCATCAAATGAAACTTCGCGAATATCTTTAATTGTGAATATTTCAATTTCATGATTTTTATTGCTTATTTTAGAACCAATCAGATAACTATCTCTATATTTAGAATTAGCCATTTTGTTCGATTCTTGCAATGTCCATTTTTTGATTTTGAAATCATTTGGTATATCTATTTCAAATGATTTTTTGTAATCTCCTCCTTTATCAATAACATTATTTAAAAAATTAACTAAACCTTCTATTAATTTTATACAATTAGCCCTGTTTTTTACTATTTGTTCTTCTGCAAAACGAACAACTATCCACCCTTGTTCAAGAAAAAACCAATCTCTATTGTCATCTCCGCACCCTATAAAATGAATGTTTTCATGAGGTTTCCTATGTTTGCCGTCAATAAACGATTTAGTATAAGGTTCATCTATTTCAATGTCGATAAATATATTTCGTTCAAAATCTTCATATATCAAATCTGGCATATAAGGTATCCCTCTGAAATTAGAATGTTTATGTTCAATTCCTTTATTTTTTTTTATGTGCTCAGGAAACACTTCTTTAAGAGATTTGAAAAATATATTATCTGTATAACCATTTTGATAATCAGAACTTGTGATTAATGTCGGTTTAGTTGATTGCATTATACTTGTGTACAAGTGCCGATTTCTAAACTGTTGCAGAAGTTCGAAATTACTAATGATATTTTGATACTCATCATAATCGTCTAGTTCTCGATTGTAATTATTTATTGCAGATGTGTAATTTAAATTAAGGATACTTAGATTCAAACCAATAAATAGCTTTCGAGTAGGTTTATTTGGTTTTTCAATTTTAAACGGAACTATATCATGACCAAATATCTTTACAATTGGATAATGAGAGTGTTCTACTATAGTGTCCATTCTGTTCAATGTGTTTTTTGTATTTATTGTGGTTTCATCAATAACAAGCAATATTAATAATTTTTTTTCAGCCTTTGTTGGTGAAAAAGCATCAATAGAGGCGAGTATTAATACAGCACTATGTCCCAACACACTCTGCTTCCAGTAAGCTTAGCGCGTACAGGGGACAAATCTCAATTTTTTTTGCTATACAGTTTGTACAGAATCAAAATCCCATTTTTTAACACTAAATTCAATTATTTTATTTTGTCTTTTATCAATAGCTTGCTTGTCCCAAAGAAAAGTTTCTTTGTTTACGAATGATTTTATTTCAGCTTGCTGTTTAAGTAGAGGATTCAAATTATATGTTTCTAACTTTTCATTAAATGGTCTGTTACCAATTGAAGCATTATGTGAACCAGAGATAAGCATAAGATTACCAAGGCAATTTAGATAGTCATTATTAAATTCAGCATCATAAACTCCATCCATCGTTACCTCATATCCTATTTCTAAAGGGGTTCCATCCGTTGGTGTTTGTGGTGCAATGTGTTCTATTTGTTCTTTGTCTATAGAACCACAGCCTATAGAATAACCTTTCATTTGGATAGAATCTTCATATTTCCAAAGCAAATAGTTGACTTCATTATTATACATATTTCCGTATAGATAGTCTCTGAATCGCGCATCACCCCAATAGTAATTATTATTAAAATTATCCTTTAAATGCTTCTTTAGTAAAAGTAAATCTCCATTAAAGACATTTAAAATTTCGTTAAGTCGACTTATAATGTCAGCTCTGCTACTAATCAAGCTATAACGGAATACAACAATTTCAAAAAGGTGGAATAAGCTGTTTAGTTTATTATCGTCATCACCAAAGAATTTAAATCCTTTAATTAAGAATGGGTATGCAAAGGAAGGTACGCCAAGTTGATACAAATCTTTTAAGTATTTATCCTTAGAAAATTCGAGTTTTTTTATATTTGAAAATGATGTATGCAACTCAGTCACGAATTGCTTAATCCATTCAACTTTATCTGTAGATTTTTTAAAAATATTTTTGATGTCTTCTATCGTCCGATAATAAAACCCATTAATATATGCATTACAATGATAAATAAGAACACTGTCTTCCGTAAGACGTTTGAGATCGTTAATTATCAAGTATATTGATTTAAAAATATTTGAAACGTTTTCAATATTAGTTTCTATTTCTTCTTGCTTGCTATAAACATACATTTGATACATTAAATAGGACTTTAATTTTTCCATGTTTGTTAAATCCTTTCCTCTGTTGTTTTGTAGTTCAAACATAAGTGCAGAATCTTTTTTTCCTTTATGTTCTATACAAGTTACGTCAGTTGATTCTAACTTATCAAGTATTTTCAGGATTTCAACAGTTGACTCCTTTCTAAGTTCTTCAACAAAAAATTTTTTTGCATCTCTTATTCTCTCTTGAGAAGGGGAATGAATAGAAAAAGTTTGTAGATTGTCTATAATGAGAGCATCAAAGCATGGCTGATCATATTCAACGGGTCTGAGCTTAATTGTACCTCCATTTTTTAAATAAATATTTTCTTTATCTGTTAAACTTATATCAAACTTTTCTCCACACTTTATTCTCTCATTTAGAACATTTATTATTGCTCTAATGAAAATTGTCAAAGTGGTTAACCGCTGCTGTCCATCAATGATTTCATATTGAATATCTTTTTTTATTGTTTCCAAAAGCAGATTTCCATAGTAGTAATTGTTATCCCCTTTTATCTGTTCCTTAATATCGTTTAGAAAAGTTTGCCATTCTCTTTTTTCCCAAGCGTAGGCTCTTTGATAAACCGGAATAACAAAAAACTTTTGTGAACTGTCAAATAATCCCAGGATTGTCTTTTGTGAAAATTGCATATTTATATTTATGATTTAGTTTATTAATTTTTCTTACACCAATCTCAATTGAAGCATTTCTCAATTTGTATAATGTTTTATTCACTGTGCAAATATGTTTTTAATGTTCGTCCAATATCGGTTAAATATAAATGTAAGTCACCTCCATCTACTTTATATTTCTCTTGAATTTTATAATCGTCTTGATCTCTGACAGAAATAGGTTCTGTTTCAGTTCCACAAATTCCTACATTAATTAAACTGTATTCAAAGTCAGATAAACCACTGTTATAGTTGTTGATTTTTCTTTCAAGTTTTTTAGAGTCGGTAATAATGAATTCTTCTAAGTCGTGAATAAACAATTTTTGTATAATTGTTGACCCTCTTAAAAATTCAGAATAACTAATTTCTTCATTAAGAAAGGCTGTGAAAAATATTGCTGTATATCTAGCTGTTATGTGATCATCGCACTTATCAATTATATACAATAATTTTTCACCAATATTAATTTTGTGTTTTTCTGAAAAATCAATTTCATTTATTAGTTTTTGTCTTTTTTGTAGCTCAATATCTTTGAGTTCCGCAAGAAAGTAAATCAGTTTTTTAATTAATAGTCGTTCGTTTAAATTAATAGATGCTTTTGTTAAACCAATTATTGTTCCAAGAATTGGTATGTCCTTAATAAGTCCATTGTCGAGAAATGAGTCGGTAAAAGTTTCGGCCAAATCAATCGTTACTTCCTGAAGGTTTGAATCTGTTAAAGTGTTTTTTAATGAATTTGAAAGTTTTATTATTTTATTCTGATCCTTCATTTGTATAATATAAATTGTTATTCATTAAAGATTCATTGTCTGCAAGCATTAGTATACTTCGCTCTAGTTTCTGTTTTCATTATAATTTACTTCAACCATTATTTCCTCAACAAATATACAACTTATTCCCTCCCCATTTCGTTTATAAATAGTCCCTTTATAAAAATCCATTCTACCCCCCACAATCAAATCCCCAAAACACAACCAACAGAAATACAGCCTTTAGAATTTTAAAAACGTGACAAAACGTGCTTATTTATGCTTTTTCGTGCTTATTTATGCTTTTTCATGCTTATTCATGCTTTTTTGTATCAAAAGATACTTAATCATACTTATTCATATCAAATGATACTTAATTAAATAAGAAGTAAAAAAAATGTAATAAAATGAAAAAGCTAGTGCTTATCATTGCATCGCAAAAGCACAACAAGGTATAAAAAATGAAAAAGAATAAGAAACATAAAACAAACCAAAACACTGGCGTTTACGCTATGTTGAGGGGATATTATAATTCGGCTCCATTGTCGGTTTATTCGTTTACGCAATTCGTTTCAGAATATTTTGAATTCGAAGGGGAGCTAAAAAAAATTTTGCAGAGCAAAGGTATAGGGTTAGAAAACCAAAATCCGAAATCGGAAGGGGAGGATACCAACCCGGCAAAATGATTTTTATACCTAACAAAAAAGTTTTGTTAGGTCGAGAAAAAGTTTTTTGATGTCGTAAAAAAGTTTTTTGAGGTATAAAAAAAGTTTTTTGATGTCGTGAAAAAGTTTTTTGAGGTATAAAAAAAGTTTTTTGATGTCGTGAAAAAGTTTTTCGAGGTATAAAAAAAGTTTTTTGATGTCGTGAAAAAGTTTTTTGAGGTATAAAAAAAGTTTTTCGATGTCGTAAAAAAGTTTCTTGAGGTATAAAATTAGAGGGTAAAAAAGAGGTTAAGTGGGTTGAAATGTAATAATAACAATGGGTTTAAGAAGTAGGGTAGGGGAGTTGATAAACAAAAAAGTAAGCAGAAATTAATATAAAATGAAAAAAAACGATGCAATTGGCGAGTTAAGTGTCTCACTCAACATGATCGTTAATAATTGAAAATAAGGAGCAGATTACACAACTAACAACTAAGGAAAAATGGTAGTTAAAATTAAAACCGGATTCAGTGGCTTATCAGATAATGATTTGTCGGCCGAGGCATGGACTATTATCGACCAGATGACAACCAATAGTGCTGATTATCCAACCCCTGCACCCACACTGGCAGTGCTTACCACAGCCAGTTCGGATTTTGATGCGGCCAAAGCCTTCAGAGGCGGGCCTGCACAAACAGCGGCAAAAAATCTGTTACGAAAAGACCTCATCGCCTTAATGAATACAGAGGCCCTGTATGTGCAGCGAGTGTGCGGCAACGATTTGGCCAAAGCATTAAGGAGTGGGTTTAACGTTTGGTCAGGGCGCAATCCTGTAGGTGTTTTGCCGGCTCCGAGCAATTTTGAGCTCAAGTTAGGCAAAAACACTGGATGGATAGAGGCTCGCATGAAGTCGTATGGACGAAAAGCCAAAGCCTATGTTTATCGTTATTCGTACGACCAAGCCACCGACCCATCAACATGGACAGTGGTGTACAGTACCAGCGCACGAAAAGTGATAACAGGGTTGGCCAGTCTGAAAACAGTGTATGTTCAGGGAGCAGGTGTAGGAGCCAATCCTACACAAGTATGGAGCACCACTCGTTCGATAGGCGTGATGTAAACCGGCACCACCAGAGCACCGGAAGCATTAGATTGTAGCTTATAAAAGTTCATCGTTATAAGTTTTTTGTAAATGCTTTCGGTGTTTTTTTATTGACTATTGTTTATTGAGATTCATCGCTTCGCTCTGAATGACAGAAAAGCATTATATAAGGGAGGATTAAAAGTCAGCTTTGCCGACTTTTAATCCTTTCCTCCCCCGAAAGCCTGTCATTCCGAACGTAGTGAGGAATCTCTTTGATTGGCGATTGGCGAATGTTGATTGGAGAATAATATTGCCTATTGTTTATTGACTATTGATTATTGTTTATTGCCGAATTGCCTACTGCTAAATTGCTCAATTGTAAAATTGCTACTGCAAAATTGCTTTCATTCTAAAATTCTACAAATTAAAAATTCTAAAATTTGAAATCTGAAATCTGAAATTTCCTCCCCCCATCTCATCCTCAAAATTAACCGTTCAACAAATATTTCAGTTGATATGTATATTTAAACTAAATTCGCACTCTAAAATTAAAAAACAATGAGAAAAATAACTATCACATTAGGTGCAGTGGCAAGTGTTATTGCATTAGGCTCTTTTCTGGGCGATGGCAAAACATCTACCACAGCCGATCATGGAATCGATATCAATAACATTGATAAATCTGTTCGTCCACAGGACGATTTTTATCAATTTGTAAACGGTACATGGCTAAAAACAAATCCTATTCCCGAAACCGAAAGCCGCTGGGGCAGTTTCAACGAACTGGAAAAACAAAACAAAGCTAAACTGCGTATCATACTCGATGCTGCTTCGGCCAACAAAACTGCTGCTCCGGGTTCGGCTCAGCAAAAAATTGGCGATTTTTATACCATGGCAATGGACTCTGTAAAATTAAATGCAGAAGGTGTTAAACCATTAAAAATGGAATTTGCCTTAATAGAAAGCGTTAAAAATACAGACGAGTTGATGAAAGAAATTGGTCACTTACATACCATCGGTATCGGTCCTTTGTTTGGAGGATATGTAGACCAAGACCCTAAAATCAGTACACAATACATCACTCAGTTTTATCAGGGAGGTTTAAGTTTGCCCGACAGAGATTATTATACCAAAACAGACGAACGCTCATTGGGCATTCAGAAAGCTTATGTGGAGCATGTAACCACCATGTTTACTTTGCTTGGCGATAAAGCTGAGGTGGCTGGAGCCGAAGCTAAAGTGGTATTCGATATCGAAACCAATTTGGCTAAAGCATCGATGACCAAAGTAGAACTACGCGACCCTGAAAAAAGTTATAACAAACGTACCATTAAAGAACTTACCGAACTTGCTCCTAATATCAACTGGCAAGTGTATCTAAATTCAGTAGGTTTCCGTAATGTAAACGACTGTGTGGTGGGTCAAATCGAATTCTTTAAAGAAGCCAACAGAGCAGTTAAAGAAGTATCTATTGCTGATTGGAAAACATATTTACGCTGGAACCTTATTGATGGATTTGCAGGTAAATTAAGCGACAACTTTGTAAAAGAACATTTCAAATTTTATGGTACTACTCTAAACGGAATACCATCTCAAAAACCACGTTGGAAAACATCTTTAGAAGCTACCGACCGTTCGTTAGGAGAAGTATTAGGAAAATTATTTGTTGAAAAATACTTTACCGAAACCAGCAGAAAACGTGTAGGTGCAATGGTTGAAAATTTAATTACTGCTTTCCGTGTTCGTATCAATAGCCGCGACTGGATGAGTGCTTCTACCAAAGCAGCTGCTATGACCAAGTTGGATAAAGTGATGAAAAAACTGGGTTATCCTGACAAATGGAGAGATTACACTCCGCTTGAAATCAAACGCGATTCGTATGTGGAAAATATTATTCGTGCCAATAAATTTGAATTTAATTATATGGCCAATAAATTAGGTAAACCTATCGACCGCACCGAATGGGGAATGACACCTCCAACCATCAATGCATATTACAATCCGGCATTGAACGAGATTGTTTTCCCTGCCGGAATTATGCAACCTGTGTTCTTCAATCCTGATGCTGATGATGCCGTAAACTATGGTATTATGGGAGCTATCATTGGTCATGAGCTTACTCACGGTTTTGACGACCAAGGCTGTCAGTACGATGCCGATGGTAATCTTAAAAACTGGTGGACTCCGAAAGACAGCGCTAACTTTAAAGCCAAAACAGATATGCTGATAAAACAGTTTAACAATTATGTGGCTATTGATGATATGCATGTAAACGGAGAACTTACCTTAGGCGAAAACATTGCCGATTTAGGAGGTTTAACCATTTCGTATTATGCCTATTTAAAATCGCGCGAAGGAAAACCAAAACCAGCACCTATTGATGGCTACACCGGAGAACAACGTTTCTTTATGGCCTGGGCTCAGGGATGGAGAGGTAATATGAGAGATAAAGCTTTGAAAAATTTGGTGCAAACCAATCCGCATTCACCGGGCAATTTCCGTGCAAATGGTGCACCAAGCAACATGCAGGAATTTTATGATGCATTTGGTGTTAAAGAAGGAGATAAAATGTATCGCCCTAAAAGCGAAAGAGCAGAGATTTGGTAAGATAGTGATTAGTTAAAATTTGTACGAAGCGCCATACGAAAGTGTGGCGCTTTTTATTTGTAGTTGCAGCGAGGCTTTAACGAAATAAAAACTTAGCAGAGCAATAACAAACAATATTACTTAATTTTGCATCGATGAAAAACAGGGTAGCTTTAGTAGTGTTGATTTTTTCGTTGAACTCGTTTGCACAATGTACCTACACCAATCACACCTTTAAAACAGGTGAAAAACTGGTGTACAAAATATATTATAACTGGGGAGTGCTTTGGGTTCCGGCCGGAGAGGCTAGTTGCGAAGCCGAATTCAAAACCATTAACAATCGTCAGTTTTATCATTTCACCGCCTTGGGGGCCACTTATCCCAAGTACGATTGGTTTTACAAAGTGCGCGATAAATACGAGTCATATGCCGATACATTCACTTTAAAACCGCTTCGCTTTATGCGAGAAGTGCAGGAAGGGAAAAATCAGATTTATCAGGATTATGTGTTCAATCAGCGAAAAGGTAAGTTGTACAGCTCTTCTCGGGCTTATGGTCAGCCAGCTCGTTTAGATTCGTTAAAGATTACTGCCTGCACCAACGATTTGGTAACAGCCATTTATTATGCCCGTTGCCTCGACTATTCGAAGTATAAACCCAAAGATTCTATTCCCATTACCTTTGTGCTCGATGGAGAAGTTTGCCCTTCTTACATACGATACATGGGCAAAGAAATTATCAATGATGCTACATTAGGAAAAGTGCGTTGTATTAAATTTCGCCCCAAACTCATTGCCGGTACTATTTTTAAAGGAGGAGAAGGAATGACTGTTTGGATAACCGATGATGAAAATAAAATTCCTGTTTATGTCGAAACACCTATCGTTATTGGTTCTGTAAAAGCCTACCTCGTTGGCTATTCTAATCTGCGAAACAAAATGGATTGTTTGGTGGATAAGAAAAAATGATGATTTATTATAAAAATTATTTTTTTCCTTTTACAGCTACCAGATAATCTACAATCTGATTTACCACCATAGTGTCGCTTATAGGAGCTCCATAAGTCTTTACCATTTTCTTTACTGTTTTGTCCCAGGTCTTTTTCGGGAAATCAGGTTGCATTTCGATGTAGCGCAACGAATGGCAAATAATACAATTTGTAGTCACCAGTTCTTTTCCGGTAGCTTCGGGCAGAGTTACTGTTACATTACTGATGTCGGTTACTGTTTCGACTATGGCAGGTTTCATTTCGGTGGTCGCAGTATCGTCTTTATTGCACGAAATCATCAGCACACATGCCATCAATAATAGTATGTTGAATTTCTGAAAACGAAAGGATGATTTAGTTTTCGAGTATTTTATTTTTTTTGTTGTATTCAATTTCATCTGAAAATTTAAAAATTATTTTGCCGTTATCACCAAACTTTCTATTTCATTGCGCATAAATCCGCTTCTGTTCCATTGATGCCAAGGCTGTGTTTCGTTTTTGGTATTGGTAGCTTTTACAAAGAATTTATACGTTCCGCTTTTGCCAGGTTTAAAATCATACCTCCATCTTCTCCAGGAGTAATTACCTAGCGAAGCATCCAGTCGTGTTGTTATCCATGTTTTACCGCTATCCGAACTAATTTCTACTTTTGTAATTCCATCTCCTCCGTCAAAAGCCAGCCCCTGTATTTCTGTTGATTTTCCTAAAGAAATAACAGTTTGTGGTTCGGGCGAAACAAAGATAGAACGAACATCGAGTCTGGAAATTGGCACTAAATTTTTAGCCAGCGAATCGGGTTTCTCATTTCCGTTTCTCACTCCTTTAGGCACCAGATAAGCTTTATCCATCCAGTATCCTTTAAAGGTATCGGCATATACTTTTATTTCGTTCAGCATTCCTACCCAGTACGTAGCATACCATCCCGGAACCACTAGTTTTAAAGGATAACCATTCAACATGGGTAAAGGTTGTCCGTTCATTTCGTAAGCTATCATCACTTCTCCGTCTGCGGCATGTTTATATTCCAGCGATTTCACAAAGTCGGGAACAGAAGGCAGTGGAGGAGCATCCATTCCGTTAAACGAAACAAATGTTGAATTAGGTTTTGTCCCGGCCATTTCCATAATGTCTTTCAGTTTTACTCCTGTCCATTTTGCATTTCCCATTCCCCCGTTTACCCATTGTGCACCCGGAACCCGGGGATTAAAACAACTCCTTGCATTACCTGCACATTCGCAAAGTGCCGTGATAGTGTAGGGTTTGAATTTTGTTTTCAAATCAGTTAATGTCAATGCCTGTTTGTTTTTTAAATTTCCCGAAACATAGAGATGAAACGTGTCGGAATTAATCTTGGTCGGCATATTTGCCAAATGCCAGCGAACAAAAAACACATCGTTGGGAGTATAATCTTCGAGGAAATATTTCAATGGGGTTTCCATATTTGTCGGTCGGTCGGTAAGCAGCACCATTGGCTTCTTTTCGGGAGCTGTTACCAATGTCGCTTTAGGCGCAACACTTGCCGAATCATTTTTTATAGATTGTTTTTCTCCTGATGATGAACAAGAGAAAAGACCTGCAAACATTGCAGAAATACTAAATAGTTGAACGGTTAAGGAAAATCTGTTTGACATATATATTAAAGTCTTATTTCTAAATTTGATTTTGCAAAGGCAATGATGTGACCGTCCGAATGAGCAATATATACTAAGGTTTTGCTATAATATTTTATTCTTTAAACAGCACTGTGTTATTAGTTCCTGCAATACGTTTAAGCATATTTCGGAAAATGAAATAATGAAACGGAAGCATAAGATACCAATAATTACGGCCTAAAATTCCCTTAGGACGAAATGTAGCGGTTTGTTTTAATATACAATGATGTTCACTTTGAACAATCGAAAACTCAAGCCAGGCATCACCTGGTAGTTTCATTTCCGAAAACAAAAGCAGACGATGATTTTTGTGGTCGGCAAGTAATACCCTCCAAAAATCGATTACTTCGCCCGATTCAATATCTATTTCGCTTCGTCTCCCTCTTTGTAAGCCCACACCTCCAATCAACCTGTCGAGTATCCCCCTTATTTTCCATAAATAGTCTGCATAATACCAACCGTTATTTCCTCCTATTCCAAAAAAACGACCAGCAATTTCTTCTATATTCGCTTTATCAATCATCATAAATTTTCGGTCTTTGTAGCATCCGTATTCAGGTACTTCCACAAATTGATTTACTTCGAGATGACTTAAACTGCTCGATGCTGCATTCATCCAGCTCGATACTACCATGTTTTGTTTGATTCGTTCGAATGCCATTTGTATAGCTTCGCGATAAGGGATAAGAGGTATCGGTATTATTTGTTGTATATCGTTGTTCTTGCAAACCACTTCATTTTTCATACTACTCACCAACTGACGAGTTATAGTAAGATTGGCAGACGTACTGAGATATAAGAGATATGCCGCTAATCCCGGAAACGGAACAGGCAATGCAAAAATATAGCGTTTGTAACCTCGTTCGGCAGCAAAACCAAGCAGCATTTGTTTGTACGTAAGTACATCCGGGCCTCCTATTTCGAATGTTTTAAAAAATGTTGCTTCGTTGAGTAAACATTTTTCGAGATAGGAAATAACATTTCGTATAGCGATTGGTTGACAAAGGGTGTTGAGCCAAAGGGGGCCAATTATAATAGGTAGTTTTTCTGAAAGGTCTCGAATCATTTCGAACGATACACTTCCTGAACCTACAATGATTCCGGCTTCGAAAATGGTATAAGGTATTTCCGAACGCAGGAAAACATACTTCACTACTTTACGTGATAACAGATGTTGTGATAGTTTTTTTTCGTTGCTTATGCCGCTCAGATAAATAATTTGTTTTACCTGTGTAAGTACTGCCACCAGTACAAAACATCCTGCCGAACGGAGTTCGTATTCTTTAAGTGTGGTAGCAGTATCGTCCAGCGAATGGATAAGATAATACGCCACATCAAATTGTTTTTTATTGAAGTTTTGTACAGCGTTTTCAGGTTGCAGAAAATCAAATTCTATAACCTTAACTTTGTTCAAAATACCTGCTGCAGGTTGAAATCTGTTGCGGTCTCTAACCACACAAGTTACCTCATGTCCTGCCTCTACAAGCACGGGCAAGAGTCGCATTCCAATGTATCCGTTTGCTCCGGTAAGTAAAATTCGCATAACGTTTGGTTGTTTAATTATATTTTGTCAATTTGTGGCTCCGTATTTTATTTCGCACTCAACTAACAAAAGGCTTTATTGCAAAATAATTTTTTTGTTAACTGTTCTTTTATTTTCGTCTGTTATCTGAATAAAATAAATTCCTTTGGCCACACCACTCATGTCGATTACAGTTTGCTTATTTTTTACATCAGCCTGCATCACCATATTGCCATATACATCTGTTATTCTATATCCTAAAACCTGATGAGAAATTCCATTAAGTTGAAGCAAACCGTCTGTCGGATTTGGATAAACAAGAAATGCGCCTGCATCACTTGAATACTCATAAATACCTGCATTTGTTATTGTATGTGGCAAGGAAGGAGAAGAGCATCCGTTGGCAGTAACCACTACCATGTAGGTTCCGTTAGTTGTGAAATTGTAGGTTTGAGATGTAGCACCTGATATGGGTGTTCCATTGAAAAACCATTGATTTCCGGTTGTAGCACTTGAAGTCAGTGTAGTTAGCGATTGTGTAATCGTAGGTACAGGGGGAGAGTTTACAGTAACAGCAAGTGTTACCGGAGTTCCGCTTCCACATGCGTTATTAGCAGCCACTCCTATGTATCCACTGCTATATCCGGCTACCACAATAAGTGTGTCATTGCTTGTATTTCCTGACCAACCAGAAGGTTTGGTCCATGTGTATCCAGTAGCTCCATTGATGGGAGGAATATAATAGGTAAGTGTGTCTCCTGCACAAACACTGGTGTTTCCGGTGATGACTCCTGAAGTAGGGATATAAGGACAGTATTTAAGAATTGTTCCTCCGTCTCCACACACCCAACCAGTACCCGAATTAGCAAAATGTACTGAACGTAAAATTTGTGTGGTGCCCGAATTCATTGTTGTCCAGGTAACACCTCCATTTGTTGTATTCTTAATCAATCCGGCTGTTCCAACCACATAACCGGTGTCGGGTGAAACAAAATATACACCATTTAGAGTATTTGCAACCGATAATGGCATAGAAGTCCAGGTGGCTCCGCCATCAATTGTCTTAAGGAATGTGCCGTTATTACCCACTATATATCCTGTGAGTGAGTCTGCGAACGTAACACCATTCAAGTTTTGGATTACCGGACAAGTTACAGTAGCCCAAGTAATACCTCCGTTCAACGTACGTTTGATACTGCCGAAAACACCACATGCCAAACCTTTAGTTGGACTTGCATACCAAACAGAATTAAGAGTAAGTCCGGTAAACGATCGAGTAGTCCAGGTGGCACCCGAATCAGAAGAAGTTTCTATTTTACCTACCAATCCCACTGCTGTTGCGCAATTGGGAGTACTAAAATGCAATGAATTTATACTGTCAATAATACCAGATGTTAATAACACTCCTCCCGGATTATTTACTTTAACATACCATCCGGAGAGTGATAATCCCAACCAGCTTGTGCTAATACCGCTCGATACGGTATTAAAAGTAATACCACTGATTGGTGAATTCCATGTAACACCGCCATCTTGAGTATCTATAATACGCGCTGTGCCGGCACATGCCACATCAGTGGGGCTGATAGCAAATATTGAATTTAAACCTGTAGTGCCCGAAGGTGGAGTTTGAGCAAGCCACTGAGCCGATAATGTACCTTCTGGGTTGTATCCAAGTAGAAGAGAAAAGAAGAATAAATGAGTAAGTATTGATTTTTTCATAGTTGTTATTTTTGTTTGCTGTTTCGTTTAAATAGCAGATGTGTTCTGAAGTTCCATTTGTTTATTTAAAATAATGTCCTAAAATTAAGAATTTATTTTGAATTTGAAATAGCATACATCCTAAGTTGATTGTTTAACTTCATTGTAAGGGTTCATCACACAAAGTAGTGAAATAAAAAATGGCCCAGCTTATTTGCCAGGCCATTTTATATTTACTATTTCAAACTAAGAATGAAACATGATTTTATTTATTCAACTATGATGCGCTGAAATGCATGTGTGCTTTCTGATTCTATTTGTAAGAAATAAATTCCTGCACTGATGTTCTTTAGATTTAATTCAGATGATGCGTTTGCCGAAGTTTTTTCTTCGTAACTTATTTCGCCTAATGTGTTAAATAATTTAATGGAACCATTATTAACAGGGTGATTAAAACGAATTGTTAAATTGCCATTAGAAGGATTAGGCGAAACAGATACAGCTTGACTCATTGTTTCATCTATACCTGTAGGAGTACAGTTAAAGGCAGATACATCGGTGCTCCATGTTACAGCATTCATTAAGGTACCTGTATTACTATTGTTGCTGTTATCAGCGGTGGTGGTTCCGGTACCTTCTTCAAGATTCCAGAAACCAACTAAAGCAGCTTCGGTACCTACCGGAGGACAATCTTTGTATTGCATAATTTGATTGGCTGTTAAGGCAGTGTTCCAAATTGTAACCTGGTCTATATTTCCATTAAATAATCTTAAACCTGTACCTGCATTATAAGGCACTGCTCCGATATTTAAATTATAAGTGGAGGGAGAGATGGTACCCGAATAGCTTAATGAACCTGACAATACACCGTTGATGTATATTTTAAGTGTGGAGCCATCAAAGGTTCCGGCCACGTTATACCAAACACCTGTGGACATAACCGGAGAAGAAGTAACCTCTTGCCAAACGCCCAATGAAGCAAAGTTAAGCGAAAGTTCTCCGCCTGCACCGCCACGCAGTGCATATCCGGCTGCAGATGTTGCCCAGTCGTCTTTACCTACAATGTAATTGTCCCATACATTGGTGCCCCATGCATTTGCTTTTATCCATGCCTGAATGGTAATGGCATTGGTTGGGTTTAAAGTTGCATTGTTTGCTACGTCTACATAATTGTCAATGGCATCAAAGGATAATGAATGTGTGTTTACCTGTGCGGAAAGATGCAAGAAAGGTGAAACAAAAAGAATAATTAGTAATGCTTTTTTCATGTTAATTTATTTTTAGTTAATTAATTTATTTTACGATTGCATTTAGTTTGGTTGATTTAAATACAATCGTGTCCAACTGATTATTTGGATGGACAAATTTATAATTATTTTTAGCAATAATCCTAATGATTATTTAGGGAAAGGAAAGCTCCTCTGCACAGGCCCTTCTCGACAAGAGTAGTCCCTAAAAGTAATTAGTTTTAGTATTGCTAAATCATTGATGTTTTTTAATACCAATGCGAAAGCATATTTAAATATTCTTTTCATTTGCATCATATTTTCGAATCGACACTTTTCCTTTGAATTTCGAAAAGGAATTTGACTAAAAATGGAGGGAAATTGAGTTTTATATACCTCCAAAGTCTCGGAGGTTAATCAAAATCAATTTTTACTCACCTCCAAAGTTTCGGAGGTTAATCAGAATGAATTTTTACTCACCTCCAAAGTTTCGGAGGTTAATTAGAATGAATTTTTATACACCTCCAAAGTTTCGGAGGTGAAGTAACTGATAAATAATTTGGATTTAACCACCAAAGGACATTATTCGGTTGAGTTTTTGTAAGAGAGAATTGAGTATTGAGATTGGTGATTGCGTATCGATTATTTCTATACATCTGAAATGTTCCAATCAACAGGTGTGAAATTTTGAACTTCTTCTCTTAGTTCGGCCAGTAATACTTCAGCTCGGGAGTATTGTTTAATTATATTTATGGTGACAATTGCTAATGGCACACCCATTACATTGTTTACCATGCTTACCATAGTAACAAAGGTGTATTCGTCCAAGGACTTTGCTTCGAGCGTATACCGGGTTGTGAACTGTGCAACCAGATTGGTGATTATCCACAACGTCCACCAGAGGCCTAGTCGGTTTACGGCAAATAAGTCTTCTGTTTCTACATTCTTACGTTTCAGAAAAGCTTCGGTTTCTATAAACAGTTCTTTCATTATCTGATAAGGTCGGAAAAGGCAAATGATGGGCACAAACCAACTTCCTGCAGCCCATCCTTCGGAGAATAATAAAGGTCGTATTTTGAGATGCAAATTAAAGTAGGCTCTCCTGAACCACATAATAAATGTAATAGCAGAAATGATGAATACAATCATATATAAAAATGTGATCACTCTTTCTCTGATGTCATTGTTAGCAGCTTCTTCGTGAGATATCAACTCTCCGTAACCAACAGATTTGAGTAAGGAATACTGCATGTACCCGGAAATAAAGGCAAGTGTTTCTACACCAAGCACAATCCATATCAGAATTATTGCATTCTTTGCTCGTTGCGAATTTGATTTTAATGTTTCCATTGAAGTGTAGTAAAATTAGCTAATTGTTTAGTTGCCTAGTACATCTTTTTTTGTGGTGAGAGCAATAGCCACAACTTCATCAATTAAATTTTGGGGAACATTAAGCTCAATTAAAGTTGCCACCAAATGGCCTGCTACGGCATTAAAATGCGATTCGTTAAGATTAAGATGTGCATGAGCTTCTCTCATATTTTTTCGGTATAGTTGGAAGTGGTAGAACCGAACGCTAGCGATAGAAACATTTTCTGTTTGTGAGCTTGAGCTTTCATGTCTGTGTTCGCAAAAAAATGATTGATACTTTTATCTGCCAATACCTTTTTATAAAAAATATCCACTGCAGCATTTAGAGCGCTTTCTCCGCCTAATTTTTCGAAAAGACTATCGTTTGATTCCATTTGATTTATAATTTAATTTGTAAGTAATTATTTGCGTTTGTAAAAATAGCAATGTTTTTTGATTTACGACTTATCGGTTTTTAAATGGTTTTTTAGTCTGTTTTCTATAATTTGAAGTGGAGATGCAATTGCATTTACATATTGAAAGTTTCCTTCGCGGTTATTATTTATGGATAGCTGAATTGGGCTTGCTTCGCTTTGTATAGCATTTGCTTTATATTCTCCGCTTTCGGTATCGTAATATACATAGGGAGCACCAGAGGAGCCAAAACGGAAATAACCTTTAATCAAATATCGTGAACCTTCAAGAATATAGTTGCCTCCTATTCTATCCTGAAAAATGCCATGATGATCAATGTATCCTTCTATAAAGGCTTTGTTCACCAGTCGCCCTAAAAATCCGTTTGGTGAACTCTGAACGCAGTAAACGCTGCTTTGATTATCGCTTAGTATTGTATAGTCGGGCATTAATGAAGGTATGCGGTCAATTATGCTTTTATCGGTATTTACTATTTTATAAAGGGCAATGTCTTCGCTATAATAAGCCTCCACCAGTTCGAGGTTTAATAAAAAAGTATGACGTTCTATTCCTTGCTCATGAAACGAATTGGTGGAATCGAAATGTTTGGATAACTCTGTATCGTTATAAAATAAATTGTTCTTAAACTGAACAATTAATTTAGGTGAGCAGATTTTTCGTTTGGTTAATGTTATCCACCGTGTATCAAAGTTAATTTCTTTTAATCTATCTGTGATGTACTGAATGTTGTTATTGTTGGGCACATGCAAATATCTCTTTTTTGTTGCACTATCTGCTACGTATGCCTGATTTAAAAAATCTCTTACCTGAGGTTCCAGTATATTTGCAATCTCGTTCGTGTAGATTTCTTCGTTCAGCGATTTAATTATACCTGCTTCAATTCTCAGGTTATGCGCCACCGACAGAACATATCCTCCTCCAATATGAAATGCACAAATATTATTTTCAAACGATTTTCGGTCGGGTTCGTTTTCGTTATACTGCCACATTATTCGGAACAAAGGCGAAGTTTGTTCGTTTATTAACTCAAGTTGTTTTGCAAGCATAATGCGGTAAATTATTATAAATATTTCTGTTTAGGGTGTGTTTAGTTTTTTGCTTTTGTGAATTTTACAATGTGATTTGTTATCGGTTTTACACTTTGTAAAAATTTGAAAATAGCCGATAAGTCTTCATCCGACATGCCACCATACATAACCCAAGGCATTATAGTATTTGTTTCACTCGGTTTTAGATGAGTCGCAAGAGCTGCCGAGTCGTTACGAACACGAAACATTTTTAAAAACTGCTCTTCGCTCCAACCGCCAATTCCAGTTTCTTTATCGGGTGTAATATTTGCGGAGTTGGCCACAGAGCCATCAGGGAAAGGAAATGCGCGCCCTCCACCAAACTCAGTTCCGGCAATAAGCCTTCCTTTGTCCACCTGAGTGTGGCATTCCATGCAACCTGCTGCATTGGTTAAATACCTTCCATAAGCTAAGGTGTCTGAATTTGCCGGACATTTAGTAAAGTGTGCTTTCTCAGGAATCATATTAATTATGAAATTCATTGGAAAATCAGATACGGACAGAGGAACTTCGTTTTTAATTGGTTTTAGTGTTCGAATATATGCAATGATATCTTTTATGTCTTCTTGGTCCATTTGCCCATAATAATGATACATCATAACAGGAAACAGGGCTTTTCCATCTTTATCCACTCCGGTGGTTATAGCTCTTAATAATTCTCCATCGGTATATCTTGAAATTCCTTCAGGAGTTATGTTTTTGGCATAATATGCACCCGGAAATCCATATTTCTGATCAAATAACTCACCGCCCATTCCTATAGTTCCCGCAATGGGTGGTGCCGAGAATAAGGTTTGGTCTCGTTTAGAATGGCAATCTATACAAACACAAACATGGTTGGCCAGATATTCTCCTTTGGCAACATGCTCTGCAGAGGAATTTACTTTTAATTTGGGTGCAGGACCTACATTTGGAAGAGCTAGTTTTACATATAACAGCGCACCAATAATAAAGATGATGATGATGAGCAACAGCCACAAAAGGGCTTTGATGAGTGTTTTCATAATGGTAAAAATTTTAGTAAATAGTAACTTTATTAAAAAGAGATTTCGTTACAATAATAAAGTTTTTTTTGAAAACAATCTGGCTTTTTTCTGAATTATTTGGAGATGAATTTAGATCAACTTTTCTTGCCTAAGTATAATTTCGGTTGCACCAATTCTGCCTTGAACATAATTTTTGGCTATTTGTGATGCTTTTTGCAGTATAATTTTATCATGAAGAAGTTTCATAGTTTTTTCTAATTCTAGAGTGTTGGAAAAAGTGAAACCTCCCCCAAGTTGAATGAGTTCTTTGGCTTCATTAAATTTGTTATAATTGGGCCCAAACAAAACGGGTAATCCAAAAGTTGCAGCTTCCAGAATATTATGTATCCCTTTGCCAAATCCTCCACCAATGTAAGCAATGGCGCCATACTGATAAAGTGATGATAGCATACCTATATTATCTATAATAAGCATATTCGCTTCTGAAACATTATCAGAATTTGCTTGTGAATATCTAAGAATTTTTCGTTTGCTAAATAGTTGAATGATGCTTTGAATATGGCTTTCGTCAATTTCGTGAGGTGCGAGAATAACTTTATATTCATTCAAATTAATTTCTGAAATCACTGTTTCATCTTCCTTCCAGCTGCTACCCATAATCAAAACAGGAGTGTTTTTTTTAAACTGTTCAACTATGGGAAACGTTTTTATACTGTTGGCAATATCATTTACTCTATCAAATCGGGTATCACCCGCTAGGGTGGTATTGGTAATCCCTTTTGATTTAAGCAATGAGATTGATTTTTCGTCCTGAAGATAAAAATGAGTGAAACACGAAAGTTGCTTTACAAACCAACCTCCATACCATTTGAAAAAATAATGGTCATCTCTGAATATTCCGCTCACCAGATAAGTAGGAATTTCTTTTCGTTTCAGTTCATTCAAATAGTTAAACCAGAATTCGTATTTAACAAAAAACACTTTGGAAGGTTTAATGATTTCAATCCATTTACGGGCATTACCTATGGTGTCGATTGGTAAATAATAAATGTAGTCAGCCTGAGCATAGTTTTTTCGTATTTCATATCCCGAAGGTGAAAAAAAAGTTAAGAGAATTTTGTACTTTGTTTCATGTTTTCTGATGCTTTCAATTATCGGACGAGCCTGTTCAAACTCTCCCAAAGAAGCACAATGAAACCATATAATTTCGGATGAGGCATCTTTAAATGTGGATTGAAGATGTTCGAAAATGTTTTTACGACCCAACACCCATAGCTTGGCTTTTGCATTAAATAATGAAGCTATCTTTATGCTTAAATAATAAACTAAGATGAAAAAGTTGTAAAGAAATTTCATGACTTGGTTATAAAAACTTTCTTCTCTTTAATAAGCAATGGCAGATTAATGGGTGTAAAATTCCTGTGGTGGTTTTTTATACAATGGCAAAATCCACATAAATCTTAATCCGTACAATATGTCTAGTCTTTTTTTTGTGTCGGGTTCCATTTTGTCGTAATCGTAGGTTCTTCTGCTTTGTGTAAAACCTTCCTGACACTCTAGACTTATATAAAAATTGGCTAGACGATTATTACTTAAATATAAGTATCCGAGATTTTCTGATAATAAAAAGCCATTGGTTAGTCGGTCGTAACCTTTTTTATATTCTTTTGATAACTGAGGAACATCGTTACCTATGGTTTCGATTCTGATTTTATGTTGTATAAATCCAAATCCTACATTAAACCAAATACCCGAATTAGGATTAGGCTTTTTGAAAGTATAAATTCTGCCAAGCGTAATGGAAGATGTAAATCCTCGCTCCCATAACCTGATGTCTGCTATAGAACCATCCCTGTTGATAATATAGCCTTCTGGGGTAGTTATATTACTAAACATATCTTCTTTCACATTGTTTCCGAAAATATAGCTTCCGTTTAAACCGATCGTAATTTTTGCTTTGCTTTTTATATCAAAGTTTAATTGAACGGATGAATTGTTTCCAAAACGAGTAACCATATCGCCACCGGGAAACTGGTAACCAAAGGAAGCCCCTACCAGTGGAGTGAAAATAGATGAATCTTTAATACTTACCTGAGCTATACCGGAAACAGAAAGGAATATATAAAAGGATAAAATTGTTTTTTTCATTTGACTTTAAAAGTTAGCAAATATACACTTTTATCTATGAGTTCAAGATACCGCATAACTTTTCGAGATGATGATAATCGATTCCGAAATAAGTTTTGGTTTCTTTAATTTTTTTCAAAATAGCTTCTTTATCTGAGGTCGAATTTTGTTTTTTTAACCCAACAATTAAGACATTTTTAGGGGTGTGAGCATCCGAAATAAATTCGAATACCTTCGTAGAATAACCATAGTACTCGAGTATCAATGCACGAATACCGTCCGTTACCATCTCAGCCTGGCGTTCCATAAAGATGCCGTGTCGTGTCAAAACAGATACCTCGTTTTCTGTTTTGTGTTGTTCCATCTGCCGTCTTATTTGTTTGTGACAACAAGGTGCTGTAACAATTAAATCCGCGTTGCAGCTTATTCCTTTGAAAATGGCATCATCTGTTGCGGTGTCGCATGCATGGAGAGCCATTAGAACATTTATAGATGTGTTGATATAATTTGTAATACTACCTTCTTCAAAATGCAAGTGTTCGAATTTCGAATTTTTGGCAATGATGTTACATTGCTCTACCAGTTCTTTTCGTAACTCAACACCTGTAACATGTGCCGATTTGTGAAGAACATTATTCAGATAATCGTAAAGTGCAAATGTTAGATAACCTTTGCCGGCACCCATATCCACTACTTTTGTTACGTCTCGTTGTGGTAATTCTTTTAGTAAACTACTTACTATTTCTAAAAAGTGATTGATTTGTTTATACTTGTCCTGAGCATTTTTTAAAACATTTCCATTTTCATCGGTTATCTTTAACTCTTGAAGATAATGCCGTCCTTTCGCTTCGATTATTCTGTTTTTCTGCTTGTCGTGTGATGCCGATGGGAGGGAGGTGATGGATGCCGTTTTCTTTTTTAGGCTAAAGTTTCCACCTTTAATATAATCTAAATCTAAATCAAATGATGTTGTAAACAATGCTGCAAATCTGAACCCTTCTTCGCCTATCAAAGATTCGAGAAGTACAAAGGCTTCCAGTTGTGAATAGTTTTTCTGAATATCTCTGGTTTTGTAGTGGTAGGTAAAACTGAGTTTTTCTTCTTTTTTTATCAGTATTCGTTTTGCATATATCCTTAGTAGATTCTCTTCTTTTCCTTTGTAATTGCTCAGATTCAGTTTTACAAACGAATTATTCTGTAAACTCTTTTTAGTCGCTTGCAAAAACTGGTTAATGTTCTCTGTCATTATGTATTATTTGGCTTTTAGTAAGGTGTATGGCTTATCTGCGACTTGAATTTTTGTGATAAACAAAATGCAAAAGTAGCAGAAATATTGAGGTGCGGCTTAGGAACTCAGGTAAAAGAAAAGAAAGAGTAAGATGTATTGATTATTTCTTTTTAATTAAATCCATACCACATTCTTTACACTTTCCTGGAGTGGCGCTTTCGCTTCCTTCACAGTTCATCGGACAAACATAGGCAGCTTCAGGGTTATTATTCAATTTAATGTTCTTGTAAGTCATAAAACGGTATGAAATTCCTACTGTAGCCTGATATTGTGACGCCACCTGAACTCTGTTCACATACTGATAAAGCGGAATCTCTGTGGAAGCATACACAGTAAAGTTTTTCTGAGAATAACTTAACTGAGGAACAAAAAACACTTTGCGCCCCCCTGTAGACAGAGGGTCTATATTATAAAGCGCTGTCATATCTACTTTTTTATCGTATTTCATTTTACCTATCCATTCTCCTCTTACTTGCAAAGTAACACCAAGTTTTTTGAAAAAAGTTTTTCCTGCAAATAGCCCTACACTAGCATAATCACCAAATTTCTGTCCGAGGGGATTGTATCCTTTATGTATGTAAATGGCATTGGTAAATAATCTGAAATTCTTTAACGGATACCCTTTGAAGAAAAATCCATAGAATATAAAATCGTTGGAGCCATTGGTAGGCTGAACTGTAGGAGGGGAAGGATAGTATCGTGTTCTTCCTCTCCAATCTAAATAGGAGGTAGAATCATCATATTTTCCTAATGGAATTTTAAAACCTAAACCTAATGTTAACTCTGTTCTTCGGGTTTCGGTAGTTCGGTTGTAAACATCGTATCTGGGGAATAATATTAAATCGCCAATTCCTCCTGATTTTACAGTATCTCTGTGATACAATCCAATTTGTGTCTTATTGATGTAATACCCCGATTCTACCGACATTGTCAGGTTTTTGGTGAGGCCGTAAGCCAATCGTAGATAGAGGTAATTACTATTAAAGTTGTCGATTGTGGAAGCTGTATCCTTGTCTTTACTCATAAACTTATTGGTGCTGTTCATCTGATAATTTGCACCGATTTCCATTTGTCTATCTTGCAAAACTCCCTGAGAAGCACCTCCGGCAATGGGGCTTCCACTGCCTCCTGAGCAACACCCCTGAGCCTGTATTTTCTGCGTAATCAGAATCAATGAGCAAAATAAAATTAAGTACCGCATCTTACATTATTAAATAAATGAGGAGAGAAATAAGTTATAGAAATAAAAAGACGTTTAAAAGCTTAATGTTTAACCGCAAATTTAAGTAGCTGAGAATTTTTTCCTGCAGTCAGTTTTACAAAATAAAGGCCATCCGATAAAGCGTCCAAAGTCAATGCTGTTTCATTTTTTCCTGCTGCTTGCTTGCCGTACGAAATACTTTTCACTTTTTCCCCAATTGTATTCATTACTTCAACGGTTACTTCTGTATTCTCATTTAAATTATATTTCAAAACCGCACTATTTCCGGTTACCGGATTAGGAAATAAATACATCTGGAAATTGTTTGTAGCGTTTTCTGCAACATTAGAAACAAGTAATGCTGCATCTATCTGAGCTGTAAAATTTGCATGGTCCAAACCGTTGTTTTGATTAAAAAAAACATGGTGATTGTTGCCTCCTAACACTACTATTTTTGGCATTCCCAATGCTCCGTAATTAGAGCCTACGCATGCAGGATCTGAAAATGTTGGAACAGCTGGTTCACCTACAGTACTCGTCCACCAGGTATTTAAGGTAGAACAGGGAGAATTAGCAACATCATCCGATAAATAAAATACTACTTTTCCAGGGTAACTGCTAGCATAGCTTTGAACAATACCATAAGCATTACCCGATGGAACAATACACGAACCGCAAGGATCGACAAAAGCAATGACAATCACTTTGCCTGCGTCTAACTCAGCAAACAAATGATGCGATGTTCCTCCACAATCATTAATTGTAAAATCGGTAGCTGTTTGAGCAATGCCTGTGGAAGCAAACATAAATGTTATGGCAATAAGTAGTGTTTTTTTCATAATGGTAGTTTTTTTATAATTAATAGTTGAACAAAAATAGAGCTAATAAATGGGATAATTGCTGTTCGAAACATGATTTTTAACATGTTCATCTCATTTATTGAGTTTTTTCTCTCCTATATATATTATTGTATCCTCTCCATTTTTTCCTTTTTGTCTTTTTCCGAAAAAGGAAATGCCCCCGAAATGTATTTCGGACGGTTTGCAGAAAAATGCAATGCCCCGGAAATGTATTTCGGATGCTTTGCAGAAAAAAGCAATGCCCCCGAAAGCAATATTAGAGTGCTTAATTGAAAATAAATATTAAAAAAGGGGAGGGGAGAGAGGATTGAATTAAAATCTAAATTGTCCTAAATCCTCTACTATTTTATTAACAGGAAAGTTAGATGAAAAGAAGAAATATATTTCTCGGCTTAATTATTTGCTTCTCTTAGTAGCAAATCATGACGTAATATTATTATTTTCTTTCCTTTAAGTGCTATAATATTGTCCTTTTTTAATTCAGAAATTATCCTCGAAATGGTTTCACGGGTTGTTCCGGTATAATCCGCCAAATCTTTACGTGATATGATGATATTCATCGTGCATCCGTCTTTCTCAAAACCAAAATCTTCAATTAAATTAAGTAGAGATCCACACATTCTTTCTTTTACTGGCAATTGTGTGGTGTTTTTACTCTTCACTTCCAAACATTTTAATTCACTTGCATACAATTGAATTATCTGAGTGGCAACTTTGGGATTTTCTTTCACTAAGGAACTGAAAGTTTCTTTAGGAATAAAACAAAGTTCGGTAGCTTCTGTAGCTTCAGCTGTGTTGGTGTATCTTCCGTCTTCCACAGCAGCCCTGTAACCAAGTACATTTCCTGCTTCTGCAAATTTCACAACAACTTCTTTTCCGTTTAAGCCCAATCGGGTTAACTTAACCTTTCCGCTTTTTATACAGTATAACCCTCTAACAGGAGCATTCTCTTCAAATATTATTTCACTCTTTTTGGAGTGTATAATTCGTTTCGAACATTCCATTTCTTTTAGTTCGGCAGCATATAAGTCACGAAATATCGACTTGTGGCGACCTTCACACTGGCTGCATTCTATTGGTTTAATTTTTACCATAATCTAGGGCACTAAAATAATATTTACTCTTCTGTTTTTTTCCTGTCCCTCTTTTGTTTCATTCGAAGCTATTGGGAGTGTGCTTCCGTAACCTTCCATTTTTAAAGGAATGGTATTTACCAAACTGTTTTTTTGCAAATAATCAGCAACAGATTTAGCTCTTTTCTTTGATAAAATAACGTTCTTCTCTTCGTTTCCTGTATTGTCTGTATGTCCTTCAATAATTATTTGCGATGGGCGATGAGTTTTTATGTCTTCAACTATTTTATTGAGTTCTGTTTTCGAATTTGGCAGTAAATTGTAATCGTTTACTTTATACAAAACAGCATTTTTTAATGTTATTTGTTTACCCGAACCTATAGCTGCCACAGCATCTATATCGGCTCCCGGCCAGTCTCCTTTACATTCCGACTTTAAGTCGGTTAATCGTATGTAATGAAACACATCACCTGCTTTTACTGAATCTCCAATATCTACGGACGACACACCGCCTGCTATTTTCCCCACCGTCTTCCAGTTTTTTCCATCTTTCGAAATTTCGAGTAATGTAGATTCAACATATTTTCCCATTTCAAAAACATACAAATCGGGCCCCGGAATATTTACAATGGCATTATCGGTAAATAATAAAGTAAGACTACCTCCGCATCCCAACGACAAAAAATTACCCGCAAATCCTGTGAAGTCGGGTTTGCCTATCGCCAACATGGAATCGCATGCTGATTCTATTGCATGTGGTTTCCCTCTTTTAAAACTTACTACTTCATCTGCAAAAGAAATGTCGCCCATTGGCAAAAACACTTTACCTCCATGTCCGTCTGAATAATCTTTTCCCAGGTTTAACTGACCCATACAAGTAAATGTGCTCATACTAACACTAAGCAGGATTGAGAAAAAATAACGATAGTAATTCACTTATACTGTTTTTAAAAACGACTGCAAAGAGCCGTATTATATGTTATCTTTCGTTTTGGTAAACGATGTTTTACCTTATTCTTAAAATACAATTCCGAAAAAAAATTGTTTTTTTTGCCACGATGAATATGAGTGGAAGAAGCTTTAGTAACCGCCTCCGAAGCCATAGGAGCCGCTATTTGAAAACGAATATGAAATCCATTTTCTGCTGATGGTTCGATATTCTGATTGCTCTGAAACGACTGAATGGCTAATTGCTGTTGTTGTTCCTGTGGATTATTATTTTCATCAACATTCAGTTGAGATGTGTTTTTATTAGAAATTACCGGGTTTGAATTATAAAATGCCATTTGCTGAGGCATTTGATTTGTATTATTTAGGGGTTCATTATTTTGAGCGAACGTGGTAGACGCAAGGAGTGTTAAGACCGAAATAAATATTTGCTTTCTCACTTTACAATTTATCTAAATGAAATCACGGTAAAGTTAAGCATATTTCAATTATGTCAACTTAAAATAAATGAAAAGCAATTTTAATTAATGGTAATCTGATTGGGCGAATTAATCTGAATGCTAGGTTTGCCTTTTACTATCCTCACTTTGCCTCTCACTGTAATGTTTTTGTCTCGTAAGGCTTCTCTAGGGTCTTCCGGAAATTTGGATAAATCCTTTTCAAAAATTATAACCTGAAAACTTTGGTCGGGATAAGGTTTCCCGAAATTAAGCACCACTTCTTTCTTTTCCCCTTGGGTCATGTAGGTGCTCATCACAATTCCCTTTACCGAAACTATTTTGTCTCCGTAATATTTTGCCGAGTCGCACGAAACAATTTGAGAGGAAGAAAATTTGGCCATACTTATTAGTATGGCCAAAAAGAAAATTCGTTTCATTTTATTTTATGGTAATCTGGTCGGGCGATGTTATCATCATTTCCGGTTTGTCTTTATACATTTTCACTTTACCTTTTACCACCACTTTTTTATCTTTTAAAAACTCAGCTGGGTCATATTTGAATTTCGATAAATCTGCCGATTCGATTACTAATGTAAACGACTCGTTAGGATGTGGGTTTCCAAAATTGATAAGCACTTTGCTTTTCTCTCCTTTGGTAACAAATGTGGAAGTAACTTTTCCGGACATGGTAATTTCTTTTCCTTCATAAAACAAAGTTGAATCGGGAGAAACAGTTTGTCCAAACGATATTTTTGACAATAAAATAATAACTGATAAGAGTAATAATTTTTTCATATTCTGATTTAATTAGTGGTTTGTTTTTATGGGTCAAATGTAATCAAATCTCATGCCCTCAAAAATAATTTAAACGAATCACCTCTTTTTGTAGATAAGAGTTGATTTTAACCAAACATGCGGTAAATTAGAGTGTGTTTTCCCTGTTTCCATTTGGCAGGAAACAGGGAAATGTGAGGTGTCATTTTACAAATCCAGCGTTATTTGAGAATCGCCTTCATCTTTTTTATTCGTTTTATCTTTTTTCTCTTCCGATGGAAGTTTTATTTCTGCATTCAACTGTTGGTCTATCGACAGAATTGGCTTATCACTTTTCTTTTCTTCGGTAGTGTTCTTTTTCATTGCTTCCAGCGGACTCAAACCGCTTTCTTCAAACTCATCCAGTATTTCTTCCTCTATTATTATTTCTTCGGGCGGCAATAGATTTATCTCTTTCACTTTCGAGTACGACAGTTTATTACCTTTTGCTTTTAATCCTTTCACTTCAATAAACTCCGAAAGTTTTATGGTTTGGTCAGGAATATCTTTGTCTTTCACCTTGCTGAATTTCACTTCCACCACCGGCAATGCCTCTGTAGTTACTATTTCCAATCTTGAGCCTTCTGCTTCCGAAATAAACAATACCTTTTTATCAGTTGCTTCTACAATGAATCGTTTAACAAAATACGTTTTCGATTCTCCATCCAGATAGATAGCCGACACCGGTTTTGCAGGATTAAACTTTTCTATCACCATCATGTCTTCATCAAAGTGAGTAGTCAGTTCGAAGCCTGTCAATCGGTAATTACCCGATTGTGTAATACAAAGTATTTTATCCGTAGGGCCAAAACTACCAAGGAAAGTTCCTCGTTTATCTGTATTCAAACGTTGTACGGTATCATCAAAAAATACATCAATAGCGCCAAGCGTAGAAACACCTTTTTGCTTCAATATAATTTTCCTTACTGCATATTTCGTTACCACATTACCCATCGAGTTACGGCCTTTTATGGCAAGGTCAGCAAAGTTTATATCCCATTGCACCTTGCGCAATCCCGGCAAAGCTTTCAGTTGCACTTCCACTATTTCCGATTCCCCGTTAGGGTTAGCCGTAAAGTAAAGCACTTCCGAATCCTTCGTTCCTTTGGTCAATGCATACGATTTATCTCTCGTCACACCCGTCACCGGAAAGCGTTTCATAAACACACTTCCGTTTTTTCCGTCACGGTATATCATGTTGTACACGGTGCGTTCATCGTTTTTCTTAAACACAGCTATGTGCAACAAATCTTTTCCTACAAAAGCTTTATCCGTCACCTTACTCACCTGCATGGTTCCATCCTTGCGGAAAACAATGATATCGTCAATGTCCGAACATTCGCTGATGAACTCATCCTTCTTCAAACCATAACCCGCAAATCCTTCTTCGCGGTTTACATATAGTTTTTCGTTAGCCACCACCACACTTGTAGCTACTATTGTTTCAAACGATTTAATTTCTGTTTTACGCTCTTTGCCCACACCATATTTCTTTTTCAAATTCTTGAAATATTCAATGGCAAATTCAATCAGGTTGGCTAAATGATGGTCTATTTCTTTTATTCTTGCCTCCAATGCCTTCATCTTTTCATCCGCCTTAAACGAGTCGAAGCGGGTAATACGAATCATCGGTATCTGAGTCAGTTTTTCAAAATCCTCATTCGTTATTTCTCGGATAAATTGTTTTTTGTATTTCGCAAACCTTCCGTCCAAATAACCAAACAAGCTGGTTTTGTCGGCATAGTTCTTAAAATCGATATACATCTCATCCTTTATAAATATCTTTTCAAGCGATGCAAACATAAACGACTCCTGCAATTCACCTTTCTCTATTTCCAGCTCACGTTTCAGCAGTTCCAGCGTAGCATAAGTCGATAGTCGTAAAATTTCGTTTACACCAACAAACTTCGGCTTGTCGTTTTCTATAATACATGCATTGGGCGACACCGACAACTCGCAATCCGTAAACGCATACAGCGCATCTATCGTTTTATCAGGCGAAATTCCCGGAACCAGATGAATCACTATCTCCACATTCTCCGAAGTATTATCCTCTACCTTGCGTATCTTTATCTTCCCTTTGTCGTTTGCCGCCACTATCGTGTCTATAAGCGAACCCGTGGTGGTGCCAAACGGAATCTCGTTTATCACCAGTGTTTTCTTATCCAGTTGCGATATCTTTGCCCGTATCCTCACTCGTCCACCCCTCAACCCATCGTTGTAGTTGCTAAAGTCGGCCATACCTGCCGTAGCAAAATCGGGCATAATGTCTGTTTTCTTACCCCTCAACACCGCCACCGAAGCATCGCACAACTCATTAAAATTATGCGGCAGCATCTTACAGGCCAGCCCCACAGCTATTCCTTCCACACCCTGAGCCAGCAATAGCGGAAACTTAACCGGCAATGTTTCCGGCTCCTTATTCCTTCCGTCATAGCTCGTCAGCCATTTGGTCGTTTTGTCGTTAAACACCACCTCCAGCGCAAACTTGCTCAGCCTTGCCTCTATGTATCGCGGAGCAGCAGCCCGGTCGCCTGTCAGTATATTCCCCCAGTTACCCTGTGTGTCTATCAGTAGGTCCTTTTGCCCCAGTGCCACCAGCGCATCGCCTATACTCATATCCCCGTGAGGGTGATACTTCATCGTATGACCTATTATATTCGCCACCTTGTTATACCGCCCGTCATCCAAATCGTGCATCGAGTGCAATATCCGCCTCTGCACCGGTTTCAGCCCGTCCTCCACATAAGGCACAGCTCGCTCCAGTATTACATACGAAGCATAATCCAAAAACCAGTTTTGATACATCCCCGACACATGAATCACATTATGCAATTCCTCTCCCCCCGTCAATTCTTCATTTATATTTTCTTCTTCGTTCATTCTATTAATTGTATAGCGAATTTTCGCATAAGGTTATTTTAAAGTTATTTTTATTCCACCACCACATCCTTCTCCACCACCAGATTATCAATAATAAAATCTTGGCGTTCCGGTGTGTTTTTGCCCATATAGTACGACAGCAAATCTACTATCGTGCGGTCTTTACCAATAATAACAGGGTCTTTGCGAATATCTTTACCAATAAATAATTTAAACTCATCAGGCGAAATCTCCCCAAGTCCTTTAAATCGGGTTATTTCGGGCTTAGTGCCAAGTTTCAGGATAGCCGCTCTGCGCTCGTCTTCGCTGTAGCAATAAATGGTTTCTTTTTTATTCCTCACCCTGAAAAGCGGAGTTTGCAGAATGTACACATGTCCGTTTTTCACCAAATCGGGAAAAAACTGAAGGAAAAAAGTCATCAGCAGCAATCGGATGTGCATGCCGTCCACATCGGCATCGGTAGCCACCACAATATTGTTGTAGCGCAGGTTTTCAATCCCGTCTTCGATATTAAGAGCCGCCTGCAAGAGGTTAAACTCCTCGTTTTCGTACACTATCTTTTTGGTTAGCCCAAACGCATTCAGGGGTTTTCCTTTCAAGCTAAACACCGCTTGGGTGTTCACATCCCTCGTTTTTGTGATAGAACCACTTGCCGAGTCGCCCTCGCAGATAAACAAGGTAGTTTCGAGCTTGCGCTCATCGTTCGAGGTAAGATGAACCCTGCAATCGCGCAACTTTTTATTATGAAGATTCGATTTTTTGGCACGGTCGCGGGCCAGCTTTTGTATGCCTTGTAAATCCTTTCGTTCGCGCTCGCTTTGTTGTATCTTATAAAGTATAGCTTGCGCCACTTCGGGGTTTTTATGCAAAAAGTTATCGAGTTCTGTTTTTAGGAAATCGCCCACAAATGCCTTTACCGAAGGCCCTTTGGGAGCCACCTCCTGAGAGCCCAGTTTGGTTTTGGTTTGCGATTCGAAAACAGGTTCCTGCACTTTTATACTCACCGCAGCAATGATAGACGTACGGACATCCACTGCTTCAAAATCTTTTTTGAAAAACTCACGTATCGTTTTTACTAACCCTTCGCGAAAAGCACCTTGGTGAGTACCTCCCTGAGTGGTATGCTGTCCGTTTACAAACGAATAATACTCCTCCCCGTACTGCGCATTACTGTGCGTAATGGCTACTTCAATGTCATATCCGTTCAGATGAATAATAGGATATAGAATAGAACCGGTGATGTTTTGAGTCAATAAGTCAAGCAATCCGTTTTCGGAATGAAACTTTTGTCCGTTATAGTTTATAGTTAATCCGGTGTTGAGGTAAGCATAGTTCCACAACATCTTTTCGATATACTCATTGATGAAATGGTAATTTCCAAAAATAGTTTCGTCAGGAATAAAAGTAACAAGCGTTCCTTTACGTTGGTCCGAAGACACTATTTTCGAGTCTTTGGTAATGTTCCCTCGACTAAATTCAGCTTCTTTGGTTTGGTCGTCACGGAACGATTGAACTTTGAAATAAGACGACAATGCGTTAACTGCCTTTGTACCCACACCATTCAACCCCACCGATTTTTTAAATGCTTCCGAATCGTATTTGGCACCCGTATTTATTTTCGATACCACATCCACCACTTTGCCCAAGGGAATACCGCGTCCGTAATCGCGCACGCGCACACTTTTATCTTTTATGCTGATGTCGATGCTCCGCCCATTGCCCATCACAAACTCATCAATACAGTTGTCGATGGTTTCTTTGAGCAAAATGTAAATACCATCATCTCCCGATGAACCATCGCCCAATTTACCAATATACATCCCCGGACGCAAGCGTATGTGCTCGTTCCATTCAAGGGTTCGAATGCTGTCTTCGTTATATTTTACTTCTTTTGTCATTTTCTTTAGTATAGAGATATGAGATATGAGTATTGAGATGTTAGCATTGAGAAATGTGGTATTATTTTATCTCAAATCTCATATCTCAATACTCAAATCTGTTTTAAACATTAAACCTAAAGTGCATCATGTCTCCGTCATTCACCACATATTCTTTTCCTTCCACACCCATCTTGCCGGCCTCTTTGCAGGCCGCTTCTGAGCCAAGGGAAATGAAATCGTTGTATTTAATAACTTCGGCACGAATAAATCCTTTTTCAAAATCAGTGTGAATTACCCCTGCTGCCTGTGGAGCCGTCATTCCTTTGGTAATGGTCCACGCACGCACTTCTTTTACACCTGCAGTGAAATAGGTTTGCAAATCCAACAAACGGTAAGCCGCCTTGATTAAATAATTCACTCCCGGTTCGGTAAGTCCTATTTCTCCAAGAAACATTTGGCGTTCATCGTAGGTGTCCAGTCCTGCTATCTCGGCCTCCATAGCTGCAGTGATGATAAGCACTTCTGCATTTTCGTTTTTTACAGCTTCTTTCACTGCATCCACATATTTGTTTCCTGTTTTTACAGAAGCTTCATCCACATTGCAAACATACAATACCGGTTTAATGGTAAGCAAACAGCAATCGGCAATAGCAGCTTTTTCGGCCTCATTAAAGTTTGCCGCACGAGCCGATTTACCTTGTTCCAAAAGTTCTTTTACATGCAATAATACATCGTAAGATTTCCTAGCATCCTTATCATTCCCTGTTTTGGCTTGTTTTTCTACCCGCTTCAGCTTTGCATCCACAGTTTCCAGATCTTTCATCTGTAATTCGATGTCGATAATTTCTTTGTCGCGCACGGGGTTCACCGAACCATCCACATGCACCACATTGTCGTCATCAAAACAACGCAATACGTGAATAATGGCATTGGTTTCTCTGATGTTTGCCAAAAACTTATTACCCAATCCTTCGCCTTTACTTGCACCTTTCACAAGACCTGCAATGTCCACTATCTCCACGGTGGTAGGCACCACCCGTTCCGGGTTCACTATCTTTTCGAGCACCAATAGGCGTTCGTCAGGCACTGTAATTACTCCCACATTGGGCTCTATTGTACAAAACGGATAATTTGCCGCTTGTGCTTTTGCGTTTGATAAACAATTAAACAAAGTAGATTTTCCGACATTCGGCAATCCTACTATTCCACACTGTAATGCCATAAATTAAATTTAGATTATTAGATTTTTTGAATTTTAGAATGAAAAGTTTACTAACTGCATTTGAAAACTACAATTCAAGAAATCTTACTCATTATTTCAGCCCGCAAAGATACTTAACCGAATAAGTTTTGAAAGCGCTTATGAAGCTTAATTTACTTGAGTTTTCAACAAAAAACTAATATTTTCAACAATACGACCCTCGCAAACAAAAAACAGTACTTTTGAAATTCTTTTAAAATCAAAATTTATAATACAAAAATAAGAATGGCATCAGCAGTAGAATTAGATAATATTGTTCCTCAAATACGCAGAGACATCGTTCGCATGGTTCACGCAGTTAACTCAGGGCATCCGGGAGGTTCGTTAGGATGTGTTGAATATTTGGTCGCACTTTATTTTAAGGTGATGAAACACAACCCTGAGCATTTCTCGATGGATGGAATAGGAGAGGACTTGTTTTTTCTTTCCAACGGACATGTTTCGCCTGTTTTTTATAGTGTTTTGGCACGTTCGGGATATTTTCCGGTGAAAGAACTTTCTACCTTCCGTAAGCTGAATACACGTTTACAGGGGCATCCCACCACACACGATCATCTTCCGGGAGTACGTATGGCATCAGGTTCGCTTGGGCAGGGATTGTCGGTTGGAGTAGGTGCTGCACTTGCCAAAAAACTTAATAACGATGACCGCATTGTGTACACATTGCATGGTGATGGAGAATTGCAAGAAGGACAAATATGGGAAGCTGCCATGTATGCTGCCGCTAAAAAAGTGGATAATATCATTGCCGCTGTTGATATGAACGGACAACAAATTGATGGTTCAACTGACGAAGTGTTGCCAATGGGAAGTTTGAAAGCAAAGTTCGAAGCGTTTGGATGGGATGTGATTGAAGTGACTAAGGGAAATGATACAACCACTATTGTGGATGCATTGGCCTTGGCAAAACAACATACAGGCAAAGGGAAACCGGTTATGCTGTTACTAAAAACAGAGATGGGTAACGGAGTAGATTTTATGATGCATAGTCACAAATGGCACGGAGTAGCACCCAATGACACTCAACTGGCACAAGCTTTGAATCAGAATGCAGAAACGCTGGGGGATTATTAATCGTGTATTCTCATTTAATTAATATGAATAATAAAATAGTAGCAAGTTGTAGAAATAAGGTTTCAGGCTTCAGCTTGTCTTTTTTATTTATTCTGATATCTTGCATTTCTTCCTTTGCACAGAAAAAACAAACGAAACCACTTACCCGATTAGAATTTGTTTTTGATGCTTCTTTTAGCATGTTCGGGCAATGGCAAAGCGGTATGAAGATGGATATCGCTAAAAAGATGTTGAGCGAATTTCTAGATAGCATGCAGGGCAAAGATAATATTGAAATTGCTTTGAGGTGTTACGGGCATCAGCATCAGTTAAGGCCGGAGAGAGACTGCAAGGACACCAAACTCGAGGTTCCTTTCGGTAAGAACAATATTGCAATTATTAAAAATCGATTAAAAACCATCCAACCAAAAGGGACAACTCCTATAGCTTATTCTCTGGAGCAATGTGCTGACGATTTTCCTTCTGCTACTTCAACTTATGTTAGGAATATAATAATTTTAATTACTGACGGAATAGAAGAATGTGAAGGCGACCCTTGTGCTGTTTCTCTTGCACTTCAAAAGAAGGGGGTTATTTTAAAACCTTTTATTATCGGAATCGGTTTAGATGAAAGTTATTTGAGTTCGTTTGGCTGTATCGGTAAATTCTATGATGCATCAAGTGAAGCAACATTCAAAAATATATTAAATATAGTAGTTTCTCAGGCATTGAACAATACCACAGTTCAGGTAAATCTGAATGATCAGGTGGGGCGCCCCACAGAAACTGACGTGGATATGACATTCTATGACGAACAAACCGGAATTATTAAGTATAATTACATGCACACTATTGGTAATAAAGGCGTGCCTGATACTGTAGTTATTGACCCTATAGGCACATACAAAATGGTGGTGCATACGATACCGGAAATCGAGAAAAAAGGAATCGTACTGATTCCGGGCATACATAATATTATAGCTGTGGATGCCGCTCAGGGTTATATTACCTTGAAAATGGGAGGTAATGTTAGTCCTACTTGTATTGTCAGAAAACATGGGGAGATGCAGACATTGCATGTTCAGCAATTCAATTCTACTGAAAAATATCTGTTGGGAAAGTATGATTTAGAAATATTGACAATGCCAAGAATATTACTTGAAAAAGTTGATGTTTCTCAAAGCAAGACTACTACTGTGGAGATACCTCAAGCTGGAAGTGTTACTTTTTCCAAGCCAAGTGAAGGGCCGGGCAGTGTATATGTTGAAGAAAAAAACAAGATGGTTTTTGTTTGTAATTTGAATAGTAATCTGACAACAGAAACTATCGTATTGCAACCGGGGCGATACCGAGTAGAATACAGACCCAAAAACGCAAGAGAGTCTATTTATACAATCGAAAAAACATTTAAAATAGAATCGGGCAGTTCTATTCCTATTAAGTTGTATTAATTAGGTCTGAATGGTTATTATTTAAATGTCTTTAAAAAGAGTTTTAATTACACAATATTATATATATGATGAAAAAGTACAGTTTTACAGAAAAGAAAGATACACGTTCCGGATTTGGAGCAGGATTATCTGAATTAGGGAAAACAAATGCTAATGTGGTTGCACTTTGTGCGGATTTGACCGGTTCATTAAAAATGGATGCATTTGCAAAAGAGCATCCGGAACGATTTTTTCAGACAGGGATTGCAGAAGCCAATATGATTGGTATGGCAGCGGGAATGACAATAGGAGGGAAAATTCCGTTTACAGGAACATTTGCCAACTTTTCAACCGGGAGGGTGTACGATCAGATTCGGCAGTCGGTAGCTTATTCCGGAAAAAATGTGAAGATATGTGCTTCTCATGCAGGGCTTACTTTGGGAGAAGACGGGGCAACACACCAGATACTAGAAGATATCGGATTAATGAAAATGTTGCCAGGTATGGTGGTTATAAACCCTTGTGATTATAACCAGACAAAGGCTGCAACCATTGCCATAGCTAACTATAACGGTCCTGTTTATTTACGTTTCGGGCGACCAGCTGTTCCTAATTTTACTCCGGGTGACCAGAAGTTTGAGATAGGAAAAGCGGTATTATTAAATGAAGGAACAGATGTTACAATTTTTGCTACAGGACATTTGGTTTGGAAAGCAATTGAAGCGGGAGAACGATTAGCTGCCGAAGGTATAAGTGCAGAAATAATAAATATTCATACCATTAAACCTTTGGACAATTCGGCTGTCATAGCTTCAGCTAAAAAGACACGATGTGTGGTAACAGCTGAGGAACATCAGATGAATGGTGGCTTGGGCGACAGTGTCGCTCAGTTGCTTTCGAGAGAGTTGCCCACACCACTAGAAATGGTGGCTGTGAATGATAGTTTTGGCGAAAGTGGAACTCCGGATGAACTGATGACTAAATATGGACTGGATGCAGTAAATATAGTGGAAGCAGTGAAAAGGGTTTTGAAAAGGAAGGTGTAAAATAAAATTCGGTATGGGATTTTGAAAAAGTGGCGCTGTTATTACAGAAGGCCACAACACATGAGAAGAGAACCACGGAGTCAAATTAAAAAGATACTCTGTGGTTTTTTTATTTAATAAAAAGTAGGGATTAATAGCTGTATGGAATTAACAGATCAGGAATTATTAGAACGATTCAAAAACCGGGAGACGCAGAATTATGCGTTTAATTTGCTCGTTCGCCAATACCAGCAGAGATTATACTGGCATATCCGAAAAATACTGATAGACCATGATGACACGAATGATGCATTGCAAAATGTGTTTATGAAAGTATGGAAAAATCTGCATGACTTTAAAGGGGAGTCGCAATTGTTTACCTGGATGTACCGAATAGCAACGAATGAATCAATCAATTTTCTTAATCAAAAGAAAAAGAGAGCAGGAATACCACCGGATGAGGTATCGGAATTTTTGGCAAACAAACTGGAAAGTGATAGTTATTTTAAAGGAGATGAAGTACAGGCAAAACTTCAGAAAGCAATATTGACTTTGCTAGATAAACAAAGAATAGTATTTAATATGAAATATTTTGATGCTATAAAATACGAAGCAATGAGCGAAATTTTAGAGACTTCTGTTGGAGCCTTGAAAGCTTCGTATCATCATGCAGTGAAAAAAATCGAAAAATATTTAACATCACATTAAACCTTTTTGAAGATTAATTATCAAAGTTGACAAATGAATAACTTAGGAAACATAAATGAGGAGGATGAAAATTTATCCGTGACAGCAAAACAACTGTCAAAGATAAATGCCGCCAATCCTTTCAGGGCTTCTGAAAATTATTTTGAAAGTTTTACACAAAAGCTACAAGATGAAATAGAGGTTTATAAAGAATTGAAATTTGAAGCACCTGTTATGACAAGTATTCCTAAATACAATCCATTCGAAGTGCCGAGCGAGTATTTTGAAGAATTACCAATGCTCATTCAGGAAAAGGTGGTTAATGCAAAATCAGGAACTTCAATCTTAGAATGGATTTATATGTTGATTAAACCAAAATTCGCACTTCCGTTTATATTGACCATGTTTATGGCAGTTGCCGGAATGAAGTTTATGAATACAAATTCAGAAATACCTTTAGTCGCCAATGAGGAATTGACAACAGACGAGCTGTTATACGTAATTGATGAAGGAACGATAATAGAAACATTGAACTCCGGTCAACCGGAAGAAATAGCTTCGGCAGATGAAGAAACGATTAAAAGCTATTTGCTGGAAAATAACATTGAAGAGTCGAAAATTAGTAATGAATAAAAAATAAAAACAATGAAAAGAAAAACTGAATTAGTGAAATGCATCAGCCTGGCAGCTTTAATGATGGTATCGGCAATAACTTTTGCTCAGAAAGAAGGGCCTCCCCCTCCACCTAAAAAGGATAGAAGAGCGGAACACCGTGATGAGCGAAAAGAAAACATTGAAACGATGAAGATTGGTTTTCTTACAAAAAGATTAGATCTTACACCGGGGGAAGCTGAAAAATTCTGGCCTGTTTATAATCAATATGCCGACAGGTTGGAAGAATTGCGTATAAAAAGAATGCAGGATTATAGAGATGCCAAACAAAAGTTTGATGAACTTTCGGATAAGGAAGTAGAGCAGGCTGTTGATAACGAAATGACATTTCGCCAAAAGGAACTGGATTTACAAAAAGAATATCATTCGAAATTTAAAACGGTTTTGCCTATCAAAAAAGTGGCTAAACTTTATGAAGCAGAAGAGCAATTTAAAAGAGAGTTATTAAATAAGTTAAGAGACAGAAAAGAACCACCGCCTCCACCAAGAGAAAGAGAATAGGGATTGTGCCGCCTCGTTGAATAAACGGGGCGGTTTTGTTTTAGTGGAATTCTTCTTCGAACTTAACACCATATTTTTCCAGTTCAGCCAATACAGGTTCGTATATTTCTTTTATGGTTGGAATAACTACTCCGCGTGCCGAAATTTTTCCTTGCAAAATAAGTTTGGATGTGATGGCTAAAGGTAAACCAACTGTTTTAGCCATGGCTGTGTAGGTTTGATCTTCACCTTTTACAACTAAAGAAGATGTGATATTCTTGATTTCTGCATTCTTGTTTCTGTACTGAAACTGATGTTGCATTACAATCATGTCCTTGTCGAGGGGTTGAAGCACCCATTTTTTCTCCAACAAATCCTGAAGAATTTGTGCAGGAGAAACACCAGAAAGTGTTATTTTAGTATCACTCAAAACCCCTGTCCATTCAATCATTTCAAGGATATTGATGTCCATATCATCACCCATAAAAGCTATCAATTTATCTTTTATCGAAAGTTTACCTGCCGGCAAAAAGGCATCAACAAACTGTGCATAGGTTAATGTTTCAGACGCTTCTCTTTTATAGGTATCATCCGTTAGTCCTAATTTTGCAAACACATTCCATGCTTTGCAATAGCCCTGCATACGTAGTGTACCACGAAGCATGGTAGGAATATTTTCAATCCCATAAAACTTACGATAGGAAAGAGAATCACGATTAGCATAGGCATCAAAGTTACCAAGACCTTTCATTGACACCGTACTAATTTGGGTGAATAAGCGATTATAAGGGATGTATTTATATTCCCCATTTTCGATGTATTGTGCGGTTCCTTGTCCTGCCAATATTACATTTCGAGGGTTCCACGAAAATTTGTAACCCCACGGATTATCGTTGCATTCGGGAGCTACCAGCCCTCCGCAGTATGACTTAAATGAAATCAGTTCTCCCCCATTATGATGAATTTCATCAATCACTTTCATAGCAGATGCGTGGTCAATCCCCGGATCGAGACCAATTTCATTCATCAATACAATTCCAGATGCTTTTGCTTCTTCGTGCAGCTCTCTCATCTCTGCCGAAACATAAGAAGCTGTGGCCAGATGTTTTTTCAAACGAACACAGTCCTTTGCCACATTTATATGCATAAATGCGGGGAGCATGGAGATAACCAAGTCGGCCCGTTTTATTTCTTCTTCTCGTTGTTGTTCATTATTTATATCAAACAGAATGGCTCTGGCATTGGGATGATTTCCGATTTTCTGCTTAACGGTATCAAGCGATACATCACCAACAGTAATGTTCCAGTTTTCTTTTGTAGAATTATCTAATAAATATTTTATAAGCGATGATGCCGAACGACCTGCTCCTATTACTAAAATGTTTTTCATCTGATGATTTTTTTGTCGGATACAAAGGTATAATTTTAAGCGAGCCAAATCTATTTTTTGGTTTGGCACAGCAATTGTATTTATCCGGTAACAAAAAAAGAAACTATGAAAAAGATTTCGATTACCTTAGGAATTACAGTTGCACTTTTCTCAGTTGCAAATGCACAACATCATTCAGTAAATGCCTATCAACATCAAACAAATGAAACTTTTGTAGTAAACAATGATGGGTACGCTAATCAAGAATGGAATTCTGAATCCCATTCGCACCAAGGACATTACAAGCATCATTCCGAAAATTTCCATCAAGAACATTATCACTATAATTCATGTGCCGATCATTCTGATTATCGACCTATGAGTCAATTTGACTTTGAAAACGCGAAACAATCCATAGCCTCGAGAAATTTTGAAGATACTCGTTTAAGTATGGCCAAACAAATTGTATCTAGCAATGGCCTGCTTTGCTTTCAAGTTCGCCAACTCATGAACCTAATGAGTTTTGAAAGCACTCGTATGCAATTGGCAAAATTCGCATGGTTCCATGCAATGGACAAACAGAATTTCTATACCCTTAATGATGCTTTCGTTTTCGAATCATCCATTCAGGAATTGAATAAATATATTGAATATAATTAATACGCCTTGTTTGTGTTTGTGAGTAGAGGGGAGCTTGAAAAATTTTTCATTGCTCCCTTTTTATTTTTAATAAAAAGGAGAAAGTAAAATAGAATCGTAAATAATCCAGAGACGCTTACTCTTTCTTCGTACTTTTGCAACATCAACATGATGTGTTGCGTTTCTTCTTTAACACATCTTACTTTTAAATACTACTGACACACAAAATGGAAACCACAAAAGAGCTTAAACTTGCAGTCTTAATAGATGCAGACAATGTTCCTTATTCAAACGTTAAAGGAATGCTGGAAGAAATAACAAAATACGGAACACCTACCTTTAAACGAATTTACGGAGACTGGACAGCTCCAACTCTATCAGGATGGAAAACTGTTTTGTTAGAAAATGCAATTACCCCTGTTCAACAATACAGTTATACATCGGGTAAAAACTCCAGCGATTCGGCACTAATCATTGATGCAATGGATATATTATACACCGGAGGTGTGGATGGATTCTGCATTGTATCGAGCGACAGCGATTTTACAAGACTGGCTACACGATTGCGAGAAGCAGGAATGAAAGTAGTAGGCATTGGTGAAAAGAAAACCCCTTATGCATTTATCGCAGCATGCAACAAATTTATTTATATCGAAATATTAAAGAAAGAAATAAAAGAAATTGCTCCAGCAAAACATTCATCTAAAGAACCAATCAAAAAACCTCATGTTTCAGCGGCAGTAGCATCGGTAGATAAAAAGCTGGTTAAGCTTATTTCAGATAGTATTAACGACCTTTCGGACGAGGAAAGTGGATGGGTATTTTTAGGTGCTCTAGGAAGTTTAATCATTAAAAAGCAACCGGACTTTGACCCGAGAAATTATGGATATAAAAAGTTATTGGACATTATCAAAACCATTAAAGATATTGAGTTGGATGAGCGGGCTACCGGCAAAAACAACATCTCGCATTTTTATGTAAGAACAAAGTAATCGATAAGAACTGAAATAAAAGAGGGCAAGTAATTTAATATTACTTGCCCTCTTCCATTTTATGAATCCTAACTAACGTACCATTAATTTTTGTGTCCTCTTTCCTTCCGAAGTTTCAACAGAAATAAAATATGCACCTGATGCTATGTTAGAACTATTGATAAAATAGTTTTTCTCTCCAGTAAACATTTCGCCCTCGTAAATTACTTCCACTATGTTCCCCAACACATCGAACAATTTAACAGAGCCAGTTGTGTTTTTATCAAATGAAACAGGAATGCAAGTGATGCCATGCGAAGGATTAGGATAAACGTCTTTTATTTCGAACAAAGGGCTTTGGTAATTGCCAACATCTGTTGTTCCCTGAACATAGAAACTAGAATCTCCGTGTGGTGCAGGCATTGGTCTACACTGTTCTTTTCCGGAATTAGCATGTGCTTTAATATAATAGAACACGTGCGTTCCCGAAGGGTAAGCAGGTATAAAACCTGTCCAGGTGTTCAGCTGGGCATTGGTTAATGTCATCGGAACATTACTGAAACCTGCATTAGTATCATTGGTATAATACAAAGTTGCATATTGTATTCCTGTTCTGTGCTGAATTCGCGCATCCACCTGATAAGGTGTGGTAGTGTTGGAAGTGTTTGGTAAATTCTGATGCACGATTAGCAATGGGTCGTTTGGTCCAATTTCGTGAGTGATGCAATGAAGCGAACCACTTGCGGCAATGGTAGAAGTAGAATTAATACCTACCACATTGTAGCCCGGCATTGCATTTCTCCATATTCGGAGAGCAGTAGAGTCGTACGAAACAAAATTGTAATACTGAGGAACGATAACAGTTTTATTTACAATTGTTGCATTGGTATATGTTAAGTAACTACCTCCTGAATCAGGATATTGACCATTGTTCATATCGGGTGGTTGAGGAATACGAATTACTTTATAAGGGGTGCCAAATACAGAATTAAAATTGGATAATATATACTGAAGGTTAGCTTCTATCTGAGGTCCATCGGATACACCAAGCGGATATTGACCAATTAACAGTGTTTCTTCGTTAAGCAGTTTCATGTGCATATCAATATGGTGAATACCGTCATAAGGCAAAGTATCCATCTTTATTGAACGTTTTATACCCATCCATTTACTCAGAATGGTATCCACATTTGCTAACGTTTGAGTAGGATTTTCTAATAAAATTAATTTAGAATGAAATGAATTACCTAGTCCGTCACTCATCCAGTTACCACCAGTGTTGTATAATAAATTTGCTCCGGAAATAGTTTCGTAAACAGGAAGGTGTAGGGCTCTGCCTAAGGAACGAGATACAGTGTCGTCTTTCGTTCTTGTGGGGCGATTATAATGCCAGTCTATCAGCATTAGTGAATCTACATCGTTTCTGTAAACCGAATTTGGACCATAATCTCTAACCCATACACTGTTAAATGGAGCATATACAAATCGGCAATTAGAGACCGAATTTGCAGGGACACCTCCCGATGTTAGATAATTTTTAATTGAAGTCGAGTCGTTTCCTACTCCACCTGTACCGCATACTATATAAACTTTTGTACTTGGGGCTACAGCACGAACTATGTCACGTAATACGCTTTGATAGCTAGTCCATGTAATAACAACAGCTTGCGATTCTTCCCACTGAGCCATTGCACGAAGCGGCCCTGCAGGTGGAGTTGTTATACTTTTTTCCTCTGAATATAAAGGAATTTGCCAGTCGGCACCCTTCATTTGCTGTAATTCCTCAGCCGAAAAACCAACAGGTAAATCTGTCTGTGCTTTTAGTGAAAACGATGAAATGGTAATACAAAAAAGGAGTATAAAGCCTGTAATTTTTTTATTCATAATTCGTGTTTTTATTTAATTGTATAAAATTATATGAAAATTTGAAATGGTTTAAATAAATGAGACAAACCGCTTAATGAAACGGCTCAATGCTCACTTTATTTAAGTACACAAGTTCTGCCGTTGGTTTGCTGGTCAGAACAAAATGCTGTTGCCTTTTTCTTGGTTGTTTTAATTTCTGAATTATAAACTGTTCCTAATGTTGTGGTACATGTACAGGTATAATTTTTTTTGCAGGAAGTAAACCCAGGCAATACCAATAAAATAACAAGGGATAAAAGAGTTATGTGTTTAGTCATGATTTCTGTTTTTTTGTACTAGTTGTTTTTTGTAAGAGGCTTTTGTTTCAAAGCCACAGTTTATTTTTAATAAATAAAATATGTTTACTCTGCTCTTTCTACCACCACTGCCGTACCATAAGCAAGTACTTCTGTCATTCCCTGCATCACTTCGTTGGCATCGTATCGCATGCTGATAATTGCATTTGCACCCATTTGTTTTGCATGAGTAATCATTAATTGTAATGCTTCTTCTCTTGTATTTTCGCACAATTCGGTATAAATTTCGCTTTTGCCACCAAAGATAGACATAAAATTACCGGCCATATTTCCTAATGCACTGCGCGAACGAACAGTGACACCTCTAACAAGTCCCAGTTGTTTCTTTACTTTGTATCCTTCTAGTGAGGTGCTCGTGGTAATCAATAAATTATTTTCCATTGTTTGATTTTTAAATTGTTTTCAGGTAGCAAATTTAACTTTTAAATGCGAAATGCACTCATGTTAAAAGTTATTTTGTCGGATCTGAATTTTTGATTGTTTTTTTGAAATACTGGAAAGGTTATTTTCAGCACTGATCATCCTACTAATTATTTACTGATTCCTCCGCTTAGTTTTAATAATTGAGTTTCGGAAAGCTTGGCATTGAAGCTTGCTTCAGTTAGGGTGTTGATGGATTCCTGATAACTTTGTTGTGCCGTTTTTAACTCTAGGGAGTTGCTCGTGCCAACACGATAACGCTCCAAAGCGATATCAAGATTTTCTTTAGCGAGTTTATTATTTTCTATTTCAAGAGTCATAATCTCTCTATCATCCTGAAACTTTTTGAATGCTTTTGTTAAGGCCAATTGTAGTTGGGTTTTGGTGCTTTCATATTCAAGTGTTGAATTCTCCAAATTCAGTTTCATGTTCTTTACATTATTTGCAGTGTTAAATCCGTTGAAAATAGTCCAGCTTGCTGTGAGACCAAGATTAAGTCCTAAATTTTGATTGAGCAAAGAAAAGCCTGCTTGGTTTTGAGCTCGTGTAAATAGGTAATTGGCATTCAAATTCAATTTTGGATAATAAAGCGACTTGGCTTCTTTTATCATCAATTTCGAAACTTCAATATTTCGTTGAGCAAAGAGCAAATCAGAGTTTTTTGCAGTGATACTGTTTTTCAAATCTTCATATTTAAACTCATTCATAAGCGGAATAACATCTGCAACGTCAAAATCATTATCCACAGGTAACAAAAGTAATTGATTCAAATTTTCTTTCGCATCTGTAAGTAAGGTTTTAGCTCGCATCAGTGCTGTTTTCTGAGCATTCATATCCACCTTGGCCTGTAAAACATCTACTTTTGAAAACGTTCCTATTTCAAATTTCTTATTCGCAATTTTAAGTCGTTCTTCCGAAACAGCAATGTTTTCGGATAATCCCTTAATTACTTCTTTTTGCATCACAACTGTGTAATATGCCGAAATAACTTTTAAAAGTGTGTTTTCTACTTGAATTTTCAGGTTCAACATTCCCATACCTTCCAATTCTTTCAACCGCTCATGAGTAGCAAACATTTTTAATCCGTCAAAAATGGTCCATGTTAAATAGGCTCCTGTACTTATGTTTTGTGATTGGACTCCACTTTTATCAATTATTTGTCCTGATGAAAACTCTTGTTTCGTTGCATTAGTTGCAATGGTTCCAGAGGCATTTAAACTCACTACCGGAAGCATGCCTGCATTGCCAAGTGAGTTGTTGTTTACTGCTTCTTTTGATAAGTTTTTGGCTATTGAAATATCATAATTATTCTTCAAAGCTATTTCCATTACTTGGTCAATGGTAAGTTTATTCACCTGCGATTTTGCATTAAAATTAAAGCAAAAACAAAGAAGTAGTATGAAAGTGATTTTATTTTTCTGCATCTTTTTTGTGTTCTTTAGAAAAATAAGAATAGATAGAAGGAATAACAAACAAGGTAAGCATAAGCGAAAACAAGATGCCTCCTACCACTACAATTCCCATTCCCATGCGGCTCTTGCCACTTCCTCCTAATGCCAATGCTATGGGTAATGCACCAAGTGCAGTAGCAATACTAGTCATAAGGATAGGACGCAAACGGGCTGCCGAAGCTTGTTGTATGGCTTCGCGGACCGATTTGCCTTGTTCTTTAAGTTGATTGGCAAATTCCACAATCAGAATTCCATTCTTGGTAACTAGGCCTATCAACATGATAATACCTATTTCACTAAAAATATTTAATGTTTGATTGAAATACCATAACGAAAGTAATGCTCCGCAAAGCGCCAATGGTACCGTAAGCATAATAGTTAGCGGGTCGATGAAACTTTCGAACTGTGCAGCTAATACAAGATAGATGATAACCAATGCCAGTAAAAATGCATATAAGATATTCGAAGAACTTTCGGAGAAGTCGCGAGAAGCACCGGTAAGAGCGGTGGAAAATGAATCGTCCAAAATCTTATCGCCTATGCGTTGCATCTCTTTGATACCGTCTCCAATGGTTTTGCCGGGAACTGGAGCTGCCGAGACTGTGGCCGACTGATAACGATTGTAATGATAAATTTGTGGTGGACTGCTTTGCTCTTCCATCTTCACCACATTATCCAATTGTATAAGTTCGCCTTTATTATTTTTCACATATAGCGATTTTAAATCCATCGGTTCATCTCTGTCATTCCTTGTAAGCTGACCTATTACCTGATACTGCTTACCATTCATATTAAAATAACTGAAACGCTGACCGCTTAATGCAAGTTGCAACGTGGAAGCAATATCATTGGCCGAAACACCGATTGCTTTAGCTTTATCTCGGTCAATGGAAATATTAAGTTCGGGTTTGTTGAATTTTAAATTCACGTCAACCGTTTGAAATACCTTGCTCTTGTTTGCTTCTTCCAGAAACAATGGAAGCTTTTCTTTCAGTTTTTCGAAGTTAGGAGCTTGCAAAACAAATTGCACAGGCAATCCTCCTCTGGCTCCACTGCTCGATGAAATAGTTTGTTCCTGCAATACGAATGATTTTGCTTCAGGAAACTTCTTTGTCTTTTTTGTGATGTAATCCGCAATCATTTGTTGCGAACGTTTTCGTTCGTTTGGTTCGTTTAAAACCAAACGAACCATACCTGTGTTAACCGCACCAGAGCCTGTGAAGCCGGGAGCTGTTACAGTAAGAAAGATTTTCTTTTCAGGGATAGAATCATTTCCAAAATAAGCTAGTTTTTGCATAAAGCCATCCGTATATTCATACGATGAGCCTTCGGGAGCAGTTACAGCAATTCTAATCCAACTGCGGTCTTCGAGTGGAGACAGTTCAGAAGGAAGAAATTTGTTCACAAGAAATATAAATCCTGTACATAAACCTACGATAACAAATGCCCACCCACGTTTGGTCATGAAACGAGCCAACATGGAATCGTAACCAGAAACCATCTTTTCGAAAAAGGGTTCCGACATTTCGTAAAAACGACTTTTCTTTTGTGTTTTACGAATCATCCTTGCATTGAGCATTGGGGTGAGTGTAAGCGATACAAAGGCTGAAATAATGACTGCTCCTGCCAAGACGACACCGAACTCCCTAAACAATCTACCCACAAAACCTTCGAGAAATATTACCGGCATAAACACAGCCGCCAATGTAATGGAGGTAGAAATAACGGCAAAGTAAATTTCTTTAGAACCTTTATGAGCAGCTTCAATGGGACTCATACCAGCTTCAACCTTTTTAAAGATGTTTTCAGTTACCACAATACCATCATCCACCACAAGTCCGGTGGCGAGCACAATGGCAAGCAATGTCAATACATTAATGGAATAGCCCATCAAGTACATGATGAAGAATGCACCAATCAAGGAAACCGGAATATCGATGAGAGGACGGAAAGCAATCAACCAATCGCGGAAAAATAAATAGATGATGAGAATTACGAGAATGATAGCAATGAGCAATGTTTCTTTTACCTCGGTGATGGAACGCTTGATAAATTTAGTGTTGTCGAGGGCTATACCCATTTTATAATCTTTGGGTAAATCCTTTTTTATTTGTTCTACACGTTTGTAAAACTCATCGGATATAGCAATGTAATTTGCTCCCGGCTGAGGAACCAATCCTAATCCAATCATTGGCACTCCCGATTGGCGAAGCATGGTTTCTTCGGCTTCTGCACCTAGTGTAGCCGTTCCGATATCTTTAAATCGAACGGTAAGATTTCCATCCGATTTAATAATCATATTATTGAATTCGTCTTCGTTTCTGAATTTAGCCTTGGTGTTTACAGTAAGTTCGGTGGTAACTCCCGCCACTTTACCCGAAGGCAATTCCACATTTTCTCTGTCGAGCGCTTGTTTCACATCCATTGGTGTGAGGCCATAAGCCGACATCTTGGCAGGATCCATCCACAAGCGCATGGCATATTTTTTTTGTCCCCAAATCTGAACGGTACTCACTCCGGGAATAGTTTGCAATCGTTCTGCAATTACATTTTCTGCAAAATCGCTAACTTGAAGTTGGTTCTTAGTATCGCTTTGCAAAGTAAGAGCAACAATGGCATCCGAATTAGCATCCGATTTGGTAACGGTTGGCAAACCATCTATGTCCTGAGGTAACTGTCGAACAGCTTGTGAAACTTTATCTCGAACATCGTTGGCTGCAGCTTCTAAGTTGGCATCCAAATTAAATTCGACAGTGATGGTGCTGCTGCCTTGCGCACTGGTTGAAGAAATTGTTCGTACTCCTTCTATACCATTAATCGATTTTTCGAGAGGTTCCGTTATCTGCGATTCCACTACATCCGCATTGGCTCCTGAATAGTTTGTTTTTACTGTAATTACCGGAGGGTCGATGGAAGGATACTCCCGAACACCAAGGTATTTGTAACCTATGGAGCCAAATAAAATAATTATCACCGACATTACAATGGCCAGTACCGGTCTGTTAATGCTTGTGGATGATATATTCATTTATTGATTTTAAGAATTTAGTTTTTACTGAATAGGCTGTACTTATTTTTTCCCGTTTATAACCTTCACCATAGCATCAGGTCTGAGCTGCATGATGCCAGTAGTTATTACCGAGTCGCCTATTTGCAAACCTTTTAATATTTGCACCTTTGCACTGCCCCGAATACCTGTTTCTATTGGCATTGGTTTGGCTTTTCCGTTTTTTACTACAAATACTTTCTTACCTCTCAGCTCCGGAATAACAGCTTCGGTAGGTATCATCACAGCATCTTCAATATCTTTTAGCAATACTTTAATATGAGCAAACGCTCCGGGGAATATGGCTTTGCTTTTGTTCGGGCAAATGGCGCGAACCAGAAAGGTGCGGGTGTTAACGTCTATTTTGGTTTCGATAGCATATATCTCACCGGTAATTTTTTCTTTTATCCCATCAATATTGAATTCTACTTTTACTCCTTTTTTAATAAACGGAGCATATTGTTCCGCTACTGAAAAGTCAATCTTCACGGGGTCTATCTGCATGGCAGTAGCTACCACCGTACCTATGCTTACATAAGCTCCTTCGCTTACATTTTTTAAACCAATCATTCCGTTGAAAGGCGAGTGTATTTCGGTTTTGGCTATTTGTGCCTGCACATAGTCCATGTCGGCTTTTATAGTATTCACAGCGTTTTGCGAAGCATCGAAGTCAGCTTGACTGATTCCATTAATCTTTAAAAGTTCGGCCTGACGTTTCAGATTTTTGTCTGCCAACTCGTGTTGCAATTGCAGTTTGCGGTATTGAGCCTGAAAATCTGCATCATTTATCTTTACCAATAATTGCCCCTGACTAATGTCTGTTCCTTCTTTCAGCGGTAGCGACACTATTTTACCAGCTATTTCGGGTTTTAATTCTACTTCTTCGTTGGCCACAATGGTACCCGAAGCGGTAAGCGTGTTCTCCAATTTCTCAGCCTTTATTACATAAACTGATACAGGCGAAGGCATGCCTTTCATGGGTTGTGGTTGGCTCGATTGGTCGACAGGGGAGGGGAAGAAAGCTATTTTAAGCCCAGCCAACACTCCTATAACAACCAAAACTATAATTATGCTTTTAATTTTCATCTTCGAATGGATTACAAATATTGAATTGAACTTGTGAAAGTGAATTCAAAAAATAATAAGTGTGCAAAAGTAAAGATTCTAAGCAGATTCAAACTTAAAATAGTTAGAAAGGATATTAAAATATGTTAATTGCTTGCAGCAGGGTAGGAGGAGGGGTGTTTTGATTTCAGAACACTATTAAGAGCAGACGACAATAATGGTGAAAATACTTGCATGTGTTTGGTTTTATGAAAAAATGCTGAACCTGATATTAATCAGTAAAGACATAAGTGTGACAATATACATTTGCCATCCGAATAGTTTTGTCAATTATAATATTAACCAATAAAAAAGAATGAAAAAACATTTATTATTACTTCCCACAGCCCTTTTCGTTATAGCATCGTTGAATGCACAAACCGAAAAACACTTAAAAAATCTTAAACAGCTAACTTACGGAGGAGATAATGCAGAAGCTTATTTTAGCTATGATGATAAAAATCTTTCGTTTCAGTCGAATAACAAAGCTTGGGGATTGCATTGCGATCAAATTTACAATATGAATATTGCAGATGCTGCAAAGGACACAGCATACCGACCTCCAATGATAAGTACGGGTAAAGGGCGCACCACTTGTGCTTATTATCTGAAAGATGGAAAACATATTTTGTATGCTTCTACACATCTTGCCGGAGATGCTTGTCCGCCAGACCCAGCTCCTCGTCCTGACCATAAATATATCTGGGCAGTTTATCCAAGTTTCGATATTTTTATTGCCGACCTAAAGGGAAACATTACTAAACAACTCACCAACTCTCCGGGATATGATGCAGAAGCAACTCTTTCGCCAGATGGTAATATGATTGTGTTCACCAGTTCGAGATCGGGTGATATGGAATTATGGACTATGAATGTGGATGGTACTAATCTAAAGCAAGTGACCAGTGGGTTGGGATATGACGGAGGGGCTTTCTTTTCGCCTGACGGGAAAAAACTTGTGTTCAGAGCATCGCGTCCTCAATCGGAGGCAGATATAAAAGAGTATAAAGAGTTATTGGCTCAAAATCTGGTTATGCCTACTAATATGGAAATATATACTTGCAATGTGGATGGAAGTGATTTGAAACAAGTGACTCATCTTGGCAAAGCCAATTGGGCTCCTTACTATACTCCTGACGGAAAGAAAATTATTTTCGCTTCTAATCATGATTCTGAAAGAGGATATAACTTTAATTTGTTTACTGTTAATTTAGACGGAAGCGGATTAGAGAAAATTACAGAAGTGAGTAATTTCAATGCTTTTGCAATGTTTTCGAGAGATGGCAAAAAGCTTATTTTCTCTTCAAACAGAAATAATCATGGCACACATGATACCAATTTGTTTATTGCTGATTGGGTAAATTAGGCCTGATGTAAAGCAATTATTCTAATAAAACCAAAAAGCCCGAATCAATGATTTGGGCTTTTTGATTTATAAAAAGAAAGGAAACTACTCAATATTCAAATCGTACTTAGAGAGCAAACCTGCCAGGCCGGTGTACGAAAACCGAGCGTTTTTCATTTTGTTTTTTTCGGGGTCGATGATGTAGTTTTTGGCAGTTCTGAAATCGGCTTTCTCCAAATTACTTGCCGTAAAGGCTGTGTTCAGCAGGTCGCAGTTGTCGAAAATAGCCATCGATAGGTCGGTGTCGCCAAAATCTACATCTTTTAACGAACAATGTTTGAAAATGGTTTTCTTCATTTTCTTTTTGAAAAAGGTAGAGTAATCGATGATGCAATGGGCAAAACTTACCGAAAACAGAAAGTCGTTGGTTACACTAAAATCAATACCCACCATTTTACAATTGGTAAAACCTATGTTCTTTAAGCCCGTTTGCTTGAGTAGGGCCAAAGAGAAGTTGCAGTTCTGAAAATTACAATCAATAAAATCGGTAGAACTTAATTTGCATTTCGAAAAATTGCAGTTAGTAAACGTACAATTTACAAATTCGCGCTTCGATAAATCCTTTTCAGAATAATCAATGTTATCAAAGGTTTTGTCCTGCTCCAGCGTGTCGTGCATGTATTTATATTGATTGGCGTGCTGCGTGTGCTTATCTTATTTAATGGTTATAAATTCCCATTCTTTGTCGAAAGGCAATACACTATCCGAGGCATAGAAATAAAGATTGTGACGCGAAGGATAAATGGTTTCGAACACTTTTACATTTTTAAAATGTGGTTCGAAAAAGCTTTTTAAATCTTCTTTCGACCTGAATTCGCGCTCGTGATGGCTCAGGCTTTTTTCGCCTGTGGCTAATTCTACAATGGTATAACCGGTTAACACACCTCCCGGTTTGAGTCGGGATTTGATGTTTTTCATTATCGAATCGATTTCTTCTTCGGTAAAATGCTCTATGGCTGCATCCCAAATAACATTGTCGAACGAGCCTTGAGGCATTTGTGTGCGGATGTCGCAAGAGCGAAACTCCACATTGTGCGACTGGTTATATTTACGGGCATGAGGAATGGCATCCTGGTCGAAATCGGCAGAAATAATGCTTTTGGCACGTATGGAGTAAAAATGATAGGAGTTAAACCCATCGCCACAGCAGAGTTCGAGCACATCGGCTCCTTGCTTAATGGCCAACAAACCAAACGTGCCTCTTTCTACCCATAGCGGATTTTGAGTTTTGCGAAATTGATAAAACTGGTCGCAATAATGGTCGAACCACTCGGGCTCGGGCGGAGTGCGCCACTCGTAATCCATTTGAGTTTGGTGCCAAAACGATGCTTTTTGACGAGAACGTAAGGAACGTTTTTTTAAAAAGCCGGCAATTGTTTTTTTACCGAAGATAGAAGTTGCAAATTTTAAGATTCGTCTTTTCATTAAAGTTGTATAAATGGTTTGGATTTTTTTAAAGCAAACAAAAATACAATTCTTTTTGAAATAGGAGGAAGGGAATTTCAGATTTCAGATTTCAAATTTCAGATTTCAGGATTAGAGGAGGGGGGGAGGGAATTATGAATTATATATTATGAATTTTAAATGGGAGGGAGGGAATTTCAGATTTCAGATTTCAAATTGAGGGAAGGGATGGGGCAAAAAGGGGTGAAAAAGTTAAATGTTAAATAAAATATAAGGAAAATGGGGTTGTATACACCTTCACACGTGTGAAGGTGTATGAAAATAAGTTTTTACTCATCTCCACACGTGTGAAGGTATATGAAAATAGATTTTTGCTCACCTCCACACGTGTGAAGGTATATGAAAATAGATTTTTGCTCACCTCCCCACGTGTGAAGATATATGAAAATAGATTTTTGCTCAACTCCCCACGTGGGGAGGTATATGAAAATAAGTTTTTACTCACCTCCCCACGTGTGAAGGTATATGAAAATAAGTTTTTGCTCACCTCCCCACGTGTGAAGGTATATGAAAATAAGTTTTTGCTCACCTCCCCACGTGGGGAGGTGTTTTTTTCATCTCTCCCCTTTATTCTCTTTCCTCAAGAGAGGGGGAGATACGTGACAGTTGGGATAAGATTTTATTTAATACATATATAATAGTAGTAAATTTGTTCTATAATAATTAAATGGAATATAAATTATGGTGAGTGGCCTCCTTGGTAAATAGACATTGGGGGCCGTTTAACCATATACTTTAAACCCTACCTTTGTCAAATAAATTATCTCTCAAAAATGAAAATATTATTTATCAAATTCGCATTGCTTCTGTTTCCTTTAGTTTGTTTTACTGATGTTACAGCATGGAAGGTAAAATCATCTGCTATTACATTTAAAATAAAAAATGCAGGTGTTACTGTGGATGGTTCGTTTACAGGTCTAAAAGCGGATATCCGTTTCGACCCCCTCAAGCCACAAGAGTCGAGCATTACCGCCACAGTAGATTCGCGAACTTTGAATACTGAAATGGAGTCGAGAGACCGCCATACCCGCAAACCGGAGTTTTTAAGTGTTGATGCTTTTCCTCTCATCACGCTTCAATCAACACGAATAGAAAAAACAGGGCCTATTACATTTGTAGGTACATTTAAACTTACATTGAAAGGAGTAACCAAAGAAATTACCATGCCTTTTACATTTATGAAATTGCCAGATAAGACTGAATTTAAAGGTAGTTTTACCATTAACCGCAGAGATTATGGTATAGGAGGAGGAAGTATGATTTTATCGGAAGAAGCCACCGTTACTATAGTGGCAGATGTTACAGAGTAAGTGTTTAAAAGTGTCCGGGAGGAGATTCGAACTCCCACGATTGCTCGCCACCCCCTCAAGATGGTGCGTCTGCCAATTTCGCCACCCGGACAAATCTTCAAAGATGAAGGGCGTCAAAAGTAGTAATTTTTTTATTCTGCTATTTTATTTATCACATTTAGTCAGTTTGCAACGTATGTTTTTGGTCAGGAAGCAAATTTTCCAGCGTCCAGTCCAGGCGTTTTACAAATTCCATTTTACGTTCTTTACATTCCTTGAGCGGACAAAGCGGGCATGATACCGGCAAACAAGGGTCGGCATGAATAAAAAACTCCACCTCGCCTTCCAGCTTATCAGTTATCAACTCTTCCACAGCCGTAACTTCAGCATGCGATTGTTCCAACCTCTCGTACCAAGGCAAAGTAATATGAGCATCAATATGCAGGTGGGCACCATATTTAAGCACACGCAGGTTGTGCATGTCAATCCATTTTTCGTGGCGATTTTCATTCAATATCTTCACCACTTCATCCAATTTTTCATAATCAGCTTCGTCCAAAAGGCTATTCACCGATTCTTTGAGCAGTTGAAATCCTGTATAAAATATGTATAATCCGAGTAAGATAGCAATGAGGTTATCTAACCAAAATAATTTAGTAAAATAAATAATCACTAAACCTATAACCACAGCAACACTCGAAACAGTGTCTATTATCAAGTGTTTGCCATCGGCCACCATCAAAGCGGAGTCTGTTTTTTTTCCTTGTTTAACCAGAAAAGAGCCCATCAGATAATTGCATAGACCCGCAAATATCGACAGATAAACACCCACATCAATCGATTCCATGGCCGAAGGATGAAAAAATCCCATCACCGATTTCAGAATAATTGCACCTCCGGTGAGCACAATCAGTCCTCCTTCTAGCCCAACAGAGAGGTATTCTACCTTACCATGTCCGTATGGATGATTTCTGTCTTTAGGTTGAGCAGCATAGTAAACACTGAACAATGCAAAACCACCCGCCACAACATTGATGATGTTTTCGAAAGCATCCGTTAGTATAGCATTAGAATGAGTAATGATATAAGCCGAAAATTTGATGATGGTGAGCAGGACACTGAACACAAGCATCCAGGCCATTGTTTTTATTTTAAAAGCATTGTTTTTGGAAATCATACGGCAAACTTAAGAATAAAGCACCAACCTGAGCCATGTAAACGAAATAATTTACCTTTGAAAAAAATAATTCAATGAATCATTTCTTTAAAAATTTAAAAGTGGTGGAACTTGCCAATGTGTTGGCGGGACCTGCTGTGGGTATGTTTTTTTCGGAACTAGGTGCGGATGTAATAAAAATAGAGAATAAACTTACCGGAGGAGATGTAACCAGAAGTTGGAAACTACCTTCGGAAGATGTTTCTTCACCTGTTTCGGCTTATTATGCTTCAGTAAACTGGAATAAAACCAGTTTATTTATTGATTTTAATATCAAGAAAGAGAGGGAACGTGTTTTGGAAATAATCCGTGAAGCGGATGTTGTGATTGTTAACTACAAACCAGGAGACGATAAAAAATGGGGAATGAATTATGCTGCACTCAAAAAAATAAACCCTACAATTATTTACGGACAAATAACTGGTTTTGGCGAAAAAGACAAACGAACAGCATTCGATTTGGTTCTTCAGGCCGAAACCGGATTTATGTATATGAATGGTACCCCTCAAAGCGGACCACTCAAAATGCCGGTTGCTATTATCGATTTGATGGCGGCTCATCAACTAAAAGAAGGAATTTTGCTGGCAATGATGCGTAAAATGAAAACAGGCAAAGGCGGAAAGGTTAGCGTTTCTCTCTTTGATGCAGCTGTTGCTTCGCTGGCCAATCAGGCCGCCAATTGGCTTGTGGCAAATCACAATCCTCAACCTATTGGGTCCCTTCATCCTAATATTGCTCCTTATGGAGAGATTTTCGAAACCATCGATCATCGAAAAATCGTTCTTGCTATAGGTACCGACAAACAATTTAAGTTATTGTGTGAGTTTTTTAAGTCACCTAAATTAAGCAATAAAAAGGAGTTTTATACGAATAGCAGCAGAGTTGTGCATAGAGAAAAACTCGCAGAAATACTTAGGTTAGAATTCAAGAAATACAGTGCCGTAAAAATAATGAAGTACTGTTACGAACATGATATACCTGCAGGAGTAGTAAAGTCAGTGGCAGAAGTGTTTGAAAACAAAGAAACGAAGAGCAATCTATTAACCACGGTAAATGCAAAGAAAAAGAAGATATCGGTGGTTAAAACGGTTGCTTTAAAAATGTAATTTTAGCTAATTATTGATAAAAGTCTTAAAAAATAATTTTCTGAATTGTTGTGTACTTAAAATATTTCTCTATTTTTGTTTCCGAAAAATCGGCAGGTTGTCGAAAAAACTATGCATAAAAAACTACTTTTATTTTTATTGATTTTCATGCCTTTCTTTGTTTCCGCTCAATACGGTAATAAAGTAAAAAGAAGAAACAATGAAGGTTTCATAAACAAAAAAAACCGTCCTTCACGTCAAATCGTTTTGGGCTTTGGAGCAGCTAATTTTCTGGGAGAACTGGGAGGAGCGAATCAGATTGGAACCTATTTCGTAAAAGATATGGAATTTTCTACTACATGTCCATCTGCTGCATTGGCATATCGTTATAAAATGAGTCAATGGTTTGCAGTAACTGGTGGGTTCCATTACCTGCTTGTAAAAGGAAATGATAATCTTACCACCGAACCGTTTCGTCAAAACAGAAATTTAAATTTCAAATCAAATATTTTTGAGCTATCTGTTCAGGGTGAGCTTTATTTCACTAAGGAACAACAAGGACATTTATATCGTATCAAAAACGCCAAAGGAAAAAAGAACTATAAACTTCAGGTTTATGCTTTTGCTGGTGTAGGTGGATTTTATTATAATCCAAAGGCTCTTTATCATGGAAAATGGGTAGCATTGCAGCCTTTAGGGACTGAAGGCGAAGGTTTGCCTGACGGCCCCAAAAAGTATTCGCGTTTTAGCATTTGTATACCTTATGGTTTGGGAGCATCAGAAGGGGTCGGAAGAGATTGGAGTGTAGGTTTGGAAATAGGAATTAGAAAAACTTTTACCGATTACATTGATGATGTGAGTGGAAATTATTACGACAAGGCAGCAATTGCAGAAGCCCATGGGCAAACAGCCGTGGCTCTTTCCGATCCATCTATAGCCCCGTATCCACTATCACTCGAAAATTCGGCACATTATCAACAAACTTCAACAGGTCAACAACGTGGCGACCCTACTCATAAAGATGCTTATTTCTTTACAAATATTACAGTTACGTATAAATTAAAAACTAGACGTTCGGTTAAATCTAAATTTTAATTATACTCTTTATTTCTTGAATTTGTTTTCAGTTAAAATAAGTGAGCCTCAAACCCCAATGGAGTTTGAGGTTTATTATTTATTACGATTTGAAGTGCTTCGTAAACCATGGAATAAACCTCCAGGCAGCGAAAAGGATGATATGGAAGCTCAATGTATACATGCCTTTGCCAGAGACGAAAACAATACCATATTAGGTGTTTGTCGTATGCAATTCAATAATTCTGAAGAAGCCCAGATACGATACATGGCAGTAGGAGAAAAAGCACAGGGTAAAGGTGTAGGGAAAATGCTTATTCTGTATATGGAATCTAAAGCTAAGAAAGCTGGAGCAGTCAAGGTAATTTTGCAGTCCAGAGAAACGGCAGTCAATTTTTATGCAAAATGCGGTTACTCAGTGATAGAAAAAAGTTATCTCATGTGGGATCAGATACAGCACTATTTAATGCAGAAAGAACTGTAGAAATGGATTAAGGTTCCGTTTCTTTTGCGAATGCCCGTTCAGTAATAATCGAAAACTCTTTATAATAATACACTCCTCCCCAGGCATATTCAACCTTACGGTAGTTAATATCAGTCCCATTAATGTTAACTATATAGAGCGTTACCTTTCTCCTATCTTCTGTAATATCCCTACGCGTTACCTTTCTAATAATAGGTTCAGTTTCAGAAACTAATTCCACTCCTTTAGGCAAAGGCACTTCTTCCACATGCGTGTAAACTGGCTGTTCAATTTTTACAGGAATAGGCTTACTCTTTTCAACCGGAGGAGGCTCTGTTTTTACAGGAATAGGTTTGCTCTTTTCCACAATAGGCGCAGGAGGTGGCGGTGGTGGAGGTGGCGGAGGAGGAGGTGGTGGTTTGGGAGCAGGAACTGCCTTTTCTTCATCCTTTTTTTGCATGGCTAGTGCAGTTTGGGTATAATCCTTATCATAATCGAAATCCAATTTTTCCATGCTATATTGAATTCGTCCTACAGGCTGAGAATAAGTAACAATTTGGTTTTCTGGTTGAGGATGCAACTCAACAGTTATCTTAAATGTTGCAAAATCATCTTCCTCTCGTCCGCTTGGAATGTGTGCATCGATAATAAGATTTTTGGTTATATATCCCATTTTAGTACAAGTCACCAGATATTGAATCCCTAACTCGAGGTCCACTGTGTATTTTCCACCATCTGGATCTATAACCCTATAAACTGTTCCGTTTTTAGAAATAGAAATTTTGGAATTTTTCAAATCCCCTTTTTCGATATCCAACTTGAATTTCACTTTAAAGGTGGGTTCTTTTTGGGCAAAAGCAGAGTTACCCCAAACGAACAATAACAGGAAAGTTATTGAAATTCGCGAAAATGCGGTACATAAGATTGGTTGATAAAATTTGTTCATTGGTTATTGGGGTCAAAAATATAAAATTATTTGTGTAAAAAACCATTCATTCGATGAAACATATAATTGTACCTTTGAACACAAAATAAAATTATGAGCATTGATTTAGAGAAACTGACCTCCCAAGTATGTCTGCTTGCCAAAGAAACAGGGGCATTTATAAAGAATGAAAGAATAAACTTCACTACTCAATCAGTGGAAGTAAAGGGGAAAAACGATTATGTATCCTATGTTGATAAAACATCTGAACAACGCATCATTAAAGTGCTTTCGGATTTACTTCCCGAATCGGGTTTCATTGCTGAAGAAGGTACCAATAAAACAAAAGGTGAAATTTACAACTGGATTATCGACCCACTTGACGGGACAACCAATTTTATTCATGGTATTCCATGTTTTGCGGTCAGCATAGCACTTATGCAAAATAATCGAATAGTACTTGGTGTGGTGTATGAAGTTAACTTTGATGAGTGTTTTTATGCATGGGATAATAGCCCGGCTTATTTAAACGGAAAAGAAATTAATGTTTCAAAAGCGGATAAGCTTGCTGATAGCTTGCTTGCCACCGGATTTCCATACTATGATTATTCAAGAATGAATGAGTATATAAACTTATTCAAGTATTTTATGCAACATACACATGGGTTGAGAAGGCTAGGTTCTGCCGCCACTGATTTGGCTTATGTGGCATGCGGCCGATTCGAAGGATTTTATGAGTACGGATTACAACCTTGGGATGTGGCAGCAGGTGCCTTTATTGTTCAGCAAGCCGGAGGTCGAATTACCGACTTTTCCGGTGGGGATAACTATATTTTCGGAAAAGAACTAGTAGCAGGCAACAATGCCTGTTTTGATGAATTTTTAAACACTGTAAAAACACACTTTAATTTGTAATGGAAGAAAAACCGAAACCTAAAAACACTTGGCAATACATCAAAATTTATTTTCCTGATGTTTGGCAAAATCTGCTCATCATACTTATCATGATTTTGGCCGCAATCTTCATCTTGTAGAGAGCCATTCTCCCTGTTCCAAACGATTTATTTTTCAATATTAATCAGACCGAAATCTGAATCCTTTTTAACATCGAAGATTAATCGTCTTGGTTTGCATATTTTTGATAAATTTGCGTCCTTTTGATAAAATGAATGGAAACTTTAACCAAAACAACAGCTGTAAAGGTAAATCACCTGACGAATCGCACCGAATCGCCTGTGCGTTTCAGTGAGGTAGACTCGGTGGGAATTATCTGGCACGGACATTACATCAAGTTTTTTGAAGATGGTCGAGAAGCTTTTGGCAAGCAGTACAACTTAGGATATCTGGATGTTTATAAAAACAAATATTTTACCCCTTTAGTCAACATAAATGTTGATTTTAAAAAAACGGTAAAATATGGTGATAGTTTGATAATAGAAACCTCGTTTATTGATAATCCTGCAGCTAAGATCATTTTTCAATATAAGATTTATCGTAAATCGGATAATGAATTGGTGGCGTCAGGAGAATCCACGCAGGTATTTATTAATCTTGACCATGAGTTATATATTTCCACTCCTCCTTTTTTTGAAGAATGGAAAAAAACACAAGGATTGTAGTAACAAGAATCCTTAATTAGAACGAACCAATCAAAACAATGAACGTTTACGCGATAGCAGATAATATAATTTCTCCACTTGGCTTTACCAGTGCTGAAAATTTCGAACACCTCCGGCAGATGCAAACCGGAGTTCTGTTGGCAACGCATTCATCGCTTTCTGCCGAACCTGTTTATGCTGCTCAAGTGGATAACCAAAAATTAGACTCCGTTTTTTCTTCGTTTGGTAACATTTCCGATTTTACTCCACTCGAAAAGATGGTGATTGTATCTGTAACAGATGCACTATCTCAAAACAAGAATATTGATATCAAGAATGAGAAAACACTTCTGATATTATCAACCACTAAAGGGAATATTAATTTGTTGGATAAAACCATCGAAAACAATTTTGGCCCGGAACGAGTTTACCTTTGGGAAACGGCAAATGTAATCGCGAAATATTTTGAAAATCCCAATCAACCCCTTGTGGTGTCGAATGCTTGTATATCTGGCGTGTTGGCTTTAATAGTAGCGAAACGAGTACTGGATGACAAAAAATTTGAAACAGTAGTGGTAGTAGGTGCCGATGTATTAACTCATTTTGTGGTATCTGGATTTCAATCATTCAAGGCTATCAGTAGTAATGTTGCCAAACCATATGACGCGGCAAGAGATGGTATTTCATTAGGTGAAGGTTGCGGAACAATTATTTTAACCAGCAATAAAGAACTTTTAACTTCAGGGCAACCTGCCATAATATTAGCTGGTGGAGCCAGTTCCAACGATGCCAACCACATTTCTGGCCCTTCTAGAACAGGCGAAGGGTTGCAGATGGCAATAAATAAAACCTTAGAAGAAGCTCATATTTCGCCTTCGGAAATAGATTACATTTCTGGTCACGGCACAGCTACTTTGTTTAATGACGATATGGAATCGCTTGCAGTTTCGGGTGCTCAACTTGGCTCAGTGCCCATGAACAGTTTAAAGAGTTATTTCGGACATACACTTGGAGCTGCAGGTATCATCGAATCTATCATCGGACTTCATTCGATGAAAAATAACACTTTAATTGGCACCTTTAATTTTAGTGAACTGGGTGTGGCTGCACCGGTAAATATCATAAAAGAAACACAAGAATCTCGAGTAGATAACTGCCTTAAAACTGCAGCAGGATTTGGGGGGTGTAATGCCGCAGTATTATTTCGTAAATCAGATAACCCTGTAGATGTATCTCAAAATTTACATACCGATAATTACATCACTTCGTTTTGTTCATTTCAAAACGGAGAGTTAAGGATTAATAACAACACTGATTTCACCAATTCTGAAAATATTTCTTCTATAGATTTCCTGAAATCAGTTTATACTCATTATGAATTCAATTATCCGAAGTTTTATAAAATGGATAATCTGTGTAAACTTGCGTTCGCAACATCCGAGCTACTTTTAAAAGCAAATAAAATAACAGAAAAATACAACCCTTCCGATATTGCCATTGTAATTGCCAACAGTTCCTCATCATTGGATATCGACACTGAACATCAAAAAGCAATTTCGAACAAAGAAAATTATTTTCCAAGCCCTGCAGTGTTTGTATACACATTAGCCAACATTCTTATAGGTGAAATTGCAATCAGAAATAAGGTAACTGGTGAAAACACATTCTATATTTTTGATAAATTTGATGCTGATTTTATGAGTTCATACATCAATTCATTGTTGAATACGGGAAGAGCAAAATGCTGCATAACCGGCTGGGTGGAGTATTTCGATAATAAGTATCATGCTTTTTTATATACAGTCGAAAAGCAACAGGGGCTCGTAAGTATAGCTCACACAAAAGAACAATTAATTAATTTATATAATAAATAATAACAACCGCTGAAACCCGGCAAATACTCGTAAGATTAGAAAACGGATAAGCATAAAAACAGAAAATTATGGACGCATTGATGGACAAATTAAAAGAGGAAATTATTTTACAATTGAATCTGGAAGGTGTAAAAAAAGAAGATATCGATAACGACTCGCCTTTATTTGGTGAAGGTTTGGGATTAGATTCTATTGATGCACTTGAGCTGATTGTATTGCTCGAAAAAAATTATGGTATTAAAATAGCAAATCCGGCTGACGGAAAAAAGATATTTCAGTCGATCAGAACAATGGCTGCTTATATACAAGAAAACAAAAAGTAATCTTTTAATAATATTGTAATTGACAATTCGTATTGACAATTAAAGAAGAATGAACCAAAAAATTTGCGTTACAGGTATCGGCATCATTTCCGCCATTGGCGATAATGTGGAACAGACCTTGGATTCGGTGAGAACCGGAAAATCGGGCATCGGGGCTTTGAATCATATTGCTACCCGACATAAAAACGATATTCCCATTGGAGAAGTAAAACACACCAATCAGGAATTGATGCAGATATTAGGTTTGCCAACCGACACCATCATTACTCGTACCACCTTATTAGGAATGATGGCCGCCAAAGAAGCATTCGTGTGGGCAGGAATAAAGGATGTAAAAGAATTCCGCACAGGAATCATTTCGGCTACAAGCGTTGGAGGTATGTCAGTTACTGAAATCAATTACAAAGATTATTTAAATCCGGAAACCAAAGGAGATTTTCTGAAGTACATCGAAACTCACGATTGTGGAGATAGTAGCGAAGTGATTGCAAATTTCCTTGGAATAAAAGACCATATTTCAACCATCAGTACTGCCTGTTCTTCTTCTGCCAATTCCATTATGCTTGGAGCACGATTGATTAAAAACAATATACTCGACAGAGTGATTGTGGGCGGTACCGACTCTTTATCCAAATTCACCATCAATGGTTTTATGACCCTGATGATATTGGACAAAGAACAATGTAAGCCATTTGATGCCGAACGAAAAGGTTTGAATCTGGGCGAAGGTGCTGGATATATAGTTTTGGAATCAGAAAGAGCGGCAGGAGGTAAAGAAATTCTATGCGAACTTACTGGATATGGAAATTCTAATGATGCCTATCATCAAACTGCATCCTCCCCTACTGGTGAAGGTGCATATCTGGCCATGGAAAAAGCATTTAAAGTAAGCGGACTGAAACCCGAAAACATTGATTATATCAATGCACACGGCACCGGCACCGAAGTAAACGATATGTCGGAAGGAACTGCCATTGAACGAATATTTAATAACAAAGTTCCTAAAATAAGTTCTACCAAAGCTTTTACTGGTCACACACTGGGTGCATGCGGAGGAATAGAAGCTGTGTTGTCGGTATTGGCCATTAAATATAACATGGTTTATCCAAGTTTGAATCACAAAAATCAAATGAGTGAACTGAAATTTACACCTAACAAAGAATTGACAACAGACCAGCCTATAAATAATGTCTTGTCGAATTCATTTGGTTTTGGAGGTAATTCAGCTGCTCTTATATTTTCACGACACTAATTGATGGAAGCATATATTAAAGGAATAGGTATAGTTTCTCCTCAAAAAACTTTTAAAACTCACGACTTTCTATCGGAAGCGGTAGAGTACAATACCAACACACTTCGTTGCATCGAACCTGTGTACACCGAATTTCTGAATCCGATTCTAGCACGAAGAATGGGCCGAACTGTGAAGATGGGAATTGCTGCTTCATCGGTTTGTTTGAAAGATGCAGGAGTTGAAATTCCGGATGCCATCATTACCGGAACAGCTTTGGGATGTCACGAAGACACCGAAAAATTTCTGATGGCTATTATTGATAATGATGAACAGTTTTTAACTCCTACATCATTTATGCAATCTACCCATAACACTGTTAGTTCTCAAATTGCATTGCAATTGAAATGCATGAATTATAATTTCACCTATGTGCACAAAAACTTCTCCTTCGAGAGTGCTTTGTTAGATGGATTAATGACTCTTGCTGATACCGATGCCCACAATGTATTGGTTGGTGGGCATGACGAAATGACGGACAAACATTTCAGAATAACTGCTAGAGCAGGACACTGGAAAGAAGAAAAGACCGCTACCATGGATATCATTCATAGTAAAACTCCCGGAAGTGTTTCGGGCGAAGGCGCTGCTTTTTTTATGTTGAGCAATCAGGAGGGAAATAATGATTATGCAAAACTACGTGCTCTCAGAATGTTTTATGCTCCCGAAAGCGAAACCGAAGTTCACAATAAAATACTGGAACTGCTAAAAGAAAAAAACATGACCACAGCCGATATTGATTGTGTTGTGTACGGTATTAGTGGTGATGTAAGATACGACCAAAAGTATTACAATTTAAAGAATGCCTTGTTCAGTGATACTACTGCCACTTATTTCAAACACCTGTGCGGAGAGTATCAAACTTCCGGTTGTTTTGCGTTGTGGCTTTCGTCAATGATTCTGAAAACTCAAACTATACCTAAAAGCACGCTGATTGGCAAAAACAATAAGAAACAGTTTAAAAATGTTCTTATTTACAACAACTATATGGGCGCTTACCATAGCGTTTATCTGCTTTCTCAATGTTAATGTTTTAACATTTTCACCATGACATTCAAATCAACGGGCATTGCATTTATACTTTCGTTATGCATCATTTGCTTGTTGTCGGTATTGGCAGGAATTAGTATGTTATGGATACTTGCCATCGCATTTGTTTTTAGTTTGGTCCTGGCATATGGCTCGGCTACTATTCAGTCGGGGTTTTATATCAAAGCATATTGTAATTCGGATACAAACGAAAAACTAATTGCACTTACCTTTGATGATGGTCCCCATCCTGAATTCACTTCCAAAATACTGGCGGTACTAAAACAACATCAAGCTAAAGCTACATTTTTTGTAATCGGCAAACACATTCATCAAAACGAATCAATAATTAAACAAATAGACTCCGAAGGGCATACCATAGGCAACCACACATTTTCTCATTCTTTTTTTATAGATTTCGAATCAACCAAAGGATTTAAAAAAGAACTAAACGATACAGCCGACTTGGTAAAAAGCATCACCGGAAAACAAATGAAACTCTTCAGACCTCCTTATGGTGTTACCACTCCCAATCTGGCAAAAGCATCCCGAGCATTGAATTATGACGTCATCGGATGGAACATTCGTTCGATGGACACAACAGGAGATAATAAGGAAGTAATTTTAAACAGAGTGAAACAACAGTTAAAACCGGGAGCAATTGTGCTTTTTCACGACACTTCCGAAAAAACAGTTGAGGTATTGGAACAAACACTTTTGTTTGCCAAACAAAATGGCTTTAAAATTGTAAGTCTCCAATCACTTTTAAATATTAACAGTTACCATTAACAACAAAACACAAACACATATCGGACATAGATTCCGAACCAAAGCACAAATCCGTAGTATATGAAAAAACACTTTTTATTCCTTGCTTTTATTATCCCTTCCCTCCTATTCGCTCAGGTGCCGAAAGGTTTTACACTTGTAAAAGACACCGCTACATTTAAACTAAAAATGGAAACACAGTCTAAGTTGGTTAATTCTATCGAAAGCGATTTTACTCAGGAAAAATACCTTTCCGTTATGTCTGAAAACATCATCAGCAAAGGACATTTTTGTTTTAAACAAATAAACATGCTCCGCTGGGAATATAACGACCCCTATAAATACATCATTGTTATCAATAAAGACAAAATGTTTATCAAAGACAATGGCAAGGTGAACAAATACGATATTAACTCCAACAAAATGTTTAAAAGCATAAACGAAATGATGGTAAACACTGTGCAAGGAAACCTTTTGAACAACAAAGACTACAAAGCCAACTATTACGAAAGCGACAAACAATATTTGCTCGAACTCTCTCCATTACAAAAAGGGGCTAAAGATTTTCTTAAGGTAATTCAGCTCTATATAGACAAAACAGATTATGCAGTGGTAAAAGTAAAAATGATTGAACCCGGTGACGACTACACCAGCATCGATTTTACAGGACGCAAAAACAATCAGCCCATCAGCGATGAGAAATTTACTGTTAAGTAGTGTTTGTGTGCTCTTGCTGGCCGCGTGCACTCCCGGGCATTACGGCAGGCTAACGTCTGCCGACAAGCAAGCACAGCCTCTGCAATCTATCTTTGGCGACAATTTTACTTCTTTTCTTTTCAAAACCAATATTACCATTTACGGTAAAGAAGTAAGCGGATTGCTTGTTACTAAACAAATGCAAGCCCACGATTACAGAGTAATATTTACAACCGAACTGGGCATGAAACTTTTCGATTTCGAATTTAAAGACTCTGCTTTTTCTCTTCATTACTGCGTTCCTCAGTTTAACCGCCCTGCCCTGCTCAATACCATAAAGCAAGACATCGAAACCCTGCTGATGAACTCCGTTGGCCAAGAACCCTATGTTACCCTTACTGACAAAGCCCAACAATACACCATCATTCGCACCCACCCCCAAACCATATTTACTTATTATTTCACCGAAAATGCTTCCGGAAATATGGTAAAAATTGAACATTCTAAGAAGCATAGCAAAAAAGTTATATACCTCCTTGAGGATTACCAAGACCATTTTCCTAACTCCATATCCATAAACCATTGCGATATTAAACTGCAAATAGAACTAAAGCTGCTGAAACGATAGTTTGGAATCACATTATATCCCAACTTCTATTGTTCAAAAAAATATGCTGTAGTTTACAAAGGTTGTTTAACTTTACCGCTGAATTTTTAATAAAAAAACAGATATTATAAAAAACCAATGAGCAAGTTTAAAGATAAAACCCAAGGATTTATTATGGGTTTATTCGTTGGTTTAATAGTTTCCTGTGGTTTTTTTGTCTTGAAATTGGATAATTATTTTAAAGAGTTAAATTTCTACAAAACATTTATTCATACTTTCACCTCAGAATCTAAATCACCTGAAACAACCGAAAATACAACTGAGGAGAAAGGCACTAAAGAGAAAGTTGCTTCACAAACAATAACGAATAATAAGTTTACTTTAGCCGAAACTTCAGATACAGTTCATACGGAAAAGTTGGAAAAGGGTGCTCATTCGGATTCGCTTACTTCTTCTTTAATAATAAAAGATTCTATACGCAATAATTCGGAAGTTTCGGATGATATTGTAGTTCGAAAAGATGAGTTGCTTACTTCGAAAACACTCGAGGTAATAAATGTAAATCCTGTCAGTTCGAAAAACAATTCGAAAGACTCCCTGCTGCAAAGAGTAAGCGGTGTGCAGGATGATAAAAATTCAGGGAAAATGATTTTGAATATTGAGTTTTGGCAGTCTCCAATCAATTATAAAGGTTACAAAATGAGTAAGTACAAAGTTGTTTTGTTTGGAATAGCTTCAGCTGAAGGAATAAAATTATTCAAATCAGATGATGCAATCTATATGAGGAATCAAAACTCTGTTTACAAACTAGATTATGCAAGTGAGTTGAAGCCATATGAAAAAGTTTCGGATGAGTCTTTAATTAGTAAATTAAAGTAGCTTAACACATCTAACTTCGAAAACAAACCGTAAAAAATAATGACCATTCAATTTCAGAAATATCAGGGAACAGGCAATGATTTTATTATAATTGACAATAGGGATATGAAATTTAGTCAGTCGGACAATGCTTTAGCGTCACGACTGTGTAATCGTAAATTTGGAATTGGAGCAGATGGATTGATATTACTGCAAAATAAGCAGGGCTACGATTTTGAGATGGTATACTTTAATTCTGACGGAAACGAAAGCAGTATGTGTGGAAACGGAGGAAGATGTATTACGGAATATGCACGCACCATAGGACTTGTAAAAGATAAAGCAGTTTTCTATGCAATAGATGGTATGCATGAAGCAAAAGTAAAACCCTCGTATGTGAGTTTAAAAATGAAGGACGTTACAGAGGTTGAAATTACTGCTCCATTTGCATTTCTAAATACAGGATCTCCTCATTATGTGGCATTTGTTTCCAATATTGAGAAATATGATGTAGAGGGAGAAGGCAAGAAAATACGAAATAGTTCGCGCTTTGTTGAGCATGGGGTAAACGTTAATTTTGCTGAAAAGAAGTATAATGAGTTATTTGTTCGAACTTATGAAAGGGGAGTGGAAGGCGAAACTTTGTCCTGCGGAACAGGGGTGACTGCAGCAGCATTGGTTGCCGCTTTGCGAGCAGTTTCTACCACGCAAACCGAATGTGATGTAATAACGCTTGGTGGTAAATTAAAAGTCAAATTTGTCAAAAATAACGATAATACTTTTACTGATATTTGGCTGGAAGGTCCGGCTACATTCGTTTTTAAAGGAGAAATAGAAATATGAAACTGCAATCAGAAAAAATAACATTGAGAGCGATGGAGCCATCGGATATTGATGTGCTCTACGAATGGGAAAACGATATCGAAAACTGGAAAGTAAGCAGTACTCAAACTCCTTTTTCAAGAAAAACACTGGAACAATATATCTCCACCGCACTTGAGGATATCTATAGCATAAAGCAATTAAGACTTATTATTTGCGACAAGGAACTGAAGGCCGTTGGTTGTATCGATTTGTTCGATTTTGAACCAAATCATTTACGTGCCGGAATAGGTATTTTAATTGCGGACAAATCGGACAGAAGAAAAGGATATGCCTCTGATGCCCTTGAATTAATGATTAATTATTGTTTCGAAACCTTAAACCTTCATCAATTATTTGCTAACATCTCTATTGACAATGAACCAAGTGTGTTGTTATTTCAAAAACATGGATTTTTAATCACAGGCATTAAAAAGCAATGGGTACGCGATGGTACTAAGTATTATGATGAACTGATGCTCCAAAAAATAAAATAATTCTACTCTTAGATGCGGAGACGCAAAGAATTTATGAAACTTTCTATCCGTAATTTTCTTATAATCTCATTCTTTCCTTTTATTGTTTTTCTTTTGGTTTCTTGCGGTAACGAATCAAAAAAAAATACCACCTCAAGACCTGTTGAAAATTCCTATCTTAATCATAACGATACTGCACGATATGTAGGAATCAGTCAATGCAAACTTTGTCATCAGGCCATCTACAATTCCTTTATTCAAACAGGCATGGGGAAAAGTTTTGAGCATGCTAGTAAACAAAAGAGTTCGGCTAAGTTTTCGGAACATTCTGTTATCTACGATAAATTCAAAGATTTTTATTACCACCCATTTTGGAAAAATGACAGTTTGATGATAATGGAATTTAGGACAAAGGGAAATGATACAATTTATAAACATGTCGAAAAAGTTGATTTTATAATAGGTTCTGGTCAGCATACCAATTCACATATAATGAATACAAACGGATATCTGCATCAAATGCCTATGACATATTACACACAAAAAGGAGAATGGGATTTCCCACCAGGGTTTGAAGAAGGCTCCAATACTCGGTTTTCGAGAAAGATTGGACTGGAATGTATGAGTTGTCATAATTCGTTGCCGGGATTTACAGAAGGTTCGGAAAATAAATTTAATTCACTACCAGAAGGAGTCAGTTGCGAAAGATGTCACGGACCAGGAAGTATTCATGTCCAACAACGAATGAAAAATCCTGCATTGGATACATCAAAGTATATAGATTATTCAATTGTAAATCCAGGTAAACTTTCAATCGATCTTCAGTTTGATGTTTGTCAACGATGCCATTTGCAAGGCAACGCGGTAGTGAAAGAAGGTAAATCATTTTTCGACTTTAGACCAGGAATGAGACTTTCGGATTATATTACTACATTCTTGCCAAGATATAAAAATTCAGATGATCAATTTATCATGGCTTCCCATGCCGACAGACTAAAACAAAGCAAGTGTTTTATTAAAAGTTTCCGAACAGAAACAGATACCAAATCTTTACGTCCTTACAAAAATGCTCTCACTTGTGTTACCTGCCACAACCCACATGTTAGTGTTAGGTCTACCAGGAAAGATGTGTTTAATAATGCTTGCATCAAATGTCATAATGAATCTGGCATAAATAGATTATGTACAGAAATAATGGTAACAAGAATAAGTGAGGGCGACAATTGTGTGGCATGCCACATGCCACGTTCGGGGTCTATAGATATACCTCATGTTACTGTGCATGATCATTACATCCGGAAACCAGTAAAGAAAAAAGTGGGATCAAAAGCAAAAGAGTTTATTGGCCTTTATGCTGTAAACGAAAAGAATCCAAGCCGTGCAACCAAGGCTAAGGCTTATCTTCAACAATATGATAAATTTGAATCAAATCCTGTATTTCTTGATTCAGCAATGATTTATTTATCTGATAAAACACCTGATGAATTGAAACAGAGTTTTGGAATGTTAATTCACCTTTACTTTATCAAACAAGATAACAGTAAAATTTTGGATTTTGTCTCAGAGCTAGGGAAGGAAAATGTTCTTAAAAATTTATTAGTGAAAAAAACATGGAACAATGATGATGCATGGACTTCTTACCGAATAGGGGAGGCATTTTATTATTCCGGAAACAAAGCAGATGCCTATTTGTTTTATAAAAATGCAGATGTATTATCTCCGTTTAATCCGGAATTCAAAAATAAACTCGGAGCATCGTTGATGGCCCAAAATAAAGTAGACGAAGCTAAAGTTGTTTTTTCTTCTATTCTGACCGAAGATTCTAAATATGTTCCTGCTATTAATAATATGGGGTATGCATGTCTTGTGTCGGGAGATGTTGAAAAAGCAGACTATTATTATAAAAGAGCGATTCTCCTGGATCCTGATTACGAACCTTTGCTGATGAATATGGCTGGTTTTAATATTTATAAAAAGAACTACAAGGAGGCAAAACATATCTTACAAACAGTGATAAAAAGGAACCCGAAGAACCAACAGGCGAGTAATGTGCTCAAACAAATTTCAGATCCTAAATTCGCGAAGTAATTAGTATTCCTGCTATATTCGTCTTTTCGTTATAATATCAAAATTGCAACGTGGCAAAAAAGCAAAAAAATATATTTCTTAAAAGAGTTACATCCGCTATAGTTGCTTTGGTAATGCTCATCACACTTGCTGGTGGTTATTATGCCTATAAAAACATTTTTCAATCGAATGTAAATCTGAACGACAAAAAATCTCAAATTATATTTATACCAACAGGCTCTAAATTTGAGGACGTAGAGCGTATTTTGACAGAAAGTAATATTTTGAAAAACACTGCTGCATTTGAATGGTTGTCCGAAAAAAAGAAATACAAACAGGCCATTAAACCCGGCAAGTACAGAATACTTTCACAAATGAGTAATAATGCTCTGATCAATTTGCTTCGAGCAGGAATACAGGAGCCAGTTGAAATAAACTTTAACGGATTACATACAGTTGACCAATTAATAGGAAGAGTAGGGAGGAGGATAGAAGCCGATTCAATTTCCTTGTTTCAGGCAATTCATAATAACGCCTATTTAAGTAAATACGGATTTACTGAGAAAAATATCCAGGTTTTGTTTGTTCCCGACACCTATGAGTTTTTTTGGAATACTTCTGTTGATGAATTTTTCGACCGAATGGCCAAGGAATACAAAGCTCTATGGACAGATACTCGAAAAAAGAAAGCAAAATCCATAGGTTATTCCCAAAATGAGGTTTCGATTTTGGCTTCTATTGTTCAGGGGGAGCAATGTTGTGATAATGAAGAGAAGAAAATAATTGCAGGTTTGTATATAAACAGACTGAAACAAGATATGCCTCTGCAATCCGACCCTACCGTTATTTTTGCTTCAGGTGATTTTACTATTCAACGCGTTCACACAGCACAAAAGCAAATTGATTCGCCTTATAATACTTATCAAAATAAAGGTCTTCCTCCCGGTCCTGTTGGTTTTGCTCAGGAGTCATCTATTGATGCTGTTTTGAATTATACAAAAAGTGATTATATTTATATGTGTGCTAAAGAAGACTTATCGGGTAAACATTATTTTGCTAAAACCTACGAACAGCATCAGGTATATGCTAAAAAATATCATGACGCTTTGGATAGTAAAGAAATTCGTTGATTAAAATATTTTATATTTGCAAACTAAATAAAAATAACATGACAAAAATTAAATTTGGAACAGATGGCTGGAGAGCAATTATCGCCAAAGATTTTACAGTTGACAACGTAGCTAGAGTTACAATAGCAACTACAGAATGGGTAAAAAAGAATTTTGAAAAGCCAACAATAATGGTAGGACATGATTGCCGGTTTGCCGGAGAACTATTTGCGGAAACAACTGCTAAAGTTTTTGCGAATGCCGGTATCAAAGTGTTTTTGGCTAAAGATTTTGTTTCTACTCCAATGATTTCTCTAGGAACAAAAACACTTGGAGCTTCACTTGGTGTTATTATTACTGCCTCACATAATCCCCCTTCTTATAATGGTTATAAACTAAAAGGAAATTTTGGAGGTCCATTATTGCCTGAGAATATTCAAGAAATTGAAGATATTATCCCTGAAAAGAACACAATCGACCTTGAGAATCTTTTTATCGAAGATTTTGTGAAGTCAGGAATGATTGAATATGTTGATTTGGAAACCATGTATGTAAATCATGTGGAGAAAAATTTTGATATGGATGCTATTCGTAATACAAAAATGAACTTTGCTTATGATGCTATGTATGGGGCAGGACAAAATGTAATGCGCAGATTGTTGCCTGAAATAACCTTTTTGCATTGCGATTATAACCCAAGTTTTGAGGGGCAGGCTCCTGAACCGATTCATAAAAACTTAATTCCTTTCTCAACTCTTATTTCCGAATCAGGAGATATTGATTGCGGACTTGCTACCGATGGAGATGCAGATAGAATAGGGCTTTACGATAGTAAGGGTAACTTTGTAGATTCTCATCATATAATTCTTTTGCTCATCAATTATCTTGTCAAGGAGAAAAAAAGTACAGGAAAAGTAGTAAATGCTTTTTCGGTAACACCTCGTGTTAAAAAGCTTTGCGAACATTATGGTTTAGAATATCAAGTAGTGAAAATCGGATTTAAACATATCGCTTCCATCATGATTTCTGAAGATGTGTTGTTAGGAGGCGAAGAGAGCGGAGGTATTGCTATTAAAGGTCACATTCCGGAGCGAGATGGAATATGGATGGGACTCACTATTTGGGAATATATGGTAAAATCGGGCAAGACACTGGACGAACTTATACAGGAGATATACAAAATTGTTGGCGAATTTAAGTTTGAACGCAGCGATATGCACCTGAAAGAAGAAGTGAAAGTAGCGATTGTTGAGAACTGCAAGAACAATACTTATAAATCGTTCGGGCCATACATTGTTAGAAGAGTGGAAACAATTGATGGCTGGAAATATTTCTTTGATAATGATGAATGGATGATGATTCGTGCATCGGGAACAGAGCCTGTATTGAGAAATTATGCTGAAGCCGCAACTACAGAAAAAGCATTTTCCATTCTAAAAGCAGTCGAAAAAACATTGTTAGGGTAAAGTTTAGCACAGTAATTGCTAATCATATTCCGATTTGAAAACACTGCATAAATTTCTTTTGAAATCTTATATAGGGCCATTTATAATGACCTTCTTTATTGCTGTGTTTGTTTTCTTCATGATGTTCGTGTTTAAATACATTGACGATTTTGTGGGAAAAGGATTAGATGCAAGTGTACTTGCCAAATTATTTTTTTATTTTTCTTTTACTACTATCCCCATGGCACTGCCTCTTGCAGTGCTGCTTTCATCCTTGATGACATTTGGTAATCTGGGCGAAAATTTTGAGCTCACCGCAATGAAAAGTTCAGGATTGTCGCTTCAACGGATAATGTCTCCTCTTTTGATTGCTATAGTTTGTCTTTCGTTAGGTGCATTTTTCTTTTCTAATTATATTTTGCCATATACCAATTTAAAAGTTGGTTCTTTATTGTACGATATCAGGGAATCAAAACCTGCACTTATGTTTAAAGATGGGGTGTTTAATCATAGTATTCAGGGATTCAGTATGAGGGTTGGTAATAAAGAAAAAGATGGCAAAACTCTAAAAGATATTCTCATTTACGATCATCGTTCGATGCAGGGGAACAATTTTGTTTTATCTGCTAAAAGTGGAAGAATGGAAGAAACCGTAGATAAGATGTATCTTGTGTTAACATTGAACGATGGGGTTAGTTATAAGGATATGGTCGAGAACAAAAAGGACGCAATAACACACCCCATGGTTCGCGACAAGTTCGAACAACGTATTATTCGTTTTGATTTATCCGAGCTAAAGTTTTCGCGAACTAACGAAGAGTTATTTAAAAGTAATTGCCAGATGCTAAATTTACATCAAATTTCACATTCTGTGGATTCGATGGTAACCAAAAATGAGAAACATAAAATGGATTTTACTGTTCAACTGGTAAAAAGTTACTATTATAACTCGTTTAATTACATATCGCAAACCGACACATCCAAAACATTACATCGAAGTGTGGATGCGTATTCAAAATTACAGAAACCTCAGCAACTTGCATTACTCGAAAGTGCCAGCAATATTGCGCGAAGCGCAAAAGCTTATACAGATTCAACCGCTAATGAGGCCGAGGCTACGGATTATTTTAAGGCAACATTTCTTATTGAATGGCATCGGAAATTTACATTGTCGGTGGCATGTATTATACTTTTTTTTATCGGAGCGCCTTTAGGAGCCATTATTAAAAAGGGAGGGCTGGGAATGCCTGTGGTGATATCGGTTGTGTTTTTTATTACTTTTCATGTTTTATCTATAACTGGTGAAAAACTGACTAAAGAGGGAACTTTTTTAGCTTATCAGGGAATGTGGATGGCCACAATTATTCTTCTTCCTATTGGGGTTTTTCTAACCTATAAAGCTACTACCGATAGCGCATTATTTGATATTGACGCTTATATTAACCCTGTAAAGAACTTTTTTACTCGAAAAAAGAAAGAATAAGATGGTAAGGGGGATGCCAAAACGTTAACGTATTGGTTTGTTGTTGTTTGGTAAAATTCGCCAGCGTTTCGGAAATGGATTCTACTGTTTCGGAAATGGATTCTACTGTTTCGGAAACGGATTCTACTGTTTCGGAAATGGATTCTACTGTTTCGGAAACGGATTCTACTGTTTCGGAAACGGATTCTACTGTTTCGGAAATGGATTCTACTGTTTCGGAAATGGATTCTTTGGGTTTACATACAACATGGAGGTTAAAAAAAGCTTAAGATTTCTTTTAATTGACAAATGATTTATTTAATTAAATTGTTATATAATAATAATTTAGCCTCCCGCTTTCTTTGCTTTATAGTTAGAGTCTGTGAGTAACTTTAATACTTTATCTCGGTGATCGCCCTGAAGCAATATTTCTTCTTCTTTTACACTTCCGCCTACTCCGCATTTTTGCTTTAGCAGTTTCCCGAGTGCTTCCAAATCTTGCTCATTGCCCACAAAACCGTTAATTCGGGTTAGTAGTTTACCTCCGCCTAAGCGGTCGAGGTAAATTTTTAAATTTTGCTGATGAGGGGGTAATGAATTTAGGGGAGCGGGTTTTTCGCTTTCAAAGTTGAAATTTTTATTGGTTGAATATACCATACCGCCTTGTTTGTTTTTTTTCGACATGTGTGTTCAATTTTAGTTTTTGTTTTTTCGATTGCGCAATATAATTGGAATATAATTCTGTTTGATTTGAAACGATAATTAACAAACCACTTTGAGTGAAAGCGGATTTACTTTTATCGAAAAAGTTTTTCCAATTCCTATTGGTTCGCCATCTATATGTGCTATTATTCCATTTTGTTTTACAGTTACTTCTTTTGCTTTTATGATTTCGAGTTGACGGGTGTGGTGTAGTTTTTTACGGAACAAATGATAACCTATCCATGCGCCACTCTTCCAGTTTACGTTTTTTAATATTGCAATGTCCATTTCTCCATCCGAAATATCGGCAGTAGGTGCTATACTGGCATTGTTTCCCCACTGCGAGCCGTTAGCAAAACTTATTAAAAATGCTTTTCTTTTGTGCGATATTCCGTCAATAATTAATTCGTAATCTTGTTCTTTATATTTTCTGAATTCGCGCATCACTATCTTGATGTAAGAGGAAAATCCTCTTTTACCATATTTGGAAAATTGCCAACCAATGTGTGCATCAAATCCTATTCCAGCCACATTCACAAAAGTTTCATCATTTAAGTTAATGGTATCAATCGTTTTTATAGTGCAGGAATTGATTAAAGTAATTGCCTTTTCTAAATGGAGTGGAATTAGCAAATGGCGCGCTAATCCATTGCCTGAACCAGCAGGGAGAATGGCCATAGCAGTTTGAGTTCCTGCTAATCCTTTTGCCACTTCATTTACAGAGCCATCTCCACCTACAGCTACCACTATGTCTATGTTTTCTTCTGCAGCTTTACGAGCTAATGAGGTTGCGTGTTTGGGTGCATTGGTGTATTTAATTGTATAATCAAAAAGAGTTGGGTCGAGAAACTGTTCGATAAGTTTTTCGACTAATTTTTGTTTTCCTATTCCGGAAATAGGATTGATAATAAAACAGATTTTCTTTTTCATAAATGAGCTTACTTCACTAATTTTTTTATCAAAAAAATGATGTTTTTTATTTCATTTTATTAGTTATCAAACTTTGTTGATAGCTTTGGATAATGGCTTTTGCCTTGGTTTCCATTTTCATTTCTACCTCTTTTCTTTTAACAGATAAGTCGGTTTTAAGCATACTGTCGGTTTTGTAATAATACATGTCTATGGGTTTTTCTCCGTCAAAAAGCAAAGAGTAATTATTATGTATCATCTGGTAAACATCATTATTAATGTTTAATGCAAAATGGTCGGCTGTGGAATCGAAAACCGATGCTCCGAAAGCAAAATAGGGGAGGGGGTAATTCAAATAATCGAGCACGGAAGGCATAATATCTATATGTTGGGTAGTTACCGAATCGTAACCTTTTAGTTCGCTATTTGCTTTATAATAAAGAATAGGAATGGAATAACTGCCAATACGATTGGTAAAGTATGGGTCTTCCGAAATGCCCGTGTGGTCGGCAGTTAGAACAAAAAGTGTATTATTAAACCAAGGCATTTTTTTAGCTGTTTCAAAAAATTTGCGAAGGGCAAAATCGGTATAACTAATGCTTTTTTCGATTTCAAGCGGCCCTCCTTTAAATTTGTTTTTATACTTTTCCGGAACATTAAATGGATGATGCGAAGTTAAAGTAAACAGAGTAGCAAAGAAGGGTTGAGGTTTTGTATTAATAGTTTTAGCTGTGTATTGCAAAAATTCTTCATCCCAAATTCCCCAACTACCATCATAATCTTTTTCGTTATTGTATTCATTTCTTCCAAAATAATTATCATAACCTGCGAAATTGGCGAACACATCAAACCCCATTGTACCGTTATCTCCGCCATGAAAAAACGCAGAATAATACCCTTCTTTTTTCAGCAAACTTGCCAAACTGTTTATCTGATTACTTCCGTACTGTGAGAAAATATATGGTTCGTCCGACCACGAAGGGATACTAGCAACAATAGCAGGGATTCCTTCTATTGATTTTTTACCGTTCGAAAAGGCATTAACACAGGTATAACTTTCTTTCATCAGCGAGTCGAGAAAGGGTGTGTAGCCTATTTTTCTACCATTCAATCCTCCAATATATTCTTTCGAAAAGCTTTCGAGGGCGATGACAAATACATTTAGCTTGCTCAAGTTCCCGACTTTTCCAGGATGATGAGGGGTATACACCTTTGCTAATTCTGTTTCATTAGTAAAATACATTTTCGGGTCTATACCTTGTACATCCAGTGTTTTTAAAATGGTGAAAGGGGTATTCAATACAATTGGAATATATTTTACAGTTGTATATTCCACTGCATTCACAATTGTTACTGGTTTTAGTTGAAAGCCTCCTCGGTACCCGAATAAAAGAATAACAATGCTCACAGAATAGATAACAATTTCTTTTAAGTATCTTTTTCTGTTCCAATCAAAGCGAATATCCTTTTCGGTTTTCTTATACATATAGTATACAGCATACGACAAAGCAAGCCAGATTAAAACCAAATACCAATATTCCTTAATAAATATGGGAAGTAGTCGCTTTAAATCACTTCCTTTATTTCCTCCGAAAAAATTAAATACATCAGCCGTGGTACGTTTTAATGTAAAACGGTAATACACCATATCAATGCAATTGGCCATCATAGCGAAACTGTTTATTAATATAAACAGCCACTTCAAAATTATTCTGCTTACTTTAGATTCTCTGAAAGGAGCAGGGAATAAATAAAGGAGAAGAAAAATGGAGTTGGAAAGAATAATAACTGAAAAGTCGAACCGTGTACCCCAAAACAAAAGGGCAAGAAAATGTGTGAAACCAACATCTGAAAAGGTGGAGTAATTAAAAAGGAAGAAAAGAAGACGACAAAGAGTGTAGAAGAACAGCAGGTAGACTAAACGTTTTAGGAGGATGAATAGATGCTGGATATTTTCTGACATTGAAATGAAACTAACAGTATTTAAAATATAAGATTGCAAAAATAATAAATAGAATGAACAGAAATAAAAAAGTCCCGTATTGTACGGGACTTTTCTATATTAAATTAAACTGTTTCTAACGTGTGTATCTGTCTTGAGAATTAATTGTTGTACCATTTGTAACTTCTGAAAAGGAAATTACCACTTGAGGTGCAGAAGTACTAACTGTTCCGGTTCCACTGAAAGTTCTGCTAGCAGCAGGATTTCCACAAACAACAGTTTGGGAAGGAACTGTTAATGTAGATGGACTAGTCAAATTAAAATAAACGCTTCCGTTCACATAATCACCGAATGTGGTTAAGTTTACTTTACCACTTCCGTCTGCTACTAAATGCATTGTTTCGTTGTAATTGCTTAATGTACCAGTTGGATATGGGCTTTCATCAACTACATTAGCATAGTATCCATCAACATCAACTACATTAACTGTTCTGGTAGCAGTAGCAGTATTACCAGCTTTGTCTTTTGCTGTATACGTAATAGTGCATGGACCAGTTGTTCCTGTGGTAACAACTCCGGAAGGTGAGGCAACAATAGTTCCGTCAACATCATCTGATGCCGTTGCTCCTGGATCACTCCATATTGTTGATTTTTGAATGTAATAAGGGTTAGAACCAACAATAGTAATTACAGGCTTTGTTGTATCACTAGCTGTTTTTTTACATCCAGTATTTAATACGGATAACGATAATAAAGCAATTGTCGTTAGGCTTAAAATTTGTTTTTTCATTTTTTTATTGTTTTAAGTAATTTAAATTTTTAATTGGGCACAAAGGTAGATAAAAATCATTTTAAAATTACTTTTAGGATTAATAAAAATAAAAATTACCTTTGTGCCATATTAATAAAAAAAAATTCAAAACAAATGAAAAAATTATTTAGTCTAATTGCCGTAGCAGGAATGTTCTCTTTCTTTGCTTGCGGACCAAGTGCAGAAGAGAAAGCTGCAAAAGAAAAAGCTACCAAAGATTCAATTGCTGCAGTGGAAGCTGCAGATGCTGCAAAAGCAAAAGCAGTTGCTGATTCTACTGCAAAATATGCAGAAGAACAAAAAGCTAAAATGGCTGCTGACTCTGTAGCAAAATTTGAAGAAGAGAAAAAAGCTTCTAAAAAAGGATCTAAAGCTGCGCCTAAGGCATCAGCTCCAAAAACAGAACCTAAAAAAGAAGAGCCTAAAAAAACAGAGGTAAAAGCTGGACAAGGTAAAGGTAAATAAACTTTTATCTTCGTATTTTTAGCAAAAGGATTCTTATTTTATTAAGAATCCTTTTGTTTTTTAAAACACTTTGCAGATAAATTGATTGTCATATTTTAATTGTTCCGTAGTTATATCTAATTTGAAATACAAAATAAAAAAAACATCATCAATTTAGAATTTACTCGATAATAAACATTCTGTTTATAAGGCGAAAACGATTTTTTGATTCCACGTGCATTCATAAAAAATGTTAAAGCGTCTAGCAAAATACAAAAAAAAAATTGAGGTATTAAATTTTGTTCTACATTTGCCGAAATTTTAATTAAAATCACAAACCAAAACAATGAAAAAATTATTTACATTAGTTGCCGCTGCAGGAATGTTTACATTCGTAGCTTGCGGACCTAGCGCTGAAGAAAAAGCTGCTAAGGAAAAAGCACACAATGATTCTGTTGCTGCTGTTGAAGCTGCAAAAGCTGCTGAAGAAGCTGCAAAAGCACAAGCTGCTGCTGACTCTACTGCAAAGTATGCTGAAGCACAAGCTGCAAAACAAAAAGCAATCGATGATTCTATCGCTGCTGCAAAAGACAAAAAAGGTGGTAAAAAGAAATAATATTCTTTTTTAACTTGTTCTTTAAAAAGTCCCGTTTATTCGGGACTTTTTTTTGTCTTTTTTTTCCTCTCTTTATTATTTTATTTCTTCATTTTCCAGTCAGTTCGTTAAAAGTTGTTATTTGTAAATTTTTAAACGTTTCCATTATTATATTTAACAAATTTTTTAAAAAGGAATGAGGAAACTTATTGTTTTATTTTTCATTTTTTCTTGTGTTACTGCATTTTCACAAACTATGAAGATTTATGGTAATGTAGAGGATGCAGTTATGAAAACCCCGTTACAATACGCGGTGGTGATGGTAATACGATTAAAAGATTCTCTCTTGATAACCCATACCCGAACAGATAATAAAGGACATTTCGAAATAAAAAATCTAACCCTTGATACTGTCAAAGTAGTAGTCACACACCCTCGATTTAATGATCAAACAATATTTGTTTTGGGTAGCCCCTCCAATTTTGACTTTAATTTCGGTAATCTGATAATGCCAGTAAAAAGTCAGCAACTGAGCGAAGTGGTGATATATGCTTACAAAGACCCTGTATATTATAAAGGTGATACTTTAATATATGCTGCCGATTCTTTTAAAGTAAAACCGAATGCCACAGTGGAGGACTTGCTTAAAAAACTTCCTGGAATTACAGTTGATTCTAAAGGAAAGATTACTTCACAGGGAAAAGAAATAAAACAAGTGTTGGTTGATGGGGATGAGTTCTTTGGTAGCGATCCAACTCTCGCTACCAAAAATATTGCGGCAAATGGAGTTGAATCAGTTCAGGTGTATGAAAAGAAAAATGAAAATGCAGCAGAAGGAGAAGAAGAAACTTCGCAAATAATGAATCTGAAACTGAAAGATGAAGCAAAAAAAGGATATTTCGGAAAAGTTTCTGGGGCTTCTGATATGCAAAAATTCTATGAAGGAGAGTTGCTTGCTAATAAATTTAAAGGGTCGCAAAAGATTTCAGTTTTCTCATTTGCAAGTAATACTCCGCGTTCTTCATTGGGTTGGAGAGATATGTTTAAATATGGTTTAGACAATGAAATGAATTCTCAATCTGACGAAGATGGCAATTCTTATTATTACAATAATGACCAGAATCAGGGAATTCCTCAAACAATTAAATCAGGAATATATTACAGTGATAAGCTCGGTAAGAAAACAAAACTGGGGTTTAATTATTCGTATAATAATAATATGATTCAAACCACCGGCACTTCCCGCTCACAATACTTTCTGCAAGACACCAGTTATGTTACCAATATCGAAACATCGAATTCTCAAAAAGCTGATGCACATTCTGTAAATTTAAGACTAACACAAACACTTGATTCGATGACAGAGTTGGTGATTGAACCCAAGTTAAAACTAAATTCTGCAACACAGAATAATAATCAAATCACAAAGTTTGTGACCAACAAAGACACCATAATGCATTTAACAGAAATAACAAATTCAAATAATGCGAAAGGATATAATCTGAATGCAAATGCAATTTTGACCAGAAAATTCAAGAATAGAGACCGTTTACTAACCTTGAATTATAATTTTTCAGACGAAGATAATCGGTCGACTGGTATATTGAAATCAGCAAATACATTTTACACTGCTTCGGGAACAGATACAAGTTTTAATCAGCAAAAAATAAACACTAGCAATACTCAAACACATAATGCGGTTGCGCGATTTACGAATCCAATCACAAAAAAAATAAAATTAGAGTTTGAGTACAACTACAATTACGGTTTAGGAAAGCAGAACAAAAAAACGCAAGACTATGTGAATGGAGAGTATGCGGCACTCAACGATTCTTTTTCCAATAATTTCGAAAATGTTAGAATTACCAATCGTCTGGGATTAAAGTTTATTTATGAAACAAAAAAAGCTTCGTTCAATGTTGGAAGCAGATTGAGGAATGTGGATGTTACCAATTCGAATCTCATAACCCAGAAAGAAATTAAACAGTCAGTAAATAGTGTGCTGCCTTATGCTGGCTACATGTATCGTTTTACTCAAACCACCCGATTCAATGCCCGTTATTACACCTCTTCAAGTCAACCGAGCATTAATCAACTACAGCCAATACCCGACAATACCAATCCAAATAGTATAATGATAGGTAATCCAGATTTGCTTCCTACATTTAATCATAATGTTAATATTACTTTCAATACATATAAACCTGTTTCCGGAAAGTACATCTGGATTAATTTCACAGCCGATGCGGTAAACAATGCTTTTGCCAACTCAACAGAATTTGACAGCATTGGTCGAACCATTTCCAAAACAGTGAATGTAAACGGCAATTACAGTAGCTGGATGTATATGGGAGGTGGATTTCCATTCTTTCAAAAGAAACTGGAAATAAATCCTAATTTGAATGGCAGTTACAATAAGTACTCCAGTTTTATAAACAAGCAGCAAAATATAACTACTACTTCCAATGTTAATGCAGGGTTGGGTATAGCGGTTAATCTGGACACATTGACTTTTAATATCAGTTATAATTATGGTTACAATTCTCCATCATCAACTATCAGCACTGCCGGCAATAAGCCATACAGTGACCAGCAGTATCAGGCTTCGTTGTTATTAAAATTGCCTTTTAAGTTTTCTATCGAAACAGATGCATCGTATAATATCAACAGCAATCGAACGAACGGGTACAACATTAATTATTTCTTGTGGAATGCCGCGGTTAATAAATCCTTTTTCAAAAATGAAAATCTAATTTTAACCCTTTCCGGAAACGACATTCTGAATCAAAATATCAACACATCGCGAAACATACAAGACAATGTGATAACAGACAATAAAACCAATATCATCAGCAGATATTTTTTACTGAAACTCACTTACAAGTTCAATAGCACTAAAACAAAAGACGATGAAAACAACATGTAAGCTCTTTTTATTGATTTGTTTTTTATTTATTGAAAACCAAAACATCTTGGCTCAACTAACAGCTGGTAAAATTATTTATGAGCGTAAAACCAATCTGTATAAAAAATTCAAATTTGATGATGTAAAAGACTGGCTCGAACCGGCAGATAAAAACAAAACGGATATTTTTGAATTATATTTTAACGACTCCTTATCTCTTTTCAAAATTCAGGATTCAGACCTTAAAGAACGAATGGGCTGGGCCACTTCGAAAAATACCGTGTATCAAAACATGAATGCAAATACCCGTTTAACCATCAAATCGGTGTGGGGAGAAGAACTTTATGTAGCAGATACATTATACAAACGCCATTGGAAAATGACCGATAGCAAACGAAACATAAGTGGTTACAATTGCCGAAAGGCTATCTGGAAAGCAAACGATACAACCACTATTTATGCATGGTATTGCGATGAAATAATAACAAGTGTTGGTCCCGAAAGTTTTTACGGACTGCCGGGCGCTATACTGGGGCTGGCAACAGAAGACGGTGGAGTAATTTATTTTGCTAAAAGTGTTGAAATATCCAAACCTGATGTAGCACTTTTGTTGCCTAAGAAAACGAAAAGCAAAATCTATTCTTTTAAGGAATTAAAGGGCAAACTTGAAAAAGATTTTGGTAAGAACCCCTGGGGAAAGGCTATGATTAAAGATTTGTTTGGTATTTGGTGATGGTTTATTTCATAAAATAAGGGGACATGTAATGCAAAGCATAACTACTCGCAAAGTATTGTGGAATCAAAAAGTTTACCAAAATAAGCAGAAAACCTATCTTAATAAAAGTATATCCCTTCATATTTTCTTTTACCTGATAAATACTAATAAGTAAAACAGGAAACAGCAAACACAGCAGTCGGGTTACATCATAAGCTATAATCAACTGCCCCATCACCGGAATAGCAATCAGAATAAACACTAGTACTAGTTTATTTCTTCTGTATTTTAGTTCATTTACCAGTACCGATATCGGATAAATCCAGAACAGTTTAAAAGCAAAAAACAATCCAGGAATTATCAATGGCAATATATTTAGCAAGTTGTTTTTAATATTATCAGCCGATAGATAAAAACTTAATTTGTATTCCACTTCAGTGTGAATAGAGATATAGTATCTTGAAACTATATATGGAATACAAGCCAATAGGTATAGAGTATGTTTATTATTTAATTTGAATATATTTTTATTGTCGGAGTAATTTGCATACACCATCAATCCTGGCAGTAGAAAAAAGCTGCATTCATGACACATTAAAGCAACTCCAAAAAATAGTGCAGATAATGCAGGGCGTTTTATAAAACTAAAAGCTAAAAAGAGAAAGTAAAATGTTATCGAATCAACATAACCTGCTGCCCGCATCGGGATAAATTCAGTACACGAAAATGCAACAACAGCAGCAGGAATTATAGATTCTAAGAACGAAAAATTACGTTTTCTGAAATGAACATAGATAGCCGATAAGAGTAGTACTGCGAAAACGAGTGGCACAAAAAAGTATAAATCGCCCTTGAGAAATGTTACATAACCTATCAATGGCCCAAGAAAACGGTAATGCAGCGGATTTGACAAAGTAAAATCAAAAGGATGTAAAGATAATTGAGCATAATAAACTCCGTGAAAGGCTACCTGAAAATTGGGTTTTACATACAACATTGCAATACACGTAAGAAGCAACGAAACAAACAAACTCATCGCGAAGCGACTTATTTTGTTTTCGACCATTGTTGCCGAATAATCAAGTTTAGCAATAAGGCTATTCATCCTAGCGGGAATTCTATTTCTTTCGGGCCTCCTTTGCCGCATCCATCAGTGCACATTTTTCGCAGGCTTGTTTTTTCTTCACACTGCCATAAATGCGGTAACCCACATAACTTGTGGCAAGGGCCAGAATAATATAAATAGCTATTTGTTGCATCATTTTATTTACACTTCTGTTTTAATGGTTAAACAGGCAGCTTGTTTGTGTTGAATTATTTATTGTAAAACAAAAGTACATAAAATATTACCCCCGTGCGTCACTTATTTTTAATAATTTTGTCGCCTTAAAAACCAAACCAATTATGATTACTGCCGAAACCCCTATACGATACGAACGTAAGAAATACAGCGATGACACCCTTATTAAACTTTATACGGGTGTTCTCAAATCGCGAATGATTGAAGAAAAAATGCACCTCCTCCTTCGTCAGGGCAAAATATCCAAATGGTTTAGTGGCATTGGGCAAGAAGCAGGTTCCGTTGGAGCAGCTATGGCTATGCAAACGGACGAATATATTTTACCAATGCATCGCAATCTGGGTGTATTTATTTCTCGCAACATTCCGCTCAACCGATTGTTTGCTCAGTTTCAGGGCAAGCCCGGAGGTTTTACCAAAGGGCGCGACCGTTCATTTCATTTCGGTACTCAGCAATATCACATCATAGGAATGATATCTCACCTCGGCCCTCAGCTCGGAGTGGCCGATGGCATTGCGCTTGCCAATCACTTAAAAGAAAATAATAAAGTCACATTGGTTTACACAGGCGATGGAGGTGCAAGTCAGGGCGATTTTCACGAATCGCTAAACGTGGCTGCCGTGTGGGATTTGCCCGTTATTTTTGCTATCGAAAACAATGGTTACGGTCTGTCCACACCAAGCGATGAGCAGTTTCGATGTAGACAGTTTATTGATAAAGGTATTGGATACGGTATGGAAGCTGTGCAAGTAGATGGCAACAATGTCCTCGAAGTTTACGACACCGTGCGCAGACTTTCCGAATCCATGCGTCATCATCCTCGCCCCGTATTGATGGAATTAATGACCTTTCGTATGAAAGGTCACGAAGAAGCTTCGGGTACCAAATATGTTCCTAAAGAAAAGTTTGAAGCCTGGGAAAAGAAAGACCCTCTTCATAATTTCGAAAAATATTTACTTCAGGAAGGAGTGATGGACGATAAAATGATAGAATCGTTGCGCAACGAAATCAAGAACGAAATAGAACACGGCCTCGAAATTGCCTTTGCCGAACAACTTCCTCCTGCCGACACTCTGCTCGAAATGGATGATATGTATGCACCTTTTCACCTTGCCGAAACTCAGCCTCAAGCTCCGCTTACCAACAAACGATTTGTAGATGCCATTTCAGATGGCCTTCGCATGGCCATGCACAAACATCCCCAACTTGTACTGATGGGGCAGGATATAGCAGGTTACGGTGGAGTATTTAAGGTTACCGAAGGTTTCTTGGATGAGTTTGGCAAAAAACGAGTGCGTAACACCCCTCTTTGCGAAGCCGCTATTCTCGGCACAGGCTTCGGACTTTCCATCAATGGTATGAAAGCTATGGTAGAAATGCAGTTTGCCGACTTTGTTACCGAAGGCTTTAATCAAATCATCAACAACCTTGCAAAAAGCCATTACCGTTGGGGGCAAAATGCCGATGTGGTAGTTCGTATGCCCACAGGCGCAGGGGTTGCGGCAGGCCCTTTTCACTCTCAAAGCAACGAAGCCTGGTTTTTTCACACTCCAGGGCTCAAAATTGCTTATCCTGCTTTCCCTTCAGATGCTAAAGGACTTCTCCTAACCGCATTCGAAGACCCTAACCCTGTTCTCTTTTTCGAACACAAAGCCCTTTACCGCAGCCTCACCGAAGATGTGGCCGACCACTATTATACCATTCCTTTCGGCAAAGCCCGATTGATTTCCGAGGGGCATCACCTTACCATCATTACCTATGGAATGGGTGTACATTGGGCCATGGAAATAACCGCTCGTCACCCCGAAATAAAAGTCGATTTAATCGACCTTCGCACACTTGTCCCTCTCGACAAGCAAGCCATTATCGACTCTGTCAATAAAACTGGAAAAGCCATTATCCTCCACGAAGACACACTTACCGGAGGCATTGGTGGCGAACTTTCGGCCATCATTTCCGAAAACTGCTTTCAGCAACTCGATGCGCCCGTTATGCGCTCGGCAGGACTCGATACTCCTGTGCCTATGAATGCAGACCTCGAGCAAAACTTTTTGCCAAAACAACGTTTCGAACAACAACTATTGGAATTATTCAACTATTAAGGTCTGAGGTATGTCATTGAGATCTCAGCAAAGCAATCTCTTTTTATTGCCTACTGCCCAATTACCCAATTGAATCCTTGGCTAACTTTACGAAACACCTACCTGAATCCTGAAACTTCTAACTTTCCCCTGAAATATTTGCTCATTTCAAAAGGATACTTTAATTTAGCTGAAAATTTGTGAATATGAAACCATCGATGATTAATATACAGATAGAATCTCAGCAAATGGTGCTTGAGTCGAAACGCACAAGTGTTAACGCACTCGATAAGCTCATAGCCGATTTGCGAGAGATATATTCTATTTCTGACGAATTCAATCATGATATTTGGGTGGTGCTGAATGAAGCTGTTTCGAATGCAATCAAACATGGTAACAAACTCGACCCGGATAAAAAAGTAAGTTTGACATCCGAAATTCGTGAAGACCGTTATTTATGTTTTGTAATAAAAGACCAGGGACGTGGTTTTAATCCTGAGATGATACCCGACCCCACACACCCTTCTCGCATTCATAATCCCAACGGAAGAGGAATATTTTTAATGAAAGCACTTTCTAAGAGTGTGCATTATTTTGATGGCGGTCGCAGTGTAGAAATTGTTTTCGACCTGTTTGCTCATTAAAACTTCTCGTTTTTATAAATCAACAGAACATCCCCGCTAATATTTTCGTGGTCTATCGGGTCGGTATTTAAAACTGGCGCATTTACACCTTTTCCTATTTTTGTTTCCGACACAAACACTCTTGCTTCGTCCCAGCAATTGGCCTGTATAAAGCTATTGAGCAATTGTTCTCCGCCCTCCACCAGCACCGACTGAATGTTTCGTTTGTATAATTCATCAATAAACTGAGGAACCAACGGCAGTTCGAAATTAATTTTGATATACTCCAAATTGTTAACAGAAGCAGCATCCGAAGAGGTGAACACCAGAGTAGGAGTGGAGCCATCGAAGAGATGAAAGTCTTTAGGAATTCTCAGCCATTTATCGATGGTAATACGTATCGGATTTTTGCCTTCTACTTCTCTCACCGTTAACTGAGGATTGTCGAGCAAAGCAGTGTTGGTGCCCACCATAATGGCTTGTTCCATGCTTCGCCACTTATGCACCAGTTTTTTTGCATCGGCATTGCTTATCTGCAACGCTTTCTGGTTTTCTTCTGTGCGGCTGGCATCAATAAAACCATCTCGGGTTTGTGCCCATTTAAGAATGATATAAGGTCTTTTCTTTTCGTGATAGGTAAAAAAACGATAATTGAGTTGTTTGCATTCTTGTTCCAGAACACCCACTTCCACTATCACACCTGCATTCTTTAATTTTTCAATTCCTTTGCCACTCACTAGCGAGTTGCTGTCCACACCTCCAATTACCACACGAGGAATATGCGAAGCAATAATTAAATCGGCACAGGGAGGCGTTTTGCCAAAGTGAGAACAAGGCTCCAGATTGACATATAATGTAGCTGTTTTGAGCAATTCTTTATCTTGAACGGCATTTATAGCATTCACTTCAGCATGTGCCTGTCCATACAGTTGATGATACCCTTCTCCAATTATTTTTTCATTGGCCACTATAACGCAGCCCACCATAGGGTTGGGTGCTACTTGTCCGAGCCCGTTAAGAGCCAGGCCAAGACAATGGTTTATATAAAATTCGTTATTGTTCATTTTTAGGATGCGGTAAAGTTAACTATTCTTACTTTTGTGTCCCCGAATAATGCTTGTAAATATATCTTTCATTAAAAAAAAGAACACAAGCGTAATTGGGTAAACAAAAATAAGCCAACATGAATATACCATCTAATAAAATAACCGATGTTATCCGCTATTTCAGGCAGGAGATGCAGGGCATTTATGATGATGGTGAATTGGAATCTATCATAGCTTATTGTTTCGAAGAGTTTGCGAAAATAAAAAGAAGCGAGCTCAACATCAGGAAAACCGAAACCATTAGCGAATCGGTATTGCTGAAATTTAATTTTGCCATTAAAGATTTAAAGAAACATAAACCCATACAATATGTGCTGGGCACAGCCGATTTTTTGGGAATGAAGTTTAAAGTAAATAAGGATGTGCTCATACCTCGTCCCGAAACCGAAGAATTGGTTGATTTAATAATTCGTGAAGCAAAGGCCGATAAAAGTAAGGAGCAACCTCTGCAAATTATCGACATAGGCACCGGAAGCGGATGTATAGCCATTGCATTGAAAAAAAATATTCCTCATGCTCAGGTAACGGCTATGGATATTTCGCTAAAAGCATTGGCAGTAGCCAAACAAAACGCTGTAGTGAATAATACAGAAATAAACTTTGTGAATGATAATATACTAAAGTTAAAAAAGAAATATGCTGCATCATCTGCCAATTATATTGTAAGCAATCCTCCTTATGTTTGTAATTCGGAAAAAGCAGAGATGCATAAAAATGTTCTCAAACACGAACCTCATTTGGCACTGTTTGTGGACGACACCGACCCGTTATTGTTTTACCGGGTTATTGCCGATTTTGCAGTACAACATTTAACCAAGGGAGGAAAACTCTTTTTTGAATTAAATCAGGCATTGGGAGAAGAAACAAAAGCGCTATTGGCACAAAAAGGATTTAAAAATATAAGTTTGATAAAAGACATAAATAATAAAACCCGTATTTTGCGGTGTGAGATTTAAGAGAACCCATTATGAAGAAAATAAATGTTATTGCAGCCCTGTGTGTGCTGTTTGTTTCCGTTAGCGGATTTGCCCAGATAGGTTATAATGTAGATGTATTGCCCACCAACATTGGCGGAAAAGCAGAGTTCAAACGCATTTTCGATCAGGAGTTAATGTATCCCGAAAATGAATTGAAGAACAAAGTAGGAGGTAAGGTATCGTTTGATATGGTGGTAAACAAAGACAGCACCATTTCCGATTTCAGAATGGGGCAACATCTCACACCTGCTCTCGATTCCGAAGCCATTCGTTTATTCAAGCTTTATCAGTGGGTGCCTGCCCTTAAAGGTACTCAGCGGGTATCTACTTTCTATTCGGTTTCGTTCGAGTTTTTTCCTGATAAATATGCCAAGCTATGCAAAACGAGAGGATACAAAACCCACGATTACCTAAACACGGTAAAGGTGGACAGTTCGGGAAAGGTGTATAAAATGCCGGAACAATATCCTATGTACCCTAAAGGAAATTATGCCCTTCAGGATTTTATTAAAGCCACGTTGGAATATCCTCGTCAGGCCCAAGTAGCCAATATACAGGGCAAAGTGGTGTTGCGTTTTGTTGTAGAACCATCCGGATTGATGACCAATATTGCGGTGGTTAATTCTGTTGGCGGTGGTTGCGACCAGGAAGCCATCCGAATACTCGAAATGATTAAATGGTATCCGGGCAAAATGAATAATAAATGGGCAAGAGTAGAAATGACATTGCCATTTTATTTTATCCTCAACGAAGATTTTAAAGACAATAGCTCCGGAGAACAAAAATAGCGCATCGGCCGATTAATTATGAGTGCATCTGCAAAAGAGAAAATAGAAGAACTTTCGAAACAAATAGAAGAACATAATTACAATTATTATGTGCTGTCTAATCCCACCATCAGCGATTATGAGTTTGATAAATTGCTCGAACAACTCATCGTTCTCGAAAAAGAACATCCCGAATATTTAAAAACCGATTCGCCTTCGCAGCGAGTGGGCGGGCAGGTTACCAAAGAATTTAAAAGTGTTAAGCATAAATATCCCATGCTTTCGCTAGGTAATACCTATAACGAAACCGACCTGAGAGATTTTGACGAACGCATTCGTAAATCAGGCCTTACCGATTTCGAATATGTATGCGAACTGAAATACGATGGTGTTTCCATTTCGTTAACGTATGTGGATGGAAAACTAACACAAGCGGTAACCCGCGGAGATGGCGAAAAAGGAGACGATGTTACCACCAATGTAAAAACCATTTCTAGTATTCCTCTTAAATTGAGAGGCGATAATTTTCCTGCCGAGTTCGAAATACGGGGAGAGATATTTATGCCTAAAAAAGAATTTTTGAGGATAAACGAAGACCTCCGTAAAGACTTAATAGAAGAAGGATATAACGAAGAAGAGATTTACGAAAAGCAATTAAAGAATCCTCGCAATGCCACATCGGGCACATTAAAACAACTCGACTCAAAAGCCGTGGCTCAACGTAAACTCGATTGTTATCTGTATTCATTGCTGGGCGAAAATCTTCCGTTTGCTTCGCATTACGATAGTCTGGAAGCCGCCAGAACATGGGGACTTAAAGTGTCGGGAGATATGGAAAAATGTTCTACCATAGAAGGTGTGCTGGCATATCTCAATAAATGGGACACCAAACGACATACCTTAAATGTAGAAACAGACGGAGTGGTAATTAAAGTAAACTCCTTCGAACATCAGCGGTTTTTGGGCTTTACAGCCAAATCGCCTCGCTGGGCAATAGCTTATAAATTTAAAGCAACTCAGGTATCTACCCTCCTCGAAAGCATATCCTATCAGGTGGGACGCACAGGTGCCATCACTCCTGTGGCTAATCTGAAACCGGTTTTACTTGCCGGAACCACTGTTAAACGGGCTTCGTTACACAATGCTGACATCATCGAGAAATTAGATGTTCGGGTGGGCGACACCGTGTTTGTTGAAAAAGGAGGAGAGATAATTCCTAAAATAATAGGAGTAGATTTTACCAAACGTCCGGCCGGCATGGGCGGTAACTTATTCGAACAAGAAGTAAAACCTGCCGAATACATTACCCATTGCCCCGAATGCAATACAGAGTTGGTAAGAATGGAAGGCGAGGCCAACCACTATTGCCCCAACGAACAAGGCTGTCCGCCTCAGGTAAAAGGAAAGATGGAACATTTTGTTTCGCGCAAGGCTATGGATATAGATAGCCTCGGGAGCGAAACCATTGCTCAGTTGTATCAAGCCGGATTGATAAAAAACATTGCCGACATATACGAGTTGAAAAAAGAAGACCTCCTTAAAATAGACCGTATGGCCGAAAAGAGCGCCACCAATTTATTGCAGGGCATCCAAGCCTCTTGCCAGGTTCCTTTCGAGCGGGTGTTGTTTGCCATCGGCATTCGTCATATAGGCGAAACCACTGCCAAAAAGCTCGCTATTTATTTCCGAAATATCGATGCGATACGAAATGCTACTCTCCCCCAACTGCTCGAAGTGGGCGATATAGGCGATAAAACAGCAAACACCATTATCGACTATTTTGCCGATGACAGAAACATCGAAATCATAACCAAACTCAAAGTTCAGGGACTTCAGTTCGAATTGTCGGGCGAGCAAATGGCCCACAAAACCGATAAGCTGAAAGACCTTACATTTGTGGTATCAGGAGTGTTTAAGAAATTTAATCGCGATGATTTAAAGAAAACCATAGAACAACACAACGGAAAAAATGTAGGTTCTGTATCCGGCAAAACATCCTACCTCATAGCCGGAGATAACATGGGCCCCGAAAAATTAAAGAAAGCCGAAAAACTCGGTGTCAAAATTATTTCGGAAGACGACTTTATTAATATGATTGCCGAAACGAGTAATTAAGTTCGGAGAATTTCAAATTTCAAATTGAGGGGCGGGAAGGTTAGCCACAGTTTATAATTCCAAATTTCAGATTTCAAATTTCAAATTGAGGGGCGGGAAGGTTAGCCACAGATTCACAGATTATAATTTTAGAACAACCGTCACGTTTCTCCCCCTCTCTTTCGGAGAGGGGATTAAGGGGAGAGGTGCTTTTAACCCCGTAGGGGTGACATGTCGGTAGCCACGGGTGAAACCCGTGGTTAATCAAATCCCCACCACCTCTCAAAACCCCGTAGGGGTGACATATTCCCCCCCTCCGAACTCGCTATTTTGTGAGTTTGGAGGGGGGATTTCAGATTACAAATTTCAGATTTAGGATTGGGGCTGGAGGAAATGAACTGATGCTACACTATTATTATACTATATATAATAGTATGGGAGGGGAAAAGGGGGGAAAAGGGGATGAAAAGGGAAGAAATGATAAAATGAGGGAGGGGGAAAAGGAATGGAGGGCAAGAAATGGATGAGCGAGGGTTGGAAATTGAAAAAAAAGTAGAAAATAGGGCCGACCGTTGATAGGAAATTGAAACGCGATGATAGGAAATTGAGAAAAAGTGGAAAAAACGGATGACCGTTGATAGGAAATTGAGAAAAAGTGGAAAATCCGGACGACCGTTGATAGGAAATTGAGAAAAAGTGGAAAAAACGGATGACCGATGATAGGAAATTGAGACGCGTTGATAGGAAATTGAGAAAAAGTGGAAAATCCGGACGACCG